>CAVRDN010000091.1:0-54378 GCA_963719675.1 uncultured Alphaproteobacteria bacterium | reverse complement strand
AAGGGTCTGGGTGGTTTCCAACTGCTGGTTGACGCGGGCAACGAGGCGGCGGTGCTCCGGTTGCGGCAACGGAAACGGCGTCCCCACAAACCGTTCGCGGTGATGGTCGCGACGCTGGAGGCCGCGCAAGGTCTGACACATGTCGGGGAGACCGAACGCCGCCTGCTGGTTTCGTCCGAAGCGCCGATCGTGTCGCTCCGCGCGCGCGCCTATAACCCGGGAGTCGCCGTCGCCGTCGCGCCGGACAATCCGCTCCTTGGTGTGATGCTGCCTTACACGCCGCTCCATCATTTGCTGCTGCGCGAAATGGCGGGTCCGCTCGTCGCGACCAGCGGCAACCTCGGCGACGAGCCGATCGTCACCGATGAGGCCGAGGCGCTTTGGACCGTCTGGGCGGTGATCGCCGATTGTTTCCTGGTGCACGATCGCCCGATCCGCCGGCCGATCGACGACTCCGTGGTGCGGGTCATGGCCGGCCAGGCGGTCATCCTGCGCCGCGCCCGCGGCTACGCGCCGATGCCGATCCGGCATGATACGCTGACCACGCCGGTGCTCGCTCTGGGCGGGCAGCAGAAGAACGCGGTGGCGACCGGATCCGCGCGGGCAGGTATTCCTCGGCCCGCATATCGGCGACCTGAGCGCCGCGCGCACGCGGGAGGCGTTCGCCGCGATGGCGGCGGAGTTGCCCGCGCTGCACGGGATCGCTCCGGCGGTCGTGGCCTGCGACACGCATCCGGACTACCACAGCACCCATTTCGCATTGGCGACCGGATTGCCGGTCGCGCACGTGCCACATCATCTCGCGCATGTGCTGGCGTGCATGGTGGACAACGGCCTGGATGGGCCGGTGCTGGGTGTCTCCTGGGATGGCACCGGCGATGGGCGCGACGGGACGATCTGGGGCGGAGAATTCCTGACGGTCGATGCCGAGCACTTCCGCCGTGTCGCGCACCTGCGGCCGTTCCGCTTGCCCGGCGGCGAGGCGGCGGTGCGCGAACCGCGGCGTGCCGCGCTCGGATTGCTGCACGCGCTGCGGGGCGAGGACGCGCTGAGCAACACGGAACTGGCACCGGTCGCGACGTTCACCGCGCCGGACCGCGAGGTCCTGGCGACGATGCTGCGGCGTGGCGTCAACGCGCCGTTCACCTCCAGCGCCGGGCGGTTGTTCGACGCGGTTTCCGCGTTGCTGGGATTTTGCCAGGTGAGCAGCTTCGAGGGTGAAGCCGCGATGGCTTTGGAGTTCGCCGCCGGCCGGGCGCGTGAGATCGCATCGCTGCCGCCGTTCATTGTGCGTGGGACGGCGGCTTCGATGGTCGTGGACTGGGTGCCGCCGATCGCCACGCTGATCCATGAGCGTCAGCGGGGCGCGGCGGCGGAACCGCTGGCCGCCGCGCTGCACGATGGGTTGAGTGAGGCGGTCGTCGCGGTTGCCAGGCGCGTTGGCCGGCGCCGCGTGGTCCTGACCGGCGGCTGTTTTCAGAACACCAGGTTGACCGAGCGAACGGTTGATTTGCTGTGCGCCGCGGGGTTTGCTCCGTATTTCCACCACGCCATTCCGCCGAACGATGGCGGGTTGGCGGTCGGTCAGGCCGTTTTCGCGGCGCGCCCGTTGATCGAGGAAACTGCCTGATGTGCCTTGCGATCCCCGGCGAGGTTCTGAGCATCGAAGGCGATGATGAACTGACGCGGCAGGGCCGCGTCGCGTTCGGCGGCATCGTCAAGCTGATCAACCTGGCGTATGCGCCGGAAGCGGTGGTCGGCGATTACGTCTTGGTTCACGCGGGATTCGCCATCGCGATCATCGACGCCGAGGAAGCGCGCAAGACGCTCGATTATCTGGCGGAAATGGACGCGGAGGAAGTGTCGTGAAGTATGTCGACGAGTTCCGCGACCCGGCTCGGGCTCGCGCGTATGTCGAGGCGATCGCGCGCATCACCACGCGGCCGTGGACGCTGATGGAAATCTGTGGCGGTCAGACCCACTCGATCGTGCGGCACGGCATTGATCGGATGCTGCCGGCGGGCGTGACGTTGCTGCACGGCCCAGGATGCCCGGTTTGCGTAACGCCGGCGGAGAGTATCGATGCGGCGGTGGCGATCGCCGCTGATCCCAACGTCATCTTTTGCTCCTTCGGTGACATGCTGCGGGTGCCTGGGCATGAGGGCAGCCTGCTCGCGGCGCGGGCGCGCGGGGCGGATGTTCGGATGGTGTATTCGCCCCTCGACGCGCTGACGATCGCGCGCGAAACGCCGGACCGCCAGGTGGTGTTCTTCGCGATCGGTTTCGAAACGACCGCTCCGGCGACCGCGATGACGGTGGCGCAGGCGGCGCGGGACGGGATCGAGAATTTCTCGTTGCTGGTGTCGCACGTGTTGGTGCCGCCGGCGATCGAGGCGTTGCTCGGCGCGCCCGACAATCCGGTGCAAGGGTTCCTGGCGGCGGGCCACGTCTGCACCGTCATGGGGTACTGGCAGTACGAGCCGATCGTCCGTCGGTTCGGCGTGCCCATTGTCGTGACCGGGTTCGAACCGATCGATCTGCTGCAAGGCCTGTATCAGTGCATCCGCCAGCTTGAGGAAGGCCGTGCCGAGGTGGAGAACGCGTACAGCCGCCTGGTGCGGCAGGAGGGCAACCGCACCGCGCGGGACCTGCTGCGCCGCGTGTTCAAGGTCCGCGCGCAACGCTGGCGCGGCATGGGCGAAATTCCCGAAAGCGGCTTTGGCCTCGCGCCGGAATATGAGCGCTTCGACGCGGCGCGGCGATTTGGTTACGCGACCGATACGCCGGAACGCCCGACCGAATGCCTGTCAGGCGAAGTGCTCCGTGGCATCCGCAAGCCGGCGGACTGTCCCGCGTTTGGCACACGCTGCACGCCGGAACGGCCGCTCGGCGCCACGATGGTGTCGTCGGAGGGTGCCTGCGCCGCCTATTACCGCTACCGCCGGCCGGTCGTGGTCCCGGCATGACGGGCGGCTTCTTCTGCCCGATCCCCGACGTGGGCCATGACGTCATCGAACTGGCGCACGGCGGCGGCGGTTCGCTGATGCACCGGCTTATCGACCAGATCATTCGCCCGGCGTTCGCGACATCGGAAGATGACTTTACCCATGATGGCGCGGTCCTCGACACCGGGGGCGCGCGGCTCGCGTTTACGACCGATTCCTACGTCGTGCGGCCGCTGTTCTTTCCGGGTGGCGACATCGGCGCGCTGGCGGTCAACGGCACGGTCAACGACCTGGCGATGTGCGGCGCGCGGCCGCTGTATCTCAGTGTTGGGTTGATCCTCGAGGAGGGATTGCCGATCGCCGTGCTGCATCGCGTGGTGGCGTCGATGCGCGCGGCCGCCGATGCCGCGGAAGTGCGCCTGGTCACCGGCGACACCAAGGTTGTCGAGCGCGGCAAGGGCGATGGACTTTACATCAACACCGCGGGCGTCGGCGCTCCGCGTGCCGCCGAGGCATTGACGCCCCGGCGCGTGCGGCCCGGCGATGCCGTGTTGCTGAGTGGCGATATCGGCCGCCACGGGATCGCCGTCATGGCGGCGCGCGAGGGGTTTGGCTTCGAGGGCGCGATCGAAAGCGATTGCGCGCCGCTCGCCGGGCCCGTGATGCGGCTCATCGACGCGGGAATCCCGTTGCATTGTTTGCGCGATCCAACGCGGGGCGGCCTGGCCACGACGCTGATCGAAATCGCCCGCGCCGCCGGCCTGGAAATTCGCATCGATGAATCATCGATCGCGATTTCCGATCCGGTGCGCGGCGCGTGCGAGCTTTTGGGTCTCGATCCGCTTTACGTCGCCAATGAGGGCCGCTTCGTGGCGTTCGTGCCGGCCGACGCCGCGGGGCAGGCGCTCGCGGTGCTGCGCGATGCTCCCGGCGGGACCGGTGCCGCGATCATCGGCAGGGTGACCGCGAACGCCGGCGGAGCCGTCCTGCTCGATGGCCTGATCGGTGCGACACGGGCGCTGGATATGCTGAGTGGCGAGCAACTGCCCCGTATCTGCTGATGCGCACCTGCTGACTATCGTGGCTTCGCCTGGACCGGCTACTGTCCGCGGCCAACGGGAGGTATCGACGATGCGATATGGCATTCATTTGCCTCATGCCGGCGAACAGGCGACGCCGGCGCTGCTCCGCCGCTTCGCCGTCAAGGCCGAGGAACTGGGCCTCGATGACGTCTGGGTCAGCGAGCACATCATTGTGCCGCGCGACCAATTCCCCCGCTCGCCGCTGTTCTTCGATCCGGTGCTGTCGCCTGACCTGGGTCGCGGCCGTTACGCGGCGCGTCCGGCTGGGCACCAGCGTGCTGGTGCTGCCGATGCGCCATCCGCTGCCGCTCGCGAAAGAACTCGCCACGCTGCACAACCTCTCCGAGGGACGGCTGATCCTGGGCGCCGGCGTGGGGCTGGCTCAAGCCGGAATTCGCCGCCCTGGGCGTGCCGTTCGAGGAACGAGGCCGCCGCCTCGATGAGGGACTGGCGATGATGCGGGCGGTGTGGACGCAGGACCCGGTGACGTTCGAAAGCCGCATACATTCCGGCGGTGATCGAGGGCATGACCATGACCCCGATGCCGATCAGCCCGATCCCGCTGTGGTTGGGCGGCAGTTCCGATGCCGCGTTGCGACGCACGATCCGGGTCGCCGATGGCTGGCATGGCTCGGGCCACACGCCCGCGCAGGCCGCGCCGCATCGTGAAAAGGCTGCGCGAGGCACGACCCGGGGCGGACTTCACCATCTCGATGCGGGTGCACTGGGATGGCCTCGATCGCCGGCGCCCTGCGTGCCGAGATCGATGGCTTCGCGGCGATCGGGGTTCAGCACATCATGATCGCGCCAAAGGATCGCGATGTGGACGATTGGGATAAAGTCATCGATGGCGTCGGCGGTCTGGTGCGGTAACGCTGGAAACGAGTTCCGCGGCTGCCAGGCCCGCCGAAGGGCGAACGCCGGCACACGAAACCGTAAGGTCGGCACCGCTCGACATCGCCCCCTGTGGACGGTAACGCGACTGACACTGGCGTCGGCGCCGTGAATTTCCGGCGCGAATCCGGTTAGGGCCGGTTTTAATCCGGTTCGTGGGTTGCCAGCGCTGTCTCAACGGTGCATGTTTTTGATACGGGTGATGGAGAGCGTGTGTCGGCTTGGTAAGGGTTCAGTAACCCTTTAATGATAAGCAAGGGGTCCAGGGTTGGGTTGCAGACGATGAGACAGACCGGGTGCGGACATCCGCCGCTCATACGCAACATGGCACCAGCGGTCGGACGACCGGGTCGCCTTATGTCCTGTCTGTTCTCGTCCACTGACCAAAGCGTCGCATCGACGGGGGGCGGGTCTCACAGACGGGGCGGAGACAGCGAATGGTAATCAGACGAACTCCGATACTACTGATGCTTGGTCTCACGGCCGGGCTTAGCCTCGCGGCGATTCCTCAGATCACCCACGCTCTCGACAGTGTATCTCGTATGACCAGCACAGAGGCGTCCCCGACACCGCAGGCAACGGTCGCGGAGCCGGTGGGGGTTGGCTCGCTTGGACGGGTCGTACCAAGAATCGCGGGTCAGGCGGCTTTCACCACCGGCAACCACCACGATGAACCGGGTGGACCGGCTGTTTGTCAGCGAAGGGGAGACTGTCGTCGCCGGCCAGCTTCTCGCCGAATTCGCTGACGCGGCCGAAAAGCGCGCGGCGGTGGCGCAAGCTGATGCTCAGGTCGCGGAAGCAACCGCCGAGCTGGCGCGGGTCGTCGCGGCGGGACGGCGTGAGGATGTCGCGGCCTTGCAACAGCGCGTGATCGGTCTGCAAATCCAGCAGGAGATAAGCCAGGCGGACGCCGGTCGCGCGGACGCGTTGGTACCCAGTGGCGCCGGTGCTCGCGCGGTGGCGGAGCGGGCGGATGCGGCGGCTAACCGGGTGACGGCCGAACTGCACGAGGCCGAGGCCCGGCTCGCCAGCCTGTCGTCTCCGCGCCCGGAAGACGTGGCGGTGGCCGAAGCGAAGGTTCGCAGCGCCAGGGCCGCCAGCGAACACGCACACGCGGAAGCCGCGTTGTCGCAGGTCTTCGCGCCGATCGGCGGTACGATACTGAAAATTCACGCGCGGCCGGGCGACCTGGTCGGAGAGGAGGGGCTGCTCGATCTCGCCGATCTCGACAAAATGGAAGTTGTCGCGGATGTGTATGAGACCGATCTGTCGCGCGTCCGGGTCGGCGCGAAGGCCGAGGTATCGATACCTGGTACGAGCCTGCGTTATCCGGCGCGCGTACGTGAAGTCGGCCGCATCGTAAAGCGTGACCTGCAGGCCAGCACGGATCCCACTGCCGCGGTGGATGGCCGCACAGTGGAGGTCAAGCTCGATTTAAGCGCAAGCGCGGCGTCGGAACTCAGTCGGCGGATTAATTCGCAGGTTCACGTGGCAATTCGCCCGTGAGTGCTTCTGGGGGACGCTTCCACGAGGTCGATGCTCCCGCGGACAATCTTGCGACAGCCTCTCATGGCTTGCCTTTTGCCACGTCGCTGCTGGCGGTCCCGGGATTTCCGGCGTGGTTGCTACCGTTCCGCCTCGCATGGCGCCAGTTGCGCGCGGAGCCGGCCCGCCTGACGACGGCGATCGCCGGTGTCATGTTCGCGAGCATTCTGGTGTTGATGCAACTCGGCTTTCGGGGGGCACTTTTCGACACCGCGATCGCATTGCCGCAGGCTCTGCATGGCGAGCTCTTTTTGATCCATCCGCTGACGCAAGCCCTGTTTCGCGCCGAGCCATTGCCGCGGGCGCGCGCATTTCAGGCTCTTTCGGTGCCTGGGGTCGTGGAGGGGGTTCCGGTTTATCTCGCGCAGGCGATGTGGCGGAATCCAACGACCGGAACGCATCGGACCGTTCAGATCATCGCGTTCGACACTGAGTTCCGGCGCGGTCGGGATTGAAGGGCTGGCCCCGTTGTCCGACGCCCTGAAACGTGAAGATACGGTTGCCTTTGACGCACTGTCGCGACCGGAGTTCGGCGATATTGTTGGCCTTCTGGCCCGAGACGGCGTGGTAAAGGCGCAACTCGGCAACCGAATGGTCGACGTGGTCGGCACGGTCAAACTCGGAGCCAGCTTCACTGCCGACGGCAGCGTCGTCATGAACGAAAAGACGCTGTGGCGTGTTTTGCCCGGGATGCGGCCGAGCGACGCAAGCGTGATCGCGCTTCAGCTACAGCCCGGCGCCGATCTGCAATCGGTCCGCTCCGAGTTGGTGAAAACGCTGCCGCACGATGTCGATGTTATTACCCGAGCGGAGTTGTTGCGGCGAGAGCAGGTTTACTGGGACGCGGCCACTCCGATCGGTGTCATCTTCCTGTTCGGTACCCTCATGGGGCTTATGGTCGGGACGGTCATCGTCTACCAGATCCTTTTTACCGACGTTACGAACCACCTGCGAGAATACGCCACGCTGAAGGCGATCGGATTTTCGAACCTGTACCTCAGTAAGGTCGTCATTTGTGAGGCATGCATTATTGGCTGCCTTGGGTTTTTCCCCGGGCTGTTGGCCAGTTTGCTGCTTTATCGGGTCGCCGGCGACGCGGCGTACTTAAACCTTGTTCTGACAGGACAGCGAGGCATCGCGGTTTTCCTGATGATCGTCGGAATGTGCGTCGCCGCGGGACTGCTGGCGTTGCGAAAACTACGTCACGCGGACCCGGCGGAGATTTTCTGACTTATGCCCGCGGCGGTTGAAATTCATGAACTGTCGTATGCCTTTGGGACGGGAGCTCTGACGCGCCCAGTACTTTACGGCCTGGATCTTGTCCTCAACGCCGGCGAGATCGTTCTGCTTTCAGGACCGTCGGGTAGCGGCAAGACCACCCTGTTGACGCTTATCGGCGGGCTGCGCTCGATCCAGCGCGGGAGTTGCGTCGTGCTCGGACAGCAACTCCGGGATGCGAGCGAGAGAGAGCGTGTCGCCTTGCGTCGCCGGATTGGCTTTGTTTTCCAGGATCATCGGCTGCTGGGCTTTCTGACGGCCCAACAGAACGTTGCAATGGCGCTTGAAGGTGGGGAAATGAAGTCGGAGCGTGATCGCATGCGGCATGCGTCACGTATGCTAAGAGAAGTTGGATTGGGCGGATTTACCGATGCGTTGCCGGCTCAACTCTCTGGTGGGCAGCGCCAGCGCGTGTCGTTGGCGCGCGCGCTGGCGCGCGATCCAGGCCTTGTCCTGGCGGATGAGCCAACAGCCTCTCTTGATCGGCAAAGTGGCGCGGAGGTAATGAAACTGCTGTCTGGCCTGGCCCGTGAGCGGGGCGCCGCCGTGCTCATCGTGACGCATGATACGCGCAATCTGGGAGTAGCGGATCGTATTATCACGATGGAGGACGGGATTGTCATACAACCAGGCGAGATCGCGCACGTGGGGTGATTTATGATCGATTTCAGATTTGCCCGGCGCGTTAACCTTTCTGTAACGTTTCGGGGGGATAGTGCTTTTGGCCGGAACGGCATCGGGCGGCTACCTGACACGAAAATGTGCGACTGTGCGGGATATCGACGTTCAGGGGTTGGCAATGATGGACTCAACGTGCAATCGCGAGATTCTTCAAAAGGAAGACAAATGCACGGTTATCGCTTCGCGAGAGCGGGCGCAAAAAGGCAAATCTCCGGGATTCAACTACAAAACATATCGTTTGGCGAACGGTTTCGAGGCGGGCAGTGGTGGTGTGGAAATGGACTTGTTCAACGAAATCGTATGTGACACGCTTTGGTTCCAGCGCCTGCGTGGTGAGTGGATTCTGACAAAGCGTGTGGTTCCACCGTCGAACATTGGACAGGGGCTCAAAAAAAATGAACAGATCCGCGCTTGACAACACGATTTTGGCCCTGCAGGAAGAGTTGACGCTCGAAATCGTCGACACTCCGGCCCTTCTTCGTGAATTATTCCGACTCCGATACCAGGTATACTGCGTGGAGCGCAACTTTCTGACTGGTCAGAACGGCCTGGAATACGACGAGTACGATGAGTTTTCGCGCCACGCCGTCGTTCGCTGGCGACATAGTGGAGAAGTCGTAGGAACGGTCCGTCTTGTACCGCCAAAGGTTCCGGCCGGCGGCGACGACTATCCCATCCAGCATGTTTGTGACGCTGCCCTGCTGCGTAGGCTGCCTTTGGCTACCACGGGCGAGGTTTCACGGTTCGCGCTGGCAAAGCAGATGCGCAATTCAAGTCCCTCCTCCTCCTCCTTGCTGCGTTTGGCGCTCATTCAAGGCGCGGTCAGACTTAGCGCGGAAGCGGGGCATACTCATTGGCTTGCCGTCATGGAGCCAACGTTACTGCGTTTGTTGCGCGCGACGGGAATTCATTTTGAACCACTCGGGCCACTGGTCGATTATCATGGGGCGCGGCAACCGGCGATCGCGGAACTGGTCCCGACGTTGACGCGTCTCGCATTGGAGCAACCGGTTGTCTGGGATTTCGTTACCCAAGGCGGACGGTGGTATCCCGAATTGCAGGCAAACCCGACCCGGATCGTACAAGCGGGACGGGTCAGGGAACCGGTTCCGTCCTGGCAAGGCTTCGGCCTTCCCTTCTCGGCATCGAAGGCCATCCAGCGGCGAGATGTGGTTGAAGCCGATAGTGCCGACTGAATTCCGGTTTTGTTCGGGACGTGTGCGGTGGGCAATGGCAGGCTTCACCGGTGTCAGTCGTCGTGCATTCCGCATCGCCAATCCGTGGGAGCGGGTTGTGACAATTCTCAAAGGGGATCGTTGATTTGTCAATTCGCGCAGTCTTCGGAATGGGTAAGCCAGCGGTTGATTATTCCGCTTTCGAACAGTTCTGAACGCCGACACGGAATTTCGTGAAAATCGGGACCCGTACTTGCCGTGGGGAAACTTCCTCAAACGCACACCATGCGAGAAGCAGCAACCATTGCGCACGGGACTTCGGTGTGCGATCGCAGCCTGCTCATGCCAGTCCAAAAGTCGCGCGGTGACCGCGGGCGCCGTCATGTGATGAAGCAATCATCCTTCCCGTCCCCTGGTGCTTCCGGCTAAGATCGCCAGATCTGAGGTCAGAATCGCGTCGATACCAAAAAGACTCGTATAAACTTAGCTTAACTCAGACATGCAAAAAATAATATATTTGATCGCCTTACACAAGTGAAATCATACAGAATCTCTTCAAATCAGACAAAACAGGTTGCCGGAGCACATGAATTGCAACCGGTCTCGGTGGGCGGCGAAAGAATTGAGGGGACTCAAATCATTAATTCGGCGACTGGCCGGCGTACTGAACGGGAGACACCCATTCGCGGCAACGGTTCCCCAATTCGGCCCATGAAGATAAAATCATCAGGCACCGCCCCGAAGACACGGCGAAACCCGAGCGCCAACTGTTTCGCCTTTTCGAAAAGGACCGCCTCGGTGGTGAACGGCAGGTCATTGTGTCCGTAATGCGCGAAAGCGAGAATTGCCAGCGTGGGTTGCATGGCCAACCCGAGTCGGGTCGCGGTCAACCAGAAACGCTGAATATTCGATCCCGCATGCAACAGGTCCTCGATTTCGCGCGCCTCCCGAGTGGTCGGAGCGAAGCGTAGAGTAAACGCCGCGGCACTGGACAGGATTGGGACATAATCCATCTCCAACGCCGCTGAGCGGGCGCCCCCGAGTTGGTTGAGCAGGCGCATCCGGCCCCAGTCTCGCATCGCGCGACGGAGGATCCATCGTGTCGATCCACGCAGGCCGAGGGCATTGGCGGGAATTTTTGTCGGGCTGAGGTTTAACTCCCAGTCAATAATCCTTTGATGAATGGGGAAGGCCTCAGGCGTTCGGAGCCGAATGTTTGTCCCCAGCGCGCTTAGCCGCGCAAAACGCAGTCGGTCAGCTGGCGTCGAATACCAATCGATCCGCAGTTGGTCATTCAGAGCGGCTTCCAGTTCCTTCCGCTCGATGTCCGTCAGTTTTCGGGTACGGTATCTGTTACGATCGACCGAGCGCTGCCCGATCGCCGCATAGAGCCGGTCCGGGAAGACGGTCGCATCCACGGTAAATTGCACATGCAGTCGGAGCGGATCGACCGCGGTTTCGACCCGCCACTCCATGCGACGGCCATGGGCCGAGGCGGCGATGCGAAGGTTTTCCAGTAGCCCACCGATCGCGAGTACGTTCGGTTCACTGTCGCGATAGTGATAGATGTTACTTTTGTCGTGGGGCGCCAGGTGCACCATGACCGCCTCATCCCCTAGCCTTTCGAAATGCCAGGGCTGCTCGTTGTCGCCGCTCGGCGCCCACCGGGCGGCGTGCAAAATCTCGTCGATTGAGTTTTTGGGGTAGAAGGTCGGCGGTGGCGCGGGCTGCTTGCGCATGTGCTCGATGATGCTGGGACCGCGGTGCCTGATCAGGAAGCGCAGGAGTGGCCCATTGAGGCCCCACCGAAGTTTGGTCGCCGCCAGAATGCCGCGAAATGGATCGTACTGATGGTTCCATGGTGCAGGCTTCGCGTCGCCGCGGCGCAAGAGAAACTTGACTGCCGTGATGGCAGCGACACCGGCGCACAACTCACACGCGGCTCCGGTCGATGGGCCGGTTTTGGTCGCGAGATTTAGCCGCGTTGGATCGGCGAGATAAGGCCGGTGCAGTGCCTTTGGAACCAGGCCTATCAAAAACCGTAGATACTGCTCGTCCTGGGCCGGCCCTCCATGCGAAAGTACTGCTCGAAGCTCATGCCATCAGGAGAAAAGGCGAGAAATCCGGTGCTCATCCCAATCGGGCCGGCGCACACGGCCGGAATCCTCAACTCGTGGCAACGAGCGTAGACCCGCCGGCGGATGTCCATGACGAAAAAGTCGAACCCGTCCACGAAGAGATCGACACCCTCAAGAAATCTATCGAGGTTCTCGTCGTTCACTCCGTCATCGAAGCGTGTGATCCGCAATTCGGGATTGACCGCCAGCGCCATCTCTTGCATCACTACGGCTTTCGGACGGTCGATCGTATTGATATTGGCGCCCATCTGCCGATTGAAATTGGCGAGCGAGAATTCATCGAAGTCGGCGATATGGAACGACCCGATGCCGAGTTGGGCCAGCGTGATCATGCACCCCTCCGACCCCACCTTGTCCGGCAATCGCAACTTTTTTACCACGGAGCGCGAGTTGTTCTGCCTCGGTGAACCATCCCAGGTTGCGCTCAAAGGCCGCGTCGTATGAGAATCCCTTCATACTGAGTATCCCTCCCTGCATTATCGACGCTGGCTGCCAGACTATAGAGTTTCCGACCGCGTTGCACCCGCGGATCACGGGCGCTGGTTTTCAGCCATCGCAGCGAGTTTGTAACATCGACCAATGCGACACGTTCGTTGGATGGGACGGGTGCGTTGTCACAAAAAAAGCGGCGCTTCGCAGCGCCGCCTTTGCTCGAATTTCGTTAGCGTTCAAACTTTGTTGCGACGCCGACGGACTGCCGCGCCGAGGCCAACCAATCCACTCCCCAGCAGCATGAGCGACATCGGCTCCGGAACGGAGGACGTGCTCTCCGTCGATGTCGAGGCGAGATTGAACCGGTAGCTGGAGTTGGGGGCCAGGGTGATGTCCCCGGTGGAGAAACGCATAACCGCCGGTCCCGGTCAAATCCACCCCCAAAGACTCGCGGTGGTCTCAGCTTCGTCAGCGGGTGATGGACCGACATCAACGGCGGCTTGCAGCCCAGCCGGCTGGTACGTGAAAGTCCCAACACAAGAACCGGTTGTGCAATTAAACTCCGTGATCGTGTTTGTCGTTGACGCGGACGCCGTTTCGCCGGCTTGAAGTTCGGTGAGCGCCTCGGCACTGACCTGCGCGAGGAAGCTGAAGTTGATCGTTCCGCCAAGCGCGCCGGTCGTGATGGTATAAACGGCTTCAGTTTGCGAGCCGGTGGCAGTTAGAGCGCCGCCTCCCACACGACCGCCATTCTCAACGACGTCGTAGGACGCATCACCCGGAATGGTGGTGCCCGAGGTCGTGAAGACGTTGTTGCTTCCCACCGACGCCGCAGCTTGCGCGCCGTACTGGCCCTTCAGCGCCGTTTCGCCAATCGGCGTAACCAGGTTGGTGGCCCCAACCGGCGCCGGATGTACCGGCGGAATAGGTCGCATTGGGTCCGCCAAATGCGTTCGGAGCGGCGGCGCCAAGGCCCTGGTTACCGGTCCCGCCAAACGGAGTGATAACGGTATTACCGGTCGCGACCGAGCCCGGGTAGTTCTGGGACGTCGCAACCCCTATCGACCCATCGACGAGCGAGGCTGTCCCACCAACGGTGATGGTGAAGTCCTCAAAATCCGACTCCGCGTATCCATAAGGCACGGCGTGCGCCGCTCCGGCTCCAAATGTGAACAACGCAGCGATAGCGGCCGCGCCCAGTAATTGCTTCCTCAACATTGCTCTAACTCCTTCGGCCGTTCTGTTCATCGGCGCGGACCTGTTCCGTGGGTTACGCGCCGTATCGCGATCAAGGTCAGGACGATCGCAAGGACTTTGGCTATCTTCGCGAGCTGATCGAGTTCTTTCCCGCAAACGCTCTACGCAATACCCGTGCCAAACCGGAATAGTGTTGCGAATCAATGCTTTAGGACGGATCAGATTTCCGGTTGAAGGGAAGATGTAAGATATCCCGACAATCGCTTATCGCAAAACGGGGAAACGCGCTCAATTAGATATACGGAAACATTATTTATGATAAAATGCTCAGAATTAAATCATCTCGCGCCGGGAGTTACGAGGTCCACGGTCGCATCGCGGCCTGAAAATCCCGCAACTCTGGAAACATCCGTCCAGTCGCTACTCGGACACCTCAGGATTTTTGCCCTTTGGTCTCTAACCAGGGTCTTTCAAGTGTAAAACTTTCCGACACTCGCTGGTAACTTCTTTGAGCTCTGTCTGGAGGGCGGCATTGCCGGGATGGAGGTTGAACCGACGACCTGCCGCACGGCTTGCTTCTGACCGGACGCGATATCGCCTCGGGAACCGAACTGCCGGTATCCATGCGTGTGAGCGACGCAGGACACCTATGAATGTTGATTTGCGGACGTGGGTGGCTTTCGCCATTGTTTATGCGCTTCGTCACGGCGCGACGCGGTGCTCGAAACCGCCTTCCGGCGGTGCCTCTGATGAGGCCGGAGCATAGTGGTCCGTCAGCGTCCAAATAATGTGACTGGCTCGGTTGTATTCCATAAGTTGATGTTTGATAGAAAAAACTAAACCGCATCGAAATCCCCAACGGTATCATCGGGGCGCTTCGGCCGACGCCGCGCTGGCGGATGAACGCATAGAACCCGGAGAGGCCCAGGACAACCGATGGGATAACCAGCACAACGTGCAACGAGGGGTGCCAGGACAGACCGACGGAGAATTCCATTCCAGCGAGCCCGCGAGCAGCCGGAGTGTCAGGGCCGCTGGTGCGGCTTCCGGGGAACGCAAGGTGCGGACGGCAGCGCCCGCTCGCGACCGGGAGCAAGGCCATATTCGATCGGCGTCGTTGGCCCATGGCACGCGGGACGGCCAACCCATCCACGGCGAGCTTCGGCACTCGAAGCCTGCATCGATGGAGCGCCACCTGAGATCGCCCGCGCCGTCATTCCGAATATACTAAAGTCTCCACTTGTGACGCCGATCGTGACGATTGTGCTGCTTGCCGCCAATCGCGTGGCGCCGCTGATTGTCCATTGGGGAAAAGGCCACCGGATTTCGGTACAACAAATCGACCGCCACCGGAGAGCCGCGAATCTTACGGTCGATACTAAATCACGATGGGAACTCCTGACGACAGCGATAAAGAACGCGCGAGATCAGGACAGCGGCGCGCGGCGTCGTTCATCATTGACTCCGCGAATAACACCGGCAGTGCGTAGCGAACAAACGGCGCATCAGTCGTGAATCGCCGCGCGGAAACTCCAGACTTAGGAACAGGCTTTCCATCGCATGTCTCGACCGGCTTGACCCCGTCCGGTGGACACGCTCAGGTGACGCCATGCGCGTGGCGGACCGTCCGGCCCGCCGGCGAGAGGATCGGCCATGAAAATCACTGATATCCGCACCATTCAACTGTCGTACCGCGCCGCCAATCCAAGCATGAGCGCCGCCAGCTTCAACGCCGCCCGCAACGCCCTGATCGTGGAAATCGAAACCGACGCGGGCCTGACCGGCATCGCCGAGGCCGGATCGGCCGGAGGCCCGCCCGCCAGCACCGCCGCGGTGATCGAGCATGAACTGAAGCCGCTGCTGATCGGGCAGGATCCGCTGAAAATCGAGTACCTGTGGCAACTGATGTTCGGCCGATCGCGCCAGCACGGTCGCCGCGGCGTCGTTATGCACGCGATGAGCGGCATCGACATCGCGCTTTGGGACATCGCCGGCAAAGCGGCCGGCATGCCTCTCTATCGCTTGTTCGGCGCCTTCACCGACCAGGTGGAGGTGTATGCCAGCGGCGGGTTCTATCAGCGCGACAAGGACCTCGACGGTCTGACGCGAGAAGCCGAGAGCTACGTCGAACGTGGCTTTCGTGCGATGAAAATGAAAATCGGACGGTATGCCTTCACCGGCACGAATTTCCGCCGTCTGCTGAACCAGCCGGAACTGTGTGTCGTCACGCCCGAGGAAGACATCGCCCGCGTCGCCGCCGTGCGAAAGGCTCTGGGCTCCAACCGCCGCCTGATGGCCGACGCCAACTGCGTCTGGAGCCCGGCGACCGCGATCAAGATGGGCAAGGCCCTGGAACCTTACGACCTGTTCTGGCTGGAGGAACCGGTCGCCACCGACGATATCGACGGCAGCGCGGCGGTGGCGCGGGCGCTGACGACCTCGATCGCCGGATACGAAACCGAGGTCGGCCTGTTCGGCTATCGCGAGTTGATTAACCGCGGTGCGATCGATATCGCGCAGCCCGATCTGGTCTGGTCAGGCGGATTCACCGAATGCCGGAAGATTTCGGCCCTCGCCCAGGCGCATAATCTGACGCTGTCGCCGCATTGCTTCTCGTCGGCGCTGTTGTTCGTCGCGGCGCTGCATTTCGCCGCGTCCAGCCCGAACGTGCTGATGGTCGAGTGGGACCAGACCGAACACGGGCTGCGCACCGAGCTGCTGAACGAACCATTCGACTACGACGGTCACGGCATGATGCGCGTGCCGGAAGGCCCCGGACTGGGCGTCACCCTGAACCGGGACACGCTGGAAAAGTACCGCGTCCGCTGAAAGACGTAGCCGCGACCAAACCTCGGCGGCCTGGATTCCGCGGCGTCATCTGTTCGCGGGTGTCGCCAACGCGGCAGTCGCCACGCACGCGGTCCGCGAGAAAGGATCATGATTGCGGGATCGAAACGTCGGGGAAGGTTTGCCGAGGACCAGATCAGCGACGCCCAGGCTTATCGCGTCCTTGTCGATCGCCGCCTCGTTTGCTCGCGGGCCGGTGTGGACGTAGCCTCATCGCGGACGTTGCCGACGAGCGGGGTGATGGGCGGGGCCGGGTCGCCGCTCCGGCCCAAATGCTGCTTTTTGGGGAAGGGAGTTCGCCATGCACCTGATGTACTTCACGGAACAGCCGATGTCGGCGTACGACGCCAAGGCTGGTCTGGATTTCGGCGCCACGGCGCTGATGTTCTCGAACAAGCACTTCGATCCGGTCGCCGGCAGCCGCCTGTATAACGAATATCTCGAGCACTACATCCTCGCCGACGAACTGGGTATCGACGGGATCATGCTGAACGAGCATCACAATGCCCCGTTCTGCATGCAGGCCCGCGCCAACATCTTCGCTTCGGCGCTGGCCGCCAGCACGAAGAACTGCAAGATCGTCATGCTCGGCAATCCGTTGCCGGCCTGGGACAATCCGGTGCAGCTCTCCGAAGAGCTGTCGATGATCGATATGCTGTCGAAAGGGCGGCTGGTGTCCGGCTTCGTCCGCGGTGGCGGGCAGGAGCAACTGGCCGGCGGCATCAATCCCGCCTTCAACCGCGAGCGTTTCGAGGAAGCGCACGACCTGATCGTCAAAAGCTGGACGCAACCCGGCCCGTTCCGGTGGGAAGGCACTCACTACCAGCAGCGCGTGGTGAACCCCTGGACCGTGCCGCTGCAAAAGCCGCACCCGCGCATCTGGATCCCCGGCGTGATCAGCAAGGAAACCATCGTCTGGGCCGCTCAGCATGGCTACCCCTACATCGCGCTGAATACGCCGGTGGAGCGCACGCGCCAGATCTGGGATCTGTACGACGCCGCCGCGGCCGAGGCCGGGTTCCAGGGCGGCCCGGACTATCATGGCCTGCTGAAGCAAATCCACGTCGCCGAGACCGAGGAAAAGGCGATCGAGAACGCGCGGCAGTTCATGTGGATGCAGGGGGAGTTCACCGGCCTCGCGCACCCGGTCTGGAGCACGCCCGCCGGCTACGGCAGCCCGGACAACCGCCGCGCCTTCGTCGAATTCGCCACCGGCCGCTCCAAGAGTCCGCGCTATCGCCCGGCGTTGGAAAAGCAGATGGAGGAGCTGATGATCATCGCCGGCACGCCGAAGCAGGTGATCGCGAAGGTCCGTATCCTGCTGGAGGAAACGCGGCCCGGCATCCTGGCGTTCTGGGGCAACGACGGCACTGTCTCGCACGAGGACGCCAAGACCTGCATCCGTCTGTTGGGCACGGAAGTGTTCCCCGCGGTGCGTGAGATCGCCAAGGAGCTGGACCTGAAAAGCCCGTTCGAAACGAATCAGCCGGTCAGCGTGAAGTTTCAGCCTGGCAACACGCGGGCGGCGCGAGCGGCGGCGGAATAATCGCCGGCGACGCGCGACCGGATCGCATGCGGGTCCTTCACGGCGTTTCTCTTTTCTAATTCGGCCTGTCAACATTCGGATTTGTTAACAAAAAGCCGAGTCCAGGGCGATGGCCGCGTCGAGGCGGATCGGAGTCGTCGCCGCGCGCGGCAAACTTTTCGCGGCCTGCGACACCACATCGAACGTTCGCTCCGCCGCCGGCCGGCTCCCGTGGAGATGAGTGGATGCCCGCCATAAAGAGGGCAAGGCCGGTCGAAGTGGCGTCACATTCTGTAAGCTGCTTTGCCCAGCCATCTTTTTTACCAGGCGCCGATGCTCGTTTCGATTACGGACCGTCCAAGGCCAGGTGCGTTGGTGGTGCGAAGACGGAGCGCTTTCGATCGCTCGTTCAGCCGGCGCTTCGCCGCCGCCAGTTTCGGTCCGGTCACAACGAGCGGCGCGCAACACCGCGCCTCTCGCACATGATGCGTGAATTCAGCCTGTGGGCCGATCACGGAACCGCCATTGGCGAACGCCGCCCGGTTGCCGGTGTCGAGGTAACTCTCCGCGGGCAGGTCTTCGGCCGACAGCACTGTGTGTTCGGACAATTCAATGTGCCAGTAAGTGATCACGTCACGCGGTTGCTGCGACACCGTTTCGCGATTCACAAGGTAGCGGGCCGGCATCAATACGCCATCCACGAACAGCGCGTGATCGGGAGAAACCCACAGATCGCGGCGGGGCTGGCCAGGGGCGAATGCGTTGGCGGCGATACGGATGGGCCAGACCTGTCTCGGGTCGGGATGGCGCCGGCAATCGACGCGGCGATGGCCGAGCCAGACGATCGGACGCAGCGCCCCGTCCAGCAGTGTCCGCACGCGGTCGCGTTCGCGCAGCGTCTCGACCGTCACCATGCCGTGGTCGGTCGCGATGTGGGTGCCGGCGGCGAAGCAGGCCATGGTCACGGCCTCGAGCCCGGTCGTGGCGTCATGCGTGGCGGTGTAACGCGTCGGCGCCGCGCTGGCATTGGTCACATTGTTGAACACGTAGGTGCCGGCGTCGGTGGTGATCGACAAAGTGTCGGTGCCGATCCCGGTGACATCGCTGACCGACGAGCCCGGCACTTCCAGCGTGTCGCCGGCGGCGAGGCCCAGGATCGCCGCCGCGTTGCTCGCAGCCGGGTCTTTCAGCGCGATGGTGCCGCCGCCGGATAAAAACCACAGCGCCGAATTCGACAACGGCGTCGCGGCGAGTTCCAGCAGACCGCCGTCGGACACCTCGTAGAGGGAGCCTGGCTGGTCGGTGGCGCTGTTGTCGACGAAGGTGGCGCCGGCGCCCATCGCGAGGTAGGAGCCCGAGTCCGAGGCGATGGTGCCGACCGTCACCGTGACCGGCGCGCCCGCGCTTTCGGCGTCGGCCAGCAGGAGCCCGCCCGCGCCGGTGCCCACCACCGTCGCGACGGTCAGAGAACCGCCGACCACGTCGACCTCCGCGCTCGAGTTCGTTCCCAGAGTGAGTTGCGACAGGCTCAGCGCGGCCAGGTTGTCGTAGCCGACCGAGTTGTTCGCCGTGCCGACAATGTCGCCATTCACCGGTACGCCGGCGCTCCAATTGGCCGGGTTGTTCCACAGATAAAGGCCGCTCAGCGGCCCGCTGGTCGCCTTCGCCTGCTCCGAAAACATGTCCGGACCGGTGAACGTGACGCTCGCGAGCCCGGTGGCGCTGTCGAAGCCGGAGGTGAAGCCGGTCGGTGCCGTGCTGGCATTGGTCACATCGTTGAACACGTAGGTGCCGGCGTCGGTCGTGACCGACAAAGTGTTGGTGCCGATCCCGGTGACATCGCTGACCGACGAGCCCGGCACTTCCAGCGTGTCGCCGGCGGCGAGGCCCAGGATCGCCGCCGCGTTGCTCGCAGCCGGGTCTTTCAGCGCGATGGTGCCGCCGCCGGATAAAAACCACAGCGCCGAATTCGACAACGGCGTCGCGGCGAGTTCCAGCAGACCGCCGTCGGACACCTCGTAGAGGGAGCCTGGCTGGTCGGTGGCGCTGTTGTCGACGAAGGTGGCGCCGGCGCCCATCGCGAGGTAGGAGCCCGAGTCCGAGGCGATGGTGCCGACCGTCACCGTGACCGGCGCGCCCGCGCTTTCGGCGTCGGCCAGCAGGAGCCCGCCCGCGCCGGTGCCCACCACCGTCGCGACGGTCAGAGAATCGCCGACCACGTCGACCTCCGCGCTCGAGTTCGTTCCCAGAGTGAGTTGCGACAGGCTCAGCGCGGCCAGGTTGTCGTAGCCGACCGAGTTGTTCGCCGTGCCGACAATGTCGCCGTTCACCGGCACGCCGGCGCTCCAATTGGCCGGGTTGTTCCACAGATAAAAGCCGCTCAGCGGCCCGCTGGTCGCCTTCGCCTGCTCCGAAAACATGTCCGGACTGGCGAAGGTAATCGCCTCGAGGCCAGTCGTGGCGTCGAGCGCGGCGGTGAAACCGACGATCGGGGTACCGGCATAGGTCACATTGCTGAACGCGTAGGTGCCGGCGCTGGTGGTCACCGACAGGCTGTTGGTGCCAAAACCGACACTGGTGACCGATGATCCCGGCAGCTCCAGCGTGTCGCCGGCGGCGACGCCCGTGAGCAGGACGGCGTTGCTCGCGGCCGGGTCCGCCAGCGCGATTGTCCCTGGGCCCGTGTTGAACGACAGTTCGGAACTGGCGGAGGGCGTCGCCGCCAGCTCGAACAAACCACCCGAAAAAACCAGGTAGTCGTTGCCCCCGGGGTCGCTCGCACCGTTGTCCACGAAGCGGGCGTCCGTGCCCACCGCGCCGAAGCTGCCCCGGACGAGCCGATCGCGCCGACCGTCACCGTGACCGGCGCTCCCGCGTCGGCGGCGTTGGCCAACAGCTCCCCACCGGAACCCGCCGTGAGGCTCGCCACCGTCAGCGAACCGCCCAGTACATCCGTTTGCGAGTTGGCCGCGAGGGCCAGGCTCGCCAGGCTCAAGGCGGTCAGGTTGTCGTAATCGATGCCCGAACTGGCAACCGAGGCCGCGGCGCCGTCCGCCGGGACGCCGCTGCTCCAGTTGTTCGGGTCGATCCACAGATATTGGCCGGTGTATGGTCCGCTGGTCGCCGCCTGGGTGTCGGTGAACACGTCCGGACCGAAGGAGCCGAGCGCCGTGACCGTCACATTGTCGAGGCCGATGTAGTTTTGGCCCTGGTCGCCCTGAAAGGCGATCGTCGATGTCGTCGAGGTCGCGGTGAAGTCCAGCGTCTCCGGTGTCCAACTGTTGCCCAGGGTGGTTGGATCGACGTTGTCGAAGGTCGCGGTCGCCGCACCCGCCGTGACGCTGACGCCGACCGGGTCGATCGACGGCTCATCGAAGTCGCCGTTGACGATCAGATTCGTGCCCGTTGATTCCTGGTCCGGTCTGCTCCACCGCCACGTTGTCCAGACCGATGTAATGATCGCCCTGCACGCCCTGGATGCTGATCGCCGACGCGGTCGAGGTCGCGGTGAAATCGACCGTTTCCTCGACCCACTGGTTGCCGCTGCCGGTTGGACTGACGTTCTCGATCGTCTGCGTGGTCGCACCGGCCGTGACCGAAACGCCGATCGGGCCGGTGTAGTACGCGTTGCCGTTGTCCACCCCGAGCCAGAACGTCAGCGCGTAGCTCGCCCCCACTGTTGTCGCGACCGTTTGCGTGACGCCGAAATACGGAGCGCTGTCGCGATACCCCGTGAGGTCGAGGAAATCGCTGCCGGTCTCCGCCGTCGTGCCATAGCTGTTGGCGTTCGATACCCAGCCCAGTCCGTCGCTTCCATCGGCGGGGCCGCCAATCACCGTCCAGCCGGGCATGGCGGCGCTGCCGGTCGCCTCCGCGAGGCCATTGCCGGTCGGCAGCACGCCGGTGTTCGCGCTGGTGTTGTCGTTGCCGATGTCGAACGTCAGTTGATAGGTCGTGCCCGGTGTCGTGGCGATCGTCTGGGTGACGCCGTCATACGGCGCGCCGGCCAGGTTGTTGTTTACCAGGCCGTTATTGGCGGCGAGATTGAGGAAATACACCCCGAACGGTGTGCTCTCGGCGATCTGGTTGTCGTCCGGGAGCCAGTTCAGCACGCCGTTGCCGGTCACCGTCCAACCGAGAATGGTGGTGCTGCCTGAGGTCAAATAGGAGCCCTCGCTCGGACCCTCCTGCGTGCCGGGCAGGATCGGCAAGGCGGTGATCGGCGAGGCCTGCTCGAAGCTGCCGTTGGTGACCAGGTTCGCCGGCGGCGCGGGATTGGTGGTGGGGTTCACGGCCACGTTGTCGAGCCCGATATACTCGCCGTGGGGGTTTGGCAGCGGCGCGTCGCCCTGAATGATGATCGTCGTTGAGGTTGACGTGGCGGTGAAATCGACTTCCTCCGGCGTCCAGACGCTGGTCCCTGTCGTGACGATGCCGGTGATGGTTGTGGTCAGGTTGCCGGCCGTGACGCTGACACCAGCCCCTGACGGATCCGGAAACTCCGAACTGGTCCCCACCTCGAACGTCAGCGCGAAGGTCATCCCCGGTGTCGTGGCGATGGTTTGCTCCATGCCGAACTGGGGGTTGATGTTGGTGTCCCCCGTCAGGGCCACCGCGTCGGCATCCGGGAAGGTCAGGCCGTCGAAGCCGGTGGCGGCCCAGTACAGTTGGTCGTCGCCAGCCGGTCCGCCTATCACGGTCCAGCCGTCGATCGCGGTGCTGCCACCAGGCAGCAGAACCGCGCTGTCGGCGTTCGGTGTTGTGGTGCCGGGCGAGGCGATGGTGAATCCGCCGTTGACGATCAGGTTCGCCATTGCTCCACCCTCCGGTTCATGTGGCCCGGCGCGAGCAGGACGGCCCATCTCGGAGGAGCCGTAAGTCGGGGCCGTTGCCGGATCAGCCCAGGGATGCGTCAACCAGCCGGCAATCGGTCGTCAGAATCCGGCCTGACGCCTGCCGCGAACGCAAAAAAGAGCTTGCGCTTCCGGCGCCGTCCCGATTTGCTCGGTATCGCACCGATGTCGCGCGGCATTCCATGAGCACCGCCGGAATTCCAACGATCACTTTGCTGGGCCCCTTCGCACTGCGAGTTGCGGGGCGGGAGGTCATGGACCTTCCGCGCAAGGGGCAGGCGCTGCTGGCGTTTCTGGCAATGCAGCCGGATCGGCGGGTGTCGCGCGAACTCGTCGCCGATCTGCTTTGGACCCAAAGCGGCGAGGAACAAGCCAGGCACAGTCTCCGGCAATTGCTGGTCGTCCTGCGCCGAACGCCGGCGCGCGATGTCATCAGGACAAGCGCCGACAAGGTCTGGATTGATGGCACGAGCATCGAGGTCGATGCGCTGGCGTTGGAGGCGGATTCACGGGCCGGCGATCCGGAGGCGCTGTTAAGGGCCGCCTCATGCTGTCGCGGCGCTCTTCTGCAGGACATTCCTGCGATCTCGCACGCTTTCGAGGAATGGTTGCGGCCACAACGCGCGCGAATGGCTGGGGTCATGGCACGCACTCTGCGTCGACTCGCCGCTTCGCAGATCGCGACCGGCGCGTTCGATGAGGCGAGCGGAACCGCGGCGCGGCTCGTGGAGATGGATACGCTTGACGAGTCCGCGCACCGGCTGCTGATGGAGTGTCTCGCGCGGGCCGGACGGCGGGCCGAGGCGCTGCAGCAGTTCGAATTCTGTGTCCGAACGCTGCGGCGGGAACTGGATGTGTCGCCTGATCCGGAGACCGTGACTCTCGCCGACCGCATTCGGGCGGGAAATGGGTCGGATGATACCGCCGTGCCGCATGGGCCTGTCGATGGGGCCGGCCGCGCCGAGACCGGGATATCCGCGACCGCCGATGGCGATATCGCGATCGGCGCGGCGGCGCCCTCGCGTCCGCGTTACGCGTGGCTCGCTCGTTGGGCGGGAGCGGCGGCAGCGTGCCTCGCTGTGTGCTTTCTAAGCGGGTCCGCGATCAGGCGGGAACCCGTTCAGGCGTCCGTCATATCCGCGGATATTCGCGATGTCAGCGGCATGCCGTCGCAGGACAGCGTTGTCGCCGGCTTCAACGATCTGGTGAAGATTCGTTTGGCGACACGGCAACATCTACGCGTTGCCGCCGAAACCATCCCCGAAGCGGAGGGTTCGGCACCGGCGGCCGATGGCGTAAAGCAGGCTGGCGGAAACCGCTACCAGCTCGCGGGATCGGCATCGTTCGACGGCAACGCGATGCACATCGCCGTGCATCTGACCGATGCCCTTCAGGGCACGGAGCTCTGGTCGCGGCACTATGACCGGCCGATTTCCGACGCGGTGCCCGTCGCCGACGACATCGCCGTACGGATCGCACGGGCGGTTCCTCAGGATCGGAGCCTCTTGGAGCGTTCGCCGCGAGTAACGTTCGCCGACGGTCGGCGTATCGCACGCGAGCTCGTCGCGCTTGGTCATCAAATGGACTTCCTGCGATCCATGCCGGATACCGGGGCGAAAGACGTCTATCGATTGGCACTGGAGTTCAATGAAAATGATGTCGGCGCGCTGGCGCATCTCGCCACGGTCTACATCAGGTCGGTCGTGAACAGTTCACCGGTTAACACCGTGGCGCTGACCGAGGCTGATACGACCTTGCGGCGGGCCATGCTGCTCGATCCGACGAACGCTTTCGTGCTGTTCAACACATGCCTGTTGCGCCGATTGCAAGGTCGAAATCGCCGACGCCATCGCCATGTGCCAACGGACGCTCGATATCGATCCGCATTATGCGGGTGCGCTACGCGAACTTGGCCACGATTTCCTGGAGGCCGGAGACGCACCCCATGCCATCGTCAGCTACCGGGCGGCGATCGAACTCCGGGCCCTATCTCCCCCTCGTCCACAACGCGTTCAAGGGCATGGGGGTCGCGTTCCTGGCTTTGGGCAACTTCAAGGAGGCGATCGAAAACCTGCGGAAATCCGCGATGCTGGACGCCTCGCAAGAGGACGACGAACGGCTTTGGCTCGCGGCTATGCTGGATATCGACGGCAGTCGCGAGGAAGCCGCGACGATGCTCGCGGATTTCACGGCGCGGCACCCTGGGCTGAACGTTGGCGACGGTTATCTACGGCTGTTGTGCGCGCCGATCTACGCCGCGCGCCGCACGGAGGTTCTCGCGGCACTGGCCGATGCCTCTCAGTTCGTGGAAGGCCCCGGGGCGGAAGCCGCTCCGCGATGAACGTTACCGGGCAACGCGGCGCATCGGAGGCGAAGTCACGCGACCCCAGGCATTCAGTAACCCAATGCCGAGGCACCAGCGTGTGGTTATGGCAGGCGCCGGACCGGCAGGTTCCTTCGCGCGAACGCTCATCCCGTCATGCCCGGCCACGGAAAGGCCATCCTTGGGCGACCCGGGGAGGGGAATACGGACCGTGAGCGCCGGTTGCCGGTGCCTCACATCGCCGTCATGCCGCCGTCCACGAACAGCAGGGCGCCGGTGACATAGGATGCATCGTCGGAGGCCAAAAACAGGATCGCGGCGGCGACCTCCTCGGGCCGGCCGGGGCGCTTCATCATGGTGCCTTGCGCAGCCTTGGCGTTGTACTGCTCGACCGTCTCGCCGGCCGCCGCGATGCGGCGCGCATGAAACGGCGTGAAGATCGGGCCTGGCCCGACGGCGTTCACGCGAATACCCTCCGCCGAATGATCGGCGGCGAGCCCCCGCGTCAGGCCCGCGATCGCCGCCTTGGTGGTGTCGTACTGCAGGTTGCCGCCGCCCGCGACGACGGACCGGACCGAGGCGGTATTCACGATGGCGCCCCCGTTGTTGCGACGCATCAGCGGCACCGCCGCCTTGGCGCAGAACGCGTAGCTCATCAGGTTGACGTTCAGGATCTCGTTCCAGCTCGCCGCGCTCGCCTCGTCGATCTTCTCGTATTTGCGGATGCCGGCATTGTTGATGAGGATGTCGAGGCGCCCGAACTTCTCCGCGGCACCGTTGACGAAGGCGAGGCATGCGGCCTCGGTGCCAACATCCGCCTGCGTGAAGGATACCTTGGCTCCGGCGGCCTCAAGCTCGGCCGCCACGCGCTGGCCGCGCTCGCCATCCCGATCGCAGAATGCCACGCTCGCGCCCTCGGCGACGAAACGCCTGACCGTCGCTTCGCCGATCCCCGATGCCCCGCCCGTCACCGCCGCGACCTTGCCGTCGAGCCTTCCCATGTCCGTCCCCTTTCATCGCATCGCGAAACGCGCACCCGCGATCCCGTCGTATCCACCTGGCGGGCACAGACTTGTTGGCCCGGCCTGGGTGTCAGACCTTAACAGGGCGCGCACGAATTCCGAAATCGCCAGCTTCTCCCCGCCAGATGGACGCCCGGCGCGATGCCGTGGCGGCGCGCGCGCCGTGGTTGAAGGCTTCGTCAGGGTCAGCGCGTGTTTCCGGGCACGGACTCATGGCTTCCGCGGGGCGCGAAGCGACGACGTTCACCCCGGAATGTTATGATAAGGCAATATATTCCCTGAACCGAGCATCTGGGTACTTAGCAACCTTCGGATCGCATTCTCCGGGGACCGGCCCTTCCGCCTGGCGCCGCGCGTTCGTCCACGCACCGGCGCGCGGCATCGAGTTCGGGACCGATGAACACCAGCTTCGCGCAGCCCAGTACCTCCCATCGCCTGGCCGAAAACTCCGGGTGCAGGCGTAACGGGGCGCCACCATTTTCGAACATCGCCCGGTCGCCGGTATCCAGGTAGCTCTCGACCGGCAATCCTTCCGCGAGCAAAATGTCGTGGCTGTCGAGTTCCACGTGATAATAGGTGACTTTTCGGCAGCCGGCTTCGACCTTGATCGACGTCCCATTCACCAAAAGCCTTGCCGGGATCAGTACGCCTTCAACGAACAGCGCGTGATCCGGCGACACCACCAGATCGCGGTGCGGTTGATTCCGGCCGAACGCGTGCGAGGCGATACGGACGGGCCGGTACGCGCGCCGCGTTCGCATGGCGCATCAGGTCGATGTGACGGCGGCCAATCCAGCGAATCATCCGAGGTTCCCCGTCGTGGGTCAGGACGATGTCGCCGGGAACCAGCGCTTCGACCGCGACCTCTCCGCCGGTGGTCCGAATACGGGTCCCTTCGGCGAAGCACGGCATGGCCGTGAGGGTCAGCAATGTGCCGGTGCCGGCATCCAGAGCCGGCTGAAAGGTGAGACCAGTATAGTCGCCCGACAATTGTTGCTGGTAAAAGCCGCTGCCCTCGCTCACGACCAGCATATCGTTGCCGCTCACGACGGCCGATCCGCCACTGCTGAAGGGCAGGAACCGCAGGTCGATGGAGCCGCCACTGTCCACCCGCGTTCCGCTGGCAAGGCCACTGGCGGTGTACATGGATTCCGTGCCGCCACTGTCCACCACGGTCTGGTTGGCCACCCCTCCGCCGGCCACCACTTCGAACCCGCCGCCGCCGACCGTCGTGACGTACGCCGTGCCGTGGCTCAGGTACTCGTAGCCACCGTCGTCGAGGATGCTGTCGCTGGACACGCCGCCGGCGGAAACATATTCGAACCCGCCGTTGCTGACCGTGGTGAAATTCGCCGTGCCGGCGACCGCCTCGAACCCGCCGAAGCTGACCACGGCGCTGACGGAAAGACCGCCGGCGTCAATACGCTGGTCGCCGCCGCTGATGATCGTGGACTTGGCCACCCCGCCCGACACCACTTCCTGGGCGCCATTATCCAGGAACGCGCTGAACGCCAGGCCGCTGCTGAGAACGACCTGAGTGCTCTCGAACTCCACCACTGAGAAACCGGCCGAGCCGCCGGAATAGACATATTGAACGCCCTCGACGCCACCGGTCAGTACGGCGCTGAGCGCCAGGCCCCCGCTGGAAACGTATTGGTCGCCATCGCTGAGAACGGTCTGCGCGGCCGTGCCGCCGGCATACACATATTGGTCGCCCCCGGAGAGCAGGGCGCTGACGGCCACGCCACCCAGATCGACGTTTTGCCGGCCGCCATCGCTGAGCACGGTGAAGCCGGCGCTGCCGCCGGAAAATACGGATTGACTGCCGTAGTTGCTCACCTGCGCATCGGCGGCGATGCCACCGGAGTAGACGTTCTCCGACCCGTCTGCCGTGACCGTCGAACTGATCGCGCTGCCGCCGGGAAGTACGAGATCCGAGAGCGCGGAGCCGCTGATGTTCGCACCCGTTATGGACGGGACCGCGCCGCTCACGATCGTGCCGCTCGAAAGAACGAGTACTCCTCCGGTGATGATGGTACCGCCGCCGGCCGGGTTTTCGATGGTGACAAGCGCGCCTGGAACAACCACCAGCGTGCCACCCATCTCGATCGTCGCGCTATTGGCGACGCTGCCGGATACACGAATGCCAGACCGCCGCGGTCCACCAGCAGGTCGGTGGTGGTTCCTCCCCCTTCGACCAATACGACGCCGCCGCTCACGGCCGTGGTGAAATCCGCCGAGCCGCCGGAGACGTATTCGACGCCGCCACTGTCCACCACGGTGAAGCTGGCCCCGCCGCCGCTCGTGACGGCCTGGAAGCCGTTGCTGACGGTCGTGAAGCTCGCGACCCCGCCTGGGCCCACGATTTGGTCGCCGCCGTTCAGTTCGGTATGGATGGCCTCGCCACCGGAGCTGATGGTCTGCTCACCGCCGTCCGTAATGATCGTGGAAATGGCCGTGCCATTGATGGCGTACTGGAACCCGCCGCTGAGGTTTGTGGCACTCGCGACGCCGCCGCCCGAGACATACTGGTAACCGCCGCTGCCTACCGTGGTGGCGGTCGCGGCGCCGCCGGAAATATACTCGTAGCCTTGCTCAACTTGGGCGCTCACGATCCGGCCACTGTTATTGACGAACTGCTGTCCGGCGCTGAGCGTGGTGAACGACGCGGTGCCCCCCGAATACACCGATTGCTCGCCGCCGCTGATCACCGTGCTGATGGTCAGACCGCCATTGAAAACAAGCTGGTCGCCGCCGCCGCTGACCACGCTGAAGTCCGCGGTGCCGCCAGAGTAGATGCTTTCCAGTCCGCTATTGAGGATCGTCGAACTCAACGCGCTGCCGGCGGTGAGAACGAAGTCGGTCACCTCAGCGCCGATGGTGGCACCTGAGAGCAGCGGAATTCCGGCACTGGCCAGCACGGTGTTCGAAACCACCGCCACGCCGCTGGTGATGATGGTGCCTCCACCGCCGGGATTGGCGACGCTGGCCTGGGCGCCCGGAAGGATCAACAACGCTCCGCCCGGGTCGACCGTCACCGCGGTGGCACTGGCGCCGGACACGAGGATCGCCAGGCCGCCCAACTCCACCATGAGACTGCTGGCGACACCGCCCGAGTAGACGAATGCGGCGCCTCCGCTTCCGGCCGTGGTGGAGCCCGCCGTGCCGCCCGAGTCAACGTATTCGGAACCTCCCTGATCCAGGGAGGTGTCGCTGGCCACGCCGCCGTCCGATATGGACTGATAGCCGTTGCTGACCGCGGCGAACGTCGCCACGCCGCCGGACTCGACCTCCTGCACGCCGCCAGCGGACACCACCGTGTAGGCGGCCATGCCGCCGGACGTGATCAACTGGAAACCGTTGCCACTCACCCGGGCACCCACGGCGAGCCCGTCGTCATAGACATATTGCGTTCCGCCGCTGCCCACCTGGGCTGCGCTGGCGGTGCCGCCTGAATAGACGTTCTCGGACCCGTCATCCGTGATCATCGAACTGATCGCGGTGCCCCCGGTCATTATCAGGTCATAGTTGGAGTTACTGAGGACGACGTCCGAAACGGTCGGCGCCCCAACGGTCGTCAGGGTGAGACCGGACACGACCGTGACGCCACCGGTGACGATCGCGCCGCCGCCGGTTGGGTTCGCGATGGTCACCAGCGCATCCGGCAGCACCAGGATCGTGCCGCCGCTGTCGATCGTGGTGGCGTCGGCGGTCCCGGAGGAGAACACGAACGCCGCGCCGCCGCTGTCCACCAGCAGGCCACTCGCGATACCGCGCGAGTAGACGTACACGTCGCCGCCATTTCCGACTGTGGTCAAATCGGCGGTGCCGCCGTTGTATACGGCCTCGAAAGCGCCGCTGTTCACCACGATCCCGGCGGCCGTCCCGCCTGCTTCCACATAGAGGGCGTCGCCGCCGCTGAGCGTGATCCCGCTGGAATTCTGCCCGGAGTAAACATAATAGGTCGACATGGACCCTGAACTCCTTTTTGAGACAAATTGACCAACGGCAAACGCGCGCTCGCCATTCAGTGAGGATGGTATCGCTGATCGCAAACGAGTCCAGACCGCGCCGCGAGACGGGAATGCCGGCCGTCCAACAAATGCTCGCTCGCGACGGCGGTTATGTCATGCGCTGAGACATCGCCAGACAGCGTTGGCCGTCAAACGCGCGCCGGTTTCTCTATCGCCCGCATCGCAGTCAACCACGTGACGACGGAATAAAAAATCATTCCAGACGTTCATTTTTACGCATTGATCGCGGACCGGCTTTTCCTGGTCTCCGTGCGAAATCGTGTCTTTTCGATCGAGATCGCGCTCGAGGGCATGGCTCGCGGACTTGATTGAAGCCCATGTCGCGAGACTGACGGACCGTCTTTCGCGGGGGGCGATTTCGGATCGGTTGCCCGTATGCCCAGGCCAACAGAGGGACGCGGCGCGTTCCCGCCGCTGTCGCGACAACCACGCGGCCTATCCAGGGCGATCAGACAGAGCTTTTTGGAATTTTCGCGCAAATCGTTGAATTGATTGGTGAGCCCGGTGGGAACTCGAACCCACGGCCCCAAGATTAAAAGTCTCGTGCTCTACCAACTGAGCTACGGGCTCACGCGGGCGGGTTGAACGACAGGTTGGGCGGCGGGTCAAGCCATGATCGGCGCCCAGGTGCGTCCCCAGATAACCTCCCGGCACCGAAAGCCTTCCCGCGGCCCTGGCGCGGACCCGCGTCGGCGCTTGACAGGTCGGACCGGCCGCCAAACGATCCGCGTATGACCGACACTCCGAACGCCTTGCTCGACGCCGCCCACGCCATGGTTCCCAGCCTCGCCGCGGACGAGGCGACGACCACCAACGCGCGCCACGTCGTCGCCGGCACGATCGCGGCGTACCACCAGTCCGGCATCCTGCGGGTCATGCAACCGCGGCGCTTCGGCGGTCATCAGGCGAGCTTCGGGATATTCTCCCGGATCGTCGAAATCCTGGCCGAGGGCTGCGCCGCCAGCGCCTGGGTCTACGCGGTTCTGGGCGAGCACCAGTGGATCATCGCCTGTATGCCGGAACGGGCGCAGCAAGACGTCTGGGGCGATGCGCCTTTGGCCGTGGCCTCGTCCTCGCTGGCGCCCAGGGAGACGGCGCGGGCGACGGCGGGAGGCTGGCGGTTGAGTGGGCGGTTTCCGTTCTCCTCCGGCTGTTTGCACGCGCAATGGGCGATCATCGGCGCGCGCTGCGAGGACGCCGCCGGCAACAAACCGACCCGTTACTTGCTCGTTCCAATGCGCGAGATCGAGATCGTCGACGACTGGGACGTTCTGGGCCTGAGGGGGACCGGCAGCCGGTCGCTGCTGCTCGACGATGTCTTCGTCCCGGCGCATCGGAGCATTTTGTTGCGGGACCTTTATGACGGCACGACACCGGGCGCGGAGGTACACCCGGATTATCCGTTGTTGCGCGCGCCGCGCGGTCTGCTGGTGCCGTTCTCGCTGCCGGGCGTCGCGTTCACTCTGGCGCGGCGGGCGCTCGCTCTCGTCGCCGATTCGTTGCGTACGCGCCTGTCCCGCGGCGTTCGGGTCATGGGCGAGTCCGAGGTTGTGCAACAGCAGCTTGGCGAGGCGGCGGCCGAGATCGAAACCGCCGCGCTGATCATGAACGCGCGGCGCGCGGAGTCCCTGGCGCTGCGTCGAATCAGGCGCCGCCATCCCGCCGGAGCAGGTGATGCGGAATCGACGGGACATCGCCTTCGCCGTCTGGCAGTCGCGCCGCGGGGTCGAACGGCTGGTCGAACTCGCCGGCGCGCGGACGGTGTATGACGCCGAGCCTTTGCAAAGCCTGTGGCGCGACATGGTCACGATCAGCACGCACACGGTCGTGTCCCGGCATCTGGGGATGGTGCCGTATGGCAGACTGCTGCTCGGGCTGCCACCCGCGACCGGGGAGGCTTAGAGATCCGCGGGTCTCGCTGACAGATCGCAACGTCGTGGCGCTCCGGAACGCGGCATTCTGACGCGGCGCGTATGACCCGGTCGTGTCGCGTGAGACATCAATGCCATTACAATCGCGGTTTTAACGCGAATTTACCGCGCCATTGCCTTGGTGGGCATCGGCGGCGGCCCAGTATTGAAGGTGCGGCGGGCGATCGTCGCGTACGCGAACGTTAATAAATGGCGAATGGCCGGGCCGAACAGAATCATGAGCGCTGTCCTGGACTTTCCGATCGTCCTGAAGCCACCAGGTACATTACGGCCCTGCGCGACCTGTGCCGTTCGCGAAACAAGCGTGTGCGACGCCATCCCGCGATCGGACCTCGCACGCCTCGGCGCCACCGCGGTTGGAGGGATCGCCAGGCCCGGCAACCAGTTCATTTCGGAAGTCCGAACCAGCCACCGCGTTCTTCAATGTCATCAGCGGCACCGCCCGGTTGTACAAATTGCTGCCGGATGGGCGGCGTCAGATCACCGGCTTCGCCAATGGCGGCAGCTTTCTGGGTCTCGCCGTTTCGGACACCTATGCGTTCACCGCCGAAGCAATCGATGTCGTGCGATATTGCCGATTTCCGCGCGCCCGGCTGCGCGTGCTCATGCGGGATTTCCCGGGCATGGAGGAGCGGTTGCTGAAAGTCGCCTCCACCGAACTCGTCGCCGCTCAGGAACAAATGCTGCTACTGGGCCGCAAAAGTGCGCGGGAACGGGTCGCCTCGTTCCTGCTGGCGCGCAGCCGTCTGGGGTCCGCCGGTCAATGCGCCTCGGTGTACTTCGTTCTGCCGATGGCGCGAGGCGACATCGCCGATTATCTTGGGATCACGATCGAAACGGTGGTGCGAACGCTGAAGAAGTTGCGCGACGAGGGGATCATCGACGTCAGCAACACGTCGGATATCGAGATCCGGAATCCCCTCGCGCTGCGCATTCTGGCGAACGGTTCACATCCGGATTGATGCCCGGCAGCCGGCGGAACGAGACCCCGATGGGGACGCCGGGCGCGCGCCGCGTTCCGGCTAGACCACCACCGCCGACCGTTCCGCCGCCACCCTGGCCCAGGCCGCCTGGGCGTCCTCATCGAATAACTCGGTGAGCTTCTTCATCATCGTGCCGCCGAGTTCCTCGGCATCCACGATGGTGACGGCACGTCGGTAATAGCGGGTCACGTCGTGCCCGATGCCGATCGCGATCAGTTCGACCTGGTCACGATTCTCAATGTCGCGGATCACTTCGCGCAGATGCTTCTCCAGGTAGTTCCCCGGGTTCACCGACAGCGTCGAGTCATCCACCGGCGCGCCGTCGGAGATCACCATCAGAATGCGGCGATGCTCCGGCCGGACCAGCAGCCGGCGGTAGGCCCACAGCAGCGCCTCACCGTCGATGTTTTCCTTCAGCAGGCCTTCCCGCAGCATCAGCCCGAGGTTCTTCCGCGCGCGACGCCATGGCGCGTCGGCGGCCTTGTAGACGATGTGCCGCAGGTCGTTCAGCCGGCCCGGATTGCGCGGCTTGCCGTCCTGCACCCATTTCTCGCGGCTCTGACCGCCCTTCCAGGCGCGCGTCGTGAAGCCGAGCACTTCGACCTTCACCGCGCAGCGTTCCAGCGTGCGCGCCAGGATATCGCCGCACATCGCCGCCACGGTAATCGGCCGCCCGCGCATCGAGCCGGAGTTGTCGATCAGCAACGAAACGCAGGTGTCGCGAAACTCCATATCCAGTTCGCGCTTGTACGACAGCGCCAGCAACGGATTGACCACAACGCGAGATAAACGCCCGGCGTCGAGCATGCCCTCGTCGAGATCGAACTCCCAGGCGCGGGTTTGTTGCGCCAGCAGCTTCCGCTGCAGCCGGTTGGCGAGCTTGGAGATCACGCCTTGCAGATGTTGCAACTGCTGATCCAGTTGCTGCCGCAGCCGCGACAGTTCATCCGCGTCGCACAGTTCCTCGGCGTCGATTTCCTCATCGTGCGCGCGGGTATAGGCCCGATAGGCGCCCTCGGCATCGGGTCCACCGCGATCGCGCCGTGGTTGCGGGCCGCCGGGCCGGTCGTCGCCCTCGGCCACCGCGGCTTCGTCCTCGCTGTCCGAGCCATCGTCGTCGGCGGCCTCGCCTTCCATTTCTTCCGGGTTGGCGCCGAGCATGGATTCCGATTCGGATTCGGACTGACCTTCGCCCTGCTCGGAGTTCTCCTGCTGGCCGGATTGTTCGCCGCCGTCCTCACCGTCGTCGGTGTTGTCGTCGGGTTCCGACTCGACCTCGGCCTCGGCCAGATCCAGCGCCGCGAGCAATTTTCGGGCGGCGCGCGAGAACGCGTTCTGGTCTTCCCGCGCGTCGGTCATTTCGGCGAGCGCGGCGTCAGCGCCGTCGCCCAGGGTTTCCCGCCACATCGACAAGATCCGCTGCGCCGACTTCGGGCACCTTTTCGCCGGACAGGCGTTCCCGCGCGAGCAGCGCCAGCGCCTTGTCGATCGGCATCTGGTCCTTCCGCGTCATGCGGTCGAAGCCTTCCTGCTCGCACTCCTCGGCGAGTTTCGCGCGCAGATTGCCGTGTACCCCCAGCATGTGCTGGGCGCCCACCACCTCGACGCGCACCTGCTCCAGGGCGTCATAGGCATCCTTCGCCTCACGGCGGGCCGGCATGCGCGCCGCGTGGACACGGTCGTCGTGATGCCGCAAACGCAGCGCGATCGCGTCTGATTGGCCGCGCAGTCGCGCCATCTCGGCTTCGGGCAGAGCCCGCGTCGGGAGCGGCAGTCGCGCGCGCTTGCCGGAGACGCCGGACGGACCTGGCTGGAACGCCACCTGGACGTCCGGCTGTTCCGCGATGGCGCGTAATACGCCGGCGGTCGCGCGCTTGAATTCCTCGGCGCGCGCGTTGTCCTTGTTCGCCGATCTGCTTATCACCGCTCTACGCCGTTGCGTCATGGCTAGTTGTGTCACAGACGCCAGGATGGCGGGGGGCACGCCCTTGCAACGTCATGGCCGGGCGCCGACCCGGCCATCTTTCGCCGCGCGTGCCTCGACAGATCACCGGGTCGAGCCCGGTGATGACGTGCGGAGGCTGGCGACCCGCCGCGTGGTGAAACCACCCGAAGGGATGTCCTCGTTGAAGCAGCGCTGATAATACTCGGCGACCGTGGACCGTTCCGCCTCGTCGCACTTGTTCATGAACGTGACCCGGAACGCGAAGCCGACATCGCCGAAGATGCGGGCGTTTTCAGCCCAGGTGATGACGGTGCGCGGGGACATGACGGTGGAGATGTCGCCGTTGATGAACCCGGCGCGGGTCAGGTCGGCCAGCGCCACCATACTCTCGACGCGCTTCTTGGTGACGGTGTCCTTCGGATCGACGCCCATCTTCGACAGCACGATGCCGGTTTCCATGGCGTGCGGCAGGTAGTTCAGCGTGGCGACGATGTTCCAGCGGTCCATCTGGCCTTGATTGATCTGCTGGGTGCCGTGATACAGGCCGGTCGTGTCGCCGAGACCCACCGTATTGGCGGTGGAGAACAGCCGGAACGAACGGTGCGGCCGAATGACGCGGTTCTGATCGAGCAAGGTCAGCTTGCCCTCGACTTCCAGCACGCGCTGGATCACGAACATCACGTCCGGTCGGCCGGCGTCGTATTCGTCGAACACCAGAGCGCAGGCGTGTTGCAACGCCCAGGGCAGAATGCCTTCCCGGAATTCGGTGATCTGCTTGCCGTCCTTGAGGACGATGGCGTCCTTGCCGATCAGGTCGATGCGGCTGATGTGACTGTCCAGGTTGACCCGGATGCAGGGCCAGTTCAGCCGAGACGCGACCTGTTCGATATGGGTCGATTTCCCGGTGCCGTGGTAGCCCTGGATCATCACGCGACGATTATGGGCGAAGCCCGCCACGATCGCGAGCGTGGTTTCGCGGTCGAATTTGTAGGACGTATCGAGATCGGGAACATGTTCGGTGCGGATCGAGAAAGCCGGCACCTCCAGATCGACATCGATGTCGAACATTTCCCGGACCGAGACTTTGGTGTCCGGCAGGTCGATCGCGGAGGTCGGGCGAATTTCCACGGCGTCGTTCATAGGCCAGAGTATCCTGTTGCAATTTCGGGAAAGTCTACGCCGTTCGCCCGCTCACGCAAGGCCACCGGCAATCCGGCTCGCAAGTGCCCGCCGGAACGGTCGGCGCGCACCCGGCCTTGGCCTGTTCGTTTCGGTTCGCCTTTGGTTTCCCCAGCGTATCAAAATGGTTCGACCCGGCGCGAGTCAGGTGACGGCGGCGCTACCCGGCCGAAGCCAGCCGAGGCTCCGCCACCAGGCGGGAGCGCAGCGTCGCATAGGCGAGATTGATGGTTTTCAGTCGTTCCTCGGCGTCCCGGCTGCCCCCATTGGCATCCGGATGGTGACGTTTGGCGAGTTCTTTATAGCGCGACTTCACCGCGTCCAGCGTGGTCGGCCAGGTTAAACCCAAAGTGCTCAATGGTTCGCGCAAATCGCCTGGCGTTTCATTGACGCCGCGCGGCCGCCCTTTGCCGGAATTGATCCCGCCACTGGCGAGGATGTGCAGCGGGTCGCGCAGCACCTCCTCCTCCCAGGCGGCGGAGCCGAGGCGGCCCAGCGGCCAGGATGGGCGCTGCCAGGCGGTGTCTGAGCGGAGCTCCTGCTCCATCTCCGCCGGTGACATGCCCTTATAATAGTCCCAGGTACTGTTGTAGGCGCGCACGTGCTCCAGGCAGAACCACCAGTACTCGCGCAGTTCGCGGCGGGACTTGGGGGCGCGGTATTCGCCGGGCGCGCCGCACCCGGGCAGGTCGCAGCACCGGCCCGGCGCGGCCGGGTCGGGCGCGTAGGCCCTGGCTCGGACAGGTCGGCGCGACATGGAATGACTATGAGGGGCAGGGTGGGGGATTGGCAATGGCGAAACCCACGGGTTAGCTGTGTCCATGCAAGGAAATCGCGCCGATCGGCTGACGGCCATACTGACCGCCGCGTTCGCCCCCACAATGCTGTTGGTAAACGACGACAGCGCGCATCACGCTGGTCATGTGGGGGTTCAGGCAGGGCCTGGCCAGGGGTTGGCGGATGGGGCCGGCGGGCAAACTCATTATACCGTGCTCCTGGTCAGCGAGGCGTTCCGCGGCATGACTCGCGTGGCGCGGTCCCGGGCCGTGCACGCGGCCCTCGCCACCGAATTCGGCGCGGTCGAGGATGGCGGCATGCATGCCCTGGCGCTGACATTGCGCACGCCGGAGGAACACCGCACACTCGCCGGTCGCTGAGCGGACGTTCGCGGCTCTCGTGGACGCGCCCGAGGCTGTTCAGTTTCGGCGCGGTTGCCACAACACCTTGCGCCGGAACCCCAACCTGACCACAATCGGTGGTGACGCGTGGCGTGGATTCGCCGCCATGCACCATAAACGGAGCAAACCCAGGATGGACGGCCCCCCCTCGCTGAACGGTTCCTCTGCCGTGAACGGCAAAGCCCCCGCCGCCGACGAACATCCCGTTCGCTTCGACCTGCTGACCGAAAACCCCGTCTACAAGCCGTTCCGCTATCCCTGGGCCTACGAGGCCTGGCTGACCCAGCAACGTGTCCACTGGCTGCCCGAAGAAGTGCCGCTGGCCGACGACGTCAAGGACTGGCACCGCAATCTGAACGATCCGGAGCGCAATCTGCTGACGCAGATCTTTCGTTTTTTCACCCAGGCGGATGTCGAGGTGAACAATTGCTACATGAAGCACTACTCGCGGGTGTTTAAGCCCACCGAGGTGCTGATGATGCTATCGGCGTTTTCCAACATCGAAACCATTCACATCGCCGCCTACAGCCATTTGCTCGACACCATCGGCATGCCGGAAATCGAATACACCGCCTTCATGAAATACAAGGAGATGAAGGACAAATACGATTTCATGCAGGGCTTCAACGTCGATTCGAAATTCGACATCGCGCGCACGCTCGCGGCGTTCGGCGCGTTCACCGAAGGCCTGCAGTTGTTCGCCTCGTTCGCCATTCTGCTGAATTTTCCGCGCTTCGGGAAAATGAAGGGCATGGGCCAAATCATTTCCTGGTCAGTGCGCGACGAAAGTCTGCACTGCGATTCGATCATACGTCTGTTCCGGACCTTCGTGCGGGAAAATCCTGAAATCTGGAATGAAGAACTGAAACGAGAACTTTACCTCACGTGCGCCACGATCATCGAACACGAGGACGCGTTCATCGATCTCGCGTTCGAACAGGGCTCGGTCGAAGGACTGACCGCGCGAGAGGTCAAGGAGTACATCCGCTATATCGCTGACCGGAGGCTGGTCCAGTTGGGCCTGAACGAGTTGTTCCACGTCACGAGCAATCCTCTGCCGTGGCTCGACGAGATGTTGAATGCCGTGGAGCATGCGAATTTTTTCGAGAACCGGTCCACTGAATATAGCAAAGCATCGACCGTCGGCACATGGGAAGAGGCGTTCGCGGCACCTCAGGCACAGTTGGAAGGTGTCGATGGCGGCGGCTGATGGCTCTCAAAAAAGGAGATGATCGTCCTGCATTGGAACAATCTGCGGATGTGCGCGGATTGTGAGAATAGGTCTTGGCGACAGAGTACGTGGCTGGCTAGAATGCACGATACCTGGAAATGAGATTGAGGTTTGTCATGTTGACCGTTCCGCCGCCGGTGACCACGTGTCCGGAAGAGTTTGGTCCGCGATCGATCGGATCGTCCGGGTTTGATACCGGCCGGCGTTTGGTTCGAGCCGGGGTTTGGTTCGAGCCGGCGTTTGGTTCGAGCCGGGGTTTGGTTCGAGATTACCGTTGACGTCTCCGTCCGAGCAGCGATGATGGTCGCATGACGCAGGCGGATTCGCTAAAGACGTCAAGCCGGGTGTTGGACAGACAATATGATGACGGCGTCACACCGCAGTGACGACCGGAATGGAGTTCTTGGGGTATCGCAAAAAAAGGAACGTCGATGTGAACGATCTGTTCACTCTTCGACGCTAATCAGGCCGGACGGTCGGGCCCGGCGGAGATTGACGTCCGCAATGCCCGCCCCGAGCCTGATATGGAGCGAGATCTCATGGGTACAACAGCGTTTGAGACATTTTTAACCGAGCGAACGAATACGAGGAACGTGGTGAGCCAAGCTGACGAGGAAGTCGGTCGCGAAACAGGCCCAGGAGGCGCGCCTCGCTATAGCAGGCGGTTGTCAGATAAGATTCTGATCGCGTTTCACCATGCCTGCGATCAAAGCGACTTCGAAGTGGCGGAGCAGTTGCTTCACATTCTGGAGATGATGTTGACGCGCCGGCCTCTGACCCCGGATGGCACGCGTCGGCGCAACATGGAAAGTCTGGTCGCGGCGCATGAGCGCCTGTGGCACCTGCGCCACCCCAATACGGACGAATACTGAGCCGAACATCGGTTCAGGGTCCCATCAGGCCGCGCGCGCGCCCGAGAAACAGCGCCGCCCCATCCCGCAATACCGCATCGGCGTCCGGGCAGAACACGCCAAATTCCTCGTGCAGCACGATCTCCCGAGGCGATCGCGAGCGGGGAGCGTCCGTGCTTGCGGCCCTGGACCAGCACCAGTCGCGCCGGACGCCCGGCCTTTGGCCAGATCGGAAACACGCGTTCGGCGGGGACACGCCCGTCCCGCATCGCCCGCAGCGCGTCCTCCAGCAAAGCAGGCGGTAGAATGAACGTCAGCGTGCCGCGATGGCGCAGCGAGCGGGACAGCGCCTCCACCCAGATCGGCAGCAGGTCGGGCATGGCGCGTTTCGCCGCCTCGCGTTCCGGAATGGGCGACGGCGTGCCACTGGCGGCGTGATAGGGCGGGTTGGCGAAAGCGTGGTCGAACTGGCCGGCGATTGGCGAGGCGGCCAGGTCGGCGGCGGCGAAGGTCAGATCGGGCAGGCCGTTCGCGGCGGCGTTCGCGCGCGCCAGGCGGAGCAGCCCGATGTTTCGATCCACCCCGGTCCCGTGGATGCCCGGCACGCGCGCCGCCAGGCAGAGCAGCGCCGCGCCGGCGCCCGTGCCGCCTTCCAGCACGTGCTCTCCCGCGCGGGCGGGTACGGCGGCGGCGAGCAAGACCGGATCGACCGCGGCGCGAAAGCCGTGACGCGGCTGCGTGTAGCTGACCCGGCCACCCAGAAGATGATCCAACGTGATTTCGTCGAACGTATTATTTTCGTGCGGGCGATCGCGGGACATGGCGCATGCTGACCGAATGTCCCGGAACTCGGCAACCCGCGCGGCGGCCGCGTCGGTCGAGGCCGGGTTCCGGCGGCATGGAGGTAAGCCGGAAGCGTCGATCGCGTGGCCCGGAATCCCCGCGCGAGGCGAGGCGGATGACGGCGCGACATGTTGCGCGGGCGGGTTATCCGCCCCATCTGGTCAACTGACCGGAATTGTGAAATTCCAAACGCCGCTTGACCCGTTTTCGAGCGCGCCGATATGGTGGCCTGTCTCTCGGAAGCAGTTTTGTAAGGAGAACTCGTTGGGCGGCCTCGCCAGTCCTCGTGCGGCGGAGACCGTCCCCGTTCCAGCCTCACCGGCGGTCAGCGGCGAAGACGCGCTCACCGCGCTGGTCGATCTGGTCGGCGACGATCTCCACGCCTGCAATCGGGCCATTGTCGCGCGGATGGACAGCCCGGTCGCGCTGATCCCGCAGCTCGCCGCGCATATCGTGGCGGCCGGCGGCAAGCGGCTGCGCCCGTTGCTGACGTTGGCGTCGGCGCGGCTTTGCGGTTACCCGGACGCCGGCGGGGGTGACCGGCATGTCGATCTCGCCACATGCGTCGAGTTCATCCATACCGCGACCCTGCTGCACGACGACGTGGTGGATGAAAGCCAGTTGCGCCGCGGCCTCGCTTCCGCCAACGCGATCTTCGGCAACAAGGCGTCGGTGCTGGTCGGGGATTTCCTGTTCGCCCGCGCGTTTCAGTTGATGGTGGAGGACGGCTCGCTCGCGGTGCTGAGCATTTTGTCCAAGGCGGCCGCGACGATCGCCGAAGGCGAGGTGTTGCAGTTGCAGACGCAGAACGATCTCACCACCACGGAGGATCAGTATCTCGAGGTCATCCAGGGCAAGACCGCGGCGCTGTTCGCCGCCGCGTGTGAGGTCGGCGCGGTGATCGCCAACCGTCCGGCGCGGGAGCAGGAAGCGCTGGCCGCGTTCGGAATGAATCTCGGGATCGCGTTTCAGCTTGTCGATGACGCGCTGGACTACGCCGCCAACCAGGCCACGTTGGGTAAGACGGTCGGTGACGATTTCCGCGAAGGCAAGGTGACGCTGCCCGTGCTGGCCGCCTATCAGGCGGGGGATGAGCCGGAGCGGGTGTTCTGGCGGCGCGCGATCGAGGATGGCGCGCAGGATGAAGGCGACCTCGACCGCGCGTTGCATCTGATGGAGGCGCGCGGGGCGATCGAGGCGACGTTGCTTCGCGCCCAAGGCTTCGCCTGCGCGGCGCGAGAGGCGCTGCAGGTGTTTCCCGACAGCGCGGCGCGGCGGATTTTGGCGGATGTGGCGGACTTCACGGTCAGCCGGGCACGGTAACGCCGCCGGCGTCGGGGTGATCCTCCGGGCCGTATTGGGTGGAAGCCTCGCTTGTCTGGCGCGTAACGGCGCGCCAATGGCCTTCCGGCCGCGGCGACCGATGATTCATTGATCCTTCCTCGCCTCGTAACGCGAGGCCGCGAGCGCACGCGCCAGGGCCTCAGGGTCGCGCAGTGTCAGTTCACGTTGTGGAAATGGAATTTCGATGCCGTGTTCCTGAAACAGGTCCCAGACATTGAGCATCACCTGACTGCGAACGTTCGCCGTGCCGTTCACCGGATCGTCAATCCAGAAACGAAGTTCAAGATCAACCGAGCTGTCGCCGAACGCCACCAGCAAACAGGTTGGTTCCGGTTTGGTCAAAACGCGTTTTACATCGCGCGTCGCCTCGAGCGCGAGTTCGATCGCGTGGTGCGGATTTGCGTGATACGAAATCCCCAGCTTCACACGTAAACGGATAAGGTCATTCGAATAAGACCAGTTGGTGACCCGTTGGGTGATCAGATCCTCATTCGGGATCAGATACTCCTTTCCGTCGCGCGTCAGAACCGAAACGTAACGCGCATTCAAAGTGCTGACTGAGCCGTATGTGCCATCGATCTCGATGACGTCGCCCGGCTTTATGGAACGATCGATCAGCAGGATCACGCCGCTCACCAGATTGGATACGACCTTCTGCAGGCCAAACCCGACACCCACGCCGATCGCGCCTGAGAACACCGCGAAAGCGGTAAGATCGATACCGATCGACCCGAGCGCGAACACGACGGCGAGCGTCAGCAGCGTCATCCGCACCAGCTTGCCAGCGAGTACTTGCATCGCTGGTGTCAATGGACCGAACGCTCGCAACCTTTGCTCGGTCAGGCGGGAGACGGTGTTCGCAAGCCATACCAGCACCGCGAGCGTGATCAGGCCCTTCAATATCAACAACAGACTGAGGCGAAAGGTGCCAACCGAGATCGCCATCGCGTCGAGAAGGCCGACAACAGGCCCGAGCAGGCCGGCGATATTCAATGCGGCGATGATCCAGGCCACGACCGCTATGGCACGGGCGAGATGCTCGTTTTGCACCAGCCGAGAGCTGAGACGGATTAATACCCAGACGAGTACAAGGCTTTCCGCGAGGCGCAGCAGATCCGAACGTAGGCCGGCGGCGCCCGCCGCGAGTGTCGCGAACCACAACAGCAGCAACAGAAGCACCGGTGTCGCGGCGCTGGCGAGCGCCTGGGCGACGGCGCGTAACGGGCTTGGCGAAAGCCGCCCAACGGCTCGACCCACGCCGCGATCCATTCGCCCGGCCGCGAGCCACACGATCGTCCAGCAGGTCAGCACCGCGACGCACTGAACAAGTGTGTCCGGTACGAATACGACGCGGTTAAGCCAGGCCCAGGCCAAGGTTGGCCAGCGTTGCCATCCATCGTACGAGAACAACATCATGCCAATTTGCCGCATGGCCGGCGGTCGTCGCAACCGTTGGAGAGGAAGGTTGCCGAGCCGAGGTGCGTCCGATCACGCCCCGGGCCTCGCGGGGCAGGGTCCGCCGGGCCTAAGACTGGCAGTGTCTCACTCGCGAACCCGGCGGCGGCGGGTCGCTGACGTCCGCCCCTCCGCTACGCCGCCACTCTCGCCGCCTCGATCGCGGCACCCGGTTCGTGCGTCAGATGGCACGCGGAGTTGTGGCCATCGCCGACCGCGCGCAACAGCGGTTCCTCCACCCGGCACCGGTCGAACGCGAACGGGCAACGCGTGTGAAACCGGCAGCCGGATCGGCGGATTGATCGGGCTGGGCACGTCCCCGGTCAGGATGATCCGCTGTCGTTTCGCCGTCGGATCGGGCACCGGCACCGCCGACAGCAACGCCCGTGTGTACGGATGGTGCGAGGCGGCGAACAGCGTCCGCCGATCGCAAATCTCGACGATTTTGCCCAGATACATCACCGCGACGCGATGCGTCAGATGCTCGACCGTCGCCAGGTCATGACTGATGAACAACAGCGCGAGGCCGAGTTCGTCCTGCAGATCGACCAGCAGATTGATGATCTGCGCCTTGACCGAGACATCCAGCGCGGAGACCGCCTCATCGCAGATGATCAGGTCGGCGCCCGGCGCCAAAGCGCGCGCGATGCCGATCCGCTGCCGCTGGCCACCGGAGAATTCGTGCGGAAAGCGGTTGATCGCGTCGCGTGGCAGCCGGACTTTGTCCATCAGCGCCTCGACCCGTTCCGTCACCTCGCGCCGGCCATGCGCGAGCCCGAAATTGGTGATCGGCTCAGCCAGAATGTCACGCACCTTCATGCGCGGATTGAGGCTGCTGAACGGATCCTGGAACACCACCTGCACGCGTTGGCGCATCGGCCGCAACTGCGAGGCGGGCATGTTGTCGATGCGCTCACCGTCCAGATACACCTCGCCTTCGGTGATCGGATACAGTCGCAGGATCGCTTTGCCGACGGTTGATTTGCCGCACCCTGACTCGCCGACCAGCGACAAGGTTTCGCCCTTGCTGATGTCGAAGCTGACGCCATCGACCGCGTAGACATAGCCGGTCGCGAGACCCATCAACCCGCCGTGGATGGGGAAATGCTTTTTGAGGCCGTTGACCTCCAGCAATGGCCGGTTGCCGCTCATGCCGCCATCTTTCGTTCGGCGTAATGACACGCAACCCAGTGACCGTCCGCTTTCAGTTCGATCGCGGGCGCGACCTGGCGGCAGAAGTCCGTTGCCATGTCGCAGCGTCCCGCGAACGGGCACCCCACGATCCGCTGTCGCAGGCTGGGCACCAGGCCCGCGATCTCCGCCAGCTTGCCACGGCCGCCTTCCTCCAGCGAGGAGCCAAGTTTGGGCACCGCGCCGATCAGTCCGCGCGTGTAAGGATGCAGCGGGCGCGCGAAGATTTCGTTGACCGGCGCTTCCTCGACCTTGCGGCCGGCGTACATGACGATCACGCGCTCGGCCATTTCGGCGACGACGCCAAGATCGTGCGTGATCAGCATGATCGCCGAGCCGAGCCGCGTCTTCAGATCGCGCATCAGGTCGAGGATCTGCGCCTGGATCGTGACGTCCAGCGCCGTTGTCGGCTCATCGGCGATCAGCAGGCGCGGATTGCAGGCCAGCGCCATGGCGATCATCACACGCTGGCGCATGCCGCCCGAGAGTTGGTGCGGATATTCCTTCACCCGGCGCGCCGGCGCGGGGATGCCGACCAGCGTCAGCATCTCGACCGCTTTCTTTTCCGCCTCGTTGCCGTTCATGCCCTGGTGCAGTTGCACCGTCTCACCGATCTGGCGGCCGACGGTCAGCACCGGATTGAGGCTGGTCATCGGTTCCTGGAAAATCATCGAAATGGCGTTGCCGCGGATCTCGCGCATTTCGGGCTCGGACAGCGCCAGCAGATCGCGGCCCTCGAAGGTGATGCGGCCTTCGATCTTGCCGGGCGGCTCGGCGATCAGGCGCAGGATGGACATCGACGTGACCGACTTGCCGCAGCCGGACTCGCCGACGATGGCGACGGTTTCGCCGGCATTGACCTCGAACGACACACCCTCCACCGCGCGGACGATGCCGTCTGGCGTGGCGAAATGGGTTTGCAGGTTCTCGACCTCGAGAAGCGGCCGGCCGCTCCGCGGGTCTGGAATTCGAGGCTGGTCGCTCCGCGGGTCTGCAATCAGGGTTGGCCGCTCCGCGGGTCTGACATCAGGGTTGGCCGCTCCGCGGGTCTGATATCATGGGTTGGCCGCTCCGCGGGTCTGACATCAGAGGTTGGCCGCTCCGCGGCCCTGGTTGCAGCGTCATCAGAAGAGCGCCATCAGAGCCGTTTCGCCAGTCTCGGGTCGAGTGCGTCGCGCAGCCCATCGCCCAGCATGTTGACCGCGAGCACGGTGATGCAGAGGAAAATCGCCGGGAAGAACACGATGTAGGGCTTGACCTGCCAGAGCGCGCGGCCCTCGGCCATGATGTTGCCCCAGCTTGGGATGATCGGCGGCGTGCCGGCGCCGAGGAACGACAATGTTGCCTCGCCGATCATCGCGGAGGCGCAGATGAACGTCGCCTGCACCATCAGCGGCGCCAGCGTGTTCGGCAGGATATGGCGCCAGATGATGACCGGAATGCGCGTGCCGGAGGCGATCGCGGCTTCCACGTAGGGTTGTTCGCGCAACGACAGCACGACGCCGCGGACGAGGCGGCAGACGCGTGGAAACTCGGCCATGGCGATGGCGATGATGACGTTCTTCATTGACGCCCGGGTCAGCGCCATCAGCGCGATGGCGAGCAGGATGCCCGGAATCGACATCAGGCCGTCCATGACCCGCATCACGATGGCGTCGAGCCAGCGGGTGAAGCCGGCGACCAGGCCCAGCGTGGTGCCGATGATCGAGGCCAGGGCGGCGACCGAGAAGCCGACCGTCAACGACACGCGTGAGCCGTACAACACACGGGAATAAACGTCTCGGCCCAGCATGTCGGTGCCGAACCAATAGAGTTCGGATGGGGGCCGCGTGCGTTTGGCCGGCGCGAGCGCTGTCGGGTCCACTGTCGCCAGGAACGGCGCGAAGATGGCGATCAGCACCATCAGGCTCAGCACCGTGCCCCCAAGCGCGATGGTTGGATGGCGATAGATGAAGCCCATGACGCGGCCGCGTTGTTTCGGCTCCGGCAGAACGTTGGGCAGCGTGGGTGCGACGGCGTGACCGTCGACCTGGTCAGCGGTGAAGGCGCTCAATAGCGGATCCTCGGGTCAAACACGGTGTAAAGCAGGTCAACGGCCAGGTTCACCAGCACGTAAGTGAAGCTGAACAGCAGCACGACTCCCTGGATGACCGGGTAATCGCGGCGCAGGATCGCATCGACGGTCAGGCGGCCGAGGCCGGGAATGGCGAACACGCTCTCGGTCACCACCGCGCCGCCGATCAGGGCCGCGAAGCCGATGCCGACGATGGTGATGATCGGCACGGCGGCGTTCTTCAGCGCGTGCACGAAAAGGATGCCTTTCTGCGCCGACGCCCTTGGCCTTCGCGGTGCGCACGTAATCCTGCGACAGCACGTCCAGCATGGTCGCGCGCGTGATCCGGGCGAGCAGCGCCATGTAGATCAACCCAAGCGCCACGGCGGGCAGGATCAGGTTGCGCAGGAACGGGATCAGGCCCTCGCTGATCGAGGTGAAGCCCTGCACCGGCAGCCAGTCCAGTTGCAGCGCGAACAGATACGCCAGCAGATAGCCGACCACGAACACCGGCGTCGAATAGCCGAACACCGCGACCATCATCACCAGCCGGTCGATCAGCGTGCCGTGCTTCCAGGCCGCGATCACGCCCATCGGAATGGCGACGCTCATCGACAGGATCAACGTCAGCGCCATCAGCGACACGGTCGGCTCGATGCGCTGCGCGATCATGTGAGAGACCGGCAGATTGGTGAAAATCGAGGTGCCGAGGTCGCCGTGCATCACCTGCCACAGCCACTCGAAGAAGCGCACCAGGAACGGCCGGTCCAGGCCAAGCGAGGCGCGGATCCGTTCCACGTCCTCGGGCGAGGCCTGGTCGCCGGCGATGATCGCGGCCGGATCGCCGGGCGCGATGTAGAGCAGGCTGAACACGAACAGCGCCACCATCAGCACGACCGGGATGGTGGCAAGCGATCCGCCGGATGAGATACGCCAGCATCTCAGGTTTTGCTCACGTCCCAGAACACGGGAAAGGGCGCTTTGACGATCCCGCTCAAATTGCTCCGCCAGGCCTGATAGCCTTTGAAGAACCCGGTCGGGATATAGACCACATCGTCCATCGCGGCCTCGTTCAATCCACGCGATCGCGACTTTTTCGGCGGCGAGGTCGGGTGCGGCGTACCACTCGGCGATTTTCGCCTGCACCGCGTCGGATTTCGGCCAGCCGAACCATGCGGTCGGGCCGCTGGCGTCGAGCGCGATGTACGGCGCCGGATTGACGCAATCGGCGCCGGCGTGCCAGGTGTGGAAGATGTGCCAGCCGCCTTTATCCGGCGGCTCCTTGCTGGCGCGGCGCTGGCCCACCGTGCCCCAGTCGAGCGCGGTGTATTGCACGTTCATGCCGATCTTCTTCAGCAGGTCGGCGGTGACGTCGCCTTGCGCCTTGGTGATGGCGACGTCGGTCGCCACCAGCAGGATGATCGGCTCGCCTTTATACCCCGCATCGGCGAGCAGTTTCTTCGCCTCGTCGTATTTCCGCGCGCCCTTCAAATAATCGCCACCCTGCTCGGTGTACAGCGGTGTGTCCGGCGTGAAGAAGCCGGGCAGGGTTTTCCACAGCGTCTCATCGTCGCCCACCACGGCGCGCATGTAGTCTTCCTGGCTGAGCGCGATCTGCACCGCGCGGCGCGCCCGCACGTCGTTGAACGGCGGATACAGATGATTGATGCGGAAGGAGCCGATATTGCCCAGCGGATCGGCGATATCGACGAGGACGCCGGGGGATTTCTTGAGCAGAGGGATGAGATCGGTGAATGGCGTTTCCAGCCAGTCGACCTCACCGTTCTGCAGCGCGCCCGCGGCGGTCGAGGCGTCCGGCAGGATCTTCCACTCGATCCGGTCAAAATTCATACGCTTGCCGCCGGACAGCCAACTGGCTTTTTCGGCGCGGGGTTCATAGCCGGCGAAACGTTCGAAGACGGCGCCGGAGCCGGGCACCCATTCGTCCTTTTTGAAGCACCATCGGGCCGGACCCGACGTAATCGTTGATCTGCTTGAACGGGTCGGTGGCGGCGATGCGTTCGGGCATGATGAACAGCACGGGCGTGCTGCTTTTGCCCAGCGCGAAGAGCAATTTCGGATAGGGCAGCTTGAGGCGGAAGCGGAAGGTGCGGTCGTCCACCGCCTCCAGCGCGTCGAGGATCCGTTTGATCGGCACGCCCATGGTCGAATTCGCGCACCATCCAGCGGTTGATGCTGGCGACAACGTCTTTCGCGAGGACCGGGGTGTTGTCGTGGAATTTCAGGCCGGAGCGCAGTTTGAACGTCCAGGTCTTGCCGTCGTCGCTGGTCTCGTGGCCCTCGACCATCTGCGGTTGCGGCTCGAGCTTTTCGTTGACGCCGTACAGCGTATCCCAGATCAGCAGGGAGCCGTTGCGGACGACGTACTGGGTCGTCCAGATCGGGTCGAGATTTGCGAGATTGGCCTGGGGCACGAAGCGCAGCACCTTGCTGTCGGCCGCCCGGCCGATGCCCGGTGCCGCGAGAGGTGCCGCCAAGATCGTGGCCGCGCCCGCCGTGGTGCGCAGAAAGTCGCGTCGTCGCATTGGCTCTTTATTCCTCGCCGCCCTGTGGATCCGCCCCATGTGACGATCGCGGGGAGATCCCGCCGCCGGAATTCGCTTTTGGAATTCCCCGTGAAATCCCCCGCGCGATCCCGTGGAGGGCAGTTCCGTTGTGATGCCGCCGCCGGCGCCCCGGAACGGGTAGCCTGCCTGAGGCGGCGTTGCAATTCCAGTGCCATGGACGGTGCCCGCGCGCGGCGTTACGCTTCGCGTTCAGGCGGTGAATGAGGCTCCGGTGCCAAGACCCGAGGTAACCCTGCCGGCCGACGGACTGATCGCGGTGGTGAAGCGCGACTGTCCGACGTGTGAACTGACCGCGCCGGTGCTGGCGGAACTCGCCGCGCATGGCGGCCTGACGGTGTTCACGCAGGATGATCCGTCATTTCCCGAGACGGTGCCGAGCCGCGTCGATGACACCGCGCTGAACGTCTCGCACGTGCTGGACATCGAGATCGTTCCGACCTTGATCCGCCGCGTCGATGGCCGGGAGGCCGATCGCACCTACGGTTGGGACCGCGCCGAATGGGAACGGGTCAGCGGCTTTCAGGGCATCGGCGCCGGCCTGCCCGCGTTCCGGCCCGGTTGCGGCGCGTTGAACATCGAGCCCGGCACGATCGAAGACCTGTTGGTCCGTTTCGAGGAAACCGGCCTCACCGCGCGCCGGGTCGAACTCGGCGACGATGAGGATGAATTCGAGGCGACATTCGAACGCGGCTGGTCCGACGGCCTGCCGGTGGTGCCGCCGACCGAACGGCGCGTGTTGCGGATGCTGACGGGCACCACGCGCGATCCGCGGGAACTGGTGGGCCTGTGTCCGCCTAATCTCGCGCCACTGACAGTCGAAAAAATCGCCATTAACGCGGTCATGGCGGGCTGCAAGCCGGAGTATCTGCCGGTCGTTCTGGCGGCGGTTGAGGCGGCACTCGATCCGGCGTTCTCCATGCATGGCGTGCTGGCGACAACGATGTTCGTCGGTCCGGTGCTGGTGGTGAACGGACCGGTCAGACGGCAAATCGGCATGAACGCGCGCGGCAACGCGTTGGGCCAGGGCAATCGCGCCAATGCCACCATCGGGCGCGCGCTGCAATTGATCATTCGCAATGTCGGCGGCGGACGGCCTCAGGAGGTCGATCGCGCGACGCTCGGCAATCCGGGGAAATACACGTACTGCTTCGCGGAAGACGAGGAAGGCTCGTGTTGGGAACCGCTGTCCGTCGAACGCGGCGTGGCGCCGGGCGTGTCGGCGGTGACCGTGTTCGCGGGCTTTGGCCTGCAGGGCGTGGTCGATCAGAAGTCTCGCGATCCGCAAAGCCTGTCGCGCAGTTTCGCCGAGTTGTTGAAGGCGATCCACAACGTGAAACTCGCGCCGGCCTGCGACGCGATGCTGGTGGTGTGCCCGGAGCACGAACGGACATTTCGCACCGCCGGATGGAGCAAGGCGCGGTTGCTCGAGGAATTGTCCAAACTGTGCGAAATTCCCGGTGACATGCTGGTCGCCGGCGCGCGTGGCATCGCCGAGGGCCATAGCCCGGCGGTCGCGGGCACGATGCGGAACAAGTTTCGTCCGGGTGGGTTGTTGATCGTGCGCGCCGGCGGTGGCGCGGGGATGTTCTCGGGCATTATCGGCGGCTGGTCCTCCGGCGGACCGGCCGGGTCTCTGCCCGTAACCAGGGAGGTGAAATCGTGACTGTCTTACTGGATCCGACGTCGGAACAAAGTCCGGCGTCGCGCGAACGATTGCCCCGGCCGGAGCAATTGCGCGGGCTGACCGTCGGGTTGCTGGATATCTCCAAGCCGCGCGGGGATGTGTTCCTCGACCGCATCGATGCGCGGCTGACGCGTCTTGGCATCACCGTCAAACGCTATATGAAGCCGACGGTCGCCAAACCGGCTCCGCTGCCGTTACGGCAACGGATCGTGGGCGAAGTGAACGCTGGTGATCGAAGGGCTGGCCGACTGAGGCTCCTGCACGTCGTGCTGTACGCATGACCTGGCAGATCTCGAGGCCAATGGAATTCCTTCGGTCGGCGTTGCCACTACCGAGTTTATCGATGCCGCTGCGGCGCAGTCGAAGGGTCTCGGGACCGACCCGGCTTATGTATTCGTTCCGCATCCGGTGCAGGATCGCACCGATGAGGAACTGAAGAAGCTGGCGGACGATCACCTGGAGGCGATCCTGGCGCTGTTGGTGAAGGGCAGGTTTAGAGGAGGCCGGGCGCCGTCCGCGCCCTTGGTTTTGCGCGCGGGTCCTGACCCGGTCTTCGCGGCGAGGCCGCTTGCGGCGACAGATGGCCGGCCCCCGGTGGTCCGGGCCATGACGCGGCAACTGGTGCGACAGTCGGTCCCGGCGGGTGCGACACCCGGGACGCCCAGCAGGAGGCGCGACAGTCCTCACCCCATCGCTTCCGGGCCGAGCGAACGACGTGACGCAAATCGCCGGCGCGGCGCGTGACGCCGATAGCTGTCGAGATACTCCAGCACGATAATCGTCAGATTGCGGCCGATGCCGGAGCGTTTGTTGAATTCCGCAGCGGTGAAACCCGCCTCCTCCGATTGCTCGGCCAGGTCCCTGCGCCATTTCGCCAAGCGCCACGATCGTCTCCGGCAGGAAGTACCGATTGGCTGCGCACGCCGGTCAGACTGCCCGAACCGTTCGAGACGTAGCAGCAACGCCTCCATCTCCTCCGGCGATAGCCCATCTCCGCCGCCAGTTCGCGCACTCTGGGCGGCCGCAGATCCGCGGCCGATAAGGACCGTCCGATCGCGGCCATGCCGCCTCATCCAGCGGCGACAGGACCGGATGATGATCGGGCAATCGCCAGGCGAGCCCGTCGCGCACGACCTCGCCGCGTGTCCGCAATACTCCAGCATCGCCTCCGCGATCGACCGGCGGCACGGCACCGGCGGCACGCAGCAGTTCGGCTTTGCCGGGTCCCAGTCCGGTCCTGATGGGCCGCGTGCCAGTTGCGCAGATCCGCGTCAAACCGGGCCAACGCGATCGATCGTTGCCGCTGAAACCATCACCGGTGCGGCAACGGAACCAATCCGGATCGCGTTGGCGATGCGTCCGGCACGAAATCGGCCGGCAGATTGCGCGCCAGCATGAAACGCTCTGGTCGACCCAGCCTTCCGCCGCCAGCAACGCCCGAAACGAGGCAGCCGGTTCCGGGATCGCGTGCGCGGCAAGCGAGGCTGCGCGCGTTCCTCCGCCGCACCCGCCGATCGGGGGAAAACGGATCGACGACGTGACCGCCCGCCACCACCCGGCCACTGGAATCATCCCGCACGACCAGCCGGTCGCCGTACAGGCAGGCGCCCGGCTTATCGAGCGCGATGGTGACAAAACCGGTCTCGCCCGGCAGCCAGATCGGCTGGCCTTTTGCATCAGCACGCGGCCGGTCATGCTGGCGGCGCCGAAATGAATATGCGCACGCGCCGGCGTGGCGGACGCCCCGGTCTCCACGGCGCGCAACTAGCGCGTCGATCCGCTGCGTCGGCGCATGCAGCGAAGGATCGATCAGCCAGTCGCCACGTTTCAGCCTGGCCCGCTCGATCCGCGGCCCGGCGATCGCCAGCGCGCAACGGTCGCCGGCGCGCGCGGCGGAAGCAGTTTCGTTGTGCACCTGGATGCCACGCACGCGTGCGGCCAGCCGGGACGGCGACAACAGCAGCCGATCGCCGACCGAAACGATCCCGGAGGCGACAGTTCCGGTGACGACCAGACCCGCGCCGGCGGGTGAGAAACTCCGGTCGATCGCGAGGCGAAATCCGCCCGCGGCTCGCGCGCCCGATGTGCCGCCGCCTTTGCCTCGATGCTGGCGAGCACCGCCGGAATGCCATCTCCGGTGATGCTCGACGCCTGCATGCACCGGCGCGCCGGCGTAGCCGGCACTGTCGAGCACGTCGCGCACCGCGCCCGCGCCGCCGCCAGCCGCGCGGCATCGACCCGGTCGATCTTGCTGATCACGGCGGTGACATCGGTGATCCCGGTCAGCCGCAGGATCGACAGATGCTCGCGCGTTTGCGGCATCGGGCCGTCATCGGCCGCGACCACCAGCAGCACGGTGTCGATCGACAACACGCCGGCGAGCATGTTGGCCAGGAACCGTTCGTGCCCCGGAACATCGACGAAACCCGACCTCGCTGCCGGACGGCAGCCGGACATGCGCGAACCCGAGGTCGATCGTCATGCCGCGCTGCTTTTCTTCCGGCAGACGGTCCGCGTCGATCCCGGTCAGCGCGCGGATCAGCGCGGTCTTGCCGTGATCGACATGTCCGGCCAGAGCGATGATCATGGCTGGTTTAGACTACGCGAGAGCCTGGGATCGCGATCGGACGGTGTCATCTGGTCCGGACCCATGGTCGCTGACGCGAGCGGCCCGGGCGCGGGCCGGGCATGAGCCGAATCCAGCGAGCCGCGGCGACAGATCATCGGGTCGAGCCCGGTGATGAGGATGAAACGCCAACCGTAATGACGCTGAGGCGCGGGTGGCGCGGACGACGATCCGCGGGTGGTGCCGACGATCGGACGCGGGCGACAGGACGCCGGCGGCGAGGACAGTCATCTAAGCGGGTGGTCGCGCGCCACTCAACTCACGCGCGCGGGACATCACACACTGATCGAACTTCGTCGCACCTCGCGACGAGTTCGATTGCGCCGGCAGGATCGACCGGCAGTATGTCAACGCCTGCCGCACCGCGGCGTCGGGCATGCCCGAGACCGGTGAGGCGGGCGGCGGCGCGATCGGTTCGCCTGGACCCGACCAGCCGGGGCGCCATCCACCGGCGAGCATGCAGGAGCGGAAGGCATTTTCCCGGGGATCGGCGTTCGTATCGGCCGCCGATCGAACCTGTGGAAGATAGCCGGGACCGATGATTTGGCAGTTGGTGCCGCCGGAGGTCGGCGAGCGGACCGTTTTGCGCGCTGAAATAGCCGGGTCTTCCCATCGTCATCGGGGGAAATCGTGCCAGCGCGGGACATCTCGCAGTTTTCCGACGCGGCGTCGAACTGCGCCTCGGTGCTGCCCGGCCGATACCAGGACGGACCGTACACCGCGCAGCCCCCCACAGCTATGACAAGCATGGCGGTAAGGGCTGCGCGGCGCATGGCTTAATCTCCGACTTCGATCACCGCGTCCACCGCGAAAGCGCCTTCGCCTTCCGGCATCGCGAAGACCGGGTTGATGTCGATCGATTGCAACCGCGGCCCGGCGGCGGCGGCGAAAGCGGACAGACGCGACAACGTCTCCGCCAGTGCCTTCACATCCGCCTTTGCGCGCCCGCGCGCGCCGAGCAACAGCGGCGCGCCCTTGATCGAACGGATCATTTGCTCGGCCACGTCGGCGCCGAACGGGCAGCGGCGGAACACGACGTCTTTCAACACCTCGACGAAGATGCCGCCGAGGCCGAACATCGCCATCGGTCCGAACACCGGGTCGCGGTGAATGCCCAGGATGCACTCGACACCGCCTTTAAGTTGTTTCGCGACGAGAACGCCGTCAAGTTTCGCGGCCGGCGCGGCGGTTTTCGCGCGATCGAGCAGCAGCGCGAACCCTTCCCGGACCCCAGCCGCGTCGATCACATCCAGCAGCACGCCGCCGATTTCCGATTTGTGCACGATATCCGGCGACAGGATTTTCATCACGACCGGGTAACCGAA
>CAVRDN010000090.1:0-72860 GCA_963719675.1 uncultured Alphaproteobacteria bacterium | reverse complement strand
CACACACGCCTTGGCGTCGCAGCGGGCGATCACGCAGCGATCATCTGGCCGTTGTTGTGCGGTCTCGCGAAGGCAAAGTATTATTTGTTGTTGTGCGAGCAGGTCTCGGTGCTGAAGCGGAACGGATCGGCCTGATCAGCCTCGCCGTCGATGACGCAGATCTCGATTCCAAAGCGGTCGAGGTGGCGACGAAACTCGCCGAGGGCGCCCAGTCCGCCATTCGCTGGACCAAATACGCGTTGAACAACTGGCTACGCAGCATGGGCCCGACATTCGATGCGTCGTTGGCGTTGGAATTTCTTGGATTCTCCGGGCCGGAGGTCAAGGAAGGTGTGGCGTCACATCTGGAAAAGCGAAAGCCCTAGTTTCCGCCGGGTTCGGTGGTCTGAGGCAACGGTTTCACGTAAGGCAGGAAGGCCGGGTTGTGTGTTTTTGTCTGCTCTCACCCCGACAACTGACCGATGGCAAAACTGAACAATCGGTCGCGTCCCAGCAGAAACACCCGGCCACCGCGCGGAAACAGCCGCGCGATCGCCACATCCCGCACGTCGAGCCCCCCAGTGTAAGCGCCGAACGCCGGCATCATCAACCGCTGCGAGTCGGCAACGAAGCACGGCCGGCTGACATTCCCGCCCCGCGCCGGGACCGACGCTTTCGGATGATGATGTCCAACGACCTCGCCGGCGTCGGCGCGTGCCACCGCTTCATGACGGAACAGGATCGGATGCGTGACGAATTCCTCGACGAACTGACCGCCGATGCCATTCGGCGGATGCGGATCGTGATTGCCGAGTACCCAAATAAAGCGATGCGCGTCCGTCATGGCGTCCAACCGCGCCAGTTCACCTTTTGGCAACCGTCCGGCACCGTCCGAATCGTGGAACGAATCGCCAAGCGTAACGACAATCCGCGGCTTCCACTTCCGCAACAGCAGTCCGAGCCGATCCAGCGTGACATGCGTGTCCCATGGCGGCAACAGGCTCCCTTTGCGCGCGTGCGACGAACCTTTTTCCAGGTGCAGGTCGGATACCGCCAGCAAACCCGTCTCCGGCCAGAACAAGCCGCCCAGAGGGTCGAGCATCAACCGCTCCCCGGCGAGATGGATCGGTGCCGCGGTCATGCGTCGAACAACGACGCCTGCACCGGTCGCCGTCGCATGCGTCTTCGTTGGCGGCGGTTCTCGCTCTCCGGTCGCTTCGGCGATGATGGCTTCGGCCTCCGCCAGCATCGCCTCCTCGGTCTCGCCGGCGCGGACATTCTCTCGCCCGATCTCCAAAAGGACCGGCACCGCGAGCGGCGAAACCCGGGACAAAACCATGTGCACGACCCGTCCTTTAATCCGGGCCAGCATGCCCGCGACGCGATTCAGATCGATCAGCCCGGACGCCGCGTCAGCCCGCGTGGCCCGCAGCAGGATATGATCCGGCTGATGCTTTCGCAGCACCTCATAAATCAGATCGCTGTTCACGGTCACCTGCCGCCGGGTTTTTTCGGCGCCTGGATGATGCCGCTCGATCAGTCCGGCGATCACCGCGACATTGCGAAACGTTCGCTTCAGCATCGAGCTATCGGCCATCCATTCTTCCAGATCGTCGCCCAGCATGTCCTGATCGAACAGGGCGGCGACGTTCATCGGACGATTGCACCGACCAGATCCCGATCACGTAGTCGGTGGCGACAAACCCCAATGGCGCAAAGCCCGCGCGCTCCATGCGTTTGGTCAGCAGCATGCCCAATGTTTGATGCGCGTTGCGACCTTCGAAGCAATAGGCGACCATGATACCAGCGATCGCCGCGTGGAAACGTTTCGACCAGCAGGTCGTTGCGGCCAGGCAATCGAGACACGCCGCGTTGCATGTCGAGCCATTCGTGCACGGCTTCCGGAAACGCGTCCCAAGCTTGCCGGCGTGCGCAACAGATCGCGTACCCGATCGGCGAGATTGGTGGTCAGCGGCAAGCGGCCGCCTTCGTACGCCGGCACCATGGGTTCGCCGTCGCCGCCTTCCTGACACTCGATCGCCATCTCACGCAGCCGCACGAACCGCAGCAACCGGCCGGCGAACATGAACGTATCGCCGGGCCGCAGCAGACCAACGAAATATTCCTCGATCTCGCCTAAAACCGGACCGAAGGCACTCCGTTTGCCGACCAGCCGGACCTTGATCATCGGCGCCTCGACGATGGTGCCGATATTCATGCGATGCCGCATCGCGACCCGGGCTGAGCGCACATGCACCAGTCCCAGACTGTCACGAAACAATTTCCGCCATTGGTCGTATGCCTCGAGAGCGTAACCGCCGTTCTCGACGAACCGCAGTACGTCGTCGAACACCTGGCGCGTCAGATCGGCATAAGGCGCCGCGCGGCGGACTTCGGCATAAACATCATCCGGACGAAACGGCGCCGCGCACGCCAGCCCAAGCAAATGTTGCGCCAGCACATCCAACCCGCCGGGCCGCGGCGGATCACCGTCCAGTTCTTTCTCGGACACCCCTTCAATCGCAGCCTGGCACTCCAGAACCTCAAATCGATTGGCTGGGACCAGGATTGCCCGACTGGCCTCATCCATCCGATGGTTCGCGCGGCCGACTCGTTGCAACAACCGAGAGATACCCTTCGGCGCACCGACCTGGATCACCTGATCGATGCCGCCCCAATCGATGCCAAGATCTAACGAAGACGTCGCGACTACCGCGCGCAGCCGGCCCGCCGCCATCGCGGCCTCGACCTTGCGGCGCTGCTCGATCTCCAGGCTGCCGTGATGCAGGCCAATCGGCAGCATCGGATCGTTCAACCGCCACAGCGCCTGAAACATCAGCTCCGCCTGAGCGCGCGTATTCACAAACACGATCGTCATGCTCGCGTCACGAATACGCGCCATGACCTGAGGCGCTGCCTCCAACCCCATATGACCGCCCCAGGAGAGCCGTCCCTCGGGCAACATGATCGACAGCGCGGGCGGCGCACCATCCGAGACCGAAATGATCCGGCCCGCGCCGGAGAACGCCTTTATCGCGTCCGGATGGGCGACCGTCGCGGATAGCCCGACGCGCCGGACAGCGGGCGCCAGTTCAACCAGGCGCTCCACGCACAAGGCCAGTTGATCGCCGCGTTTCGTTCCGGCCAGCGCATGAACTTCATCCATCACGATCGCCGACAGCGAGCCAAAAAATCCGGCCGCGTCCGGCGAGGCGATGAGCACCGCCAAACTCTCTGGCGTCGTCAGCAAAAGATGCGGTGGAGCAAGTTTCTGGCGGGCACGGCGGTTGGCGGGCGTGTCGCCGGTGCGGGTTTCGATGCGGATCGGCAATGCCATTTCGGTCACCGGCGCCGTCAGGTTCCGGGCGATGTCCGTCGCCAGCGCCTTCAGTGGGCTCACGTACAGGGTATGCAGCCCTTCCCGCGGCGGCTCGTGCAAATCCACCAGGCTGGGCAGGAACCCCGCCAGCGTCTTGCCGCCGCCGGTGGGCGCGATCAGCAGCACGCTCTCTCCGGCCCGTGCGGCATCCAGCATCGCCATCTGATGCGGCCGAGGCGTCCAACCGCGGGCGGCGAACCAACTCAGAAAGGGTTCCGGTAATGTTCCTTCCATGGGCTCAGTTAAACCAGCCCAAGCGGGCGCACAAGCGACGCCGGTGCGCGACACGCGGACGGATGCTCTGAAAGTGGATCACGTCTCGTGCGTGATCCGGCCATCCTCGATGTGAATAATGCGATCGGCCAGCCGTGCGATCCGCGGATCGTGAGTGACCACCATCACCCCGCGCGAGGGGTCGGTGGCGATCTGGGCGAGGATTTTCATGACCGCGAGGCCATTCTCGCTGTCCAGCGCCCCGGTCGGCTCATCCGCCAGGATCGCGGAGGGGTTGCCGACAATGGCACGAGCGATCGCCACCCGCTGTTGCTCGCCGCCGCTGAGTTCGCCGGGAAAGGCGTTCTCCTTGTGCGCGAGACCGACGGTCAGCAGCACCTCCCGCGCTTTGGCGATCGCGCGATCGGAGCTCTCGCCGCGGACGTCCAGCGCGAGGCGGACATTGTCCACCGCGGACAACATCGGAAACAGGCGATACGACTGGAAGATAAAGCCGATATGGTCGCGGCGGAGTTTGGCCAACTGCCCAGGCCGCGCGCCGGTCGTGGAGTGGCCGCGCACCCGAACGGTTCCCTCCGTCGGGGTCAACATGCACCCAAGCACGGACAACAGCGTCGTCTTGCCGCTGCCGGACGGACCCATCAGAAGCGTGAGCTGGCCGCCGCCGAGCGCCAGATTGACGCCCTTCAGCGCGCACACCTCACCGGCGCCTTTGCCAAGCCGCTGCACGACATCGACGGCCTCGAGCAGTGGTTCGTTCATTGTCTGAACGCCACCGCGGGATCGATCCGCAACACCTGCACGATGGCGGCGATGGCCGAAAGGATGCACATCACAATCGTAAGCAGAAGCAACGCCGCGGTCAGTTCCGGTGTCATGACAATCGGCAAAGACGTTTCGGCGGTAGATCGAACCACGATCAGGCCAATGCACGCCGCGAGGCCGAAGCCGATCACGGCGCTGAGCAATGCCTGACAGATGATGACCTTGTGGATATAGCCGCTCGACGAACCGATGGCCCGCAACGTCGCGAACTCACTCAGGTGATCCTTGGTGCTGGAATAAAGCGTTTGCGCGACGATGACAGTTCCCACGATGGCTCCGAGCAGCGCGCCCGCGAACAGCGCGGCACCGGCACCGGTACCAAACAGCCAAAATTCTCGGCTGCGAGCACGGAATTCGGCCGGCGTCAGAACCTCGACCTTGTTCAGCTTCGACGTTAGTTGATCTCGGATCGAGATGATATCGGCGCCGGGTGAAAGGTGCAGCAGGAAATAGGAGACCCGATTGGGCGGCGTTGCCACGAAATTCCGCGCGTTCGCGAGGGAGGTGAAGAGATACGGTGTGGTCGTGAATGAGCGAATTCCATCGGTGATCGCCGCGACCCGAACCGGCTGTTCCCGGATTTCAGCCGTTTCGCCAATCTTCGAGACACCCAGCCGCCCGGCATAAGTTTTGTCGATCGCCACGGCTCCGGGCGCGGACAAATCGGCGATGTTACCCTGGACAACGTTCCACGGCCGCAATCCTCGCTCGCCCGCGTCCGCGCCGATCGCGAATACGGGCGTTACCCCTCCGCTCGGCACCGCCCATTGGGTGAAGCCGATCAGCACGGGGACCGCTTCGGCGATGCCCTTGACTGTCATGATCTGACGTTGATCGTGTTCATCGAGCAATGATGGATCCTCGAAGCATTTGGTTCCAAGTGGTACGACCCAAAGATCGGCGGAGGCGTGGTCGATCATCGCCGTGACCATGCGCTCGAAACTGAGGAACAGCCCGAGTTGAATGGTGACGAGAACGATGGAGAACACGATCCCCACGATCGTGGCGATGAAGCGGAGCCTGTCCTGGAACAGGTTCCTGGATGCCAACCTGAATGTTAATGACATCGTGGCTCTGATCGGACCGAGGTCACCTTATGGCCGCGCCAGTTTTGGCGGCGGAAACTTATGACGATCCGTGCCGTAAAGGACATTCACCTTGGCGCTCACCGGCAAAGCCGCCGCGACCGTTGGGCGGATCGCGCGGCGTGCCTCGCCGATAAGAGCAGGCCCGAATGGCACGCGGCGCATGGCCGCGGTGGTCCCCCAGGCGAGGAGGAGGGAAGCAGTCGCGACAAGCAGGCCTTTGGCGAGCGCGAACAGCGCGATGCCGAGGAAGGCATACTGCAGCCAGACGACGAACACGTAGTGCACCAGATAAATACCGAACGCGTTGTTCGCCAGGCTGGCGAGGATCGGCGAACGCACCGCGCCGAAGCGCAGGCACGCGGCCGTCACGAAGAAGCAACCACTCACGCAGGCCAGCGCATAGCTGCTGTCCACGACAACCCGCAGAGCGATCGGACCACCGTCGGGATACCGCATACCCAGAGCGGTCAGCCCACACCAGAGCAGGAACGTTCCGAGTGCCACCGCCAGCCAAACGGCCCACCGGCGTGCCAGCGGGCCCCCGGGCGCGAGCAGACCACGCTCAATACCAAACGCTCCGACGCCGAGGCCCGCGACGTAGAGTACGGCATACAGCAGCGGCCGGCTGAACTGGAGCGAGAGCGGGCCACTCATCGACCAGGTCCAGGGGGTAAAAATCAACGCCAACGGGACATACGCGAGCGCCGCCGCCGCCACGAGGCCGGCGAAGCATTGGCCGGCGTTGAGGCGGCCGGACGCACGGCCGAGTGCCGCCACCCACGTCGGCGCGAACCGGTGCAGTCCGGCGGCCAGAACCGTCAACGCCAGCAATTGCCACAAGAACCACATCGGACCGTTGGGCCAGAACGGCAGTGCCAGAAGGTGCCGGACGTACGCCATCGCGCCCGGATCGATCGCCGTCACGCGATAAGCCGGATACTCGGCGATCGGCACGACCACCGTGACCGCGAACGCAAACGGCAAACCCAGACGAAGCAGCCTGTCGATCAGGAATTTCCCTTCGCCCTTCCGCGCGAGGCTCGGCCAGGTGAACAAGGCCGACAGAAAGAACATGAACGACATCAGGTAGACGTCTTGCCAGGCGCAAAACATGTCGAAGCCGAACCAACGATGACTATCGACAATGGGAAACGCCCGCCATTTGAACGGCGGGTCGTCGAACGCAAACGCGGAACCGTGCAACGAGCTGAGATAGGCCAGCGCTGAATGAAAGGCGACCACGATCACGATGACGATGGCGCGCAAATTGCTGAGCGCCAGGCTGGATTGGGCGACTTTCGGGGGCGTATCCGTGCCGGCCTGAGCGGCCGACGTTTTGAACCGATGAGGGATCGCGTGTCCGATGGCCCCGATTCGGCCGAATAACGCGTTCACCGTGATGCGCTGACCGCTGAGGCCTGTATCCAACCCGAAAGATCGACCACGAGGCATAAAGCGGTCCTGTCACGTCACCAGACCTGAACGCAAAACCCAGGGAAACGTTCCGCGAGGGATTCGGAGACCTGCCGGAATGGCGCGGTGCTGACTGGCCAGGCCTTCGCTGTCGCGCTCTCGGCTGCCCTTGGGCGGCCCTTGGGCGGCCCTTGGGCGGCGCCTGGGCGGCCCATTGCCAAGCACGGATTATGGCGCCAAGGTTCAGAGGCAGGGACGAAGGATCCGGACCTGCATTCGATTCCCGATGACCGGCTGAAATCAATCCAGGTCAGTGTGACGCCCGAACCTGCTCGAGCGTGCTCGGGGATCTGATCGCAACTCTCTGAAAGCGCTTCCGGATTGCCGGAGCCAGGGATGACCGGTATTCGCCGTAGCCGCGGTCGCGCCGGGAAATGGGGACACTCGCGGGCTTCACCTTGAGAGGAGCTTATGGTCATCGGAAGATGGATCAAATCGGCGTTGGCGCGCCATGCCTGGATCGGCGCCAGCCTGACGGGGGCGGCCATCGTGATCCTCGGCAGTTCCCCCGTCCTGGCCGGGTTCGAAGCGGAACATCCCACGCCGCCGCCTGGCCAGGCGGTTCATGCGTGCTCCGATTCGACATCGACGATCAGGCAACTCGCCATGATCGACCATACCAGCGATGGCGGTTTCCAGTGTCTCGGGGTGTTCGTGGAGGACGGCACCGTGAAGGCAATCCGGCTCGAGCGGCATAGCTATGCCGCCTTCCGAGGCGAGCGGTCCGGTGAGGAACAGGTCAAGGTCGTGGAGTTTCCACCGACCATCGTGGACAGTGCGCGAGGCGCGGTCATCGACGGAATCCCCGGCCACGACGCCATTGTGCTGCACGGCCATTTCGCGAGCCCGGCCGACAAGGGAGAGCTCGAAATTTCTTATCTCTATAACGGGCTCACCGGAGAGTACCACAGTTGCCGGATCGCGCTCGACCGCATGCCCGGCAAAGGGCCGGGGAGTGGCTGGCGGCTCGTCAATCGTCTCGATCAGCCTATTTCGCTCATCATGGTGAGGATACGGCAACTTCCGGTAATCGGCGTCGTTGGAATCGCCAACCTCGAGGGTGCCTGCTCTTAGTGTGACCGCTGCCGATGGCGCGTCGTGGCGATTGGCGGGCCGCCGGTGACCGAGGGGAATTTCGCCGATGGAGGCCTGAACCTTGGGCATACGCGGTTCAACGATCGGGCCTGAAGCGTGTCCGGCCGCTCCAGAGGTTGTCCTTACGCGCGGTGTTGCCGCGTGAGTTGGCGAAACCAGGTCCTGACCTGGATGCTGCGGCGATGGATCAAACCCGACTCGTTGCGCGACCTGGACGTGATCGCGTCGCGCGCGCGGACCGCGAAGGTCCCGTTTGGCGCGAAACTCATCACGGGATGGCGAATCCGAGCCGAAGATCGCGCCCCGCTGCAAGGCGAGTGGATTGAGCCGATCGCACCGGTCCACCCGGCGCGCGGACGCCGCGTGCTGTATTTGCACGGGGGCGGCTACACGACCATGTCGCCGCGGACGCATCGGTGTGTGACCTCGCGCCTCGCGACCTGGAGCGACACGGCCTTGTTCGCGCTCGATTACCGCCTGGCTCCCGAGCATCCATTTCCCGCCGCGCTCGACGACGCGGTCGCGGCGTATCACGCGCTGATCGACATGGGCCCGCCGGCGTCCGAACTCGTGGTCGCCGGCAACTCGGCGGGCGGCGGTCTCGCCTTGGCGCTGTTGCTCAAACTGCGCGACGCCGCAATGCCGATGCCAGCCGCCGCCGTGCTGTTCTCACCGTGGACCGACCTCGCCGCCACGGGAAACAGCATCACCGAGAACGATGCGAGCGACCCGCTGTTTCACGGATCCTGGGTCGCTCGCCAGGCGCGGCATTATCTTGGGGACACACCGGCGACCGATCCGCTCGCGTCACCCGTGTACGCCGATCTGGCCGGTCTGCCGCCACTGCTGATCCAGGCGAGCGACAGCGAAGTGTTGCTGGATGATTCCCGCCGTGTGGCGGAGAACGCCTCGCGCGCCGGCGTGAAAACCACGTTACGCATCTGGCACAAGGTGCCGCACGGCTGGCAAATCTTCGCGCCGATCTTGCCCGAGGGCCGCGACGCGTTGCGCGAGGCGGCGACGTTTATTCGCCGGATTCTGGCGTGAGGTCGAAGCCGTACTCCGCGCGGGCGGCTTCCGCGGTGACATAGCCCAGCCGGATGTCGCGGCGGACCGCATCCGGGTCTCGTTCCGCGGGCGCACCCATCCCGCCACCCCCCGGCATCGAAACGATCACCCGATCGCCCGCCGGAACGACCTGCAAGCCTTTCGGGCCCAGTTCCCTGCCCGACGCCAGCCGTACCGAGCCCTTGCCGCCCGGTCCACCGCCGCTGCGGCCACGCGCCGGATATTTCACGCGTTCGAATGACGCGAACAAGCCAAATGCCGCGTCCTCGCGGGAGCCGACCTCCATCACCTGGCCCAGCCCGCCGCGTTGCCGGCCGGCACCACCGGAATCCTGGCGTAATTCCTTGCGCCAGATGACCAGCGGCGTGATCGCCTCGGTCGCCTCGACCGGCACGTTCCGCACGCCTGACGGGAAGGGTGTCGCGGACAGGCCATCCTGATGCGGCCGCGCGCCGGCTCCGCCGGAATGGAAACTCATCGTCATGAACTGCGTGCCGGTCTTGCCGCCGACACCCGTCAGACCATGGCCGGCGATCAGTTTCAGGCTCCAGAGATTGGAGGTGCCCTCGGCCGGCACGCGGCCCGGAATCGCCTGATCGAGGCAGCCATACACGACGTCCGGCAGCAGATGCCCCATGGTGGAACGGGCATAGACCGCGGCGGGATATTCCGCGCTGAGCACGGTGCCTGGCGGCGCGGTGACTTTCACCGCGTCCAGACTGCCGGCATTGTTCGGCACATGCGGTGCGACAACGCAGTTCACGCCGAACGTGGTATACGCCTCGGTGTAACAAATCGGACAGTTGATCGCGTACGACGACATGCCCGACGTGCCGGTGAAATCGACATGGATCGTGTCGTCGGAAATCGTTACGCGACCCACGATGTCGATCGGCAATTCATACCCATCGACGCGCATGGACGACGTCCAGGAGCCTTTCGGCAGTTTCTGAATCGCCTCGGTCATCGCGCGGCGGCTGCGTTGGATGATCTCGCCACCGAGTTGATCGAGATCGTGCAATTTGAATTCGCGCATCATCGCGATCAGCCGCCGGCCGCCGATTTCATTGCAGGCGATCAGCGCATAAACGTCGCCGATGACCTGCACCGGTTCGCGAACATTGGCACGGATCATCGCCAGCAGATCCTCATTCATCTCGCCCGCGCGCGCCAGCCGCAGCAACGGGATGAACAACCCCTCGTGCCAGATCTGACGGCCCTCCGGCGTTTGCCCCACGCCGCCCATGTCCACGAGATGCGCGGTGCTGGCGAACAGTCCAACGATCCGCCCGTCCATGAACGTCGGCGATACCACCACCAGATCGTACAGATGACCGGTGCCCTTCCACGGATCGTTGGTGACGTAGACATCGCCTTCTTGCATCCGCGCGACCGGGAACACCTCCAGGAAATGACCGACCGAGCGCGCCATCGTATTGATATGACCCGGCGTCCCCGTCACCGCCTGGGCCAGCATCCGGCCATCGAGGTCGAACACGCCGGCGGAAATGTCGCCTGCCTCGCGCGACGACGTGCTGAACGCGGTACGCACCAGAGTTTGCGCCTGCTCCTCCACCACCGAGAGCAGCCGGTTCCACATGATCTGCAGTTCGATTTCGGAAACATTACGACCGCTCATGCCGGAATTCCTTCGATGACGATTTCGCGGTCGGCGCCGATCCGCGCGAGGCGGCCCGTCGGGATCACCGTCGTGGTGCCGTCCTCCAGGATCACCGCGGGTCCCGCCACGTTGGCGCCAGGTGTCAGCGCGCTTCTGTCATGGACCTGCGCAATCACGCTTTCCCCGGTCTCCGCCTCGACCATGCGGCGCGTGCCGGTGGGTTTCGCCGGACCCGTCGCCGCCGGGACGATCGAGGCGCCCGGCCGGTCCTGGCGTTGCTCGAGAGCGAGCGTCCAGGTCACCACCTCGATCTCCAGACGCGGAATGATCCGACCGAACAGGGCGGTGTAGGTCGTATCGAAGGCGGCTCGTAACGTCGTCCGGATCGGCCTTGCCGGCCGGGAACGGCACCGCGATTTCGTGGCCCTGACCGCGGTAGCGCATATAGGCGGTGCGGGTTTCCCGAAGCTCGCCGGTGGGCGCGCCAAGCCGGACCACCGTCTCGGTTTCCTCGCGCATCTCGGCGAACATGGTGTCGATGCCGACCTGGTCCAGTTGATCCAGCCGCACGACGCGCGTGCGCACCACCTCGTACGCGATCGGCGCATCGAGGAAGCCATGCGCGGACCCCACGCCCGCGTCCGGCGGAATGACCACACGCTCGATCCCCAGCTTGCCGGCGAGGCGCGCGGCATGCAGCGGCGCCGCCCCACCGAAGGCAATCAACGTGCGGCCGGCGGTGTCCTTGCCATTCTCCACCGCATGGACGCGGGCCGCGCTGGCCATCGTTTCGTCGACGATTTCCGTGATGCCCCGCGCGGCTTCCGGACCGGTCATGTCCAGCGTGATGCTTTTGGCGATCGCCGCCACTGCTTTCGCCGGGTCCAGCACGATCGAGCCGCCGGCGAACCCATCCGGGTCGATCCGGCCGAGGACCACGTCCGCATCCGTGACGGTTGCCCGTTCGCCACCGCGACCATAGCAGGCGGGTCCAGGCTCGGAGCCCGCGCTGTCCGGCCCGATGACGATACGGCGCAGCGAGTCGACCCGCGCGATGGAGCCGCCACCCGCCCCGATCTCCACCATGTCGATCACCGGAATGCGCACCGGAATGCCGCTGCCTTTGGCGAAACGATACGCGCGCGCGACCTCGAAATGGCGGGATTGTTGCGGCGTGTAATCGTCGATCAGGGTGATCTTCGCCGTCGTGCCGCCCATGTCGAACGACAGGGCCCGGTCGTAGCCGCCGCGCGCCGCGATCCGCCGCGCCAGAATCACGCCGCCGGCCGGACCGCTTTCGACCAGACGCACCGGAAACCGGCACGCCGTTTCGATCGTGCAAATGCCGCCCGAGGACATCATCAACAGCAACGGACACGTCGCGCCGAGCGCCGCGAGTCCCGTCGCGCATGTCGCGCAGGTAGTTCGCCATCAGCGGCAGCACGTAAGCATTGGCGACCGTGGTCGAGGTCCGTTCATACTCGCGGATTTCGCGGCACACCTCGTGCGAGAGCGTAATCGCCAGATCCGGCAACGCGGCGGCGATGACCGCGCGCGCGCGTTCCTCGTGCCCGGGTTGATGTAGGCGTGCAGGAAACTGATCGCCAGCGCCTCGATCTTTTCCGCGCGCAAAGTCTCGATCACGGGTTGCAGACCGGCTTCGTCCAGCGGCAGCAGCAGCGAGCCGTCGGCGGCCAGACGTTCGGCGACTTCCAGCCGCAGGTCGCGCGACACCAGCGGCGCCGGCCGTTCCATATACAGATCGTATTGCTCGAACCGATGCTCGTACGCCATTTCGAGCGAAGTCGCGAAAACCGCGCGTTGTCAGCAGAGCGGTGCGCGCGCCCTTGCGCTCGATCAATGCGTTGGTGGCCAGGGTCGTGCCATGAATGACCAGGTCCAGGCGTGATGCCGGAATCCCTGCCTCGGCCAGGATCAGCCGCGCCCCTTCGATCACCGCCGCGTCGGGATGGTCGTGTGTCGTCAGCAGCTTTTTCGACAAGGTCCGATCCGGCAGCGACAGCACGAGATCGGTGAAGGTGCCGCCAATATCGACGGCCAGGCGCGTACGATTGATCATGCCGGAGCCTCCCACGCCGCCGCTCCACCGGGCAAGACCGCGTGGTTTGACGCGACAGGCCGGACCGTGCTGCCTTGCCGCGTCAACCGGGAGGAAACCCCATGCCAATCGTCCGCAATGCCGCGAAGCACAAGATGTCACAAGGCGAAATGGCCCTGGGTTTTCAGGTTTATCACCTCCGCACCATCGCGACCCCATTGCTGGCCGCTGCCGCGGGCTACGACTTCATGTTCATCGACATGGAACACGGCGCGTTCTCGATGCAGGAGGCGACCCAGATCTGCATCGCCGCGCTGCCGACCGGCGTGGCGCCGCTGGTGCGGGTCTGCACGGGCGCGTTGGATGAGGGCACGCGGTTGCTCGACAATGGCGCGATGGGGATCATCGTGCCGCACGTCGATACCGCGCAGCAGGCAAAGCGTATCGCCGACGCGTTTCACTATCCGCCGGCCGGCACGCGCAGTTGGGGCGGACCGCCGGCGTTGTACGGCTATCAGGTCCAGGACGTCGCGCTGGCGCAAAAGGAGATCAACGACGAAATCATCACGACGGTGATGATCGAAAGTCCGGAAGCCGTGCGCAACGCCGACGCCATCGCGGCCGTCCCCGGTATCGACGTTCTGTTATTCGGCAGTTTCGATCTCACAACGGAACTGGGCATTCCCGGCCAAATGGGCCATCAGAAACTGATCGATGCCTATCAGGTTGTTGGCGACGCCTGCCGCAAACACGGCAAAATCCTGGGCATGGGCGGCATCAACGACAACGCCGACGCCGCGCGCTACATCGCGCATGGGGTCGCGCTTCGTGCTGACCGGATCGGATCATAACTACGTCATCGAGGGTGCCGCGGCGAAGGCGAAATTCATGCGCTCGCAGGTGAACCGGTAACGTTGCGGGAGGCGGACGATGAAGAAGACCACCCGGTTCCGGCAACTGATCGAGGCCGAAGAGATCCTGATCCAACCCGGCGTCTATGATGGGTTCAGCGCGCGCCTGATCCAGCAAATGGGCTTTAAGGCCGGCGGCATCTCCGGCGCGGGCCTGTCCGAGACGACGCTCGGCTGGGCCGATGTCGGCCTGCTCAGCTACGAGGCGAATGTCTCGCGTTCCCGCGACATCGCCGCGTGCGTCGACATTCCGCTCAGCGCCGACGCCGATACCGGCTACGGCAACGCCATCAACGTGTTCTTCACCGTGCGTGGCTTCGAGGCCGCCGGCCTCGACGGGATCATGCTCGAGGATCAGGTATCGCCCAAGCGGTGCGGGCACATGGAGGGCAAAGAGGTCATTTCCGCCGAGGAAGGCGTCGAGAAAATCCGTGCCGCGGTGGAGGCTCGCCGCGATCCTGACTTCATCATCAAGGCGCGCACCGATTCGATCGCCACACACGGTGTAAAGGAAGCCATCCGGCGCCTGAACCTTTACGCCGAGGCCGGAGCCGACCTGCTGTTCGCCGACGCGTTGCTGGCGAAAGACGACATCGCGCTGGTGACCAAGGAAGTCTCAAAGCCTTTGTCCGTGAACATGGGCTTCGGCATCCGCGCGCGGCCAACCACACCGTTGCTGTGCGCGAAGGAGCTACAGGATATCGGCGTCGCGGTGGCGTCGTACCCACGTCTGGTCACCAGCGCGGCGATCATGGGCATGCGCAATGCGCTGGGCGTATTGAAGCAGTCGATCGAGGAAGGCCGGGTGATCGAACGGCCGGACCTCGCGGTGTCGTTCGCGGAGATCAACGATCTGATGGGGCTCGGAACGATCCGCGACATGGAGCAGCGGTTCCTGACGCCGGAGCAACTGGAAGCGAAATACGGCGCGAAGAGATGACGTTGTCGGCCCACATCCGTGCTACGCTCCGGCGCGCATCCAACCGGAGCTGGGCTCGATGTCTCGTGTGATCAAGCTGCATACGCCGAAGAACAAGCAGGTCAGCCTGCCGAAGACGGCGGCGCTGACCAAGGCGCAGGCGGAACACAAAGCCTGGCTCAAGGCGCACGGCGTCAAACTGACGAAGAACACGCTGAAGACCTGACGCCGGTTACGCGGCGATGTCCTTCTGCCGCTTCGGATCGTAGTTCTCGTTGGTCCACCAGGTGATCCAGTCCTCGTAGCTGATCGGCTCCCATTTCGGCGGGTTCCCCGGACCGGTACAGGTCGGCAGGCACGCGATCCGCGTGTCGAGGTGCGGCGCCAGAAAGAACGGGATCGCGTACCGATGACTTCCCGTGGGCGGCAGCGCGCGGTGCGGCGTGGACAGGAAGCGGCCATTGGTCCAACGGCGCAGCGTATCGCCGCCGTTCACCGCGAACGAGCCCGGGATATACGGCATATCGATCCAGGTCCCGTCCACCGTCCGCACCTGTAACCCCGGAACGTCGGACTGTGCCAGGAACGTCATGAAGTTGGCGTCGCTGTGGGGTGCGATGCCGAACTGGTTCGCGTCGGCCGCGACCGGCGGATAATGCGACAGCCGCAAATTGAACTGACTCTCCACGAAGTGCGGCGTGAAGAAGCCTGGATCGAGGTCCAGCGACACCGAAACCGCCGGCAGCAAACGATTGGTGAAATCCTCCATCGCACCGAGATATTCAAGAATATGCGAGCGGAAATCCGGCAGCAGTCCTTCATCCGGCCAGACGTTGGGCCCGGTAAAGCGGCGGCCCGTCATGCGCATCGGATTGTCCGCCGCTCGTTCCCGGCGAATGAAGAACGCTTCGTTCAGGTCCGGCTTGTCATTGTTGTTCACGTCCGACGTCCACACCGCGTAACGGCCCATCGCCATATAGCCGTTGTTGTGGTCGTTCAGTTTCATCGCGGCCTTGTCGCTCATCGGCAGATCATGCAGCCGTTTTGCCTCCGTGAAGGTCTGCTCGATCAGCCGGACCGGCACGTCATGGCCGGTGATGACGAAGAAGCCGATCAGGGTCAGCGCATCCTGGATTTCTCGCGCGGTGCGTTCCAGCGACCCTGGCGCCCCGGCGAGATAATCCGTCAGGTCGATAACCGGGATCATTTCATCCCCGTGATCGATGCGCTGAGCGCGCGTGGATCGCGCGTCGGCCAGCGCCCGGAGTCGACATGCAGCAGAAAGTCGCCGACGATGCGATTGAACTGATCCGGGTCCTCGATGTTGATGGTGTGGCCGCAATTCGGCATCACCGACAGCGCGGCGGTGGGAATGTTCTGCTTCATCAACAAAGAAGGTTGCAGGCACGGCCAGTCCTCATCGCCGGTCAGGACCAGGGTCGGAATCGTCAGTTTCTTCATGTCGTCAACGAGATCGTATAGCGACGGACGATGACGCTGCACGCCAAGTTGCGTGTTGCGCGCGCCAACTTTCGAATGCTCGGCGAGTTGCTGTTTGAATTCGGCGAAGCCGCGCGGGTCCTTGTTCTCGAATTGCACGCGGGTTGGACCGTACAGCGTATTTCTCCGCGAACACCGTGATGTCGTTGTCGTCGATGAATTTCGCGATCGCGTCGGCCTCGGCCTGGAATTTTTCGCGTTGTCCAGGCTCCGCGCCGTAGCCACAGCCGGCGACGACCAGGGAGAGAGCGCGGCCGGGATGACGGAAGCCGAAATGGAGGGTCGCGAAACCGCCCATGGACAGGCCGACGACATGGGCCTTGTCGATCTTCAGATGATCCAGCACCGATCCGATATCGTCCGCCGCGCGAGCCTGCGAATATTTCGCCACGTCTTCCGGTACGTCCGACGGAGGATAACCGCGCGCCGCGTAGGTGATCGCCCGGTAGCGCTGGCCGAAATGCCGCATCTGCGGCTCCCACGCGCGGTGGTCTCCGGCATATTCGTGCACGAAGATGACGGGCGTGCCGCTGCCGCTTTCCTCGTAATACAGGCGAACTCCGTCGTCGGTCAGCGCATGTGGCATCTCAGTCCCTCGCTCAGCAAGGGCGCCAGCATGCCAAGACGCCGAAGACCGTGCAATCAGGCGGCGAGCTTATCCAGTTCCCGCATGATCGACTCGCCCATCACGTTCGTGCTCACACGCGCCATTCCTGGGCCCATGATATCGGCGGTACGCAGGCCGGTGCCCAACACATTGACGCAGGCTTTCTCGATCAGCGCGGCATCCTCGTCCATGCCGAATGAAAAGCGCAGCAGCATCGCGAAACTCAACAATTGCGCCAGCGGATTGGCGATGCCCTTGCCGGCGATATCCGGCGCGCTGCCGTGGATTGGTTCGTACAACGCGTGCCGTTTGCCCGACTCCCGCACCGCGCCGAGGGTCGCGGACGGCAACATCCCCAGGCTGCCGGTCAGCATCGAAGCCAGATCGGACAACAGGTCGCCGAAGATGTTCGAGGTCACGATCACGTCGAACTGCCGTGGCGCAGCGCACCAACTGCATCGCACAGTTGTCGGCGTACATGTGGGACAGTTCCACGTCGGGGAATTCCCGCTCACGCAGCGCCGTCACCGTCTGACGCCAGAACAGCCCGGACTGCATGACGTTGGCTTTCTCGACGCTGCACACCCGGTTTTGCCGTTTGCGCGCCAGTTCGAAGGCGACGCGGGCGACGCGCTCGATCTCATTGGTCGTATAGGTTTCGGTATCAAAACCGCGCTTCTGGCCATCCGGCAGCGTTTCCACGCCACGGGGTTCGCCGAAGTAAATTCCGCCGGTGCTTTCGCGGACGATCATGATGTCCAGGCCGCGAATGACGTCGGGCTTCAACGTCGACGCATCGACCAGAGGATCGAACACGATCGCCGGCCGCAGATTCGCGAAAATGTCGAGTTCCTTGCGCAGCCGCAGGATCGCGATCTCGGGCCGCATGTCGAAGCCGAGCTTGTCCCACTTCGGACCGCCGACCGACCCGAACAGGATCGCGTCGGCGTCTTTCGCGGCCTGCATGGTCGCGTCGGTGATCGGTGTCTTGCGCGCGTCGATCGCGGCGCCGCCAACCAGATCCTCGGTCACGTCGAAGGTGACCATGCGGCGGCGATCCATCCAATCGATGATCCGGCGCACTTCGCGCATGACCTCGGGACCGATGCCGTCGCCAGGCAGGATCAACAGTTTCTTGTTCGCCGGCATGGCGCGCGTTCCTCTCGATTCAGGCGGCGATCGTGGGCAACCAGGGCTGGCTTTGCTGACGACCGGTCTCGTAACCGTCGATCGCCTTGCCGTGCTGCAGTGTCTGGCCGATGTCGTCCAGACCGTTCAACAGCAGGTGCTTGCGGAACGGATCGATCTCGAAGTGAATTTCCTCGCCGTTCGGCCGCACGACGACCTGACGTTCCAGATCGACCGTGACGCGCGCGTTGCCGCCGAGCTTGCTGTCGTCGACGAGTTGCTCGCAAATCGCGCGCGGCAGGCGGATCGGCAGGATGCCGTTCTTGAAGCTGTTGTTGAAGAAGATGTCGGCGAAATCCGGCGCGATGATGCAGCGGATGCCGAAATCGAGCAAAGCCCATGGCGCGTGTTCACGCGACGACCCACAGCCGAAATTCTCGTAGGCGATGATGATCTCGGCCTTGCGGTATGGCTCCTGATTCAAGACGAAATCCGGATTCTCCGAACCGTCCTTCAGATACCGCAGCGCGTCGAACAGGTGCACGCCGAGGCCGGTGCGCTTGATGGTCTTCAGGAAGCGCGCCGGAATGACTTTGTCGGTGTCGATGTTTTGCATCGGCATCGGTGCCGCGATACCCGTCAGGGTGGTGAACTTGTCCATCTCATTCCCCTCCGATCAACCGAATTGCCGCACGTCGGCGAACCGGCCCGTGACCGCCGCGGCCGCCGCCATCGCGGGAGACACCAGATGCGTCCGGCCACCGATGCCTTGCCGACCCTCGAAATTGCGATTGGACGTGCTGGCGCAACGCTGGCCCGGCGTGAGTTTGTCCGGGTTCATGCCGAGGCACATGGAGCAGCACGGATCGCGCCATTCGAAGCCGGCCTCGAGCAGGATGCGATCCAGACCTTCTTCCTCGGCCTGCTTTTTCACCTGACCGGAGCCGGGCACGACCAGCGCCTGCACACCGTCAGCGACCTTGCGGCCCTTGGCGACCCGCGCGGCGGCGCGGATATCCTCGATACGGCCGTTGGTGCACGACCCGATGAAGATCACGTCCACCTTCACGTCGGTCAGATGCTGGCCGGGTGTCAGCGCCATGTAGTCGAGCATGCGTTGCAGTTGTCCGCGCTTGCCCTCGTCCGCCTCATCCGCCGGGTTCGGTACGACGCCGGTCACCGGAATGACCTGGCCCGGTGTCGTGCCCCAGGTGACCATCGGCGCGATTTCCGCGGCGGTCAGGAACACTTCCGTATCGAAATGCGCACCGGGATCGCTTGGCAATGTCTTCCAGTACGCGACGGCCTTGTCGTACGCTTCGCCTTTTGGCGCGTATTCGCGGCCTTTCACGTAGTCGAACGTGGTCTGATCCGGTGCGACGAGGCCCGCGCGCGCGCCGGCCTCGATCGACATGTTGGACACCGTCATGCGGCCGGCCATGTCGAGCGCGCGGATGGTATCGCCGGTGTATTCAATCACGTGGCCATTGCCGCCCGCCGTCGTGATTTTCCCGATGATCGCCAGCACGATGTCCTTGGCGGAGCAGCCCAGTCCGAGCGTGCCGGAGACGTCGATGCGCATGTTCTTCTGAGGCGCTTGCAGCAAGGTTTGCGTGGCCATCACATGCTCGACCTCGGACGTGCCGATGCCGAACGCGAGCGCGCCCAGCGCGCCGTGCGTGGAGGTGTGGCTGTCGCCGCAAACGATCGTCGTGCCCGGCAGACTGAGGCCGAGTTCCGGACCGATGATGTGCACGATGCCCTGGCGAACATCGAGGATCGGAATATAGGGCACGCCGAATGCCTTGACGTTCGCTTCCAGGGTCTGAACCTGAATGCGACTGTCTTCTTCCTTGATGTCGGGCGGCGTGCGCAGGCCGACGGTCGGAATGTTGTGGTCCGCCACGGCGATCGTCAGGTCGGGGCGGCGCAGTTTGCGGCCAGCCAGACGCAATCCCTCGAACGCCTGCGGGCTGGTGACCTCGTGTAAAAGGTGACGGTCGATGTAAAGGATGCAGGTGCCGTCCGGGAGCCGTTCCACGACATGGCTGTCCCAGATTTTGTCAAACAGCGTGCGCGGCGCGGGACCGGACATGGGCTTCCTCTCTTGGCTCGGATTGTTGAGCGGGTTGGTTTGGCCGAACATCGCGCGAGACGCAAGCCGAAGCCGCCCCGACGTCATGTTCGGGAGGCCGGTCTGGATTGAATCCGTTGGCTTTGGAGACAGCGTCGCGACTGTTCGGGTCAGCCGCCGGTCACGCTCATGTGCCGGCCCACGGAGGCTTTGTCGTGCCGCCGGTCGATGATGAAATCGTGGCCCTTCGGCTTGCGCGCGATCGCCGCCTTGATCGCGTCATCGAGATCCGCGTCCGACGCGCCCTCCCGCAGCAGCGGCCGAAACTCCGCTGAGTTTTCCTGCCCAAGACACATATACAATGTGCCGGTGCAGGTCAGGCGCACCCGATTGCAGCTCTCGCAGAAGTTATGCGTCATCGGCGTGATGAACCCGATGCGCCGGCCGGTTTCCTTCACGTTGAAATATCGCGCCGGACCGCCCGTGCGGTAATCGGTGTCGTCGAGCGTCCAGGTCTTGCGTAACCGTGCGCGCACAATCGATAGCGGCAGATACTGCTCCGAGCGATCCTCGCTGATTTCGCCCATCGGCATCGTCTCGATCAGGCAGAGGTCGAACCCGTGCTCCCCGCACCAGGCGATCATGGCGTCGAACTCGTCCTCGTTCACGCCCTTCATCGCCACCGCGTTGATTTTGATCGCGAGGCCGGCGGCTTTCGCGGCGAATATCCCGTCCAGGGTCTGCTCGATCTTGCCCCAGCGTGTCAGTTGGGTGAACCGGCCCGGATCGAGACTGTCCAGCGACACGTTGATGCGCCGCACGCCCGCCTGCGTACAGCCCCGTGGCGTGCTTCGCGAGCTGGGTGCCGTTGGTGGTGACGGTCAACTCGTTCAGGCCCGAACCGAGACGCGCGCCGAGCGACCGGAACAGCCGGATGATATCGCGGCGAACCAGCGGCTCCCCGCCGGTAATGCGGATCTTGGTGGTGCCGAGACGGATGAATGCCGCCGACAGACGGTCCAGTTCCTCGAGCGTCAGCAATTCGCGCTTTGGCAGGAACGTCATGTCCTCCGCCATGCAATAGACGCAGCGCAGGTCGCAGCGGTCCGTGACCGATACCCGCAGGTAGGTGATGGGGCGCCCGAACGGGTCAATCATGGTAGGCAGATACTCCTGCTCATATCCGTCGCGCAATGCCGATGCCCAGGACATCCGCGAAGTTGCGACGGGTCGACGCACGGCGGCTTTTCCGGCTGGCTTCATGATGTAAGGTGGGGATCGGCGGGCGCGATGCAAAGACCGTCGAGCGAAAGGGGCAGCGAACGCGGATGACGCGATTGGCCGACACCATACGCCTTGTGGAACTGGTCTGCGCGCGCTTGTGCCACGACCTGGGCGGGCTGATCGGAACCGTCGGCAACGCGTTGGAAATGGTGGCCGAGGACACGGGCCGCGACACCGAGGTGCTCGCGTTCGCCACGTCGGCGACCCAGGCACTGACCCAGCGGTTGCGGCTGTTGCGGTCGGCCTGGGGACCGGAAATCGATCCGATCACACTGCCGGCGCTGATCAAGCTGGTGACGCCCGCACTGGCGGCGCGGCGCATCGGCGTCGATATCAGGGCTCTGCCGGTTGATTGCGTCTTTCGGCCGCCAATCGCCCGGGTCGTGCTGAACCTGATCGTGCTGGCATGCGACTGTCTGCCGAAGGGCGGGACGATCGTACTGATGGGCGAACCGGCCGATTTGCTGGTTCGGATCGACGGTCCAGGGGCGGCGTGGCCGGCGGGCTTCGCGGATTGTATGCGCGATGAGGATACCGCGATCGCCGCGGTAACGGGGGCTCGGTCCGTGCAGATGCCGCTGACGGTGCTGTTCGCGCTGGCCGCGGGGTTGCGGCTGTCGCCGGTGATCGGGGCAACCTCCGGGATTGAGGCGATCCGGCTGGGACCGGCGTAAGGGCGGGCTGTAGCGGCGCCGGGAATTCGTTTCAGCAGCGTCAATTCAACCGCCTCCAGGTCGGCTGTCCGTGACCATGCGCGCTGATCGAGACGACCGGCTCAGCGGCAGGTCGTGACAGTGCGTCTGGAAGCGGCGATCCGCGCGTTCACCCTCGCCTGCCTTCCTCCGCGAACGGATTCTTCGTCCCCCGCAACTGCAACCGGATCGGCGTGCCCGGCAAATCGAACGTCTCGCGCAGACTGTTCACCAAATATCGCGAGTAATCCTCGGGAATCCGTTCCGCGCGCGTCCCGAACGCCAGGAACGTCGGCGGCCGGGCCTTCGCCTGCGTCACATACCGCAGCTTCAACCGTCGCCCATCCACCAGCGGCGGCGGATGCCGCTCCAGCGCATTCTCGAACCACCGGTTCAACTCGCCGGTCGTGACGCGCTTGTTCCAGATCTCATGCGCCCGCCGCACGATCGGCATCAACCGCTCCACCCCCGCGCCGGTCAGCGCCGACAGCGTCACCACCGGGATGCCCTTCATCTGCGTCAGCGATGTCTCCAGCCGGTCCGAGATCAGCCTGCCGCGTGGCATTGCGATCCACCACCGCGTCCCACTTGTTCAGCACCAGCACGCACGCCCGGCCTTCCCGCTCGATCAACTGGGCGATCCGCAAGATCCTGGTCGTTCAGCCCCTCGGTCGCGTCCACCGCCAGGATCACCACCTCGGCCATTTTCAGCGCGCCGATCGCCGCGCCGACGGACATCTTCTCCAGGTCCGCCTCGATCCGTGCCGGCCGCCGCAGTCCGGCGGTATCGACGATCTCGATCCGCCGCCCGGCGTCATCGGTCAACACCGACGCGATGGCGTCGCGGGTCAGCCCAGGTTCGGGGCCGACCAGCATGCGGTCCTCGCCCAGAAGCCGATTCAGCAGTGTGGACTTCCCCGCGTTGGGCCGCCCAACGATGGCGAGTTTCAGCGGCCGGTCCGCGTCGTCGGCATCGTCCGCCTCGGTCGGCGCGTCCGGCAACCGGCTGGCGATCTCGCCCATCAGGTCCGCGATGCCGTCGCCATGCTCGGCCGAAACGCCGACCGGATCGCCCAGGCCCAACTCGTAAGCGTCCAGGATCGAGGACATCGCCATGCGTCCCTCGCACTTGTTCGCCACCAGCATCACCGGCTTGTCCTGCCGCCGCAGCCACTGCGCGAAATGCCGATCGACCGGGGTCAACCCGGCGCGCGCGTCGATCACGAACAGCACGAGGTCGGCGTCCCGCACCGCGCCCGCCGCGCCGGCGCGCATCCGGCCCGCCAAAGTCTCAGGCGCGGCTTCCTCGAGGCCCGCGGTATCGACCAGCTTCACCAGCCGGCCGCGCAGCATGGCCTCGGCTTCCTTACTGTCACGGGTGACGCCGGGGGTGTCGGCGACCAACGCCGTCCGCCGGCCAGCGAGCCGGTTGAACAGGGTTGATTTGCCGACATTCGGCCGGCCCGCGATAACAACGACGGGCGGCATGATGAATTCCTTTATCGCCAGGCGGTCAGCTTACCATCGTTCGTCACCACCAGCATCGTCCCATCGACGACGACCGGCGTGAACGGCGTGGGCGCATCGGACAGGGTCATCGTCGTCACCGTCTCTCCGCTGAGGGGGTTCAGCGCCAGCGCCCGACTGTTGCTGCCGAGCACGATGAGCCGCCCCCCCGCCAGCATCGGACCGTACCAGGTGATGACATCCTTTTTCTTGTCCGGATCCTCCCAACGCGGCAGCGAGGCAACCCAGGCGATCCGCGCATCGCTGATGTTGATCGCGCCCACCATTTCGTCCGTGGAAATCAGGAACATCCAGTCGCCGGCGATATAGGGTGTGTTCTCGCTGGCGACCCGCCGCTCCCACACGCGCCGGCCGGTCAACAGGTCCGCGGCGATGGTGAGGCCGCCAAGCCCGGTCGCGAACACCTGGCCGTTTTCGATCACCGGCTCGCCGCGGATCGCCAGGAAATCCACCAGGGTCGGCCGGCCTTCGGCGAGGCCGAGTCCGTCAGTCCAAATGACGTTGCCGCTATCGACACGCAAAGCGGCGAGTTCACCAGAGCCGAAGCCCGCGACCACGATGCCTTGCGCAACCGCCGGCGCCGGGCTGCCAAGCACGGTCGTGGCGGTCTGGGTCGCCTGATACGACCACAACTGGTGGCCGTCGGTCGCGGACAGCGCCAGAATTTTGCTGTCGATCGTGGTCAGGAAGATCCGGTCATCGGCCACGGTGGGCGCCGATCGGGCCGGGACTTTAATGCTCTGCCGCCAGCGTATGCCGCCCTTGACCGCGTCCAGCGCCAACAACTCGGCCATCCCGTTGACCGCGTAGAGCGTGTCGCCGTTCACGCAGAGGCCGCCGCCGACGTTGCTGCTGTCGAGGTCCTCATTCACGGTCGGTGTGCGCCACACGCGCGCGCCCGTGGCGAGCGTGAAGGCGGAGACCACTGAATTCGGAGTCCATGGCGTACACGATGCCGTTCGCGACCACCGGCTGCGCCAGGATCTGGCGCCGCTTTCCCCCGCCTTCGCCAACATCCGCCGACCAGGCCTGCTTCAGCACGTCATTGGCGCTCAAATGCCCCATCAGGTGGGTCGGATCACCACCCGCCTGAGGCCACGCCATGTCGCGCACCGGCGGCGGCAGAGTGACCGCTGGCGTTCCCTGGTCTGGGCTGAAGCCTCGCCGCGGGCCGCCGAGAGGCTCCCTTTTGCCCGGCAGCGGAACCTTTTTCGTCGTGAACCAGCCCTCGATCGTCTCACATCCGCCCAGCGCGAGCGGCGCGAGGAGCGCGGCGCGACGGGACAGGGCACGCAGCGCCGTCGGCGATCTCGGGGCCACGCGTTGGCTCGCGATGTCCGGGATGGGGCGCATTGGCCCCGCTTTGGGTTTGCCGCCGTCCATGTCGCTCATCCACCCACCCGGGCGAGCAACGCGCCGGCTCTGCCCCGCACGCCGTTCGGCGCGGTCGTATCCTCGGCCAGCTTCTTCAACGCGGTTTTCGCCGCGTCCAGGTGGCCTTGCCGAATGTCGAGCAACGCGAGCTGCTCCTGTGCCAACGGCCGCCACGGATTGCCTGGCGCGGCGAGTGGTTTCAAACGTCCCTCCAGCAACGCGGGATCTCCTTTGTCGGCGTAATGGAGGCACCATGTGAGGCTGGCGAGATCGCGCAGCAGCGGGTCGGCTGAGGTATCGGCGGCGACCTGATCCCAAAGGGCGGACGCACCGCGAAGGTCGCCCGAGTTGGCCCGCAAGGCCGCTTCCCGCAACTGCGCCAAAACGCGGTAGCCTTCCGGCGCGCCGGCCGCCGCTGCCTGGAACGCGGCGATCGCGGCGGCGCGATTGGGGCCGGCGACGCCCGCGGCCTGGGTCTTCGCGGCGGCGGCCAGATAGCGATTTGCGGCATCCATGTCCTGGCGGTCCTGATACCACCCCCAGGCTTTCCACCCGGCCACGGCGCCGATGATCAAAAGAGCCGCGGCGAACAGCAGCACGCCGTATTTCTTCAGGAACTCCTGCATCCGCTCTTCGCGGAGTTCTTCCTCGACCTCGTCGAAAATATCGACCACGTGGTTCTCTTGTCAGTTAGGGCGGCGGAACATAGCGGCGGCACGAGGCGGGAGCAAACGGGATGCTCCACGGCCAGGTCGAAGGGCCGGAGCGCAGCGTCGCCGCCAACGATTTATTTACCATTTGCTTATCAATCTGGATCATGCGCGGCGGTTTCATCCCATTTCTGCTGATCATGACATCCCTGCTGACGGGCTGCGGTCCCGAAGCGCCGGTCGTCGCGGGCGCCGTCGTCGTCGCATCGGGCGCCAGCCTGCCGGTGTTTCACCTGTACGCCGCTGGATATGGCGGTCTCGCTGGCGAGCGGACGCGATTGCTCGGTGGTGAACCTCGATCGCGGCGTGCGGTATTGCCAGCCACGCGAACTCGCGCCGGAGCGCCCGTTATTTTGCACGCGATCGTTGGGCGTGCCGGATTGTTGGGCGAGTCCGGAGAAGCTGCCCGGTCACCCGCGGCAGATCGCCGATGGACCGTGGCGTCTGACCGCCGAGCAGGAAAAGCAGCGAACGCGATGGTGGCCTGGGCTCTGGTGAGCGCCGCTGTCCGAATTGCGGGACGTCAGATCACGCTGCCACCGTTTCATGGCCCAGATCGATGTGAGATGATCGCCGCATGATCGTGCTACCGGGCGGAGATCGATGGGTATCACCCACTCGATGAACTCGTTACAGTCTCCGCCCATGCATTCGACGGCGATGAGCGCGGACGATGACCGCTTCGGGCAGGAGCCGATGTCGATCGCGACCTGTTCAATTTCACGGGAGACCTGAGCATGTCGTCACCAGACACGCTGTCATCGGGAGCAACGACCGGCGCGCCCGCGCTCGCCACGGCGGCTCAATTGTCGGCGCCGACCATCACCGGCACCCGGGGCAACCAATCGGTCGCGGATGTGGGAACGATCGCGCCATTCGCCGGCGTGACAATCTCCGACCCCAACGCCAACCAGACCGACACAGTCACGGTAAGTCTTTCGTCCGCCGCGAACGGTACGCTGTCGAACCTGGGTGGCGGCAATTATAATTCCACGACCGGCATTTACACCGACAGCGGATCCGCCGCCGCCCTCACGGCGGACCTGGACGGCCTCGTTTTCAGCCCAACGCCGCATCAACTGGCAACCGGCCAGACCGTGACAACCAACCTGCAGGTCTTCGTCAAGGATACAGCCGGACTGACCGCCACCGACAGTACAACCAGTGTCGTGGCGACCGAGTTGAGTGTGCCGCTGCTTTCTCTGCTTTCCACCAGTGAACAATTGGAGCTGATTTACGTCGCCTATTTCAATCGCGCCGCCGACGGCGCCGGGTTTACCTTTTGGGCCGGGCAGAACGTTCAGGCGCAAAACGCCGGTCAAAGCGCTGCCGTCGCGTTGACCAACATCGCCAATTCGTTTGAGCCGCAGGCGGAAACCCTCGCGCTTTATCCGTTTCTGGCCACGCCCGGTCTGGACCTGAACTCCTCGACCGGGCAGCAGGGTCTCGGCGCCTTCATCAGCAGTGTTTATCAGAACATGTTTGGCCACACGGCCGATGCGGCGGGGAAAGCCTACTGGGTCGGCCAGATTACCACCGGCGCGGTGGGGCTGGGGGCGGCCGCGCTGGCGATCGCCAATGGCGCGATCGGTTCCGATGCGGTCGAGTTGCAGAACAAACTCACTGTCGCGCTGGATTTCACGGTTCGCACGGGCAATGCCGGACTTGGCGAATCCGGACCGCTGACGGCGGCGTATTTGTCCACGGCCAAATTCATTCTTGTTGGAGTGGACGGAGCCTCGCTGAACGATTCCACGGTGACCACGGCGGAGAATGCGACGACAACGTACATCACCGGCGCGGCGAACAGCCAGCAAGCCGCTCCGACCGCGCAAAGCGTCCTGAATTCGGCGGCTTCTGCCGAGGCCGCCAATCCGGCCATCATAACCGTCGCCGGCTCCGCTCAGATGATTGATCCGGGATCGGGGAGCCACACGATCCAGTTCCTCGCGAGCGCCGGCGGCGACAGTTTGGTTCTGCACATGGGCGGCGTCGATCAGGTGTCCGGTTTTGATCCGGGCAGCGATGTCCTCGATCTCGGTGCGTTGGCCCGCGAGGCCAACGTGGACCTGAATGCTGATTTCGCCAATTTGGGACATTATTTGACGGTGGCGAACCAGGCGGGTGACGCGCTGCTCAGGTTTGATCCGTCGGGCCAGGGCGGGGGCGTCGTGGTTGCTGATTTGCACGGACTGGGCGGTGTTGGTCTGGCGACACTGATCGCAAATCGGGCGATCAGCCTCGGGTAATGGCGGATACGCCCGCACGGTCGTGATGGCTGCCGAAGACCGCTTCGATCGGTCAAAAAAAACATGCCGTTTCGATTGTGTGTTGGTGGGTGCGGTAGGACTCGAACCTACGGCCCGCTGATTAAGAGTTACCCGATTTTCCACGTAACGCGTTGATATCTGTGGCGCAGTCCTGTCGGGGCTAACCTGCCTCGGTAGAAAACAGCTTAACATGTTGATAGTTATAGGCGTCTTCCATCACATCAAACGCCCCTCACAATGCCGCCGGAGCCCACGACGTCGGCCATGTCGCGGTGATTCTCACCAGTGGCCTGGAAGGGGCGACTGACGCTTTAACGGCGCCGGCAGCAGCGGAACCGAGAGTTTGCTCCAGGCTGGAGACCGGGTCGGACCAGCTGGCAGGAGCGTCTGGCCGATTATCTCGCACGGCTCGACTTCGTCATCCTTGATGAACCCATCATCTGGGTGGTCAATGCTGGACGCCCATAAGGCGTCAATATTCAACGCCGATTGACAAACCCCACACCGTGTTGCCGCCGGACCTTTTCCCTCGCGTTGGCCGGCCAGCGGAGGCATATTCCCCGGCGCGGGAGAGGTTCATGCTGCGTATCGACGTGGAACTTGAAGACGACGGACGATGGATTGCCGAGGTCGCGGCGCTCCCGGGGGTGATGACCTACGGAGCGACCGAAGCCGAAGCGCGGCAAAAGGCGGCCGCGCTCGCCTTGCGCGTCATCGCGGATCGGATCGAGCACGGTGAAGCTGTGCCGGAGGAAGCGCGAGCCCTGTTCGCGCTGGTGTGATGGACTGGCCCGCGACCCGGGCGAGGGTTATCCTCCGGGGGTTGCACCGGATTGGTTGGACCGTAAAGCGCCAAATTGGGTCTCACCACACGTTGGCGCGCTCAGGTTGGCCAGATTATGTGTTCGCATTCCATGATCGAGAGGAAATCGGGCCAAGGATGTTGGCGCGGATCGCGAAGCGTACCGGCTTGCGGCCGGAAGATTTATAGGCGAGCAGGTTGCTCATCTGTTCGGGCGCACGAGCAGCTGATCCGAGTTCCGGCAAGACATTGTGAGATCAACACAATACGCCATCGTATTTCGATGGTTTGGTGGGTGCAGTAGGACTCGAACCTACGGCCCGCTGATTAAGAGTCAGCTGCTCTACCAACTGAGCTATGCACCCATCACCGCCAGCGACGGAACCGGCGCCATAGCAAGCCCGGCCCCACCTGGCAAGCGCCGCCGCGCGAAGCCGGCACCCCCTATGCGCCCGCCAGGATCGCGTCCGCCACTTTCTCCGCCGTCATCAGCACCGGAAAATTCGTGTTGGCGCACGGCACCACGGGGAAGATCGAGGCATCGGTCACACGGAGCCCCTCGACCCCCCGTACCCGTCCCGCGTTGTCGGTAACCGCCATCGGGTCGTCGGCAGCGCCCATCCTGCAGGTGCAGGAGGCATGCCACACGCCGACCGAGGCCTTGCGCACGAACGCTTCCAGCTTCTCGTCGTCGGTCAGCATGTCGTGGATCGTCACCCCCTCCATGACATAGTTCTTCAGCAGGTATTTCCGCAACGCCGCCGGACCATCGAGCATCTTCGCGAAGCCGTCGGTCAGCAGCTTGTTTTTGCGGCTCAGCAGTCCGACCTGCCGCACCTTGTCGCTGTAACTCGCCGGGAAGGGATCGGCGGTGACGCTCTCGAGGGCCGGGGTCAGGTGCATGGCGCTGAACCGGCGCACACCATCCATCATCCGCTCCAGATCGCGCTGATCCGACAACAAATTGAAATCGACCGACGGCTCATCGCGCCAGTTGGCCGAGCGCAGCTTCACCTCGCCCGTGTCGGAGTAAGTCTTGTAAACGGTGATAATGAACGACCCAATCTGCTCGCCGACCGCGTGCCACGAGGTCTTGTTCGTCACCACCGTCATCATGTCGCCGGGCGGGATGTCCGGCAGGTTCGACGAGTAGCGCAGCGAGACATAAATATGCCGCCGCGAGTAATCGTGGATGATCCGCGCGTGCGGCTTCAGAAACGCCGCGACCGCCGCCGCGGGGTGATCCTGCAGCCGCTGTCCGACGCCCGGCAAACCGACGCGCACGTCGATCCCCAGATCGCGCAGATGTCCGACCGGGCCGATGCCCGCCCGCATCAGATGCGCCGGCGAATGGATCGCGCCACACGACAGGATGATTTCGTTGCCGCGGAACTCCTGCTCACGGCCGCCGACCATGGCTTTGACGCCGACGCAACGATTGCCCTCGAAGATCAGGCTCGCCACCTGGGTTTCCGTGGAGATCGTCAGATTCTCCCGCATTCTCGTGCCGGGATCGAGATAACCGATCGCGGCGGACACCCGGCGTTCGTACGCATTGGAAATGGTGATCGGGAAATAGCCGTCCTTCCATTCCGCGTTCTGATCGACGATGTACTCCCACCCAGCCTGTTTGAATGCCTCGGCCACGGCCTTCGCATGCTCCGGCCACAGGTCCGGGAAAATGCGGCGCACCGGGATGCGGCCTTCGCGACCATGCCACGGACCGTCGAAGTCCATGTCGCGCTCGACCTTCCTGAAGTAAGGCAGAACGCTGTCCCAGTTCCAACCGTTGGCGCCGCGAGCCTGCCACTCGTCATAGTCGGTCGGCGCCCCGCGATTGGCGAGTTGGCCGTTGATCGAGGATCCGCCACCCAGAATGCGGGCCTGCTCATAGGTACGCAGCGGTGGACGCGGCGCTTCCGGATTGTTGTGGGAGATGACTTCGGTCGTGACCTTCAATTGGTTCCAGGTAAAATTTGGATTGAGGTACGCTGTCCCCGGATAGGAATTGAGCACCGCCGCCGGAACTTTGCCGTGCGGCGTATCCTGACCGGCTTCCAGTAGAAGCACCTTGTTGGCGCTTCTCGCCGACAGCCGGTTGGCCAACACCGAGCCGGCGGATCCGCCGCCACAAATGATGTAATCGTAGATCATGCGATCCCCTTTGGTGTCCGGTCCGCGCTCGCGGCGCGGTGTCGCGCGACATTACGGGATCGGCGCGCCGCTGAAAACAAAGCCGGCGGCCGATCCCGCCTGGGCCCGTTACAGCGTCTTGAGAAACGCGATAAGCGCGCGGCGTTCATCGGGCGAAAGTCCCCGGCCAATCACGCCGCCGGCCCGAAGGCCATCACGGAACTCATGCCCGGTGTCGTGGTTGCCGGGCTTGCTGGTATCGAGTGCGAAACCACCTTTGATCGGCACGTTTTCATACCCGACGTCGTTTGGGTCGAATTCGCGGTCGCCGAGATAAACCATCGCCGGCCGTTCCGCGACCGGGGACAGCAAGGCGTACAGGCTCGGCACCGAACCATTGTGCAGATAGGGCGGCGCGGCCCAGATCCCGTTCAATGGCCGCGCCTTATACTCCAGGGGCACCTGCAGATCATTCGGGCGGTTCCCATCCATGACCGCGCGCTCGTCGGCGGAAACCGGGGGCGTTTGACTGTCGTACCAACCTGTCGTCACCCGTTGCACCACCTCGCCCAGAGCGGGCCCGAACATGGTCGATTTGAGCGGCATAGTGGCGGGGAGCGTAACGGTGCGCGTGGCCATGTTCAGTGCCATCGCCGGATCGGTACCAATATCGGCGACCGGGATCTGATGCAGAGCGAGATAACGTTCGCCCTTTCCACCGATTTGCGTCCACCACGGCCCCGTCCAGAACGCCGCCGTATTGGGCGCGGGGAGATGACATCCCTGGCAAAGTTCCTTGTACAAAACCGCGCCTTTCGCGGCGCTCGCGCGGTCGATCGGGGGTAGCACCGATGGCCACGACGGCGAACGCAATCCGGAAAATGCTCGCGCGGCGAAAGGCGGATGGCCGGCAAGGGTCTGCTCGATCCAGCGCAGATCGCGCACCTGAACGGTTGAATTGAACAGCGGCCGCGACGGATTGGTGAAATTGACGAGAGCCCTGACGCCCAATGCCTCGCCGGCGTTGCGGATCATGGGTTGCATGATGGAGCCGTTGTATTGCACCCAGGTGAACCAGGGCGCTGTCCAGATGTGCGGAAAGTGCACCGGCGCTTTCAGTGGCGCGTAATTCTCATCAACATTCATATCGACTGAAAAGACCTGATTGCCGATCCGGTCGATGGCATCAAGGCGGCCGAACCCTTCCTCGACGCTCGCTCCCTTGGTTGCATTGATCAGCGCGAGTTCCTTTTGGCCCGCGGCCAACGCTGCTTTTAACTGCGCGCGCAACGCGGCTTTCGCCTGATCGCTCGCGCCAGAGCCCAGTACCCGCGCCGCGAAGCGATTGAAACGCAACGGATTGAGATCGGTGAACGCGATCGATTGGCCGAGCGCGGTGCGAAAATCGCCGAGGTTGGTAAGCGCGGAGCCGCCGTCGATCAGAAGTTCGGTGCCCTTGAATGTCATCCGCCCGGTATGACAGGCGGCACAGGTCATCCCGATCCCGCTGAACGGCTTACCGGTCGCCGGATTGTCCCAGGTTTTTCCGCTGGCGGGATCACGGTATTCCGCGGATCGCGCGAAACCGACCGGAAGCGGCCGGTCGCCGGGAATAAAGCCGAATCGATCCAAATACCCTTTGTCGCTGAGCAATGGCGCTTCACCGAGGGACAGCGTCGGTTGTTCCAGCGCGACAAACCACTCGTAAGGCACGCCGAACGTCAACGTGCCCTGGTCCGCGCGGTGATAGAGAAATCGTTGTTCCGGCGTCCACCCCTGATCCAACCAAATGGTTTGGTTTTGCACGGGATAATCCGGCAGCGTCGGCGGGATCAGGCTGCACGCGCTCACCGCCACGGCGACAAACCAAAACGGTCCAGCAACGGATTCCCTTCATGGTCTGTCCCCCGTGGCCGTTTCCCCCCGGTAAGGTCGCCGCCACCCGTTTCATCGGGCCGGCGTGCCACGCTTCCCAGTACCGCGAGGAGATTTCGTCAGAAAACCATACCGGCGGTGAGTTCGGATTGTCGAGATCATTGCGATCTCGCAGAAGATTCAATGCGTCTCCGTATGGAAAGTTTTCGAAATGACACGCCAACCGGCCGACAGCTTCACGAACGTCAGATAATCCGTGAAGTAACGGGGCGGGATTTGGCATTGCACCTTGGCGAACGCGGTATTGGGTCCGGAGCGGTCGATCTGCACGACCCAATCGCGCCGAGGCAGGTCACGGCTCCGGGCCGAGGGCCGGCCTTTTACCATGTCGAACCAGCGTTCTCGCGGCATGTCGTCCAGCTTTCCGTCGGTCACGCTGAACAAGTGCGCCTCGTCATGGAACACCGCCGCCAGTTTCGCGGTGTCGCCTTCATACAAACCATCAAAATACGTCTGCAACGCCTGTTCGAGGTCTTGCAAATCGCTCGCCATCTGTCGTCTCCCCGCGGTTTTCGAGGGCAGCATCGGGAAAACGCCTGCACCCGTCAATCGCCTCGCGTGATCGTCTCATGTCGGCGCCCGGCGCTTGACCCAGGCGACCCCACCCCTACGATACACCGACTCTCACGCCGATCGACCCATGGGCCGGTCCGGGAGGTAACCGGACACGGAACGTCGATCATGCCGATCTGGATATTTATCTCGGTCGCCGCGGCGCTGTTGCAGTGCTGGCGAACGGCGATGCAGCAGAGGCTGCGTAACCTGCTGTCGGTCAACGGCGCCGGCTTCGTGCGCTATCTTTACGGCATGCCAACCGCGTTCGTGCTGCTGTCGATCGCGCTGTTGGTCACCGGCGCGGCGGTGCCCGCGATCAATCCGCTGTTCATTCTTTACTGTGTGCTGGGCGGCCTGTTCCAGATCGTGGCCACCAATCTGTTGATCATGTCGTTTGGATACCGGAACTTCGCGGTCGGCACGGCGTATTCGAAAACCGAAACGGTGCAAAGCGCCATTCTCGCGTTCTTCGTACTGCACGAGCATCCGCGCACATTCGCCTGGATCGGTATGTGCGTTGGCCTCCTGGGCGTTGTGACCTTGTCGTTGGCCGGCCGCGGCATGAAGCCGAAAGAGGTGCTCGCGGCGACCGTGCAGCCGGCGGCCGTCTGCGGCCTCGGGGCGGGGCTGGTGTTCGCCTTCACCACCGTGTTCATCAAACTCGGCAACCAGTCGTTGATTGGGCCAAGCCTGGTCGTTCGCGCCCTGTTCACGCTGGTGATCACGAACACGCTGCAAATCCTGATGCAGGGTGCGTATTTGTTCTGGCGCGAGCCACGGGAATTGAGAAAGGCGTTCCTGAGCTGGCGCAGTTCCATGTGGGTCGGCACCCTCTCCGGGTGCGGGTCCGCGTGCTGGTTCACCGGCTTCGCGATCGCCGAGGTGGCCCTGGTCCGCGCGGTGGGCCAGATCGAGATCGTCTTCACATTGCTGTTCAGCCGCTTCTACCTGAAGGAAGTTCTCAAACGCTCGGACGTCGCCGGTCTGTCGCTGGTTGTTTTCGGGGTGCTTCTGGTCGTGCTCGGCCACCAGGGTTGATGCCACCAAAGCCTCCGCCATGCGCATCCCATCCCGAGGCGTCGGCGCCGGCGTTCGCCATCGCCCCTCGAAGACGCCGCCGTTCGCGAGGTCGCGCCTGATCCGCGTCAAACCCTGGTCGCCGCCCACGTCATGACCGGCTCGCACAACACGAACGTCATCCGACCCGGGTTACAACGCGGCCGAAACCGATGCGATGGACGGGTTGAACGATCGCCGCCGTTTTCCGCGAATTCCTGCCCGGAACTGAAAGGATTCTGTAAGGAAATTTGCGCCACGGTATCAAAAGTGCGGCCCGACCCTGATCGCGAACCATTGATCCTGGCAGAACTCTCCTATACGGTAGGACAATTAGCGATGACTTAGTGTGTTTTTGGGACAATTCGACCATGTGGGAACAACCCTCAGTTTGTAATTGGACTTTACTGTCGTGGGATGCCGCGCGAGCAAAAAGGTCGCGATATTTGTTCAGCGTTGTGGGAATTCGCAATTTTTTGGGAGCGGTCCTCGTCCTGGCGGGGCTTTGGTTTCCGGCGGCGGCGAATGCCCAGGACGTTGTGCTGGCGATCAACAACGAGCTCATCAATGACTCGCGGCTGACCACCGGGTTGTTGGTCTCTGGGCCTCCCGAAGTGGCGCGCGATATGGCGATCGTCGATTCAGCGATGTTCGACGCGGCCAATGCGGCGAGCGGGCTGACCTACACGCCGGTCGCCTATACCGGCGGCGCGGTCTCGGGCGTTTCAGTCGATGCCGCCGCGCTTTCCGCCGGCTATACGGCGCTGGAGGGCATTTTCGGCAACGCGATTTGGTCAGGAACCGGCGGCAGCGCGGCGGTCCAGTCAACCGTGCTCACCTCGATCGCCACCACCTATGCCACCGCCCTGAACGGTCTGGGGATTACACAACTCAGCAACACACCCAACCTGAGCGCCTGTGGCAGCCCGTCCGGTGGGTTGGTCGCACTCTGCGGCGGCATTTCGCTTGGGACGACGGCGGGCAATGCCAACCTGATCGCGGGTGGCTATACGCCGGGTAACAACGCGGCGCTCGCCACCGACGGGTCCGCCACCGCGATCCTGGATGGCATCAACAAGCCTTACGTACCCGCCAACGACAATCCCGGCACCTACATTCCACCGACGAGCCGCCCGGCGATGTTTCCGGAATGGGGCTCGGTCACGCCCTCGGGCCTGACCGCCGCTCAACTGGCAGCGGTGGAATCGCAGGTCTCCGGACCGCCCGCGCTGACGTCCGCCGCTTACGCGAACAACGTGCTGCAAACCGAGTGCGAGGGATCCGGGACCGTGCTGCCGGCCAACATCCAGAGCGCTTGCTCGGCGGCCGGCTTTTCCCCGGAAACAACGGCGGAAGCGAAGGCGGCGCTGTTCTGGAACGATCCCGGCACGACCTTCACGCCGCCCGGCCATTGGCTGGATATCACCGACAGTCTGATCCAGTCGCAGGGGCTGTCGACATTGCAGGCGGCGCGGTTGTCGTCTTTGGTCGGTCAGGCCGAGGACGATGCCGGCATCGCCGCCTGGGGCGTGAAGTATCAATACAATCTCTGGCGGCCGGTTACCGCGATCAACGACTGCTCCAATTGGAATCCCAACTTTACCACATGCGATCCGGGCTGGAGTTCGCTGATCGCGACGCCGCCTCACCCCGACTATGTCGCCGGCCATCCGGCGTTCAGTGGCGCCGCTTCGACGATTTTGCAGAATTTCTTCAACACGGACGACATAACGATCACATCGACCTCGGATGCTTATTGCAACGGCGGGCTGCAATTGCGCGCCACGGACACCGGCCCGATCGTCGCCTGCGTCGTCACGCCCACCAGCACGACCGGCCTCGACTTCCTCTATAATAATGAGAACACGATTTACGCGCCGGCCGGCGCCTGCGGCGACCTCGGCGGAACGTTGGTGGTGGATGGAAGCAATAATCCGGTGTCCTGTCCCGATCGGTTCGACCACCTACTACTTCAATCCCAGCCAATATACGCTCTCCGGGGGGACCGGTTGCAATGACATCGTCAACGGGGGCAGCAACGACAGTCCGCTGATCTGCCCGATTACCGAGACTTTTCCGACGATTTCCGACGCGTCGTCAGGTCCGAACGGCGCCGAGTTCAGCCGGGTCGTCGGGGGCATTCACACGCCGCTGGCGGTCGAGGACGCCTTGACGCTTGGCGACGCGGTCGGCGAAGTGCTGGCGAGCGAGAACAACATTCCGGAGCCTGACGCGTTCGGATTGTTCGCCATGGCGCTCGGCTTTCTGGCCAGCCTACGGCGACTTCGGTCCGCCCGCCCGGAGTCGCGCCGTTCGTGGGGGCGACGCCTCGCACTTCCGGGGGAGGTATCCGGCTCAGCGTAGCAAGGCCGTCGCGGCCGGCGGAACGGCGCTCCGCCGGTGCGGCGTCCCCTATCGGGAGATACGCGCCGGCCGGGAATTGCCAAATCGGCTCAGGCGTTTCCAGATGATGCCGGCCGACGCCGACTCGATGGCTTTGGACGTGATCTATCTGGAGCCAACGACGAAATGACACGATTGACACGCCGGGTGGGGCTGCTTTTTTCGTGCGCCGAAGGTATTCTTTGGGAATCCGCCGCGCCTGTAACTTCCGCGCCTGTATTCCAAGGTGAAACTGGACCTATCACCAATGGACGCGATCGCCCAACCCACTGAGCCGCCTCCACAAGCTGGCGCGGGAGCCGCCGGCGGAACCGACTCTGCTCGTCCGCTGCCGCGCTCGCGCCGCTGGGCGTGGCCCAGAATGCATCATTTGCTGTTCGTGGCGTTTACCCTCGTCGCCGGCGTGCCAATCGGCGTGCTGGCGATCTGGGAGGGTCAGACCGCGTTCCAGAATGAGTTGGATTCTGTCCGGGAACGTCATTTGCTGGTCGCGCGCAACCTGACCTCCACCATGTCGCGCTATGTCAAAGATCTGAAATCGGCATTTCCGATGGCGTTCGACGGTGCGACCCTGGCGCCGGCGAACGCGCGCCTGATCAATCTTCTGGCGGCTCTGGATGTCATTCATATCTGCATTCTGAACCGCGACGGTTCAATCGACAGCGTGTTCCCGGGATTGACGGACGATGTGCTGATGGAGAGCCCGCCCGATGCGGAGCGCTTCAAGGTGCTGCGGGATCTGGCGGACGGCAGCCCGAACGAGCCGGTGCTGTCCAAATTGTATCACGACGCGGCCAATCGGCCGGTCTTCTACCTCATGAAAGCCCTGCCCAACGGCAAGCTGGGAATGGGCGTCGTCAGCACGCGGTATCTGGTCTCGTTGCAGCAGGCGATCGCGTTCGGCGATCGGGGCCATGCGGTGATCACCGACGGCAGTGGCCAGGTGATTGCCCATCCTTTGAAAGACTGGGTCGCGGCGTCGCGCGATCTGTCCGGCGTCCCGGTGGTCAGCGCGATGATGCGGGGGGAGACCGGGGTCGGCCAGTTCTATTCCCCGGCGTTCAACGGCATGATGATCGCCGGCTACGCGGTGGTGCCGGAGACCGGCTGGGGCGTGATGGTGCCGCAACCGATCTCGGAGTTGCGCCGCCGCGCGAACGTGGTCAATGAACTGGCCATGGTCATCGCCGTCGCGGCGTTCGCGTCGGCCGCGTTGATCAGCTATCTGGTGGCGCTTTGGCTCACGAGTCCGGTGCGGCAGATCGCGACCACGGCGGAAGCGGTGATGATGGGCAATGAGGAAGTGTCCGTCCCGGCCTTCGGCGCATTGGCACCTTCCGAAATTCGCAGCCTCGGCCTGGCGTTCAACACGATGCTCGCGGATTTGCGGCGCAAGGCGGCGGAAACCTTGCAGGCGCTGCGGCAGGCGGAAACATCGAACCGCGCCAAGACCCAGTTCCTCGCCAACATGAGTCACGAACTGCGCACGCCGTTGAATGGTGTCGTTGGCATGCTGGAACTGTTGCGGCTGTCGGGCGCCTCCGGCACGCAGCAAAACTACATCGACCAGGCGAACCGGTCGGCCCAATCGTTACTGCGGATGGTCGACGATGTACTGGACCTGTCCGAAATGGAGGTCGGCAAAATCGGCCTGAAACCGGCGCCGTTCCGGCTCGATGCGCTGATCGCCGCGCTGCGCGATCAGTATGCGGAGCAGGCCGCGGCCAAAGGCCTGAACGTGGCGATCACGCTGCCCGGAACGCTCCACGTCGCACTGATCGGCGACGCCCGCCGCGTCTCGCAGATGCTGGGCAATCTGCTGAGCAACGCGATCAAATTCACCGAGTCCGGCGGTATCGCGATGCGCGTATCGGAAGTCGGCGAAACGTCCAGTACGATCCGGATCAGATTTGAGGTTGGCGACACCGGCATCGGCATTCCGGCCGAAATGCAGCAGCGGATCTTCGAGGCCTTCACCCAGGGCGATAGCTCGATGACCCGTCGTTACGGCGGCAGCGGTCTTGGCCTGGCGATCGTGAAGGAACTCAGCGTACGGATGAACGGCGAGTTCGGCGTGCAAAGCATGATCGGCGTTGGATCGACATTCTGGTTATCATTGCCGTTCGAGAAAGGCCCCAAGGATCTGGTGGCGGATGTCACACCCAGGGTGCCGCCGAAGCCGGTGGCCGCGCCGCTACCGCCGCCGATCCCGGCCGCGACTCGCCCGCGCATGGTGACCGTCGCGGGCCGGGAGTTTCAGGAGATGCTGCGGGAGGCGGGACGAACCTCCGTGCGGATCCTGCTGGTTGAGGACAATCCGGCGAACTTGCGCGTCACCCAGGCACTGCTCGAGACCCTCGGTTGCGAGGTCCGGACGGCGATCAATGGCGTTCAGGCGGTAGCGGCGTACCGGGAGGGCGTCTACGACCTCGTTCTCATGGATTGCCAGATGCCGGAAATGGATGGCTATCAGGCCACCGCCGCGATTCGCCAAATCGAGGCGATGCTGAGCCGTTTCACCCCGGTCGTGGCACTGACCGCGCATGCGATGGACGGCAGCCGGGCGGAATGTCTCGCCGCCGGTATGAACGATCAATTGTCGAAGCCGCTGACCCTGGCCGCGCTGACCAGCAAACTGCTGGAGTGGCTATCGGCGAACCGGCCGGTGGCCTGATCGGCCGACCACCCGGCCAGGTCCGGTCCGGCGCGGGTACCCCAGCATCCCGCTCAGGTCATCGCGGCGAATTTGGTCCGTGCCAGTAACATATCGTCCAGCGACCCGAACGCGTTGGTGAAATGGCCCTGGTAGCCGCGCGCGTGCAAGGCGCGAAACAATCCGGCGAAATCGAAGTCCCCGTGTCCCGGCGGCAAATGCTCCTCCTTGCCATGACGAAAGCAATCGGCGAGCCGCACCTCGGCGACGCGGTCGAGCGGTATCGCCGCCAGAAATCCCTCGACTCCCTCCGGCACCAGATGCGCGTGATTCGCGGTGAACGATAACGCGAAAGCGGGCGACTGGATCTTTTCATAATACCAGCGCCACTCCTCGACCGTGTGCGCGAGATAATGAACCTCGGCGTCAGGCGGTTCCTTGTTCAGGTTCTCCAGCAGCAATCGGGTATTTTTGGTCTCCGCGTACGCGATGACGCGGCGCAGGCGATCGAGGCCGGCTTCCATGCGAGGCGTGACATGCGAACTGAAGTGATAGCCCGCGTGCACGACGATCCACCCGGCGCCGAGCTTCGCGGCGGCATCGACGTAACCCATCAGGTACGCATCCACCGCCTCGCCCACGAGCGGCGCCAACTCCGCGACATTGACGGCGGACGATGTGTGCAAGCCGAGGCGGATGCCATCCCGCTCGCACAGGTCGCGGATCCTGCCGGCCCGCGCCGCGTCGATCCGTGTGAACGCGTTGGCGCCGCCGTCGAGTTGCACATCGATAATGCTCACGCGGTTGTGTGCAGCCCAGTCGATGGCAGCCTCCAGCGGGAGCTTTTCGCCGACATCGATCCCGATCCGCGCCGGATCCATCATCTGTTCTCCCTGATGAAGCGCATCGCGCATTGTTATCCGCGATTGGTGGGCACCGCGACCCAGGGATGGTACGATCCCGACCGAAGGAGAATGACCATGCGGCGGATGTTGTTGCTTCCGGCCATGCTCGCTGTCGCCGCGGCCCCTGCGCTCGCTGAGGACCGGCCGTTGATCAGGCCCAGCCGCGACGTCACCGTGGAATATCGCTCGAGCGGGATGCGGCAAGGGCAGCCGACGAGCCATGATGTCACCATGCGGTTTGCCAGCAAGAGCGGCCGGATCCGCATCGATGGTCCCAACGGGCGCGGCTACGCGATCCTCGACCTCGATGCCGGCCGGATGACCGTGGTGCTCGAGGAACGGCGGATGTACCTGGAGCGCCCAGCCGATCCGGGCATGACCGCGCTGTTCCAGGCCGCCAATACCGCGTTCACCCGGACCGGGACCGACACCGTCGCGGGCCTCGCGTGCACCACGTACGACGCGACGGTCAGTGAGCACCGAGGCCAGGTCTGTCTCACGGACGACGGTGTCCTGTTGCGCGCCCGAAGCGAGGATCCGGACCGGCATCGTGACCTCGAGGCTTTGAATGTCACCTATGGCGACCAGCCCGCCGCGCTGTTCGAGGCGCCCGCCGGGTTTCAGAAGGTGGACCCGGACTTGATGCAGCGGGGTATCACCAACGCCCCATCCGCGGGACAATCGGCACCCTGACCGGGTCGTTCAGTCGGTCACGCGTCGGCGGCGGGTTGTCGTGACGGCGCGCTGCCCCCAAATTCCGCGGCGATGTTCCCTTCACCTTTCCCGCTCGCGCCTCCGACGGCCAGCTTTCCGGCCGGTTCACCAGGCCATCGCCGCGCCCGGCCAGCCCATCGCACGCCGCGCGGGAGCGGCGGGTGACCGCGGCGGTGGAGAGTCCGACAGCTCCGGATCTCGACGCGGCCGATCGGGCCGCGCGGCATTGGCATTGGCCGGCTCAAGGGCCAATGCCGAACGGTGGCGACACGCAAAGGGACGCGGCCTGCCGCATGTTTCATGAGACGTTCAATCCCTATCGCCCGTCCGTCATCGCCTGGCCGCGTCTGGCGGACGATGCGCGCGCCCGGCTGGTCGGTTTGCCGATCTGGGATATCGCGGTGCGAACCGAGGGCAAAGCGCGACTGCGTATGGCGGCCTACGCGCGCAGCGTGACCGATCCAGCCTGGCGCGACGCGATCGAACGCAACGCCTGGGAGGAAAATCGTCATAAGGAGGTTCTGTCGAACCTGGTCGCGGCCTATGGCATCGAACTTGCCCCCGAGCCGGTCTACCACGAGCCACGGGACGCGGAATGGGCTTATCTCGTCACCGGGTTCTCTGAATGCGTCGACAGTTTCTTCGCGTTCGGGCTGTTCGCCCTGGCCAAACGCTCCGGATTCTTTCCACCGGAGCTGGTCGATACGTTCGAGCCGGTGATCCAGGAAGAGGCGCGGCACATTTTGCTGTTCGCGAACTGGCTGGCCTGGCGGCGCCGGCAATTAACGCTGTTGCGGCGCGCATGGTTCGAACTGCGCGTCGCCGCGGTCTGGCTGTTTCTCGGCTGGGAACGCGTTGGGATCGCGCGTGGTATCGGTTCAGGCGGCGGCGAGCCGGAAGACAATAATTTTACCCTGACCGGGAGCAAGGCGGTGAGCGACGCCGACATCGGCGTCCTTGAGTTGGCGACACTTTGCCTGGCTGAGAATGACCGGCGCTTCGCGGGATACGACAGTCGCTTGCTTCGGCCCACCACGACCCCGGCGATCGCGCGGCTGATCACCAGGATCGGCGGTTGGTTCCGGTCGAAGAGATCATGACCGGGCGGCCGGTTCGCCGATCGCCGTCAGAACTTCATCTTGATTCCAGCGAGAAACGTCCGCCGCATTCCATATTGTGGCGCACCGACTCCGACCCCCGTGCCATTTCGAATTTCGTATGGCGTATCGGCGAGATTGAGTATGTCCAACCGCGCCTCAGCCCCGGGACCGATCCGTTGCACGACAGCCATGTTCACGGTCACATGGCCCGGTAGCGCCGCTCCGTTCGGAATCGTCGGCGTGCTGGCGCGAAGTCCGCTTTGGAAAAGCACATCGGCCGACAGGCGCGTGGGGTACTGACTGTCCTGGCGGAAGGTATAGGCCGCGCCGCCCGAACTGCTCCAGGTCTGGTCGTGGTCGAGGAAGATATAGGCGCCCTGGATATAAGCCAGTTCAGCCATGCTGAAATTGTACTGGGCTGAGTTGATGTCCTTCCCCATCGCCCGCGAGCGCGCGAGATTTCCATAAAGCGACCACGCCCCGCGTTCATAGCTCGCGGTCAATTCGACGCCCGCCTGCGTTCCGCTCGCGTAATTGAACGCGGTCAGAATGATCGGCGCGCCGAACTGCCCCTCATCGATCAGATTTTTCGAGATCTTGTAATAGCCGTCGATGCCGACAGTCAGGCCGGGTAACACGACCTGGCTGACGCCGGCGTCGAAATAGTGCGAACGCTCCGCGCGTACGGTGGTGTCTTGCGTGACCTCGGGGGCCGCGGTCGTACCCGCGAATTTCGCGATATCGGACGCGGCCAGCGCCTCATACGGTGGCGGCACGAAATACCGCGCGTAACCGATATGCGCCACCGTGCCTTTCGCGGGTTTCCACACCAGATTGATCCGCGGACTGATCTGACTTTCGTGGGTGAACTGTTCGACCGCGTCGAAACGCAGTCCGTAATTCAGTGTCAATGTGGGCGTCAGGCTCCACTCGTCCTGAACGTAAACGCCGTACAACACGCCCGACGCGTGCTGATTGTCCACGATGCTGAGCGGCGTGTCCGATGTCGGCGTGCCGTTCGCGTCCACCGGCAACACGTCCGATGTCGTGTCGGATCCGGCCTGTTCGATCTGCGCCAGGAACCCCGCGCGTACGGTGTGTCGCTCATTGACTCGCCAACTGCCGTCCGCCTGGATACCGGTCGCCACGTCCCGCCGCGACGCTTGTTGCGCAATCCCATTGAACAGCAGATCGACGACTTCATCGGGCGAAAACCGCAGCGTGCTGGTGCGGTTGAATAGCGAGACCTGCAGATCGCCCTGATCGACGTGCTTTTGCAACGATAGCAGCGCGAACGCGGTCACTTCGTTCTGAGTTTCGTTAAGGGTGGCACTGTTGAATGTGCTGACGCCCCGGACCGCGAAGCCCAGAGGCGTCTGACCCGGATTATTCGGAATCTGGAAACTGCCGTCGAATCCGCCGAGGATCAGGCTGATCCGCGTGTCTGGATCGAGAATGCCGGACAACCAGACGAGGCCGTGGAACTGGTTGGTGGTGTCGTGGATGGCCGCCTGACCGGCGGTGGGATTCTCGATGCCGAGGTTGTCGTGCAATCCGTCCAGGGCAATGAAATAGTCCACCGGACCACTGTGGCCGCCATACTCCAGGCCTGGTTCCAACCAGCCCTGACTACCGCCGTACAGCGACACGGACAGCCCAGGGTTGGTGAGGCCGGTCTTGGTTTGGATATCGACGATGCCGGCGGTCTGGAAACCATATTGGGCCGGCAAGGCGCCGGTGATCAGGGTCAGGCTTCGGGCGAAGCGTTCCACGAGCGCCTGGCCAAAGACCGACAATCCTTCCGGCAATTCGATGCCGTTCAGACGGTATTGAATGTTGGCGTGCTCGCCGCGCAGATGGATCTGTCCGAAGCTGTCCTGTGCCACGCCGGGCGCCCGAAGCAGAACCTGATTCAACGGCGCGTCCTCACCTTGAGGGATATCCGCCAGCGCCTCGGGAGAGAAACTGTATGTCGTGGCACCGAGACCCGGCTGGATTTGCTGACGGGCGCGATCGAGTCTCTGGGCCACGACGTCGATGTCCATATGCAAATCGCCGCTGTCTGTAGCGGGGCCACCCTGGCCGACTGGCGTGTTCTCCGCCGCGTGCGCCGGTACCCAGGCGATCATGGATACCAACGCAATGACGCGAGTGAACGAAAGCGGTAAGTCGCGCGTGCCATGCAACATCGGGCTTCCCCAGAGGCGACCCGCACAATCGGGGTTCTGTTATGTTATAACATAACAGAACCCCGATTGTGCGCAAGCCTCTCTGGCGCGCGGGGCGTGTGGGCCGGTCCGCCATGCGACGGCGCATGCTCTAAGGAAGTAACGGGCGCGTTAATGCTTCCCCACGAACGAACGACGCGGGAACCTTTCGGCTCCCGCGTGCGCTTCGGAGGGTTGATTGGTTAATGACGGGGTGCGTTGGCCGGCGCGTAAGCTTCCTCGACCGGAACCTTCGGCGGCTGAACGACACAGCGGCCAAGACCGATATAGGGCGCGGGATCGACCGGGGTCCCGTTGAGTCTCACCTCGAAGTGGATGTGGTTACCGGTCGCGTGACCGGTATGACCGACGAGACCGATCACCTGGCCTGCCTTGACCGGCGTTCCATATCCCAGGTTGGGAACAAAGGCCGACATGTGCGCATAACGCGTCACCACGCCGTCGGCGTGCTGGATGTCCACCATGTTTCCGTAACCGGCATACCAACCCGCGTAGATCACGGTCCCGGCGGCCGCTGCCTCGATGGTCGAACCCAAAGGCGCGGCGAGGTCGATGCCGGAGTGATAGGATGAGAAGCCCCTCGAAATTGACGACAGGGCGCCCGCTGGCATCACCATGTTCCCGCAGAAATTGGCCGCCTGGGCCGGGAGAGCGAGGATGGTGAGGAGGAGTGCAAGTGTTCGCATGAACTCCGGTTAACCGACGAAAGTTAACAGATCAACCCACTAACCCGAAAAAAATGCATAGCGGACCCTCGAAAAATCATTGACTGATCGAACCTGAATGTGACCTGGATCACACACCTGCCTGGGCACATCTGCTACAGGCCCAGGTTATCCACAGGTTTATCACTAAGCGTCGATTAATGCCGGAAAACCGTCTCTCCGCGTATTCCGCCGGATTTGGACACGTATCGCGTGTGGGCATCCAAAAAACACACCCTTCCGAGACGGTTGTTGCAGATGCCCCACAGTCGGCGTTTTGTCACGAAGTGACAACGGTTCCGGTGGCCGACATTTTTTCGATTTCTTCGGCGGCGTAACCCGCCAATTCAAGAATTTCACGGGTGTGCTGGCCCAGCGCGGGCGCGAATCGCGCGACCCGGACCGGGGCGGCGGAAAGCCGAAACGGCGGATTGACGACCTTGAACGAGCCGCCGTTGTCGTTGACCTCGGTCAAGGCCCCGCGGTGCGCGAGCTGCGGATCGTCCATGACCTCTTTCACCGTTCGGTATGGTGAGCTTGGGACTCCCGCCGCGTCGAACGCCGCCTGGCATTCGGCGGTGGTCAAGGTGGTGGACCAGGTTTCCAGGACATCGACGAATTCGCCCCAGTTGGTCCGCCGGTCGGGATACAGCGCGAAACGCGGATCGGTGATCCATTCGGGATGACCGGCGGCCTGGCAAATGCTCTGGAACGTTTTCTCGCTCGCCACGGCCGGCATGATGAACCCGGTCTTGGTTCGCACCGGCCCGAACATCGGCCGGCCGGGCGGGGTAACCGGGAACTGGGCGGCCTGTACCTCGCCGACCATCAGGGTCAGCATGGTCTCCAGCATCGAGACATCGATATGCTGCCCCAGACCGGTGAGATGGCGTTGCGCCAGCGCGGCCATGATGGCGCCGAACGCGTAGGTGCCGCTAACGATGTCGGCGATGTAGATGCCGCAATTGTCCGGCCGGTCCCGCCCAGGTTGATAGGCCATGTGCGCCATATCGAAGCCGGAGGCGGCGTGGATCGCAGGCGCGTAGGCGGCGAGGCCCGACGACGGCCCGGTCTGACCGTAACCGGAAATCGAGCAATAGATCAGTTCCTGGTGTCGCTTCGACACCGTCTCATAATCCAGGCCAAACCGCCGCATGACGCCCGGCCGGAAGTTTTCCACGACGAAGTCGCACGTTGTCAGCAGCCGCCGTACGATCTCCTGCGCTTCCGGACGCTTCAGGTCGAGCACGATGCTTTGCTTGCCGGCGTTCAACTGGCCAAACGACGTCGAGGCCCCGTCGCGCAACGGCGGGCGGGACCGCATCATGTCTCCCTCGGCGGTTTCGATCTTGATCACTTCGGCGCCGAGATCCGCCATCATCCGCGTGCAATAGGGGCCCGCGATGGTGGTGGTGAAATCCAGCACCCGCATGCCGTCCAAGGGACCGGTGGGCATGGTTGGTTTTCCCCGCTCAGGTTCTATTGAGATAAGCCCGCGCCGCGTCAGGATCGATCAAGGCGTGCACCTCGAAGCGGGCGGGGATGATGTCGGCCCATTCGTTCAGGCGTCGATGCAATTGCTCGTTGGATGGGACATCGAACAACACCACCGCGCCACGTCCCACTTTGGCGTGCACCGAGCGGACCTCCCCCGATGCCTGGAGCGGCGCGACCCAGTCCCAGTAGCGTTTGCGTTGGCTGGTGACCGCGGAAGGCGGCTCCGGGCGGGGTTCGCTGATGACCAGAAACAGCATTCGATCCGAAATTCCCCATTTAGGCACGGCAACGGAACCTGGAGGATTGGGGGGTGGCGCGCGCCATGTAAAGGGGGGACCGATTTTGAAGTTGATCTTGAACAGCCGGTACCGACGCGCGCGGATGGCACGACCGGCTTACCAAAACCGGCGACCGGCTACCGGGTCATTTTTCCGATCGTGGTAATCAACTCCTCGACTTTGTGCCGTTGGTCGGTCGCATTGCCCGATGCGAACGCGTCCGCGACACAATGTGACACGTGGTCCTGAAGGATCTTCTCCTCCACCTTGTGCAACGCCGCCCGCACCGCGTTGATCTGCGTCAATACGTCCACGCAATAGCGGTCGTATTCGACCATCCGCAGCAGGCCACCGACCTGACCTTCGATGCGCCTGAGCCGTTTGGTGACCTCGGACTTCATGGCGTGATGCATTCCGGCCGCCCCTTGATACCATACCTGGGAGGGGTATATAGGTCGGCGCCCGGCCGGTGTCACCTCCCAAGAACATGGCGCGCGGTTCAGATGAGGAGCGCGACCATGGCCGACGCCGAAGCCAGCCACGAACCCCGGCACCAGGGCGCGCCGTCGCGGCGGAATGATGTCGCCGGATCCGGGCTGGCGCCGGAGAAAGCCACCGATCCCGTCTGCGGCATGGCGGTCAACGTCGAAACGTCGAAGCATCGCTTCGATTTCGACGGACAAACGTTCCACTTCTGCTGCGCCAGATGCCGCGAGAAATTCGCCGCCGATCCCGCCGGCCATCTCCAACCAAAACAACCGAAGCCCGAACCGGCGGCGGCGGCGGCGGGCACGATTTATACCTGCCCCATGCATCCTGAAGTCCGGCGGGAGGGTGCCGGCAGTTGCCCGCTCTGCGGGATGGCGCTGGAACCGCTGGTGGTGACCGCCGAGGCCCAACCCAATCACGAACTCACCGATATGACCCGGCGCATGTGGATCGCGCTGGCGCTCGCGGCGCCGGTCGTCGTGCTGGAGATGGGCGCGCACGCGGGCCTCCACCACGTCGTCCCCGCCAGGCTCTCGGCCTGGATCCAGTTTGGCTTCGCCACCCCAGTCGTGCTTTGGGCCGGACTGCCGTTTTTCCAGCGCGGTTGGGCCTCGGTCGTGAACCGCAGCCTCAACATGTTCAGCCTGATCGCGCTCGGCACCGGCGCCGCGTACCTCTACAGCGTGATCGCGATTTTGGCGCCGGACTGGTTCCCTGCCGGATTCCGCGGCATGGACAACACGGTCGCGGTCTATTTCGAGGCCTCGTCGGTCATTATCGTGCTGGTATTGCTCGGCCAGGTGCTGGAACTGCGTGCCCGCGACCAAACCGGCGGGGCGATCCGCGCGTTGCTGAACCTCGCGCCGAAAACCGCGCGCCGCGTGAGCGCCGGTCGCGAGGACGAAGAAATTCCGCTGGCCGACGTGCATCCCGGCGATCGGCTGCGGATTCGTCCGGGCGACGGCGTGCCGGTGGACGGACTGGTGCTCGAGGGCGACAGCGCCGTCGATGAAGCCATGGTCACCGGCGAATCCATGCCGATCGTGAAACGTCCCGGTGACCGCCTGATTGGCGGCACCGTGAACGGGACCGGCTCACTGATCATGCGCGCGGAGACGGTTGGCTCGGAGACCGTGCTGGCCCGGATCGTCGCCATGGTCGCCGAAGCCCAAAGAAGCCGGGCACCGATCCAGCGCCTCGCGGACACCGTCTCCGGAGTACTTCGTCCCGGCGGTGCTCGCCGCGGCTCTGCTGTCGTTTATCGTCTGGGCGCTTTGGGGCCCCGCGCCGGCGCTGTCGAACGCTCTGATCGCGGCCGTGTCGGTGTTGATGATCGCCTGTCCTTGCGCACTGGGTCTGGCGACACCGATGAGCATTGGCGTCGGCCTCGGCCAGGGCGCCCAGGCCGGGGTGTTGATCCGGTCCGCCGAAGCGCTGGAGCGCATGGAGCGCGTGGACACGCTGGTGGTGGACAAGACCGGCACCCTGACCGAGGGCAGGCCCAAAGTGATCGCGATCGAATGCGTGCCTGGCATGGCCGAAACCGAGGCCCTGTCCCTCGCGGCCAGCCTGGAGCGGTCGAGCGAACATCCACTCGCGGCCGCCATCGTCACGGCGGCCATCCGCCCGGCGGCGGGCGATCACACGGCGGGCGATACCGCGGGGGGAACAGGCAATGTCTCCGACTTCGTGTCCGTGACCGGGAAGGGTGTCACCGGCAGGGTCGGCGGACGCGCCGTCGCGCTGGGCAATACCGCCCTGATGGCAGATCTCGGCATCACGCTGGGCGACCTGGCGGCGCGGGCCGATACGGCGCGCGGCACCGGCGCGACTGCCTTGTTTCTGGCGGTGGACGGGAAACCCGGCGCGCTGATCGCCATCGCCGATCCGATCAAGCCGACGACCCGCGCGGCATTGGATGCGCTGCGGGCGGACGGCGTGCGGATCGTCATGCTGTCGGGCGATAACGCGATCACGGCGGAAGCGGTGGGCCGGCAACTCGGCATCGACGACGTGCGAGGCGGCGTACCGCCTGAGGATAAGCAGCGCATCGTCCGCTCCCTGCGCGAGCAAGGCCACGTGGTCGCGATGGCCGGAGATGGCGTGAACGACGCGCCGGCGCTCGCCGCCGCGGACGTCGGCATCGCCATGGGCGCCGGCACCGAGGTCGCGATCCAAAGCGCCGAGATCACACTGGTGAAAGGCGACCTCGCGGGGATCGCGCGGGCACGGACCCTGAGCCGCGCCACGATGCGCAATATCCGGCAGAACCTCGTGTTCGCGTTCGCCTACAACGCCGTGGGCATCCCGGTGGCGGCGGGCGTGCTTTATCCAACGTTCGGACTGTTGCTCAGTCCGGTCATATCGACGCTGGCGATGTCCCTGAGTTCTGTCTCGGTGATTGGCAACGCGCTGCGATTGCGAGGCGTCAGGCTGTAGACGGCCAACGAGGCCTCGCTGCCGCCCGGGGAATGCCGCGATTCCCGGATGGCTGGCCCCCTCGCCGGACGGCTGACAGGTTAACGGCGCGCGTGATGTGCCCCGGGAACGTCCACGCGGCATTCGACATCGCACCGCGAGGTCGGCATATTGGGAAAACCACGAGCGAGCCTCTCGGGCCGATCGGCTTACCGCTGCGTGACACCGGCGCGCGGCCAGGACAGCCACCATGAGCGCACCATTGTACGGAACCAGGTCCACGATGCCCGCCCCTGACGATCAGTCCCAGATCTTTGGCCTTGGCCTTTCGAGCCGGGTGATCCGTCTCGACCCCGGTATGTTCGTCCTGTCCCTGATGCCAGGCCCAGCGGATCGCAGCCCAGCGGATCGGAGCGCGGGATTGCCGGCCGTGCGGGTGTCGTTGCCGCCTGGGCTGCCCGGACGGCGGGAAACGGTGAGCATCAGTACGTTCCGCGGCGACGGATGGGTGACCGCCGACGACGAACCGGCGATGTTTCGCGTTCTGCCCGGAGGGGCGGACATCCTGGTGACATTGTATTGGTCCACCGCGGACGGAGCCGCTTCGCCTCCGGCACTGAAACTGGTGCGGCTGAACCCGGAGGGAGCGATCGGGGGACCGCTCGACACGACAGGTGGCGCCCGCTCTGGCGCGCCCGGGGATGCCGCCGCCGGACAATCCGCGGCGGCCGCCTCCGGTTTTCCGCCGGCCCGGTCCGCCGAGATCGTCGCTCATATCGAGGGAATTGGCGACGTCGATGGCAAAGTAGGCGACTGGGTCGGCATACGAGGCAGCGGTCGCGCGATCGAGGGCCTCAGTCTGACGCCTCGCCAGGGAATTTCGCCGGAGGATTTTGAAATCCGGGCGGTTCTGGGCCGCGACTGGCTCTCGCCATGGTTACCCGGAGGCAGTTTTTGCGGCAGCCGCGGCCTCGCGTTGCCGTTACGGGGGTTTTGTATCCGGCTGCACCCCGCGGCGGCCGCTCGCTACGATCTTACGTGTTTCGCCCGCTTCGTCGATGGCGGAGAGGTCGGACCGGTTGGCGCCGACCGGGTTTGCGCGGCGCCGAACCTGGCCGCGTTGGAGGCATTTCAGGTGTTGGTCCGCCCGCGGGCCGTCTGAGCCGGAGTTCCGACCATTAACCGGCGCCGACAATCCCACGCCAACGGCCAGGCGGAATGACGCGCGAGGTGGCGATGGCGAACTCTTTCGATCAAACCTCGGAAATCACGCTTCGCCCGTTCAACGACGTCGACGCGCGTCCGGTCCGGGAGCTGTTCGTCGCGGTCAATCGGCAGTTGGCGCCGGCGGGCGGCCACGATGCGTTCGAGGCCTATATCGCGCGATCGCTGGCCGAGGAGATCGATCGTATCCCCGCCTATTACAGCCAGCGCGACGGCGGTTTCTGGGTCGCGCTCCGCGCCGACGAGTTGGTCGGTATGTTCGGTCTCGAGCGCTCCGCGCCCGACGCGATGGAGTTGCGCAGAATGTATGTCGCTCCATCGGCGCGGAGGGGCGGCCTCGGGCTGATGATGCTGCGGTTCGCGGAAGCCCAATGCGCGCGATTGGGCGTGAAGCGCCTGGAGTTGAGTACGTCGGAACTTCAACCGGCCGCCTTGGCGTTGTATCGCCACGCGGGCTATCGCCTGGTGCGGGAGAGCGTCGCGGATCAGGCCAGCAACAAGACGGTTGGCGGCGGCATTCGCCGCTACCATTTCCAGAAGGAGCTTCGCGGCGATCCCGATCATGGCGATCACGCCCGGGACGATCGTGGGGACGGTTCACCCGCCGTCTGACGGTCGCCTGGCTGGTGTTTCCTCGTCCCGCTGCTCCTCCGACGATCGTCCCGCCGGGCCGGAGCCAAAAAATTATCCTGAATTCGAGCCCGATTCGTCGCAATATAGGATCACGATGCCTGACACTCCCGGATACACCGCCGCCGAGGCGGCATTTGTTTTGCGCGTCCCGATCCGCGCGGTGAAAAAGGCTTTTGACCTCGGTCCGGTTCGCCCGATCCTGCAACTTCGGTCCGGAGCATCCGTCCGCGTCATCGATTGGGCCGATCTGTTCTATTTGTTCGCGGCCCATTCCCTGGCCGAACACCTCGCGCCCGCCGCGCGGATTGAACTCCACACCGCTGTGCGGCGGATGCGACCTCACGCTGTCAGTCCTGATATCGCCGATCCGGCCGCCTCAGACGAGGGTCAGCCCGTTATCGGCGATGAGGTGCGCTTTGGCCGCTTCCGCGTCGCCGTCGCCGATCTGGTCGATGAGTTGCGACATCGCACCGCCGTTCTGGCCGAGCTTCAGGGAAAGGTCGCGTTCGCGGCGGACGGAAAACCGGTCGTCGGTGCGCGTGGCGTCCGGGTGCACCGCATCGCCGCGCTGTTGCGCGGAGGTCTGTCGCTCGATGCGGTCATGGAGGAGTTTCCGTACCTCTCGCGCGCCGCGATCGAGACCGCGCGGGATTACGCCCAGGTGCGTCCGGCACGAGGGAGACCGTTCCCGCGGACGACGGCGGCTCGTGCGAGGCGCGGCGCCGGGCTGGAGCCGCCCGACGAGGTTCTGGGGGAAGACGACGGCCGGAACTGACCGCCGCGACTACCCGTTTTCTCCGGGCCGCCACAGGACATCCCGCGCGCCGTGGTCGTTCAGGACGCGGGACAGCACGAACAAATGATCCGACAACCGGTTCAGATAGCGCTGCAACAGTGGGTTCAGGCCCTCGATCCCGACCAGCGAACGTTCGGCGCGCCGCACGATCACGCGCGCCATGTGGGCACGGGAGGCAGCTTCCGATCCGCCCGGCAGGATGAAGCTTGTCAGGGCGGGCAACCCCGCGTTCATCGCCTCGACCTCGCTTTCCAGTCGCGCGACCGGGGTCTCGGTCAACCTGAGCCTCTCCCCGCCCTCCCCTGGCACGCACAAATCCGCCCCGACATCGAACAGGTCGTTCTGAACGCGGGCAAGCATCGCGTTCGTCGCATCGGTCTCGGGCACGGCGGCACGCAACCAACCGATCGCCGCGTTCGCCTCATCGACCGCCCCGATCGCCTCGATCCTGGGCGCGTCCTTGCGTAACCGCGAACCGTCCCCGAGGGACGTCATTCCGCCATCGCCACCCCGCGTCACCACTCGATCGATCCGCACCATGAAGGTTTCTCTCACTCGTTATCGAATTCGAATCCCATCGTCATGTCGGATGCCACCGGCTGTCCGTCCTTGACCGCCGGCAGAAAGCGCCAGCGGAGCACCGCGTCACGCGCCGCGCGATCCAACAGCACGTAGCCTGAACTTCGCAGCAGATCCACGCCGGCCGCGGTGCCCGCGGGCGAGACGTGGATCACGACCACGACGGTGCCATGCTCCCCGTTCAGCGCGGATTCCTGTGGATAAACCGGTGGACGATTGTGGAAGACGGCGTCCGGGGCGGCGGGAATGATCCGGTCGCCAAACGACTTCGCATCGCTTGGGCTATCCGTGCCCGCCAGCGAGATCGTGGGCGCCGGCCGCGTCGGCGGTGGCGCCGGTTCGGGCTTCGCCGACTGAGCGGCCGAGTCCGACGTTGCCGGCGACGGTTCGGACTGTCGCGGCGGGACCGCCGTGTGCTCGGGCGTATCCGATTGAGCTTCAACTGGCACCGCGGTTGCCTCGGACGTGTCCGGTTGAGCTTCAACCGGCATCGCCGTTGCCTCGGACGTGTCCGGCTCCGCCTCGACGGGGGTCGCGGCGGCCTGAACGGGCCCAGGCGGAGCCTCGGCCGAGCTCGTCGCGGCCGCGGGCGGGGCCGCGGGCGCGTCTGTCAGCGGTTGAACCGGCGGCGAGGCAGCTTTGGCCTCCGCGGGCTTGTGGTCTTCCGGTATCGGCCTGGCTTCGGGCGGCGCTGGCGGAGCGGGCGGCGTGACGGACGCATTGTCGGTGGGGCCGAGCGCGCCTTTGCGCTCCTCCATCACCAGTTCGACCTCAGTTGGCTTGTCGGGTGCGTCCACCACCGGCACCCCGGCGTGCAATAACAGCAGTGCCGCGGTCACCGCGGCCGCATGCAGTCCGAACGAGACCACGAGCGTGATGATCAGCCCCTGGTTGGGCCATTTCCATCCTGTGCGGAGCCGCGCGACCAACCCGCCTTTCCGGCTGCCCGCCTGCCGACCCGGCCGGGGCCCGTCCGGATTTACCGATCCAGGCGAGGTCGGCTCCCGAATAGCCGGCTCAAGCCGGAGCGCCTCGACTTTGGCCGGCCGGAGAACGGCAGGCCCGAACCCTGGCGGATTCCGGCGGATCATGCCCACGGCAACAGGCGAGGTCCCATACCGGCCCGCATCGAGAATACGGCCGCGGCTTTTTCCAGCACCGCGCCAGCCGAACAATCGGCGACGATCCGGCCCCGATCCACGAGCACGACCCGATGCGCGTATTCGGCTGCCAGTTCGACAGCGTGCAGAACCACGACCACGGCCGCGCCGGCCTCCGCCGTCTCGCGCAACAGGCGCAGGATGGCGTGGCTCGCGGCGGGATCGAGATCGGCGGTGGGTTCGTCCAGCAGGAACATCTCGGGCTCGGTGGCGAAAACGCGGGCGAGCATCGCGCGCCGCGCCTCACCCCCGGAGATGCGGTCGATGCGGGCGTCGCGCAATGCCTCGATGCCGCATCGCCGCATCGCATTGTCGATCGGGCCGCTGAGGGTGTCACCATGCGGAATGCGACCAAGTGTAACGATCTGCGTCACCGTCAGAGGCCACGTGGCGTGGGCATTCTGCGGCAGGTAGGCGACGCGGCGGCGGTCCGGCGCACCCGTGCCTGGCAGCAATCCGGCCAATGCGCGCAAAATCGAGGTTTTTCCCGCGCCATTTGGCCCACACAACGCGAGCATCGCGCCACGGTCGGGCCGAAGCGTGACATCCCGCAGTACCTGCCGGCCGCCCAGCGAGAGGCTGAACCGATCGAGTTCGGTCATGGCGTCATGCGGCGGGCGATCCGCACCAGGAACGGGGCGCCCAGAAGGGCGGTCAGGACCCCCAACGGCGGCGCCGCGGAGACCGGCAACACCAGTGGCATCAGCCGGACCAGCATGTCCGCCACCGTCAGCAGGATCGCTCCGGTCAGCAGCGACGGCAGCAACAGAGCCGCCGGGCGCTGACCGACATAAGGGCGCAGCAGATGCGGCACCACCAGACCGACGAACCCGATGCCGCCCGCGACCGCGGCGCTCGCCCCGGCCGCCAGAGCGCAGCCGATCGCGGCGAGGCGCAAGGTTCGCGCCGGCGGCTGGCCCAACGATGCCGCGGTTTCCTCACCCAGGGTCAGCGCGTCGAGGCCTGGGCCGAGACGCAAAAGCAGCGCGGAGCCCAACAGGATCGGCGGCGCGGCCATCGCGACGTGAGACAAGGCGCGGTCCTCCAGTCCTCCCAGCAGCCAGAAGGTGATTTCCGCCAGAGCGAACGGATTCGGCGCCAGCGTCAGGGCGAGCGACATGAGCGCCCCCGTGAGCGCCGAGAGCGCGACGCCGGCAAGGATCAGCGACGGCCCGGACAGCGAACGGCCGCCGATGCCGAGCAGGCAACTCAGGCCGATGCCGGCGCCGATCAGTCCGCCCAACGGAAGCGCGGGCGCGAAGTGGCTGGCGATGCCCCAGTAGAACGCGATCATGGCACCAAGGCTCGCGGCCGGCGTGATGCCCAGCAGGCCAGGATCGGCGAGCGGATTGCGCAAGGCGCCCTGCAGCACCGCACCGGACAGACCAAGAGATCCGCCGATCAGCACAGCGAGAAGAGTGCGCGGGAGGCGGATCTGGGTCACGATCAGAGCGTTGGCGGGGCCGATGAAGCCGTCACCGATCAGGAGCGAGGCAGCGGCGATCACGGCCAGCAGGAGCGCGAGGCGGACGGCGATCGTCACGTGGCGGTGGTCCGGCGTCCGTCTGGGTGCATTGAAAGGTCTGTGATCCGTGGCGCCTCGCACGCCGATATGGTCGCGCGAGCCGGGTATACCGCCGGCGCGCGAAAATGCGACCTCGCTGTTGATCCGCGTGGTTGGGAGCGTGCCAATTGGGCGCGTGCCCGCATGGTTCGTGCCCGCATGGTTCGTGCCCGCCTGGCTCGTGCCAGTTGGCGGTTTCTTTTCGCCGTGGCAGACTTATGGTAACGAACTGAGAGGAGGGGCAATTGACGGAAGCAACGTTAGTGCACCGCTGGTTCGAGGAGGTTTGGAACCAGGGCCGGGACAGTACCTATCGATGAATTGCTGGCGGATGACGTGGTCTCTCACGGTCTGACCGACCCGGCCGGCAACAACGTCAGCGGGGCCGCCGCGTTTAGAGCGTTTCATCGACTGTTTCGCTCCGCGTTTCCGGACCTCCATTTCGTGGTCGAGGATGTCCTGATCGATGGCGACCGGATGGCGGCGCGTTGCCGGGTGACAGGAACGCATAGCGGCCCAGGGGTGCTGCCGGCCGCGACCAATAAGCCGGTTGACTTCACCGGCATGCTGATGGTGCGCGTGCGGGACGGCAAGATCGTGGAAGGCTGGAACAACTTCGATTTCATGACGCTCTACCAGCAACTCGGCCTGCGATTGCATTGACGCCGGCGTGCTTCTCGGCACGTTACTTCGCCTTCATGCCACATGCCCGACACCGCGGCGCGCGATCTGCCGCGGAGCCGGGACGGCGGGGAGGACGCCATGATCGATTTTTGGTTTTCCATTGGCAGCACCTACAGTTACCTGTCCATCGCGCGGTTGGCGGAGGTTGAACGCGAGACCGGCGTGACGTTTCGTTGGCGGCCCTTTTCGGTCAGACAAATCATGATCGAAATGGATAACATTCCATTCCGCACCAGGCCGGTGAAGGCGGCGTACATGTGGCGCGATATCGAACGGTGCGCCGCGCGGTACGCACTACCAATCCACGTTCCCGCTCCGTATCCACTGGTGCATTGGGATGTCGCCAACCGGGTCGCCGTTCTGGCCGCGACCGAAGGGTGGGCCGCCGACTATGCGCGCGCGACATATCGACGCTGGTTCGAGGAAGGTCTGGAACCCGGAACCGATCCGAATCTGAGCGACACTCTACGCGAACCGGGGCACGACCCGGCGCTTGTGCTGGCGCGCGCGGATGGAGACGAGATCGGCGCGGCTTACGAGGCGGCCACGGCGGAGGCGCGCACGCTCGGAATTTTTGGCTCGCCGACATTCGTTGTCGATAAAGAACTGTTCTGGGGAGACGATCGCCTGGACGATGCCCTGGCGTGGCATCGGCACGGGACACTGGCTCGATAACGCCCGGGCCGGCGCGATCGACCGTTGACCCGCCAGTTATCGTCGCGTGAGTAACGCGACGGCTTCAGCGGTGAACGGCGTTGGACAGATCGTCAGCGGCGTCGGGATCGCGCGGACGGGAATGCCGCGGATCGCCGGGTGCCTCAGCAGTTCAGTCGCCAGGGAGTCACCCGCGGTGGCCTCGGAAAGCACCAATAACGACGGAGGATGGCGCAGCAGCGCTTCCAGTCCGACCCGAACCCCGGAACCGACATCGACCATACCCGCGGCGCGCACGACCGCGTCCATCAACTCCCCTGGGCCGGACGTCCAACCGCGTGGCTCCCAGACCAGAGCCCTGATTGGTGGACCGGGCGGCGGCAGCGCGGCATCCATGGCGGCGATCAACGGCGCGGCGCGATCCGGGACCTCCAGCAACGCGGCGGCGTCGCGAATCGCCACGCGGATACCAGGGAAATCGTTCGGTAGATCGAGACGTTCGACCCGCAGTCCCGCGCGCGCCAGCATCGCGAGCGTCGTCTGCGCACCGAAACGCGCGCCGAGGACGAGATCGGGGTGAAGTTCCATCACGGCCTCGGCCGAGGCTCGGACAATGGGAAGCCGCGCCGCGCGCGCCGCGACGAATGACAGCGCCGGATCGCGGGCCAGCGGCGACAGGCCGGCGACCTTTTCCGGGGCCAACAGCACCAGCCACTGGTCCGTGCAAAGATTGAGCGATACGACGCGCCGCACCGGCTCCGCATTGACGACCGCGGGCCAGCCCAGCAATGGCGAGACGAGGCACAACGCGAAGAACAGACGCGCCGATGCCGATATCGCGCCGACCCGGCGTCCGCGAAGCCACCGGGCGGTCAATGCGGCATCGCGCGCATCGAGGCGGGCTGCCCGCCGAGTTTGATGTTCGGTCCGGCCTGCTTCAGGCTTCCGCCAACGATATGAAATACCTGCAAATCGTCATCGAAATAATTACCGACATAAATGAAGTCGTTCTTTGGACTGAACGCGAGGGCTTCGGGCAGGCCACCCAACGGCGCACGCGACTTAATGGTCAACTCGCCCGTCGCGGCATCGAGCGACATCAACACGAGTTCGCCGCCTTTGGTTTTAAACCAGTCGCTCTGCTTCGCGCCGGAGCCGGCGAGCAACGACGTCGCCACCCACTTACCATCAGACGATATCGCGAATCCCTCCGGGCCGGTTCCTGGGCTTGTGATCGCAACGGTGTGCGGATGCGGGCCGGTGGTATCGATCGTTGCCAATGTGTCGCCGTTGTTCTTGCCGGCACCGGTGGTCGAAACGATCGCGAATTTACCATTCGGCGTGATATCGACGTTGTAGGGATTGAATGCGACCGGGATGTCCATCGACTTGTCGTACGTGACCTTGTGCCCGTCAATCGTCAGCACACCGACCCGATTGGCGACATTCAGGCAAATGAAGGCGCGCTTGCCATCCGGCGCGATCGCGACCGCCGCGGCTTCCTGTTCGACCGGAACCTCTCCGACGACAGACACCTTGCCGGCGACGATGGACAGCACGGAAACGCTCTTGCCGTAACGGTTGGCCACCAGCGCCAGGTCGCCGCCGCGGGAGATCGCGAGGCCGGACGGTTGTTTCCCAACCGTTACGGTATCGACGAGATCCGGCGGGCTCGCGGTCAGATCGACCACGAACAAGCGATCGTCGGGAGAAACCGTGAAGCCGACGGCATCGGGCGTGTTCAATACCGAGTTGGCGATCAGCCCCAGCTTGCCGTCCGGTGTGATCTGTAGGTTCGTGGGAGGACCAAGCAACGAGTTCATCAGCGGCATCCGCGCGCGGATCACCGGTTTCGCGGGCGTCGATACGTCCATGACCAGGACTTCATCCTTACCCAATTCACCATTGATCGGACCGTCCGGTCCATAGGTGACCTTCGCATCGAGGCCGATCAGGATGTCGTTCGGACCCGCATTGGCCGCTCCCACGGTCAGGGTAAGACCTATCGCGAGCAGCGCGCGTTTCAACATCCTCTGGACCCTCCGCCGGAAGGCCGACGGTACAGGTCGCGCAACCCCGGGACAACCGGCTATGCTGCGGGGACAACCGGGGAGGGTCCGCCATGCTCGTATTCGATCTCAGCGCCGAACAGGAGTTCAACCCACAGCGCCACGTGGAAAAAATCCTCGGCGTGGTGGGGGAAGGCGATGTGACCGTCGCCTGTTGGGATCCCGGACAGACCAGTCCGAACCATCTGCATCCGAACGCGACCGAGATCTATTTTTGCTTCTCGGGCGGCGGTGTCATGCGCACGCCCTCAGGCGACGTGGACATCAGACCGGGCAGCTTCGTCGTGCATCCGCGCGGCGAATTGCACGAATACGTCAATGGCCCCCAGCGCACGCTGTTGTTCCGGGTGCGCTATGGTGACGACATGTCCACACGCAGCAAGAACTGGCCCACCAACACGGCGTTTCAGGCCAAACCGGACGACGTCGCCTACTTCCGTGAGCACCCGAATGGCGTCACCGGCTGAGGCGCGGATCCATCACGGCTTCCAGCCGAAATGCGGAAACATCCAGCCGAGTTCCCGCACCACCAGGTCGTTCATGTCCGGCGCCAGCGTGGACGTCCAGTCGCCCGCGACACCTTTGCGAAAAAACGCGCCGGCTTGCTCCGTGCCGGCCTGACGCCCTCCGGTCATCGCCGCGAAGGTCGTTCGCGCGACACAATCCGCGACGATGTCAGCCGCGTCCGACACGCTGAGAAACCGGAACATGTTGGAAACGGTCAGCTCGGGCGACCGGCGCAGCTTCTCGTAGGTCACGATCATGACATCCGCCGGATGCCGCGCCGCGAGGTCGAGCGTCGCGCGCGCCCCTTGATCCAGCGACGGCAACGCGAGGCGAATGAACGCGAATTTGGCCGCGGTTTCATCTTCTCCCACCACGGACTTGTGGAAGAAGTGCCAGGCCGAGGTCAAAACGTCACGTGGATCGCGGGCAATGGCGATACATTTCGACTTCGGAAAGAGCTGTCTCAATCTCGGAAAGAAAAATACATTCTCCGGGGTTTTTTCCCCAACGGCGCGGCAGATCTTGTCGCCGCTCACCTGACGCAACGCCAGCAAAATGGCGGAGCCCACCAGGAACTCCACATCATCTGGCGCCGGCAACGGAAAGCCGCCGGTATGGGTGAACAAGCCGGTGTTCTTGGCGCTCAGCGCCTCGGCTCGCCGGGTCATCATTGCTTCGAGCGGCTCCGATAGCTGCTTCTGAAACAACCCCTCACCGCCGCAGGCAACCTCGGGATGCAGGTTCAGAATTTGCTGCACCCAGGTCGTGCCAGAACGCGGCGCGCCACCGATGAAGAATAACTGCTTCCGCGCCAGGGCGGCGATGTCTTCCTGATGTTCAATCCAGGGACGCAACAGAAAATCCTCACCCACACGTCTTCGCGAACAGGTCGCGCCCGCGACCGGGCGCGAACTGTCGCCCGCGAGCGCGAGGCTGGCAACCACCGGCTACCACCACCGGCTACCACTGGCCTTTACTCAGGCCGAAGCGGACCCGTCGGACCGGTCAGTAGCGCTTGTAGGGCAGAAACTTCCCGCTCATCGACAATCTGACGCGGTCGCCTTTCTGGTCGGGTTGGCGCTCCAGCGTCATGTCGAAGTCGATCGCGCTCATAATCCCATCGCCGAATTCTTCCTGGATCAGTTCCTTCCAGGTGGTGCCATAGACCTGGATCAGCTCGTAGAACCGGTAGATCAGCGGATCGGTCGGCACCGCCGTGGGCAAGCTGCCCCGGTATGGCGGTTCTCTGCAGCAACTCGATCTCCTCCTCGGACAGGTTGAACAACTTGACCGGCTTTTTTCGCCGTCGCCTCGGTCATCGACATCTGGCCGAGACAGGCGGCGCAGGTCCAGACCGGTGAATGCTCCAGCTTCGCGGCGATTTCCGGCCAACTCCATTTCTTTTGCTTTTTGGCCGCCAGGATTTTTTGGCCGAGCGCGGTTTTGGCGTCGTTCACTGTGGTCTCCTCATCATAAGTCGGTCGCGACGGCGGGGGATCTGGGCACCGAGCCGCGCGCGGCCACGGCGGCGATAATATAGGCAATGGCCGCAAAATTGCGCAACTCTGAAACCGATGCGGCCGATATGACGCGATAAAGAGCACCTCGCCCGGCGCGGCACGTCGTTTGCACCGTTGTGTCAGACCGGACCTCAAAGGAGCGGGGAGATGACCAGGCCCTTTCACCTCGGTTGGTTTTTGCAGGGCTCGAGCGTGCAGGCCTGGGGCGAGCCCTGGACCGGGCACATCGGCCACACCTGGATGGCTCCCGGTCTGTTCATCGACATGGCGCGTTCGTTGGAGCGTGCCTGCTTCGATTACCTCCTGATCGAGGACTCGTCATACGTGGGCGAGAGCTACGCCGGCTCGACCGAATTGTATCTGAAGCATGGCATCGCCGTGCCGCGCCAGGATCCGTCCGTGGTGGCGTCGCTGATGAGCCAGGCCACGTCGCGCATCGGCATTGTCCCGACCTTCGGCACCTATGCGTATCCGCCGTACCTGCTGGCTCGGCTGGTGGCGACGTTGGACCAGGTCTCCGGCGGCCGCATCGGTTGGAACGCGGTGACCGGAAGCTCGGATTTCGCGGCGATGAATTTCGGCTTGCCGGGCATGCCGGAGCACGACCTGCGTTACGACATGGCCGACGAATACATGGAGGTCTGCCGTCGTCTGTGGGCATCGTGGGAGCCGGATGCGATCGTCGCCGATCCGCGCACAGGTGTTCTCGTCGATCACACCAAGGTGCACGCGGTCAACTTCGAGGGAAACTACTTCAAGACCCGCGGGCCGCTGAATTCCGGGCCATGCCCGCAGGGACAGCCGGTGATCGCGCAGGCGGGCGGGTCGTCGCGGGGGAGGCAGTTCGCGTCGCGCTATGCCGATACGATCGTCGCGCACACCAAGGGGATCGCGGCGATGAAAGCGTATCGCGATGACGTGCGCGCCCGCATGGTAACGCATGGCCGCGACCCGGACACCTGCAAGGTGCTGTTCCTGGTGGCGCCGATCATTGGCGAAACGGAAGCGGAGGCTCAGGAAAGGAAGCTATGGCGGGCGGCGCGGGCCGCGGCGACGATCCCGGAGCGGTTGGCGCATCTCGGCAAGGTGACCAACATCGACTTCGGCCGCTTCGACATCGACAAGCCGCTGCCGGACGACGTCAGCACCAACGGGCATCAGCAGACGCTGGACGAGTTCCGTCGCAAGGCCGCCGGCCGCAGCATTCGCGAGACCATGGCGGATCACAACGCGACGGAACTCTCGGTCGAATTGGTCGGCACCCCGGATTCGATGGCGGCGCGCATGGGCGAAATCATGGAGGAGGTCGGCGGCGACGGCTTCTTGTTCTCCATGCCCAACGTCAACCGGCGCACGTTGGCCGAGGTGGAAGACGGTTTGATCCCGGCGTTGCAGGCGCGCGGCCTGGTGCGCGCGGCGTACACCCACGCCCGGTTCCGGGACAATTTGCTGGAGTTCTGAACTTCACATTCCGTGACAAGAGAGGACAGCGCGATGCGCGATCGATATCATCCGGTAAACCGCCGCGGTTTCCTGTCGCTCGGCGCGATCGCGGCGACGGCGCCTTTCCTGGGCGCGGGTCCGTTGCGCGCACAGAACGTGGACCTGACGCCGCTGACCAGCATCCCCGAGAACCTGAAGGGCAGCGGCGAAGTGCGAATCGCCGCGTATGGCGGCACCGCGCAGGATGCCGAGCGGACCGCGTATTTCGAGCCGTTTGAAAAACTGAGCGGCATCAGGACGCGCGACTTCGCGGGCGCCGACCTGAACAAGGTCAAGGCGATGGTCGATACCGGCAATGTCGAGTGGGACGTGGTCCAGCTCAGCCGTGCCTCGGTGAAGAACCTCATGAAGAAGGGCGACTATTTCGAGAAGATCGACTACGACCTGGTCGATACCGCGAATATCGACGCGGTGTATCGCTACGACTACGCGCTCGACATGCTGGTCTGGTCCGAGGTGATGGCCTACCGCACCGATGCGTTCAAGGGCGCGGTGCCGGTTGGTTGGACCGACTTCTGGGACACGAAGAAATTTCCCGGCGATCGGTCTCTCGGTGGTGCCGGGCCGAGTTCGCCCGAACTTGAATTCGCGCTGATGGCCGCCGGCGTTCCAGCCGACAAGGTCTATCCGATCGATATCGAGAAGGCGTTCGCCAGTTACGACAAGATCAAGGCCAACGTGGTGAAGTGGTGGGAAACCGGCGCGGTTCCGGTGCAACTGCTCTCCGATAAAGAGGTCGTTCTGACATCGGTCTGGAACGGCCGGATGGCCGCGTTACAGGCCGCCGGAGTTCCGGCCGCGATCAGTTGGGATCAAGGCTTGCTCAAGCGCGACTGCTGGGCTGTGCCGAAGGGCTCACCAAATCGCGACAACGCGATGAAGTTTATCGCCTTCAGCACCATGCCGATTCCACAGGCGCGTTTGTCGTCGCTCATTCCGTACGGCTTCACCAACAACAAGGCGGCGGAGTACGTTCCGGCGAAGCAACTGGAACAACTGCCGAGCGCGCCGGCGATCAAATCGCGGTTGGTGCCGTTCAATTATGACTGGTGGGTGGACAACCGGGATGCCGTGATCGCGCGCTGGAACAAGTGGATCCTGGCCTGACGCATGGATGCGCTCACCAATCCGTCCGTCGTGACCTCGATTGGATCGCCTGGCGCCACGGTCGTCGTCACGGCGGTTGAAAAGCGGTTCGACGCGGTTGGCGCGGTGCGAGGCATCTCGCTCTCCGTGGGCGCCGGAGAATTTCTGACGCTGCTGGGACCCAGTGGATCCGGTAAGACAACGACGTTGATGATGATCGCGGGGTTCGAAACGCCGACAGCGGGCGATATCGCCATCGACGGACGCTCGGTCGTGACGCTGCCGCCGCATAAGCGCCACATCGGCATGGTGTTTCAGAACTACGCGTTGTTTCCGCATATGACGGTCGCGGAGAACATCGGCTTCCCGCTACGCCAACGCGGTGTCGATCGGGTGACGCGCGCGCGTCTCGTCGCGGAAAGCCTGGAACTGGTTCGGCTGCCGGGTTACCAGCAGCGCTATCCGCGTCAGCTTTCGGGCGGTCAGCAGCAGCGCGTGGCGCTCGCCCGGGCGATCGTGTTCCGGCCCCGCCTGTTGCTGATGGATGAGCCGCTTGGCGCGCTCGACAAGCAACTGCGAGAGGGTTTGCAGCTCGAAATGCGCCGTCTGCACGCCGACCTCGGCATCACGTTCATCTACGTCACGCACGATCAGGAAGAAGCGCTGACGATGTCCGATCGCATCGCGGTGATGAACGAGGGACGCATCGCGCAGATCGGCACGCCGGAGAATTTGTACGACCGGCCATGCGACCGCTTCGTGGCGTCGTTCATCGGCGAGTTCGAACTTTTTCACCGGCACGATGCGCGGCAACGAAAACGGGGTGGTGATCGCCGAGTGCGGCGGCACGACATTGCGCGCTCTGGCCGGGTGCGGGGCGAAACCGGGTCAGTCCGTGACGTTGACGACCCGACCGGAACGCATGCGGTTCGCCGATACGGAGGCCGGCATGGCGGGCGCGAACCGCATGTGGGCGACCGTGTCCGAGGCGGTATTCGCCGGCGAGCGCCGCCGCTATTTGTGCCGCGGCGATGACGGCGTCGCGATCGTCGTCAAGGAACCATCGAGTGCGGTCACACGGCGTCGCGCGGAAGGCGAGCGCGTTGAACTCGCCTGGCCGGTCGCCGATACCGTTGTCGTGTGATGCAAGCGAGTGCCGCGGCCGCTTCCCTTCCGGTCAGCCAACGCACCTGGAGCACGCTGGCCCCGGTCCTGCTGGTCGCGCCCTTGGTTGCCTACATGCTGGCGTTCTACGCGTTGCCGCTGGCGGCGATGTTGTCGCGCTCTGTCGCCGATCCAACCTGGACTTTGGAGAACTTCCGCCGCCTGGCTGGCGACACCGTCTTTCTCCGGGTCTTCTGGACCACGTTGCGGACTGCTCTGGTTGTCACCCTCGGCGCGCTGTTGTCTGGCTACCCCGTGGCGCTGGCGATGTCGCGTTCGCGCCGAGGCCCCGCCGGGCTGATTCTGGTCATCGTTCTGCTGCCGTTCTGGACCAGCGTACTGGTCCGCAGTTACGCCTGGATGGTGCTTCTGGGCCGTAAAGGCCTGGTCAACGAAGTGATGCTCGCGACCGGCCTGATCGACGCCCCGTTGAAGCTGCTGAACACATCGTTCGCCGTGCATATCGCCATGATCCACATCCTGCTGCCGTACATGATTCTGCCGATCGCCAGCGTTTTGCGGCAGATCGACACGGCGTTGCCGCGCGCCGCGGCAGGATTGGGCGCGACGCCGTGGACCACATTCGTCCGGGTCATTTTGCCGCTGTCGATGCCCGGCGTGGCGGCGGGCGTATTGCTCGTCTTCGTGCTGTCACTCGGATTTTACATCACCCCGGCCCTGGTGGGCGGCCCCCGGGACTTCATGCTGTCCATGCTGATCGCGCAGCAGGTGGATTTGCTGAACTGGCCATACGCGGCCTGCCTGTCCGCGACATTGCTGGTCGGCACACTGATGATCATCGCCGCGTTCCAATGGCTGCCGGGCGTGCGGGATGTGCTGAAAGCCGTCACGCGATGAACCGGTTCGCCTTCACGACATCATGGATCCTGGTGCTGTTGTTCCTCGCGCTGCCGATCCTGATCGTCGCGTTGCTGTCGTTCTCGTCCGCGAGCTACCTGACCTTTCCGCCGCCGGCCCTGGGGCTGCGGTGGTATCGGGCCTATCTCGGCAGCCGCGAGTGGCTCGATTCGACCTGGCTCAGCCTCGCTGTCGCGACCTGTGTCGTGCTGCTGTCCACCGTTCTGGGCACCCTCGCCGCGCTGGGACTGGTCCGCCTGCGCGGACCGACCCGAGCCGTCGTCGCGGCATTGATCGTCTCGCCGATGATCATTCCGGGCATCATCGCCGCGATCGGCATTTATTACGCATTCTCGCGCTACCGGCTGGTCGGATCGCCGGTGGGTCTGGTGCTCGCCCACACCTGCCTCGCGGTGCCGTTCGTGGTGACCAGCGTCAGCGCCAGCCTCGCCGGCCTGGATCGCAGGCTGGAGCAGGCGGCTCTCGGCCTTGGCGCGACCCAATGGGGCACGTTCCGCCAGGTGACCCTGCCACTCATCAGTCCGGGCGTGCTGGTGGGCGCTTTGTTCGCGTTCATCACATCGTTCGACGAACTGATCGTCGCGCTGTTCCTGTCAGGGTCGGGCGCGGTCACTTTGCCGCGACGGATGTGGGACGATCTCCGTTTCGAGATCGATCCAACGATCGCGGCCGTTTCCACCTTGACGATCGTATTGACCGCGGTGGCTCTGGGCTGCGCGCATCTGCTGCGGCAACGCGCCCGGAGATAAGCCGGACGCCGGTTAGTTCAGCAGCGCGCACGCATGCGGCCAGGAATGCCACGGGCTCATTAACTCTGGGACATGCGCGCCGGATGTGGCAATTTAATTCGACCCCGTTCCGCATGGTTGTTTTTGGAACTGTTCTGAAACATCCGGCGTGGCCAACGCGATCACGCCGCGGCCAGCCTTGACGCCGTTTGGTCGCCACGCCACGAAAGGTCTCGATGCCCTCCGCCACCATCCGCCAATGCGCCGTTCTCGCCGGTGGCCTGGGCTCCCGCCTCGGCACGCTCACGGAGCGCTCACCCAAGCCACTGCTGATGCGAGGCGGCCGCCCATTCCTCACGTGGCTGCTGCGCGAGTTGAGCCGCTTCGGCGTCACTGAGTTTCTGCTGCTGACCGGGCATTTGTCGGAGGAAATCGAGCGCGCCATTCCCGCGATGCAGGCGATGCTGCCGCGGCGTGTGACGATCTCCGTCTCGCGGGAGCCAATACGGGCCGGGACCGGTGGCGCGGTGTTTCACGCGCGGGACCGGCTGGATGAACGGTTTCTGTTATGCAATGGAGATTCGTTGTTCGATGCCAACCTCGCCGTGCTGCTCGCCGCCGCCGCGACTGACGGTCCGGAGGTGGCGGGACGGATTTTGCTGCGGCGGTTGCCGGACGCGTCGCGCTCGGGCGTGGTGACGCTGGAAGACGGGCGGATCACAACATTCCAGGCACGTCCGCCGGCCGGTTCCGCGGCCAGGCCGGGCATCATCAACGCGGGAGTCTACGCGTTCGACCATCGCCTGCTGGAGCGGTTGCAACCGGTTTGCTCGCTGGAAGCCGACGTTCTCCCCGCGATCGCGGCCGCCGGAGCGCTGCGCGGAACGCTGAGCGAAGGCTACTTCCGCGACATCGGCACACCGGACGACTTCGACCGCGCCGACAACGAACTGCGCGCCTTACGCCAGCGACGCGCGCTGTTCCTGGATCGCGACGGCGTGGTCAACATCGATCATGGCTACGTCGGTTCCCGCGAGCGGTTCGAGTGGACGCAAGGCGCGTTGGAGACGATCCGGCACGCCACCGCCTCCGGTTGGCACGTGTTCGTCGTCACCAACCAATCCGGTGTGGCCCGTGGCCTGTATGACGAGGCCGCGGTGCGCAACCTGCTGGACTGGATGGGCGACGAAGCGCGGCGCACCGGCGGGACGATCGACGACACGCGCTATTGCCCGTTCCATCCGGAGGCGACAATTCCCGCGTATCGGGCCGTCAGTGATTGGCGCAAACCAGCGCCGGGGATGCTGCTCGACCTGCTGCGGGCGTGGGAACTCGATCCGGCGCGCTGCGTCATGATCGGCGACCAGACCTCCGATCTGAAAGCCGCCGCCGCCGCCGGAATCGAGGGTCATTTGTTCGAGGGGGAAAACCTGCTGTCATTTGTTGGCCCTATCCTCGATAAGGTGTCCTGATCGAACGGGAGATTTCGTATGCCGGTCACCGGTTCATCCGACCGCTGATCCAGCGCCGCTGACATCGCGTGGCGCCGGCGTCACGATTCGCGCCCGGGTGCCGCTTCGTCTCGGCTTGGCGGGCGGCGGCACCGATCTCAGCCCGTATTGCGACGAGTTTGGCGGCGCGGTGCTCAATCTGACCATAGACCGTTACGCCTATGCCACGATCGAGCCGTCGCCGGACGGCCGGGTCCACTTCATCGCGCCGGATATGAATTTGACCGAGTCATTCCCAACCGACATGGCCGCGATCCAGTCCTCCGGCCTGCCGCTGCATGCCGGCGTCACGACCCGCATGCTGAAGGAGTTCGGCGGCGGCGTGGTTCCGGCGATCCGCGTCACCTCTTTCGTCGACGCTCCGCCGGGTTCCGGGCTCGGGTCATCCTCGGCGTTGGTGGTCGCGCTGGTGGAAGCGTTCCGGGCCCTGCTGGCGGCGCCGCTGGGGCCGTATGACGTCGCGCACCTGGCGTTCGAGATCGAGCGGATCGATCTGGCGCTGGCGGGTGGCCGGCAGGATCAATACGCGGCCACGTTCGGCGGCGTGAATTTCATCGAGTTCCATGCCAACGACCGCGTGATCGTCAATCCGTTACGCGTGCCGCCGGGTGTGCTGAACGAACTGGAGATCTCTCTCATCACTTGCTTTTCGGGCGTCACCCGCCGCTCCGATGAGATCATCGCGGAACAGCAGCGGCGCATGGTCGCCACCGCCGATCCGGCGATCGAAGGCCTGCATCAGTTAAAACGCGACGCAATCGAAATGAAACAGGCGCTGTTGCGCGGAGAGATCCGCCACATGGCGACGCTGCTGAACCATTCGTGGGAGGCGAAGAAGCGCACCGCCGGCGGCATCAGCACCGACGCGATCGAACACCTGTACCGGCGTGCTTTCGCCGACGGCGCCATCGGCGGCAAGGTTTCCGGCGCCGGAGGTGGTGGGTTCATGATGTTCATCGTTCCGCCCGAGCGCCGGATCGCGGTGATTCGTGGTCTGAACGAACTCGGTGGCACCGCCAGTGGCGTCCACTTCACCCAGACCGGCGCCGAATCCTGGGCTGTGTAGTCGGACTCGCAGCCCGGTCGGACAGCAACCGTCGCGGCAACGCGTCGAAGTGGCGCGCCAAATTCACCCGCCGGCGTTCAGCGCCCGCCAGATGCGCTCGCTCGTGACGGGACCATCCAGGATCCCGTCGCCGCCGATCGCGTCCGCCACCGCGTTATTGATCGCCGGGAAAACCCCGACCGCCGCTGCCTCCCCGCACCCTTTGACGCCAAGCGGATTGGTCGTGCATCGCGTATTGTTGAATGCCAGATTGAACGCCGGAAAATCATCCGCCCGCGGCATGGTGTAGTCCATGAACGATCCGCTGACGCATTGACCGGACTCCGCGTCGAACACCGCGTGTTCCATCAAAGCCTGACCCGATCCCTGGGCGATCGCTCCATGCGCCTGACCTGACGCGATCATCGGATTGACGATAACGCCGTAATCGTCGACCGCGGTATGCCGCACCAGAGCGACACGTCCGGTGCCACGATCGATCTCGACCTCCACCACATGGGTACCGTTGGGGAACGTCATGTGCTCCCGCGTCCAGAAGTGGTAGGTATCGAGCGGTGTGCCGGCTGCACGAGCCTTCGCCGCGACATCCAGCAAACCGACGCTCCGATCCGTCCCGCGAATTGAGAACGCGCCGTCAGCGAAACCAATATCCGCCTCCGCGGCCTCCAGCATCGTCGCGGCGATCGGACGGCCCTTGGCGACGATTTCTTCCGACGCCCGGAAGATCGCGGTGCCTCCCATGTACGTCGCGCGCGAACTGCCGTGCCCGCCACCGGCGCGTATCACGCTGGTATCGCCTTGAACAAGACGCACCCGGTCGTTGGGTATGCCCAGACAATGCTCCAGGATTTGCGGGAATGTCGTTTCGTGTCCCTGGCCGATGGTCTGCGTGCCGGTAATCAGCAGAACGGAGCCGTCTTCTTCAAACCGAATATCGACATTTTCGGACGGATTGCCGCCGGTCGCCTTGATGTGGCAGGCAAAGCCCAGGCCGCGTAGCAGACCTCGGGTTTCGCTGTCCTGGCGGCGCGCGGGAAAACCAGGCAGATCGGCGGCCGCGAGTGCCTTGTCGAAGGTTTCCGCGAAAGCGCCACTGTCCACCGCGTAACCGAGCGCATTGGTCATCGGCGTGCCGGCCATATTCAGACGCCGCAATGCCGCGCGATCGAAGCCGCATTGGCGGGCCGCTGTGTCGATCAACCGCTCGATCACATTGATCGCTTCGGCGAATCCCGGGCCGCGAGTGACGCCGATCGGCGTCGTATTGGTCAGGACGGTGCGAATGCGCAGACCCACACGAGGGATGGCATAAATGCCACCTTGCAGATGCGGATACTGGAAGGTCTGCAGCGAGCCCGCGCCGCCGCACATATAGGCGCCGATGTTCGCGATGCTTTCGACGCGCAGGCCAAGAAACCGTCCGTCGGCATCCAGCGCCAACGATGCGTCCGCGAGATGATCGCGCGCCTGATGATCGCTGATGAACACCTCGGTCCGGCTGGCGATCCATTTCACCGGCCGGCCGCAGCGCTTCGCGGCCCAGGGGATCAGAGCCTGCTCGGGGTAGGGGAAGTTCTTGGCACCGAAACCGCCGCCGACATCCGGCGCCACGAAACGCAGTCGTTCCGGCGGTACGCTCAATACGCGCGCGATGGCATCCCGATTGCCGTGCAGGCTTTGGCTGGAGACGTGCGCGACGATAGTGTTCCGATGTCGGTGTCGTAAACGCCCAACGAGACCGCGCGGCTCCATCGGGTTCGTTACGATCCGATGATTATGCAGCCGCAACGATACGATGTGCGCGGCGTTGGCGAACGCGGCATCGGCGTCGCCGAGTCGACCAGTCCATGCAGAGAAGGTCAGGGTTCGCCGCGGCCTCGTTCGGATCCATCACCGGTTGTCGCGCTTCGTAATCGACGCTGTACCAGCTCGGCGGCATCCAACGCCTGCGCTTTGGTTTCCGCGACGATCAGGGCAACCAGTTGCCCGACGTAACGAACCTCGTCACGCGCCAGCAACGGCATCGGCGTGAAATGAAACCGCTCGCCGGTCTGCGGCGTTGGCTTCGACCGTCGGCGGCAAATCGTTCAGACCGTCGGCCGCGACGTCCGCCGCCGTCAGGACCGCCAAAACGCCCGGCAGCGCGCGGGCCTGCGTCGTATCGAGTCCGGCCAATTCCGGCATGCGCATGCGGCGAACGCACGAAAACCGCGTGTGCCAGATCCGGAAACACCAGATCGTCGAGATAGGCGCCCTTGCCGATCAGAAAGCGCGCGTCCTCACGCCGCCTCGGCGAGGCGCCGAGCCCGAAACGGTCTCCGTCCACGTGCCGCTTCAGTCTCGCGCGCGCCTGGGGAACTGCATGCACAGCAGGTCGGCGCCCGCCGGACCGGCGAACATCTCCAACGCCGCGTCATCCGGCGCCACGAAGACGAGGAGTTCACCGGCAACAGCGCGCCACCCGGTACATGCGCGGTCCCGGCACTGACCAGCCAGAACTGCCCGCCGCCGGTCGCTCGGGTCGGGTCCTTTCGCGACGCCATCCGCGCTTCGACCGTGTAGCGCCAGGTGCCGAGGCCGTCCTTCGTCTCCTCGATCACCGCGCTGCTGCCGACATCCGTCAGCGCGGCCAGTTCCGCCCCGGTCAGCGGGGCGAGCGGACCGCAGGTCGCTTCCCGGTGCTGGAAGCGCGCCCGCGCGTCACGCAGTTGTTGCCGATCGCGCGGGCATGTAACGCGCGCCGGGATCCCAACCGTTGCGCAGGTGAACCAGGAGATGCCTTCGCCGGCCGCGACGATCGGACCATACGCGGAATAAGAGTCGGTGTAGTGCACCGATACGGTGCCACGTCGTGTGTGCCGAGGCGGCCGCCGCCCTGGACGACGACGACGACGGCCTCATAGATCGCTTCCGTCGCGTTTTTTCCGTGTTCGCGTTCGCCTTCCAGTGCGAAGTCGACCATCATGATGCCGTTCTTTTTTACGATGCCGATCAGCAGAACGATGCCGATGATCGCCACCACGCTTAAATCCTGCCGAAAGATGATCAGCGCAAGGAAAGCGCCAACCCCGGCTGACGGCAGCGTGGAGAGAATCGTAATCGGATGGATGAAGCTCTGATACAAAACGCCCAGCACGATGTAGACCGTGACCAGCGCGGCCAGAATCAGAAGGGGTTCATTGGACAGCGAATTCGTAAATGATGCCGCGGTGCCTTGAAAGCCGGCCTGCAGACTGGCCGGCATGTGCATGCCTTTCTGTACCTTGTCGACCGCTGTAATTGCCGCGCCCAGAGCGGCATTTGGCGCGAGATTGAACGAAACGGTGATTGCCGGAAATTGACCCTGGTGGCTGATCGAAAGCGCTTCGGTGGTTTTCTCAAAGTGCGCGAACGCGCTCAACGGCACAGCGTTGCTCATCGCCGAACTGGTGGCGGTTGTGTTGCTCGAGGCGGAGGTTGGGGAGAGCGCGTTCGTGGGAGGAGCCAGCGTGTTCGCTGACGGAGTGTAGAGCGCTGTTCCTGTCAGTGCGTTCGATCCGGCCGACGATGACCCCGAAGATGCGAACGATGAGGCGGCGCCCGCTCCAGTGGCGCCCGCCGACGCATTGGATTGAATGTAAAGATGATTCAAGTTATTCGGATCAGTTTGAAATTGCGGTTCAATTTTAAGCACCACGTGATACTGATTTACCTGCGTATACATGGTGCTGATTTGCCGCTGACCGAAGGCATCGTACAGAGTGTTATCAACCGTCGTGGGCGCGATCCCCAGCCGTGAGGCGGTGACCCAATCGATTACCAATTGGCCGCGCCCGCTGCCCTCTCACTTCATTCATCGTGCTTGCT
>CAVRDN010000089.1:0-78473 GCA_963719675.1 uncultured Alphaproteobacteria bacterium | reverse complement strand
TATGTTGTGTACGCGTTTGACCTACGTATTGCTGTTATGGCGATCGGCTCGCTCATGGCGGCCATCGACCACGAACTGACCGTGCAATATGTTGAAACCTTGCGGTACGAGATCCTCGGGCAAGCGCTGGGGCTGAGGGAAACACGTCAGAAGATGGTTCATGTCTGGCTCCATGGACCCGTTTACGCGGGTTATCCCGGCATAGCTCTCTCTGGGACAGGTGCGCCTTGAAAAACGCCCCCGCGTAGGAAGCAACTCATGACCGTGGTGTTCGCCGCTAAGCTCAATCGCCTTCCCGATACAATCGCGCTTGGCGAAGCAGCAAACATGCCAGATCTCGCGAGCGCGCTGAAAGCAGGTGCGGGACGCCTGGCGGTAGCAGTCGGTTCCGGCGGCTCGGCTGCGGTCGCGCAATATCTCTCGGTTTGCCGTGCAAGCTTTGGAGCGCGGACAGTAGTGCAGACCCCGATGCAATTCGTGCTCGAAGACGTCGCCCTTCGCGACCAGGAGGTTTGGATTTTTTCTGCCAGGGGGGAAACCACCGACGATATTCGCGCGGCGCTGCATGCCGCCGGGAAGCGCGGTGCCGCAAGCATCTTTATCGTCACGTCAAGTCAAGAAGGGCGGCTCGCGCGTGAAGCTAATGCTGCTGGCGTGAAGGTTTTCGTTTGCCCGGTCGCAGAACCCAAGGACGGCTTTCTCGCTACGCACTCTCTCTTGGCGGCGATCACAGCGCTGCTGCGGGCTTGTGACCAATGCGCGTCAAACTTGGGACAATCCCTTACCGCAGCGTTCAAGAACTCCGTCGGTGAAGTGCTCTCGCACGCACGCCGCGCTCATTTGAAAACGATTTTCGCAACATTGCGGAAAGGCGACACGCTTCTGTTCTCGCCGATACCCAGGCTCAGCCCTGCAGCGACGGTCATCGAAACGAGCGTTTGGGAAACCGCCCTGCTTCCGGTGCAGAAAGCAGACTTCCGCAATTTTGCGCACGGCCGGCATGTCTGGCTCGCAAGAAATCCAGACGCCACATTTGTTCTGGCTCTGACCGGAACTTTGTCCGCACCTTCGTGGTTGGAGATTAGGGCGCTCGCGCCGCCGGAGATTCGCAGCGCAGCCTTCGATTACACGTCCTGTGGACAGTTCGAAAACGCGGTCGCTGCGGTCGAAGCGCTTACACTCGTCGAAGCTATCGGCGCTTCACTCGATACCGACCCGGCCAAACCGGGCCTCGGCCCATACGCAGCGGCGATGTATGGATCGGATGCACTCGACCAATTGGCCGCGAAGCTCGATCGACCGGTGCGGCATAAGAGGGCCGCGCTCATGTGGAGCAACGACCCTGCGCGGAGGGAGCCAGATTTTCCTGCGGCGTATGCCGAATTTCGACACCGACTTGCGAACACGACCTTCCACGGACTTGTCCTTGATTACGATGGAACCGTTGTGACGCACGAAGGGCGTTCAAGCCTCCGGAATCACGCCTGCTTGCCGAGCTCGAGCGTCTCCTAGAGGACGGAACGCTGATCGGCATTGCCACTGGTCGCGGCGGGTCAGTTGGAGAGGATCTGCGCGCGAGCCTCCCGCGCAAACATCACGAAAGCGTGCTCATTGGCTACTATAACGGTTCATACATTCGAACGCTCGACGTCGACATTCGCGAACAGCCCGCGTTTGCATTTCCAGAGCTGCGGAAGCTGTCGACCTGGCTCGCGCAACGGCAGTCGCATTTTCGAACCTACAAAATGAAGGACAGCGGGGCCCAGATATCGATTGCCATTGCAGATTTGCATGATCCCGGCGCTCTTCTGAGGGAACTCGGCTCCGACGACTTTCCGGAGGTCCAATGGGCGAGGTCTGGGCATACGATCGACTTCTTCGCCAAGAGCGCCTGCAAGACCGATGTCGTCAAGTCCCTCGCGCAACGTACGCGAAAAGACGACGCCGCGATCCTGCGTATCGGCGACAGCGGGGCGCGCAACGGCAACGATCATCTAATGCTGGGCTCCTGCTACGGGATCAGTGTACAGGCAGGTGTGCGACCGGCCCGATGTTTGCTGGTCGCTCTTCGGGCGCGAGCCGAGCGGCCCGCTCGCACTGCTGGCGATCCTTGCAGCCCTTGTTCCTGTGGGAACCGGCGCTTTTCGGCTAGATTTCGAGCGTCTGCAAGATTGCGTCTGAGGCAGCGTTAGTGTACATCACAGGAACGAGTCTGGAGGGTCCATTGCGGACGCATCGTCCCATTGACATTGCCGGAACCGGCTTTACCGTGCTCGACAGGGTGTACGCTGATCGCAGGATGGCTTTCGAAGTCGCTCGGCGGGTCGTGCGGAAATGTGCTCGTTTCGCTCGCCATGCTGCAACGGTCTGTCGTCCCTCTGATCGCGCTCGGCCACGACGCCGTTGGACAATGGCTGATCGACGAATTCGAGCAGGCTGGTGCCGACACCAGTTACATCACGCGCCGGCACGAACTTGCGAGCCCTATCCTCGCCCAGGAGCTCGACACTGAATCCGGACAACACTGGTTCAGTTTCGTGTGCCCTGAAACACAAGCTGATTTCCCGCGGTATGCAGCGATTGAACCGTCGGATGTCGAGCGAGCAGAACCCATTCTTGAGAGCTGTTTGGTGTTTTACGCGGACCGTCTCACCGACACGACCCTTGCGGCGATGGAGAAAGCATCCCGGAGCGGCGCAGTTGTTTATTTCGAACCGTCAAGCGTTTCTGATGAAGTCCAGTTCGAGCGAGCGCTTCGGTTGACGACCATCCTCAAGTACTCGCACGATCAGATCGGCGCGCAGGTTGAGCGTCTCGATGCCCCGAGCAGCGTGATCACCATTGCGACCTTCGGGACGAAGGGACTGCGCGTCATTCAAGGCAAACATCAAGTTTGGTTCAACGCCGCGCCGGCGCCGATTGTGCGAGACGCATGCGGCTCGGGCAACATGGTCAGCGTCGGCATTATCGACTGGATTGTTGCGAAGACGATATCCGCTACTCCGGATCTAAACGACCTGGTGGGCGGAATTGTCGCTGGTCAGCGGCTCGCGAGCTTCAATTGCGCATTTCGCGGAGCAAGAGGATTGTTCCAGCGGCACGGCGCGACCGCCGTACGAAGCCTTCTGGACGGCCAGGACGATTTATTTAGCGACATCGAATAAGATCCGCCGCCTATTCAGCCGCAGCGAGGGACGCTACGGTGCCCTTTGCCCTACGCGGTTTCGATTTCGAAAGCTCGCTGCGGACTTCCATCAACAACTCGCCAAGCATGTTTTTCCCGACACCATTGACCTCGCCCCAAAGCCTGTTGACCGGGCTGTCGACGGTAGCTGTTTCAACCAAACGCCGATCACCGGTTGAGAGCAGCAGAGTTCGAAGATCGTCGTGCTGTTCGAATTTTGCCTGCAGCACACGACGCATGCGCTCGAATTTCTTCGTCGACCATCCCTCTGACACGTCCCAGTAATAGAGGCCGTGCGCCGCCATCGCCAGCAGTGCTGGAGAGGGCGCCGCCATCAGCCACGCCTTCACCTCTGGCTTCCGGGCCTTGGCTGCCTGGTACGCGTGCTCGGCGGTCGGAAATGTCTCGTTCTCGAATTCGATCTCGCGGCGGAAAAGATTGCTGAAGACGCCGTAAGGTTTCTCGCTTGCTCTGTAGAACCTTATTTCGCCGCGCGCCATTGGCCACCCCTGTTGCAAATCGCCGTCGCGATTGTTATGTAAATTTGCATGAAACTGGCAAGCCGCGCAAGAGATAATCTCTCCGCAGAAATTATGCGGCAGAAGGCAGACGGGTGCTTTTCTGCGGCAGCAATTGCCAGATCGACCGGAGTTGATCCGAGCCAAGTCAGCCGCGTCTGCGATGGTAACTTTCGAACTCTCAGTCACAATGTCGTGAAAATTTGCACGTTCCTGGGCGTTGATACGCAACCCGCGATGCGCGCTGATGATCGCATCGGTCCACTTCCGAACGAATTGCTTGGCGCCGTCACCGCGCTTTGGGATGGGACGCCGCGTGGGGCCGAAACATTGCTGCACTTGCTGCAACAGCTCGCAAAATTTCAGCAAGACCGCGTTCGAACTGGCGCACGCACAAAAACAGGTGCACGCACAAAAAGAAGGCCCCGCGGTCGTAAGGTGATCATGTCTTCGGGACCGAAGTGACGTCAGACACAATCGCATTTCGCCGGGTGTTTTCGGCAGTCCCATTCTCCCCTGTCATCGGCGGTCGCGGTGCTCGTTCCAACGGCGTTCACGCCTGCAGCCAATCCCTTGGCGCGCCGCGGCAATAGCGAAAACGTGCCGGAAGGTCAGAGCAGGGAGGCCCGAGATGCGGCCGTCCGAACCTACTTTGATGTTGTTGGCGGCGGGAGCCTTGGGCAGGCTCGGCATCGTCATGAGGTCGCCGCAGACCGCCCCGATGAACTCGGCGCCCCCGAAAGCCGCAGTCCGCGCAACGGGATCGTGTGGCCCGAAGGCGCGCCTCTGGCGTTGGCGTCGGTCGAGAAGCTGTATTGCGTCTTGGCGGCGCAAATTGGCAGATGACCGAAGCCTTCCTTTTCGAAATCTCAGCCAAGCCCTTGAAATTTAACAACGGGCGAGTCCCACCTTGAAGCGACAATCGACAGCCGGGTGTCCTAAGTTGCGCGTGGACCGAGGATTTTTTCACAAATGGGCGGGGCGAATCGGGCACTACCGATTCGGAGTTGGTTTGTTCGACGCGTGTACATTCGGGCCGATTTGCCACAGAAGAACCCGCCAGCGCCATAGTCGCCTCCCTATGAAGTGAAATCTGCCAAATATTCAGATGTCGGGGTTACGCCCGTAAGCAGCAGATGCTCGCGCGCCCGCGTGCAAGCGACATAGAGCAATCGGCGCTCGGTTTCGTAAATGTCGTCGAGCTCTGCCTCGTCCGCGGCATCGGCGACACGCGCGTCGAGCGGCAGGATTCCTTCGTCGCAAGCCATCACGACGACGGCGCGAAATTCCAGTCCCTTTGCGAGGCTCATCGGAGCGGTCGTCATCTCGTCGGCGCCAGCAAACCCGGCGATCGCGGCGCGAGCGCGAGTGACGAGCTGCGGCGTCCGGACGAACAGGCCAATCTCATGCGGCGCGATCCCGTCGCTGAGCCAGGTCTCGACGGTTTGGCGAACTGCGTCGGCTTCCGCGGTGACGGTGGCGAGGGATTTCACTTCGGGCGCCGGACCGTCGAAGACCGAGATGATCCCGCGCCGCTCGTCCTCGAGCCCATCGGTGTCGCGCAGGACCGTGGGCAACAGTTTATCGGCGGCGCGGCGGATTTGTTGCGAGGTGCGGTAGCAGACCTTGAGCGTGTGCGACCGGCCGCGCACATCGACGCCGAGGCTCGCCCAGGAAAATGGATGCTGGAAAATACGCTGCCCGACGTCGCCCGACAGGAACAGGCCATCCGCCTTTGCCGGCGCAAGGGCCGCGAAGAAACTCAGCTCCGCCGGGGCGAGATCCTGCGCCTCGTCGATGATGACATGGTCGAATGGCTTGCGGGACTGCTTCGCCAATGTTTCCGCCAGCCCGGTAAAGACGTTGGCCCAGGTCGTGTAGCGCTCCGCCGCCAGCGCGTCGCGCACCGCCTGGAACACCGGCCACAAACTCGCGCGCTGATTGGGGCCGAGCCGGCTCTTGCGCCCCATCCGCTGAACGGTCGAATAGGCGTCGAGCGACGTCAGGCCCCAGGCGTCGATGACATTGGTCCACTCCGACAATAGGAATCGCTCGGAAAAGCCTTTGAGGTTCTCGGACGCGGCTGCCGCACGCAAACGCTCGCGCAGCACGGTTTCACTCGCGATGCGAGGACGCGCGCCATGCTCGAGCTGAAACATCTGCTCGGCGATGCCGTGGAAGGACGCTGTCGTGATCCGGGGGACGACGCCGCCGGTATCGGGCGCCAGAACCAGCACCTTCTTCGCCAGTTCCGCCGCGAGCGGCTCGGAGAAACTGGCAAGCAGCACTTTCGCATTCGGATTCTCGCGGGCGAGCGAGACGGCGCGATGGATCGCCACGATGGTTTTGCCGGTGCCCGCCGAACCGGCCACGCGCGCCGGCCCTGAGAAGGAACGGTCGACCAGCGCCCGTTGAGAAGGGTGAAGGAAGACGCCCCATTTCTCCCACGGATAGGCGAGAGCCTGTTCCAGTTCCTCCTGGTCGGCGATCAGCCTGATCCGCCGCAACGCGTCGGGATGCGCGAACGGATCGGCGACCGCCGGCGGCGGAGTGGGCGCCACCAGCTTGCCGGTGGCGGCGTATTCCAGCAAGGCTTCTGAGGCTTCGGCCGGCAGGTGAGCGGTCAGCGCGAAGAAGCCGTCTTCGGTTGCAGCGCGCACGTCGGCCAGCCAGTCGGCGGGCACGCCGATGGAGAGCAGCGCATCGTCGTCCAGCGAAGAAAACAGCGCCGGCGGGGCTGCCGCTTTTTCCTTGCTCTTAGCGGGCTCGGGAAAGACGAAATCGAATGTCGCCGGCGGGGCGACTTCCTCCACGCGCTCGCGCACCTCGACGATCTGGACGGCGCCGGTTCGCGGATGCGCCTCGATCCGACGGCGTTCCGCCCAGGCATAGGCATCGTCGTGATGACCGACATAGGCGACCAGCAGGCTGTCGCCCGTCTTGTGAACGATCAGGCGGATGTCGCGATTGACGCGCGCCGACCAGAAATTGGGGTCCTTGCTGTTGTCGATACGGTGCAACTGGAGACCGTTGCCGGTCGGGTCCATCTGAAGATCGAAGACGCTCGCTTTCACCGCCTTCTGGTCCAGGCCGGACAGGCGGTTGAAGGAAGCTGTGAAGGTGTCTGCGATGAGGAAGTTCATGTGGGCTTCGCAAGATTCGCTTCAAGCCCCCGCTGGAAGGGCTCCTTCGCTGATTGCCAAAGGGCGGCGATGTAGTCATCGGTTCTCAGTGACATATTTTGAGCGATCGTTAGTTCGCTGCGCTCATCGCCATCGCTCTTGAGAGCCTGTTTCAATTGGTCTCGCAGCAACTCCCGGCGAACATCCATCGGAGGGCGATCGGCGTCGGCGCCCGGCCGGCTGAATGAAATCTTGCGGCCATTCCGGAGCGCGACCTGCTGAAGCTGCTCAGCAATTGGCCAGAGGACTTTGGGTTCAAACTTCTCCCAAAAGCCCAAACTCGCCATCAAATATAGTCGCCCGCCCAAATCGCCATTGCCGGTCGCGCGCCAAGATGCGTATCGGCCCAACGAAGTTGCGCAAGCATGCCCCAGAAATCGGCCGCGACTTCTTCAGCCTGAATCCAGGCAATTTCGTCGCCGGCGACTTTGCCGTCAGCAGTGTCGAGATCGGTTTCACGAACGTGACCCAGATGGCCAAGACAGACATGCGCCATCTCGTGCCCGACGACTTGCCCCTGTGCAAGACGTTCGCACACGTCTGCCAGTTCTCCTCTTTCGTCGTTTGAGTCATTGTCACTGGGATCAATCTGCTCAAACCCACTAACTTCGAGCAGCAACTTGGCGAACGCGTTCCCCGCTGCGCTATCTCGGCTGACGCTTGTCGCAGTCTGTTCGCCAAAGGGAAAATGGAAGCTGGCGATCTTTGCCATCCTGCGAACGAACAACATAAGTGCGGCGCTTATGGCGATGTGATGCCGGTTTTGACGAAGATAATATGTCGCACTGGCATCCAGCGACGGCGATAGCGCCATCTGGGCTGTGAGTGGGTCTGGGACGCTGTAGCCAAGATCGACAAATACATTTCGAAACTCGGTTACGCGATCCTGAACGATCAGTTCGCCCGACCGCATAACGACGCCCAAGAAGAGTTGATGCGGTTCGAGGCGTTCATTTGACTGGATCGATTTTGAACTTGAATGAGGTTCCGCCTTTGGCTTCGGTGCCGATCAACCACTTAATGCCGGCACTACCTGAGAGTTCGAAGCTTACAGAAACCTCGTCCAATCTGACGCGCGAATGCTTCATCCGATCTGCCAATGCAGCGAGAAAGTCACTTACTTCTGCAACCTTTTCAGCAAGATCGGCGCGCTTCACAGAAACCTTTTGCAGAAGCGCTCTTTCGGCGAACGGATTGAATGGGTCGTCGCCAATGTTTCCACTGCCGCCCATATTCCGGCGGACGGATTTTGCAGCATCATCGGGGACGGACACCCACATCTCGATTTCTTGCTCTCCATCCATGGCCTCGATCTCCTCGGTTACACCCTAAACACCTTCATCACCTCGTCGCCGAAGTGGTTGATGACCTTCACCGCGATGCGGCCGCTCTCCGGCCGCGCGAACGGGCGCGAGGTGTCGGAGTAGAGCGTCGCCCAGGCGTCCTCGTCGATATCGGCCTGAAGCGCGGTCTTCAGGCTCTTGTAGGGATCGTTGGCGCCGAGGAAATAGGCGTGGCGGACGAAGAAGCTTTCCTCGTTGTAGTCGGTGTCGATGAACCATGCGGCGATGCCCGCCGTGTCGTTCGAGCGGATGTCGCCAGTGTTGGGATCGAACACGTCGACGCCGTTCACCTTCACGCGAATTTCCGGGCCGCCGTCGTCGAGGATTTCGACGTCGGGCTCGCCGAACACGACGAACATGTTGCCGCGTCCGGTGTTCTTGAGTTCCTCCGACATGTGCATGTCGGGGTTGATGCGGGCCTTCAGGATCTTGAGGCTGCCGAGGTTGCGCCAGTTCCGTGGAATGGGCGTCGAAGTTGAAGGCGCAGGCGATCAGCACGTCGAAGCGGGCGTCCACGGCCTCGCGCGCGGCGGCGACAAGGTCCTGCCGGCCGACGGTGCCATATTCCGGGCCGATCAGAATCGCGGCCCGCCGTTCGGGACCGTTCTCGCCTTCGATGAACGCGCCGCTCGCGCCGATGAAATTGCCGGGCCAGGGCGTCAGGCTCTCGAAGGTGATGCGGTCGCCCTTCGCCTGCTGCTTGACGCCTTCGGCCTTGAGGTAGTCGATGACGATGGCCGCGAAATCCTGTCCCGCCAGATCGGCGTCGGCGGGCGAGCGTCGGCCCTCGGCGGCGTCGATGTCGTCGATCAGCTCCTCTTCGCTCGCCGGCAGCACGCGATGGGGCGACAGGCTCTCGACGGTGAAAGGTCCGGCGACGCGGACGCGAGCATTGTCGACGTAAGGCTTGTCATAGAGATATTCGACATCCGCGCGCGCGGCGATGCTGGCGTCGATCTCCTTCTGCCGGGCGATGCGCGCTTCCCACCATTGGGTATGAACAGCGCTGGCGTCCTCGGCCCAGGGATCGCAGGTTCGGGCGGTAAAGTGTCGAGTGTGAAGGCGCGGCCGAGATTGTGATTGAGAGCTTGAGCGCCTCTTCCCGCTTTGAAACGGCTGCTTATCCGAATACGCGATCGCCCAAATCTTCGCATCGTTCTCAGACCAAGGGTCGAGGGCCTTGCGGGGAATCTCCCACTCTCCCATTTCATCGCCTTCAGGCGGTTCAACTCGTCCGCAACGGTTCCAGCACCGCCTGCCACTTCTCCCAGATGTCGTCGATCAGCGGATTGTTGGCGATGGATTTGAGGGTGATGTGCGGCACGCGCTCATAGACGAAGCCTTGGCGGATGTCGTTGTGAACCGGCGTGTCGGTCGGCACGCGCTGAGTCAGTTCCGCTTCCTTGGCGCGGCCTTCTCGGCTGTCGGCGAGCAGATACCAGGGATAGCGGGCCGACATCAGACGCGTGCGGGCGAGCGCGAGGGCGACGCGGCTGGTGTCGATCGTGATCCAGCGGCGGCCCCATTGTTCGGCGACATAAGCGGTGGTGCCCGAGCCGCAGGTGGGATCGAGCACGAGATCGCCGGGATCGGTAGCCATCAGGATGCAGCGCTCGAACAACTTTAGTGATTAGTTTGAACGACATATATTCTTGTCATCGGTCAAAGCCCTGAAATGACCGTGTCGCTCCAGACATTGTTGATGGGCGACACAGCAAAATCGCGAAATAATCGCACGTACTCAAGCCGATGCCTTCGGGTCACGTTGGATCGGATTCAACGCTGGCCCATGCCCACGTCAACGGTCTTCCAATAGCCATTGCCAGGTCGGGACATTGCGTTCCTCGAAGCTGACAGTGCATGATCCTGGCGGTCGCTGAGTCGTCGTGCCCTTCTGATGAATAGGCGATAAGTCTCGCCGCTTCCGGTAGTTCTGCGAGCTCAATCGTGTCCGGCATACTGACCTCGGATCACTCAGATCAGCCGACTCAAATCATCGAGTATCGCGGTGCATCTGCGTCGTCAGAGTCCGGCTCTTTGTCGTTAAGGACGGTCGAAATTTTACGAGAGCCGGATTTTCGCGCATACCAGAGGATAGTAATCGTAGACTTTGGCCAAGTATTCGCACGTCTGCGCGCTCGTTTTCTTGAAAGCATATCTGCGACACGAAATTCTCTCCGCCAAACACCTCATCCATTACCGCCCGAACGCGATGCACATTCTCGTCGCCGATCTGCACGAAGATCGATCCGCTCTCCGTCAGCAGGTCGCGCATCGCGGTCAGCCGGTCGCGCAGATAGGTCAGGTAGGAGTGAATGCCGTCCTTCCATGTGTCGCGGAACGCCTTCACCTGCTCGGGCTCGCGGCTGATGTCGGCCTGCTTGCCGTCCTTCACGTCGCGCGATTGCGTCGAGACCTGCCAATTCGAGTTGAACTTGATGCCGTAGGGCGGGTCGAAATAGATGCACTGCACCTTGCCGTGCAGGCTCTCGCGCTCGGCGAGGCTCGCCATCACCTGAAGGCTGTCGCCCAGGATCATGCGGTTCGACCAGTGCTGGTCGTGCTGGTAGAACTCGGCGCGCTGCTCGGGCGTGATGCCGTTGAAATCGGCGAACAGGTCCGGCGTGTCGGCCTCCGCTTCGCGCTTCTCGGCCGTGCGGCGCTTCAGATCGTCGATGATCGCCTTGGGGTGAATCTTCTCCTGGATATAGAGCGGCGGCACATTGACGACGAGATCGGACCAGTCCTGCTTGTCCTTGCCGCGCCAGACGAGTTGCGCGTCGGAGAGGGTGAGCGTGCCGGTCTCGGCCAGCTCCTTCATCTGCTCGTCGGTGATCGTGATCTTGGCGCCGTTCCAGATCAGTTCGGGCTGGCGCGGCTCCTCGGGCGTCCGCGTCTCGCCCTCGGCCAGAGGCCGGGCGCGCGGGTAATGCTTCGGCGGCATCGGCGACGCATCCTCGTCGCGCCGGAAGAAGCTTTCCATCTCCGCCGTCGGAATGTTCCGGCGGGTCGCCTCGTCATGCTTGAGCGCGTCGACCTGCTTGGAGGTCTTGCCATTGGTGGATCGGGGAGCGCGGGCCATCAGGCGGAACCTTCTCGAGCAGTTGATCGACGAGCGCGGCGAAGTCGTCTTCCATCGTCGCCCAGTCGCGGAATTCGGCGAAAGCCCAGCGGCCAAAGCCGCCGAGCGCATTGACGCCGGGAACCCAGAGCTCGCGCGTCGTCTGGGCTTTGGCCTTGTCGCTCTCTTCGCGCATTCCCTTCACCTCGAGCACGAGATTGAGCGGCTCCTCGCCGCCATCGTCGAGCCGGACCAGGAAATCCGGCAGGTAGCGCCGGGTGACGCCGCCGTCGCGATAGGGGATCTCGAAGCCCAGCGCCTGGTTCTTGGCGTAGGCCAGCACGCGCGGATGGTTCTCGAGCGTGAGCGCCAGCGCCTCCTCCCAAGTCGAGTCGAGCACGACGTGGCTGATGTGGCACTTGGGCGGACGTGCGCCGGTCGGCCAGCAGCTCTTCGAGGTGATGAAGTTGACGTGGCGGGTCGATCCTCTTGGATTGTAGGGATCGAGCACCGCGATGATGCGTCCCTCGCTGGCGCGCGTGCAGGCGATGTCGATCTTGTCCGCAGCGCGCGCGAGTTGATCCTGGTAAAGGATCGCGCCGACCGGAACGCCCTTGGTGACGAGATAACCCTCGTCGAGCCAGCGGCGGGCGAGACGCTGGATCTGCGGAAAGAGATGCTGCTTCGGGAAGTCGTCCTCGTCGCGGAAGCTCGTGTAGAGCAGATGCTTGGCGAGGTTGAAGCTGATCTCGGAAGGCCGCAGCCGCTCCAGCACCTGCGGCGTGATGGTGACGCCCGCGCCGACGATCCCTTCCATGACGACCGACGTGGGGCCGATGTCCAAGGGCGTGATCTCCAGCCGGCTGTCTTCGGTGAAGACGGCGTCGAGCTTCTCGGACGGCAGATCGCGGCGATAGCCGCTGACGCGCGGGAAGACGATCTCCAGCGACGCGCGTTCCTTGATCGCATGGACGCGCGTGACCGGCTTCGGCTTGGTTGGCTTTACGTCCTGCGGCGAGGAGGCGAAGTCGAAGGGAATGCCCATGATGTCGGCGTATTCGACGTCGAATAGACCGGTCTCGGGATTGAGGTCGTAGGATTGGCGGCGCAAGCCGCGCCCGACCACCTGCTCGCACAGCAGTTGGGTTCCGAACGCGCGAACGCCCAAGATGTGGGTGACGGTGTTGGTGTCCCAGCCTTCCGTCAGCATGGATACGGAGACGACGCAGCGAATCTGTTCGCCGAGCCGGCCGGGTCGGCCGACGGTATTCATGACCTCGCGCAACAGCTCGCTCTCGCTCGCTTCGCTCTGCGCGGCGCCGACGCCGTCGCGCGCAGCCCGCTCGCGCTTAAACTGCTCGATTTCGGGACCGGCGGCGTCGCGAAATCCCTTGTCGAGCGCGTCGCCGGATTCGATCTGGCGGGAGTCGATCAGCAGCGTACGCGGGCGGGCAAGGCGGCCGCCCTGGTCGTCGTAGTTGCTGAACAGCTTGAGATTGGCGGGACTAAAACCCGCACGCTCGCCTTCCACAGCGTCGCCGCGCTCGAAGCCGGCGATCCATTCGAACACCAGCTTGGAGATTGCGGTGTTCTGGCAAACCACGATGAACACCGGCGGCACGCGCGATCCCTTCGCGTTCCCAGCTTGTATATGTGCCTTCATAATGGCTGTAGAGCGCGTGCAAGGCGGTCTTCAGCGTGTTGGGCAGATCGAAGGGGCTGAGCTTGCCAGCGCCAGCGGCGGATTTCGGTAAGGCGTTCGGGCCCTTGCTGATATGCTTCCACAAGTCGCGGTAAACGACCGTATCGGTCTGCACGAGATTGTCGGTCACCGGCACGCGCGGCAGCTTCACGATGCCGCTCTCGATCGCGTCCATCAGACTGAAGTCGGACACGACCCATGGAAAGAGCGTGCCTTCCTCGTAACCTGAGCCACGGAGGAAGAAAGGGGTGGCGGAGAGGTCATAGACAGCGCGCACGCCCTTCGACAGTTTGCGGTCCAGCGCCTCGATGCCGTTGATCCAGAGCCGCGCGGCCTCCTCGTTCTCAGCCGCCTCCTTCTTGTCGTCGCCGGTGAGCGCGCCCTCGGCGTCACCTCCGACCTTATGCCTGTAACAGTGATGCGCTTCGTCGTTGATGACGTTGACGCGGTCGTAATTGAGGAGCTTTTTGCAGGCCCGCTCGAGCATGTCCGCATCAGTTTCGGTCGTCTTGGGCGGTTCAGGATCGTTGCCCTGCAGGAAACTGCGCGCGACCTTGGGCAAGGCGAGCGTCTCCCGATGCTGAAAGGCGTGATAGTTGGTGATCACGATCTCCGCGCGACGAATCTCCGGCAGCATCTCGGGCGGCACGATCTCGCGCGTCTCGTAATAATTGTCCGGCTCGCTGGGCTGCAGCACGCGGAGCCGATCCTTGATCGTGATGCCGGGAGCGATGATCAGAAAGGCGCGGGAGAAGTCTTTCGATTCCTTGCGGGCGGCGTTCACCGCCTGCCAGGCGATCAGCATGGCCATCACGGTCGTCTTGCCGCTGCCCGTCGCCATCTTCATGGCCAGGCGGAACAATTCGGGATTGGCCTCCTCGTTGGCCTTGGCGATCTGATCGAGCAGGCCTTTGGTCACCGCGCGCTTCGGCGCCACCTCGGTGAGCCAGATGATCGTCTCGACGGCTTCAATCTGGCAGAAAAACGGGACGCGGGCCGGCCGAACTCGTGATGGCGCCAATGCTCCAGGAGCCGTTGCGTGACACCGGTGACACCCCAGTCGGCAGGATTGCGCAGGCTCCGCCACGGGTTCGACGTAGCCGCGGATCTCGTTGATCAGCGCGTTTTCGGTGTAGGTCTCCAGGTCAAGGGACGCCTGCGCCAGCCGACGCCTTTTTTCGTGAGGCCGGAACGGGGACGATGAAGCGCGACGGACGGCGGCCTTGCCTCGGCTCGCCCTCAAGCGGCTGACCATTCCGGTCGAGCGGATGATGCAATTCCGGCGCGCGATAGGGCGAGTTCAGAATTGGCCGTTCATAGAAACTATTCAAGGTCGCCCCGCAGCTCACTTCTAGGTCGAAAATCTACTCGGCGCGCCGCACTCACGGCTAGCGCCACGCTTTCGCCAACCGCTCTCCTAGATGGTCCGACTCATTGTCTCCTAGATCACGGAAACGCTCTGTTTTGCAACATCGCACCTCGGCGGCCCTCATAGCCTCGCCGAGGCAGCTAAAACGGCTGGTGAGATGCGGCCCTGCCCGGAGGGGCGTTGAATTGGACGCGGATAGCGATCTCGTGAACCAAGTTTTGGAAATCACGCTGGAGAATGACTGCCTCCACGTCAGGCGCTACCGCCTCCCCGTCGCCGACGTGTAGGCGTGGATCGTTTTCCGACTGAGGGAGTTTGGCCCCCAGAAGTCCGTTGTCGCCGGCGGGAATGGGGATCGCGGATCCCGATCGCTTCCCCTATCGATTCAAAGGGCGCCATGCAGGTTCCCTGCTTGCGCCGGCCCTCGAAGGAACTCTGACGCGGCCGGGAAATACGCTGATTTATGCTATACGCTATATCAGCGTAACCGGAGCCCTTCATGACCTCCCGCAATTTTTTCGTCATCTCAGGCAATGTCGCGCAAAAACCCCGGCAATTCGCGGGCAAAGCGCCAAAAACCGTCGTCACCGTCGCCGTCGACGAATTCTGGACCGACAGACAATCGGGCGAGCGGAAAAAGCGGACGGAATTCCTGACCGCTTTCACCTTCAATGCGAAGATCGGCGGGTTCCTGGTCGACAAGGTGAATATCGGCGATCAAATCACGATCGACGGCCACATCCGCGCCAACAGCTATGAGAGAAACGGCGAGAAGATTTACACGATGGACCTCGAGATCGCTCGCCTCGACGCGCATCCCGCGCGGGCCGACCGCGCTCTCGACGACGAAGCCGCGTGAGCCCTATTCGCAAAATCCTCTTGGCGGCGGCCTTGTGTTTCCAGGGCTTCGCGGCGCGCGCCGAAAACGCGGCAAGCGAGGGCGTCTACACGCCCAAAGCATTGACGCAATCGACTCCCATGCGCGTTGAGGTCATCGACGGCGTGACGTTTCGCGACATCGAAACCGGGCTGGTGTTCCGCCTTTTCGGCGTCGACGCGTGTCAGCGCGATCAGATCGCCAATCTTGGACGCCAGCCCTGGCAATGCGGCGTCGCCGCGATCGCCTGGCTCACGACCGCGACCCTCAACAAATGGGTTTCCTGCAACGCCTTGCGCGAAAAGGACGGGCGGCGCATCGCCCGCTGTTCGTCGTCCGAACATGCCGACCTTGCAGGCGACATGATCAAGGAGGGCCTCGCCGTATGCCTTCCGGACGGCGAGGACCAGCGCGTTCGCTCCTACGCCCAAGACCAGGAACAGGCGCGGAAAGCTTACAAGGGCCTGTGGTCCAGCCAATTCGCCATGCCATGGGACTATCGCGCCAAGCAGGCTTCGAGCCGCAAAAACGATCCATAGCGCCCCGCTGCTTTTCGTCCTTGCGTTCGCATAGGCGAAAGTTTGTATTCACTAAATCATAAACCGTAGTGGAGCGCCCCATGTCTCGCGCCGTCAGATTTGCCGTCTTCGCCCCGATCGCCGCCTTTCTGAGCGGTTGCGAGACGCCGCCGCCCGCCGCCTTGGTTGCGCCGCCGCCCGTGCGCGACCGGCTCTATACGCCGGCCGAGATCACTCCCGGACGCCTCCAATATGCGCGCGAGCCCGACGCCTTCGCGCCCGTCCTGACCGATCGCGTCGCTTATCCGACGCAGGAACAGGCCAACAACGCCTTCGCGCGCGACAACATGGCGAGTTCCTCCCCAACCAAGGGCCCATATGTCATTCGAGCCAGCGACCCTTTGCCCACCGAGCGCCGCGCCGCGAGCCTTCGCCTCTTCGCTTGCAAGCCGGGCGCGCTGAACAGCGTGACGGGCCGCATCGTTGAGCCGCGCGGCCAGGCCGTTCATTGCGCGACCGATTTTCTCGACGGGCAGGGCAGGCGGCTTTCTCGGGAGACCGTAAATTTCTATCTACTCCGAAGGCGCATGGCGGATGCTCGAGACCAATGCGCCGACCACGCCGGCGGCTTGGATCAATCCGGAGCGCTCCCCGAGCGATCCTTTCTCCTGGTTTCCGTTCGGCAAAAGATCGACGCCCTATTGAAAAGTCAGGGCGAAATCGCGAGGCCCAAGATCGTTGCGAGGCGCCGACCGACAAGGCCGGGGCGGAGGTCATCCGATCGAACGCCTCATTTTCCGTGAGCCGTGCGCCTCATTCCGTAATGGGGCCTTCGACGCGCGATGAGGCATTGGCGCCGTTGACGTCGCATATCCGCGCCGCCACGCGCCGCGCCATGACCATCGAGGGCCGCGTCACCCATCTTTCGAGGCACAGCGCCGCCAACACCGCGCCGATCGTCGCAAGCGCCGCCACCGCCCAGGGCGGCGCCTGTTCGAGCAGCGCTGCCCGCAGCCCGCTCAGAACCGGCAAGTGGACGAGATAGATCGAGAAGGATCGTTCGCCTATCCAGCGCAGCGGCTTCGCGCCGAAGGGCGCGCGGGCGCCCATATCCCGGCCTCTTCCCGCCACGACCATCCCGAAGATCACAGCGACCGCCACCAGACCGGCGCCCGTCCCGCCGATCGACAGGACGCGCGCCAGCACCGCGGCGACCAGCAGCCAATAGGTCGCAAGCCCGAGCCCAATTTTCGGAATGAGCTTCAGCCACTCGGCGCGTCGGCGCGTTTCCAGCCCGATCAAGACGCCGACAAGCAGCGCGTCGGGACGCAGCGCCCACCAGAACCCGCCCCAGGGCCGCGAAAGCAGCGCCCCGGCCGTCAGGGCCGAGGCGACGATGATCCACAGCCAGCGCCGGGGCAGCGCCGCCAGGAACGGCGCCAGCGCGTAGAATTGCACCTCGATGCCGAGCGACCAGAAATGCGAAGAGAGCAGGGGATCGCCGCACCCCTCACTGCCGGCAAAGCAGGGCGCCCAATAGAGATTCCCGAGGAACGCAGCGGCGGCGATCAGATCCTCAGAGCGGAGCCCGTGCACTCCGCCGAGGCGCCAGGCGACATACAGCGCGCCGATCGTCACCCAGGCCGGGACGCCAATGCGGATCACGCGACCCGCCCAGAACGCCGCCGCGCCAAGCCAAAATCCGCCAGCGTTCGCCATGGACCGCGCGGCGCAATCGACAATCAAAAGGCCCGAAATCACGAAGAACAGATCGACGCCCACCCCAAGCGCCGGCAGCAGAGCCGCCCGCGCCAGCGCGAAATCGTTCGCGAACACGAGCGCGACGTGAGAGGCCAGCACGGCGCAGATCGCGAGCCCGCGCAGCTCGTCGAGCGGCGCGTCGCGGTTCTCCTTCAGAGGGCTCGACATTGGCGGAGGGCGTTCCAAAATTTCATTTACTACGCTATATCATATAGCCTATAAGCTACAACGCACAAAATGACACGCCGCCGAGCACGGGGACGAACCCTCTTCATGCGCAAGCTTTTGGCCTGTTTCGGTCTCGCCGCGACGATTCTGTTCTCTGCGCCGGCCCTGGCGCAAGAAGCGCCCTTGACGCCGAATCCCGACAAATGGCGGCCCGTCGTCTATCGCGACCTTCAAATCCCCGGTCCGCTCGACGCGCCCTTCACCGGCATTTGGGCGGATATGATCGACAGGAACAACCGTCGCTATGCCGCCGTTGGCGACGGCCGATACGCCGTCGGCAACGCGCCGGCGCGTGAAGCCCATTTTGTCGTGCGCGGCGGCGACAAAATCGCCATGTTGAGCGTCCTCAACATCGCGACCGCGTGCAAGACGATCGCCGCCGACGCCGCGACCAACATCAACGTCAAGATGTGTCCGATGCGCCTCGCCTTTTGGCAAGGGCCACGAGGCAATGTTCGGCAGGCGCAGGGCTGCTATCTCGAGCCTGGCGCGGAGCCGGGAAATTTTACGCCTGACCCCAGCTATGCCGTCTCCTACGCCTCCTATGACGTCGCCACGAAAAGCATCAAATTGGGCGTCATTCTCGCGCACAAGGCGGTCGAGAAATGTTCTCAGATCGTCCCGCTCTATCAGAGGTAGGAGGTCCCATTGTTCGCCGCGATTTGGAAAACCGTGCAGAAGGCGATCAATTTCATTTCCCATGTGCTGCTCGCGACGGCGATCTTTTTCGCCGTCACGGGCGTCGTTTTTCCGTTCGTCTATGGCCCCAACGAAATCATGGCCTCCATCGGGCGCTTCGCGATCGCCATCCCCACATTCGTCGTCGGCGGCTATCTACAGCTCTTGGTTACGCCGACGCGCCGTCCCCGCCTGCGTAATGACTGCGCGCTAATCGACGACGATGCGGGGCGTTCGCGGGCTGTTCAAGACGGCGCCGCGATCGACGCGGCGCTCGCTCACGCGCGAGACCAACAGCTGGCGTGGTGGGTGAACCATCGCGGTTGATATAACCCGACGGCGACGCCTCGACCTGCCTCCAGTGACCGAACGTTTTTGGCAACGCGCCCTTTTGGCCGCCGCTCGCTCGAGCCGCGCTTGTTCGAGCCCGCTCTGGCCCTGCTCTTCGAGCAACGCCGCCGCCGCGCATTCAGCCCAAACTTTCGCGCAAACCCGCTCGCGCCCTTCCGCCAGGGAAGGCCGTGAAGCCGTCTCCCGCTAATGTCCTTGGCTATCCGATTGTTCACGCAAAAGCATCAGCTCGCGCGGCGCTTTTTCGTCGAGCGTTGCGCGTTTGCAGAGCCAGAACACACGAGCCCAGTAAATCACATCGTTCGGCCTCTGTTCGAACACGGCCTCCACAACGAATTTTGCCACCAATAACGTCAACCGCTCAGTTGTCGCCGTCACAATATTCAATGAGAAATTTCGACGTTTCTCGCGCGGTCCTCGTGATCCATTGCTTCCCGTCGATCAAATGTCTTTCATCGATCATGCCGGCCTCCAATCATCAACGCCGCCCGCCGTGTCGGCCGGGTATCGATAACGTCGAAGCGCAGCGCGCGCGCCTTGGAAATAGCCAACGCCACCCGGATGCCCGACATGCGCGGCGATCTGGCGGCCGCCTGTCAGGCTCGGGGGAGCTGTTCGACCATGGCCGGCGCCGGCCGTTCGCCAGCGTCAATTTTCTCGCCAGCCATGACGGCTTTACCCTGCACGACCTCGTTACCTACGAACAACGTCACAACGAGGCGAACGGCGAGAACGGCGCGGACGGGCATGCCAATAACCATTCCCGCAACTGGGGCGAGGAAGGCGAGACCGAGGTTCCGGAAATCAATAACGTTCGGGGCGCTGTGAAGCGCGCGTTGCTCGCCACGCTGTTCGTTTCCGCCGGCACGCCCATGCTGATGGCGGGCGACGAGATGGATCGCACGCAGGGCGGCAACAACAACGCCTACTGCCAGGACAACGAAATCAGTTACCTCGACTGGGATCGCGCCGAGAGCGACGACGCGCGCGCTCTGACGGAATTCACCACGCGGCTGATCGCATTGCGTCATCGTTACGAGACCTTGCGTCCATCGCACTTCCTGCACGGCGACGACGTCCGGCATGGCATCACGGACAGCGCGTGGTTCGATCAACACGGGCAGGCGATGACGCCGGAAGCCTGGGGCGAGCCGGAAGCGCGCACACTGACCTTGCGCCGGGCCGTGACGCTTCCCGACGGCAAGGTCGAGTTGATGTTCGTTCTGCTGAACGCCGACTCCGCCGAGCAGGACTTCGTGCTACCCGGACCGGAGACCGATTGGACCCTGCTGCTCGACACCGCGCGGCCGGACCTTCCCGAGGGACCATTCGACGATGGTCACGCGCGGGTCGCCGCGTATTCCGTCATGTTGCTGGTGGGGGTGGTACCGTGACGCGGCTCGGCGGACCGGTTTTACAAGCGCCCGGTTTCGCGATCAGGGGACCCGGCGATAACCGTATAAGAACGCGGCGATGGAAGTGCCGAGCACGCCGAGGATAAAGCCGGCGGAAAACACGTTCAGGCTGTGCAGGCGGGATATCCGCGCCTGCCATGCCACGACGTTGAGGACAGCGAGAACGACGACCACGCCAATTGCGTAACCGGTCAGGGTGCGCATGGGACAATTCCTCCGGCCAGGCCTCGCTCGTGCCAGGGCGTCTGACGCTCACGACAGCGTCTGATATTTGTCGCGGCGATGGCGGCTGCGACGGCGGTCATGGGAAGAGGCCAGGCGATTCAACGCGCGGGGAAAATGGCGTCCGGCTCTGCCGCGGCCGGCCTGCGCCGTTCCCCGGATAACCTGGGAGGTCAGGCCGCGTAAGCGCACATGAACGCCGCCAACTCTTCGGCGACGGCGGGATGGCACCTGGTTTCTTCCAATACCCAACCCTCGTTCAACCGCGCGGTCGCCGAGCAGACGGCCTGGTCCCATTCCGGTGACCTGGCCGGTGACGCGGCCGGTGACGCGGCCGGTGACGCGGCCGGTGACGCGGGTCGTACGCGCGGAGATTTGACGATGGCCACTTCGATCGTCTTCGAAGCCCGATCTTCGCGCATGATCAATCTGTCCTTCAAGGCGGCTGTGGCGGAACTTTGGCCGTGGATAAAACGTCATGCGAAAGCGGGAGTTCCTGAGCCGTCAAAAGTTTCCGCCGATCGCACGATAGTGCCTCTTCGTCCTCAATTCATACCACTTCGCGCGGGTCCGCTGAAACCCCAGGTGTTTAAGTGCCGCCGTGACGATGGGAACGCCGGTTCGTCTGAAATCAGCTTGGATCCCGGCCCTCCAGCAGTCCGGCGCGCGCCAGAAACAACGGCGCGGGCGGCACCAAATTCGCGCCGGTCGAGCTGATGAAATCCGCTATATCCTCGACCGGAACGATGCGCAGCGGATCGTACTCGCCGTCGCCGCGGGTGCGATGCAGTTCCAGGATCGCCTCCGGCGCGAGCGACGTACGCACCGCCATGCCGAAATCGCAAACGTGGCTGCCGGGGTGCTCCACCACGCACAGCGGCGTTACCGCGCCGATCGCCTCGGGCGGCAGGCCGAGTTCCTCCCGCAGTTCGGTCAGCAACTGGCCGCGGCAATCCATCGTGCCGTCAGCGCGCCGCGCGCCGGTGTCCACGCTTCCGGCGGGGCATAACTGCCACAGACCCGGCTGATAGATCGCGGCGAGGGGACGGCGGCCGAACACCACGCCGCCCGGACAACGCAACACGCCGCACGCCGCGAGCGAGCGGACGCCAAGCGCCGCGAACAGTGTGTGGTCCTCCACCTGCGCGACGAGGCGGCGATATTCGGTCATGTGACCGGTGATGCGGTCCGGTGCGATCGTGTCGATCGAGAACACCTGCCCGTTGAACAAGCCGGCCCGCGCCGCCGGCTTCGACCCGCCGCGCGGCCGCGGTCCACAGTACGTCGATCCGCGCCTCCAACGCGCCGGAGATCGGCGGCATCGCCCGGGTGATACGGACCTCGATATCCGGGTGGACCGAGTGAACGACGAACGCTGTCATGCCGATGACCGTAGCAGAGGCCGGAGCGCGTGCCTGCCAAATCCGACCAGTACCATGATGGTTTCATGCCACGCGAACGAGGTCTCGCGGAAAAGTCTTCTCAATCGCGGCCCAAGGCTTTTCCCGCCCGCGAGAACGCGCGACAAGGCGCCTCCCACGTCGCAGGCGGAGCCGCTGTCATGAGTCACGATCACGCGCATGAACATCCTCACGAGGGCCCACCGGCGCCGGGTTCCGTCGATTGGCGGCTGAACGGCGTCCGGGTGATCAAGGGCGATCAACTCGATACCAACACGGCGCAGACGCCCGGCATGAACCGCGCCGCCGCGATCAACAAAGCCCGCGTCGGCGCGCAGAAGATCTGGGCTGGCACGGTGAACATCCATGCCAACGCCAAGACCGGCGCGCATCATCACGGCGCGCTGGAGAGCGTGATCTACGTCGTGCGCGGCAAGGCGCGGATGCGCTGGGGCGAGAAGCTGGAGTTCGTCGCCGAGGCCGAGGCCGGCGACTTCATCTTCGTGCCGCCCTACGTGCCGCATCAGGAGATCAACGCCAGCAGCGACGAGACCCTGGAATGCGTGCTGGTGCGCAGCGACAACGAAGCCGTGGTGGTCAACCTCGATATCGAGCCGGTGGAGAAGCCCGAAGCGGTGTTCTGGGTCGATCCGATTCATAAACATCCCTGAACCGGGATCAGCGGTCGATCTCCAGCAATGTGGGCGTGATCGGATCCAGCGTCACGGTCAGCCGTTCCGGCCGTCCGTAATCGCGTCCGGTGGCGATGTCTCGCGCGTAGCGTCCACGCAGATCGATGCTGACGGTCTCCGGCGTATCGCCCGGCGCGTGCCGCTGCAACGCCAGCAACGGATGCCCGCGCGACTGAAACACGTAGGTGTCCACATCGTTGTTCGGCGCGGCGACGCGGAACGCCGGCGCGAGGGTCAGCACCCGCGGCAAATCGGCGGGCGTGACGATCCGGGCCAGATTGGCCGGCGCGTCGCGCGGTTTGCCGTGACCATCGAACTGGCCCGGCGGCGTGTCGGCGAGCACGATCCCGCCCCTGGCGCGGAAGGCGGCGATCGCCCGCATGTCCGGATCCGGCAGCGCGATGCTGTGCGGCAGGATCAATGCCGTGGCGGGCAGTGGCCCGCGCGCCAGTTGCGCCTCGGTGACGAACAGCGGATGCAGCCCCATGCGCATGAGCGTGTCGGCGTAATTCCGCATCGCCACGCGCCAGGCGTTGTCCTGAAGCTCGATCTCGGAAGAGCGTCGCATCCACGCATCGCCGTCATGGCGATGGTCGAGGATCCAGGTCACCCGAAAGCTCGCCGGAGAATACAGGATCGCCACCGAATCATACACCGGTTCGGCCGCGATCAGACGGCGGCCGATGTCGCCGCGCAACGCCGCGAACACCGGCGCGTAGGCCGTCGCGCGGGGGCCTGGCGAGGCGTCCGGACGAACGATGCTGTTGTCCTCGTCCCACAGGATCAGGCCGCGCGCGCCGCGCAGCACGCCGCGCCAAATTCCGTGCGCATCGGGACCGAAGCTGGTGACCAGGGGAACGATGCGCGGATCGATCGAGCGGACGAGCGGCAGGTTCTCGTCGCTGTCGTAGATCTCCATCACATCGACGGCCTGCGTGAGTTTCGCGTAATCATAGCCACCCCAGCCGGGGATCTGGCCGCCCTCGATCGCGCTGAGCGCGGTGGGATCGGCGCGATGCACGGCATCGGTGCCAAACCGCAAGGCATCGGCGAAGGAGGTGTCCATCCAGGCCTTGAAGTCGTTCCAGGGCGCGAAGTTGTCGTCGGTACGCCGCATGGTCTGTCGTGTCGTCTCCGGCTCGATCGCGTCCCAGTTGGCGTATGTCGTGCCCCACTCGGCGTTCAGCGCCGCCAGTGAACCATAACCGGTGCGCAACCATGTCCGGAACCCGGCGACCGACACGGGCGACAGATCGAAATCCCAGAACGCGCTGAGATCGGCGATGCCGGTTTCGTCGCCGAGCGAATAGTACAGCGGATGATAAGACTTTTGTCGCGTGACCGTTTCCGTCAGGCGATCCCGAATGCGTTTCCGCCAGTCCGGATCCTGTAACGACGGTTCCCGGAACAATGCCGTGTCATCGTCGGGATGATCGCGATACGCCTGTTGCGCCGCGAGAAAACGCCAGTTCACCGGCCGCCCCGGCGTGTACCGATGGTATGACGCGTAGAGATCGGTGGCGATGTTTTCGATATACCAGCGCAGGCCGACCTCGCGCGCCGCGGCGGTTTGCTGGTCCAGTGGCGTGCCGGTGCCATCCCGGTCGGCGATGACGGTCACCGCCGTCACGCCGAGCTTACGCAAGGTCTCCAGTTGGGCCGCGTCCCGCGGCTGCCACTCGATGATCTGGAACGAATCCCAGGCCGCCTGAGCCGGCGTGGCCAACAGCGACGCCGCCAGCAGGAGGGCAAGCCGCGCCATGCGTCAGCGCGCCGCGTCGCGTTTCAGAACCTCACCGGCGAGGTAAAGACTGCCGCAAATCAACACGCGCGCCGGCCCATTTTCGCGCGCGATCTCCCGCAGCGCGTCCGCCACGACCGGGCCGGGCCGCGCGGCACCGCCGGAGGCCGCGACGATCGCCTCGACCGGCAGCGCGTTATGTTGTCCCGGTTCCGAAACAGCCCAGACCGAGGTCGCCAACGGGAGCAGCGGCCGCAGGAATTCCGCCGAGTCCTTGGCCTGCTTCATGCCGACGATCAGATGGATCGGCCGGTCGCGCCACGATGCCATGTGCGTTGCCAGCGCCTCGCCGGCGCCGGGATTATGTCCGCCGTCCAGCCACAATTCCCATCCGTCAGGCAGGCGCGCGGCGAGTTGTCCGGTCAGGCGTTGCAGGCGCGCGGGCCACTCGGCGGTCGCGATCCCGCGCGCGATCGCCGCGTCCGGCACGCCGAGGCCGCCCGCGCGCAGCGCCGCGATCGCGATGCCGGCGTTGTCGTGTTGATGCGAACCGGCGAGCGAAGGGAAGGGCAGTTCGATCGCGCCCGCCCGGTCGGTGTAACGCAAACCGTGCGCGGCCTCCGCGATCGACCAATCGCGGTCGCGCTTTGACAGGGGCGTGCCGATCCGTCGCGCTTCCGCCTCGATCACCGCGCTGACCACGTCCGGCTGCACCCCGGTCGCGAGCGGCACGCCGGGTTTCATGATGCCGGCCTTCTCGCGCGCGATCACGTCCAATGTCGGGCCGAGCAACTCGCGGTGGTCCAGCGAAATCGACGTGATCGCGCAGGCGGCCGGCGGCGGGATGACGTTGGTCGCGTCGCCGCGGCCGCCCAGTCCGACTTCGAGCACGCACAGGTCGGCGGGGGACGCGGCGAACAGAAGGAACGCGGCGGCGGTGATGACCTCGAACACGGTGATCGGCGCGCGGTCGTTGACGCGTTCGATCTCCTCCATCGCGGCGATCAGGTCGGTGTCGCTCACCAGCGCGCCGGCGACCCGGATGCGTTCGTTGAAACGCACCAGATGCGGCGAGGTGTAGACGTGCACGCGCATGCCCGCCGCCTCGGCCATCGCGCGCAGAAAAGCGCAGGTGCTGCCTTTGCCGTTGGTGCCGGCGACGTGGATGATCGGCGGCAGGCGGCGTTCCGGATTGCCGAGTTTGTCCAGCAAGCGCGATCAGGCGGTCCAGACTGAGATCGATCAGCCTCGGGATGCAGTCCGTGCAGTCGCGCGACGATCCCGTCGATTCGCCCTTCAACAGGACCGCTGGTCTGGCTGGACACGCCCGCGCTCACGCCGCCGCCGGAAGTTCCTTGACGCGCAGCAGGGAAATGATGCGGCCAGGGTATCGCTTCATGTCGGCCCGTTTCACCACCATGTCGATGATGCCGTGCTGCAGCAGGTATTCGGCGCGTTGAAAGCCTTCGGGCAGGATTTCCCGGACGGTTTGTTCGATGACGCGGGCGCCGGCGAAGCCGATCAGCGCGCCGGGCTCGGCGATCTGGATGTCGCCCAGCATGGCGAACGAGGCGGAGACGCCGCCGGTGGTGGGATCGGTCAACACGACGATGAAGGGCAGGCCGGCATCTTTGACCAGCCGGGTGGCGATCACCGTGCGCGGCATTTGCATCAGGCTGATCGCGCCTTCCTGCATGCGCGCGCCGCCCGAGGCGGTGAACACGATCAGCGGCGCCTGTTGCAGCACCGCGAGGCGCGCCGCGGCGATGATCGCCTCGCCCAGCCCGGCGCCCATGGAACCGCCGATGAAGGCGAACTCCATGGCGGCGACGACGGCGGGTTCAGCCGCCGATGGTGCCGTGACCGACCACGACGGCGTCGTCGAGATGGGTCGCCTCGCGGGCTTCTTTCAGGCGGTCGGCGTAGCGTTTGGTGTCGCGGAACTTCAACGGATCGGCGACCGTTTTCGGCAATTCGATGCGGGTGAAACTGTCTTTGTCGAAGGTCCATTCCAGGCGCTCGATCGCGGTGCCGCGTGTGTGATGGCCGCAATCGGCGCAAACCCGCATGTTGGCGATGAAATCCTTGGCGAAGATCATGCGCTGGCAGCCGGCGCACTGGCCCCAGAGGTTCTCCGGCACGTCGCGGCGGGCGAACAGGTTGCGAATTTTCGGGCGGATGACTTCGGTCAGCCAACTCATGGGAGGAACCTTTGTTTCATAGGGGTATCGACGTGCGATCGGCCGGTGGAGCGGTCCGGTCCGCCACGCCAGGATTTTTCCTTATTCCGGCCGGGCTGCTCCGCGTGATCAGCGGACCTCACCTCACGACCCCTCGGCGTCACCGGGCTGCGACCCGGTCATTTGGCGCGGCCCATGCGGCGAGAGATGGCCGGCTCGGTGGCCGGCCATGACGTGGTGGCGACGTGCCAGGATGGCAATGGCGACACGGCGGCGGGGTCGCGACGGCAACCTCGCGGTGGCGTGCCAGGAAGACACCATGACGTGGGAGCGACGTGCCGGGATGGCAATGGCGACACGGCGGCGGGGTCGCGACGGCAAGCTCGCGGTGGCGCGCCAGGAAGACACCATGACGTGGTGGCGACGTGCCAGGATGGCAATGGTGACACGGCGGCGGGGTCGCGACGGCAACCTCGCCGTGGCGTGCCCGGAAGACACCATGACGTGGGAGCGACGTGCCGGGATGGCAATGGCGACATTGGGGCAGAGTACACCGCCCATAACGGCGTGAACCACGCGCGGATCGGGTTCGCCTCGCGGAGGCCGCGGTCTCACCCCGGCAATTCCAGCACGTTCCTCGCCAGGATATTGCGCTGGATCTCGTTCGAGCCGGCGTAGATCGACGCCGGCCGCGACTGCAGGAACAACCCGGTCGGATTGAGCTCCTGATTGCCCTCCAGCGGTCCCATGCCCGCGCCATACTCGCCGGAGATCTCCAGCATCGTTTCGGTGATGCGCTGAAACAGCTCGGTCTGATGCACTTTCAGCATCGAAACGTCCTGGCCCAGAGGCTCGCGCCGCCGCACCTTCTCGACGAACGTCTCGTACAGATCCTTGTGGTCTTCCAGATCGAGCCGCAGCCGCGTGAAGCGCAACTGGAACTCATCGTCGTCCCACACGCCCATCCGCTCGGCCAGCAGCTTCAGCCGTTTCAGCGCATACGACGCCTGCCGCGGCGAGCCGGAACCGATCCGCTCAAAGCTCAACAGAGCCTTGGCCATCGTCCAGCCTTTATTGATGTCGCCGACGATGTTTTCTTTCGGCACGCGCACGTTGTCGAAGAACGTTTCGCAGAACTCGTCCGCCATATCGATGTTGGTGATCGGGCGCACGGTGATGCCGGGCGTATCCATCGGCACCAGCAGGAAGCTGATGCCTTCCTGCTTCTTCGCCTGTTTGTCGGTGCGGACGAGCAAAAAGATCCAGTTGGCGTCCATCGCCAGCGAGGTCCAGATCTTCTGCCCGTTCACCACCCAATGATCGCCGTCCAGCACCGCCTCGGTGCGCAGCGACGCCAGATCGGAGCCGGCGTTCGGCTCGCTGTAGCCCTGGCACCAGATGTGCTCGCCCGCAGCGGATCTTCGGCAGGAAATACTGCTGCTGATCGGGCCGGCCGAAACGGATCAGCAACGGGCCGATCATGGTCATGCCCATGTCGTTCAGCCGCGTGCAGCCGTGGCGTTCCTTCTCCTCCAGGAAGATGAGTTGCTTGCTGGCGGAAATGCCCATGCCGCCGAACTCTTTCGGCCAGTTCGGACAGAGCCAGCCTTGCTCGGCCAGCTTCATGTACCAGGGCTTGTTTTCGTTGAAGTGCAGGCGGCGCGGCGGATTGCGCAGCTCGGGCGGATAGTTCGCTTCGATCCAGGCGCGGACATGGGCGCGGAACGCATCGTCCGAAAGCTGGTCGAGATCGGCAACAGCGACAGCGGTCATGGCAGTCTCCCTCGGGCGCGGATCGTAGCCGTTTGGGCGGCGTTCGGCTACAGCCGGGGTGACGGCGTCGGGGTGAGAAGCGCGAGGGCATTGGTCCGCTCTTCGCGGCCCAATCCTTCGAACCCGCCAGGGGGCAACTGCCCTCTTGGTTGGGTTCCGGGGCGGAAGCCCGTTCGCCTCCCCACCCCGACACCGTTATCCCGAAGGCGGCCGCAATTCGGCCAACTGCTTGCGCAGCGACCGCGGACTTCCTCGAACCGGGCGGTGGCGTCGCGCATGATCGCGGCGATGCCGGTCATGTGTCCCTCGGTATCGGTGAACGGCACGATGGTGAACTCGACCGAAAGCCGTGTGCCATCCTTGCGGGTCGCCGGCACCGCGAGGATCTGTCCGTCTCCGTAGCGCGTCTGCCCGGTCCGCATGGTCTCATGGAAGCCCTGCCAGTGGCGGTCGCGCAGGCTCGCCGGGATGATGATGTCCAGCGGTTGGCCCAACGCCTCGGCTTCGGTAAAGCCGAACAGGCGCGCGGCGCCGCCGTTCCAGACGCGGATGAGGCCGTCCGCGTCGGCATGCACAATCGCGTCGGGCATGCCCGCGACCAACGCGCGCGCGAACTGGTCAGGATCAATTGTCATGGTTCCTCCTGGGCGAGCCGCAGCGTGTCCCGCTGATTCGGTCACCACGCCGTCCATTGGAATGTCGTGTGGCTGCGGAAAGATCGTGTCCAGCGCACCGAAGTCGTAGCCGACGCCGATCACGATCGGCCGCGGCGCGCGCGCGGCGAGCGTTCGGTCGAAATAGCCGCCGCCATAACCCAACCGGTAGTTCGCGCGGTCGAATCCCACCAGTGGTGCCAGCATCAGGTCGGGCATCACAACCTCGCGGCGCGCCGGAACCGGGATGTCCCAGAAGCCGCGATCGAGGGGGTCTCCCTGACGCCAGCGCCAGTATTCCAAGGCTACGTTCCGCGCGACGACGACGGGCAGGCAGAGAACCACGTCGCGCGCGGCCGCCAATGTCTCAGCCCAGTACAGCAGGTTGATCTCGTGTTTGATCGGCCAGTACAGGCCGATGGTCCGGTAGCGCCCGGCCGCGACAAAGGTGTCCAGCCTGGCCGCGACGACGCGAGCCGCGTTTTGGCGGGCATCGAGTGGGAGCGCCTGTCGCCGGGCTCGCAGGCGGGTGCGCTGCTCGCGCCGCCATGCCGTGACGGTGGCGTCCATCAGGCGGGAACCTCGTGTCCGGCCGGATCCAGCCCCAGCAACGCGGCCAGCCGCGCGCGCGGTGCGACAAGATCGGCCAGCGTGGTGCGATCGAGCACCGCCAGGAACGCCTCGAGCGCCTCATGCAAAACAGCTTGCAGCACGCAAACCTCGCTGATGGCGCAGGTCGCGCCGCCGTCGAAGCAGGCGACCAGATCCATGTCGACCTCGGTCCGCCGCACGACGGTGCCAAGGTTGATCGCGGCGGCCGGGCGCCCGAGCCGCAGACCTCCGTTGCGGCCGCGGATCGTCTCGACGTCGCCGGCCACGCCCAACTGGTGCACGATCTTCATCAGATGTGCCTCGGAGATCCGCCATGTCCGCGCCAGCTCGGCGATTGTCGTCCGCCGGCCGGCGTTCACCGCCAGATACATCAGCGTGCGCAGCGTGTAATCGGTGTAGGTGCTAAGCCGCATGCGCCTGACCCTCGTCGCCTCGGGGCGGGAGCCCGTCCGGCGGCATCCCGAGCCGGTGAAACAGCGCCAGTTGCAGACTGGTGGCGATGCGACGCGCCTTGACGGCGAATTGCGCCGCCGGGTCGGGCGAGAACAGCTCGGCCGCGGTTGTTTCGAACAGAGCGAGCCAGCGCGCGAACATCGGCCGCTCCAGTCCGTGGACCGCGCGGTGCACGGCGACCGGATTGCCCGAGTAGCGGCCTGACGCGAGCATCACGGACGACCAGAACCGCCGCATCGTGGCGAGGTGCTCCGGCCATTCGTCCTCGGCGATCGCGGCTTCGAACACGCCGGCGAGGACCGGATCACGCCGGACGGCGGCGTAGAACCGGTCGATCAGCAGCGCGATCGAGGACTTGTCGATGACGGTGATTGGCGTCGTGGCGGCATCCGGCATGGTGAGCCTCGAAAAGAATGATCTGGGGTACAGCTTATAGGGCCAGCGGCGACTGAAAGCAATATACGATATCCATCTTTTATTCTGGCCGCTGAGCCGGCCCGCTTCCGCGGCGCGTTCGAAACCATCCTCCAACGCGGCGCCCGGCCATGTGCGGCGCGATAAGTGCATGGGTTGAACCAGTTGCGGCTGATTTCGCTGAAATGCCAATTGCCCAACCAGATCGATCAGAGAACGAAATCCGCTCAGCCGACCGCCATTGCTCAAACCGCCGCGGCCTACTTCATCGCCATCCCCTGCAGCCGGATCAGCCCATCCGGCACCTGCCGGAAGCCGGTGAGCGACGCCTTCAGCCCAACGATATTCGCCGGCGCCCAAAGGTACAGCAGCGGCAGATCGTCCACCTCATGCTCCCACACCTTGGCGTAAAATGCCCGCCGCTGCTCGACCGAGGACACCGTGCGTGCGTCGTCCAGCGCCTTGTCGACCTCGGCGTTCTGATAGTGCCCGTAGTTGAACGTCCCGCTCCCGTGCAGCATCTGCCACATGTTGCCGTCGGGATCGGCGCGGCCCGACCAGCCGATGAGGTAGGCCTCGAAATCGCCCGCGTAGCCCGCCTGCAACGACGAAGCGAACTCCATCGAGCGGATCTTCACGTCGAACCCGGCCTCGCGCGCCATCGACTGGATGACTTCGCCGGCCTGCTGGATATCGGTCTCGTTCGTGATCGTCAGCACCACCGGCACCGGCGTCTTCACCCCCGCCTGGGCCAGCAATTGCTTCGCTTTGGCGATGTCACGCGCCGGCGGCTTCAGACTGTCCACGTAGTATGGCGAACTGCGTGGGTTGGCCTGCGCCGTCGCGGCGTTCATTCCGTTATACACCACCCGCACCAGCGCATCGCGATCGATCGCGAGCTCGAACGCGTGCCGCACCAATTTGTTCTGACCGATGATCGAATTCGCCGCCGGCCCGTTGCCGACATTGAACGTGATGCCGGTATACGCCAGCGACGGGCTCGTCACGATGCGCAACTTCGGGTCGGCCTTCACCGCCGCGACGTCGGTCGGCAGGATATACTCGACGAGATCCAGAGCGCCCGCCTGCAAGTTCGCCAACCGGGCGGTCGCGTTGACGTTCGGCTCATAAATCACTTCATCGAAATGAATGGAGCCTTTGTCCCAGTAATCGGGAAAGCGTTTGAGCACGATCTTGTCCTGCGCCACCCGCGACTCGAACGAAAAGGGGCCCGCGCACACCGGGTGCAGACCGAAGTTGTCGCCCTCCGCCTCCGCCGCCTTCGGCGAGATCATGATCCCCGCGCGGTCGGTCAATTGCGCCAGCAAGGGCGACGACGGCGCGTGCAACGTCAGCAGCACCGTGAGCGGATCGATCACCTCGATCGACTCGATCGAATTGATCTCGCCCTTGCGCATGCTGCCCTTGGCGGTCAGGTCGCGATTGAGTTTGTACTTCACTGCCTCCGCGTCCAGCTTCTCGCCATCCTGGAACAGCACGCCGGGGCGGATATGGATCAGCAGATGCGTCGGGTCCTTCCACTCATACCCGGTCGCCAGTTGCGGAACGATATTCAGTTTCTCATCGATATCGAACAGCTTGTCGCACAGACCGGAGAACACGATGCGTCCGACATAAGACGAACCGAGCGTCGGATCGAGCAAATCCGGATCCTGGCGCAATCCGATGTGCAAAGTCTGCGCGGACGCCTGTGTCACGGCGAACGCCGCCAGCGCGGCGAGAGCAAATCGTCGCATGATCATCCTCATGTTGGAGCCACCCGGTCGCGGGCGATGGTCGTATCGATCGTGGCCCGGTCGAGCACACCCCACGCGCTGTCATTGCCAGGCAGCATGCGGCGGAACACCGCGAAGCGTTCCAGACTGACACCATACAGGCGGCGCAGTTCGGCCAGCGGGTCGGGGTGATCGTCGGCCCGGATATCGAGATCGGGGTACGGGTCGTTCGACGCGACTTTCAACCCGGCGGACTGCTTGCCGCGCTTGTCGCCTCCCGCTGCCTCGCCGGCTTCCAGCGCGGTCAGCAGGCGCTCCGCCATCGAACCGGACGCGGCGAGATATGCCCGCAGCGTGGCACGGACGGTCGCCTCGCCGGCCAGCATGTTGCCGGCGACCGACACGTTCTCCGCCGAGACGTGACCGGCCCATGGAACGCAGTGGGAGCCGGTGTGCTGAGCGATGCGGCCGGCGGCGTCCAGGATGTGGAACTGGCGTTGATCGGCGCCTGGATCGGGTGCGACCAGCGAGGCCAGGATGGCATCCGGCGCTTCGCCCGCGCGCAGTCGAGGCATGGCGTGGACCGCGTACATTGGGTTGACCAACGCCTGCGTGGCCAGTGCCGCGACGCGGCCCTCCACGAACGGGCAGATGGCACCGACGGCGAAGAAACGGGAGGCGACGGCGACGCCGAGCGTGCCGGTCGCGGGATCGCGCGCGAGAATGGACCAGGTCATCGCGGCAGGTTAGCGGAACTGGATGTTGTTGCCAGACTGCGCGAAGACAGATACCGTGCACGGGTGAAATCGGGAAAATTGCCCATGTCCGAACTCGCTGTTCGACCCGCGTGCCCGTCGTAGGACCGTCAGCCTGACCATCAATTCAGATCTGCTGGAGAAAGCCAAGGCAGTGGGGATCAATGCCTCACGCACCGCCGAGGCCGCGCTCGAACGCGCGCTCGCGGACTATCATCGGGAGCAGTTGCGGAAGGAATTCGCCCAGGATTTGCGTGCGATGGAGGAGTATGTCGACAGGCACGGCAATCCCAACGACGATTGGCGAGAGTTATGCCGCGTAGCCGATGCAACATGAGGTCTTCGTAAACCCGAGCGTGAGGTTTCGGGCGGCGTTCCCCTTCGTCGCCGTACTACAGGCGGATGTCGCGGAAGGACGCGACAGGATGGTCGCACCGATGGCGGCCTTCGCTTCCTACTCCGAAAGTCCTGGGCGACTGTCCCCGATTGTCCGCCACGACGGTGCCGCGTTCTACCTCGTGCTGCCGCTCATGGGACTGTTACCTCGAGGAACCCTCACGAAGCCGGTCGGAACAATCAGGCAGCACCGCGACGACATCGTTCGCGCGATCGAGTGGCTGTTCACCGGCATCTGACTTGCCCCGCTACTCCGCCACCGCGGCCCTTGGCACCGGCTTCGCCAGCCGCGCCCGCAACCGCTCGGTATCCAACGCGCCCTCCCACTTCGCCACCACGACGGTCGCGACACCGTTGCCGATCAGGTTGGTCAGCGCGCGCGCTTCCGACATGAAACGATCGACACCCAAAATCAAAGCGATCGATGCCACCGGGATCGTGCCGACCGAGGACAAGGTCGCCGCCAGCACGATGAACCCCGAGCCCGTCACGCCCGCCGCGCCCTTCGACGTCAACAGCAGCACCGCCAGAATCCCCAGTTGCTGCCACAACGACAGATCCGTGTTCGTCGCCTGCGCCAGGAACAGCGCCGCCATCGTCAAATAAATACAGGTGCCATCGAGGTTGAACGAGTATCCGGTGGGGATGACCAGGCCGACGACCGACGCCTCGCAGCCCAGATCCTCCATCTTGGCGATCATGCCGGGCAGCACGCTCTCCGACGACGACGTGCCGAGCACGATCAGCAACTCTTCCTTGATGTAGCGTATGAAGCTGACGATGCTGAAGCCGCACAGCGCGCAGACCGTGCCGAGCACCGCGAAGATGAAGATCAGGCAGGTCAGATAAACCGCCGCCATCAACTGGCCGAGCGACAGCAGCGTCACCAGCCCGTAGCGCCCAATGGTGAACGCCATCGCGCCGAACGCGCCCAACGGGGCGACCTTCATGATCACGCCGACGACGCCGAACAGTGCCTGCGAGGCCTGCTCGATCACGCCGAGCAACGGTTTGCCCCGCTCCCCCAGTTGTTGCAGACCGACCGCGAACAACACCGCGAAGAACAGCACCTGCAGGATTTCGCCCTCGGAAAACGCGCTGACCACGGTGTCCGGAATGATGTGCATCAGCGTGCCGATGACGTCCTGCTGCTTCGATTGCGCGACGAAGGTCGTGATGCTTTTGGTATCGATCGTCGATGCGTCGATCTTCATCCCGGCGCCGGGCCGCAGCACATTGATGACGACCATGCCGACCACCAGCGCCGCTGTCGTCACGATCTCGAAGTAAGCCAGCGCCTTCAGCCCGACGCGCCCGACTTTCCTCATGTCGCCCATGTTGGCGATGCCATGCACGACGGTGCAGAAGATGATCGGCGCGATCAGCATGCGGATCATCTTGATGAACGCGTCGCCGAACGGCTTCATCGCCTCAGCCCAGCCGAGCGGTAGGAGAATCATCCAACGCAACAACTCCGGAACCACCTTGACGGTGGTCGGCGACACCACGCCGAGGATCACGCCGATCAGGATCGCGAGCAGAACCTTGAAGTACAGACTTCTGTGAATGGGTGGACGAACCACCGCGGGGGATGCCATGACGTTGCCTTATTATTTTGGTCCCGTTCAGGTCGCGGGACGATACCACTCCGGTCGCCGCTTCTCCCGGAATGCCGATGTGCCTTCCAGGCCCTCGGCCGAGGCGCGTTGCGTCCAGCCTTCGTGCGCCAGCAGGGTCATCTGGCGCTCATCCAGCAGCAGGTCGTTGGCGCCGAGGAAACTGCGTTTGGTCATCGCGACCGCCTCGGGTCCGCTCAGGAAGATCGCGTCCAGCACGGCGGCGAGTTTCGTTTCGATCTCGGTGGCGGAGACGACCTCGTGCACGAGACCGATGCGTTCCGCCTCGCGCGCGTCGAACCGCTCCCCGGTCAGCGCGTAGCGGCGGGTGTGGCGCAGGCCGATGGCATTGACCATGTGGGTGGAGATCGGCGTGGGGGATACTCCGACACGGACCTCGGTGATGCCAAACAACGAGTCCGGCGTCGCGAACGCAACGTCAACACAGCATAAAATTCCGACGCCGCCGCCAAAACAGGCGCCGTGCACCAACGCGATCGTCGGCTTCGGAAATTCATTGAGTAATCTGCATCGCCCGCGTGGTCGCCAGCGAGGCGGCGAAATTCTCCGCCGGCGGATAATGCGCGACCTCATTCAGCCAGCCTATGTCGGCGCCGGCCTGGAAATGCCTGCCGGCGCCGCGGATCACCAGACAGCGCACGGCGGGATCGCTCGCCAGCCGTTCCAGTCCGCCGATCAACCCGTCCAGCATCGCGGCGTTGTAGGCGTTGCCGACCTCCGGCCGGTTCAACGTCACGGTCGCGACGCCGCGTGCGTCCACGGCCAGCAGAACGACATCCTCGCTCATGAAGAGGCGACCTTTCCCGGATCGGTGTTGCCGCCACAGATCACCACGCCGACGCGCGCGCCTTGAGGTGGATCAAACCGGCGGGAAATCAACGCGGCCAGCGCGGTGGCGCCGCCCGGCTCCGCGATCAGGCGCACCTGCTCCCACAACAGCCGTTGCGTGGCGGCGATCTGCTCGTCCGTGACCAGTACCGCGCCGGTTACATAGGCCTGGGCGATCGGAAACATCTCGGCGCCAACCTGCCGCGCGCCCAGAGCGTCGGCGGCGAGGCCGGAGACCGGGCACTCGACCGGCCGGCCCGCCAGCATGGCGGTGGTCAACGTCGGGCAGCCCTCCGGCTCGACGCAGATGATCTCCGCGGATCCGGCGTACCACGCGGCGACGCCGCCGATCAACCCGCCGCCGCCGACCGCGACGAGGACGTGGGTCAGGTCCGGCGCGTCCATCTGGAATTCGCGGCCAACCGTGCCCTGGCCGGCGAGCACATCCGGATGGTCATAAGCATGGACTTCCAGCGCGCCTGTCTCGATCTGTCGCGCGCGGCAGGCGGCGAGGGCATCGGCGTACGCGGCGCCGCCCTGAACCACGCGCGCGCCGTAACTGGCGATGCGCTTGACCTTGGTCGGTGGGGTGCCGGCCGGCACGAAGATCTCCGCCGTGACACCGAGCGCGCGGGCGGCGTAGGCGACCGCGGCACCGTGATTGCCGCCGGACGCGGTGATGACGCCCGCCGCGGGGATCGTCGCGTTCAACAACCGATTGAAGGCGCCGCGCGGTTTAAAGCTGCCGGTATGTTGCAACAACTCGAGCTTCAACGTGACCGGGACGTTCAGCGACAGCGATCCGCCATCGATTTCGATCACCGGCGTGCGGCGGACATATGGCGCGACGCGCGAGGCGGCGGCTTCGATATCGGAACGAGTGATCATGACGCGGAGGACGCTCGCACGCGGCGCCCGCACCGGCAAGCCGAACCAGCACGCCGAACCAGCACGCCGAACCGGCAAGCCGAACCAGCTTTGGGCGCGGTTCGTTCCGCGGTCGCATCGCCGCCGCGGGTCCCGCTTTGTCCCGCGGGTTTGGATCCTGAGCGAAAACGTGCTTTCTTTCCGGACGATCAGGGATCACAGTGCTTTGGTCGGGGGTTTGCGCGCGGTTACTTTCCTGGAGTTCAAGGAAAAGGCCCGGCCGGGCACCCGATGCGAATGGCCCGAACGACCATGGTTCCGACACCTGCTGCCTGACGCGGTTGCCAAAGAGGCCATAACAGGGACCACGACGGAAGGGCCACGCCGGAGAGGCCAATGACGGGGGGACCATGACAGGAGCGTGCCGTGCGTCATTGTCCTTGGCGAACTGATTTCAGACCATGAGCGCCGACAGTCGGATGCACGGCAGTTGCGTGGCGCTGGGCGGCGCGGGCGTGCTGATCCTGGGTCCATCCGGCGCCGGCAAGTCCGATCTCGCGTTGCGTCTGTTGGGCCGCGGGTTCGTTTTGGTCGCCGATGACCAGGTCGAGGTTGCCGACGGTTACGCGCGCGCACCGGACCCGCTCGCCGGAATGCTGGAAGTCCGCGGCCTGGGCATCGTGCGGCTGCCGTATCTGTCCCGCGTCAAACTCCATCTCGTTATTGTTTTGGAGGAGCACGCCGAGCGGCTGCCTTGCCCGGAACGTCACGCCGGGCTCGATCTTCCTTTGGTGCGTCTGAACCCGTCCGGCGCCTCCGCTCCCGATCGGGTGTCCCTCGCGCTCGACTGCGCGGTCGGCCGTGTGACCCAGATCGCCGGCGCGTTCGCGACATGAGCGGCGGGTGGGCCCCAGGCGTCCCGGCGTCCAAAACATCGACGCCAGGCGCGCCGATCGCCGGCAGCACGGTTCTGGACACCGGCCGGCGGCGGATCGTCCTGGTGACGGGCCTGTCCGGCGGGGGCAAGGCTTCTATCCTGCATGCCCTGGAGGATGTCGGCTACGATGCCGTGGACAACCTGCCGCTTGGCCTGTTGCGCGAACTCGCCAGCCGCACCGATCGCGACATCGCGATCGGCGTGGACGCGCGCACCCGCGGCTTCAACGCCGACCTCGTGCTGGATACGCTGGCCGACCTCCGCCGCAACCCAGCCCTGCTCCCGGAGCTTGTCTTTGTCTGGGCTGACGAAGCGACACTCTTACGGCGATACACCGAGACGAGGCGCCGCCATCCGTTCGCGCCGCGTGGCCGCGTCGCGGAAGGGATCGAAATTGAACAGGAAATCACCGCGCGTTTGCGAGAAGCGGCCAATCTGGTGATCGACACGTCCGACCTGCCGCTCGCCCGCCTGCGCCAGCTGATCGAACGGCATTTCGGTCCGCGCGGCGACGGCGAATGACACCTCGTATGGTGGTTTCGCTGATTTCGTTCGCGTTCGCGAAGGGCTTGCCGAAGGAGGCGGACCTCGTGTTCGACGCGCGGTTCTTGCGTAACCCGCACTACGATCCCATCTTGCGGGCTCGGACGGGGCTTGACCCGGAAGTTGGCGCCTATATACGCGAAGATCAGGACTATGCGGCATACCTGTCGCGGATATGCGATCTGGTCGATCTGGTGCTGCCGAGATTCGTGCAGTGAAGGTAAGAAATACGCGACGATCGCGATCGGGTGCACCGGGGGGCGGCATCGGTCGGTTTATTTGGTCGAACGGCTCGCCGCCCACTTGTCATCACGACTCGCCGCGACGCAGGCGGCAGGAGAGAGCGGATTGGACTGGCGCCAGACAGTGACTCACCGCGAACTCGGCCTGCGACCGGCGCGGGGCGAACCGGGCCTTTCGGCACGGTCCGGTGAGACGCCAACTGGCGATCTTTCAATGGGGGACAGACTACCCGGCGCGGAAAACGCGGCGCCGGTCGGGGCTCGAAATCGTGTTCAGGCTGACGGCGATGGCCAAAAGACCACGCCGATTCAGGCACAGGAGGCCTGAGAACAGATCATGACTCACCGTAAAGACAGAGGGCTTTCCGATGGGCGGTGTCCCATTCCGAGAGCCGGTTGGGGCACGTCAGACCACAAATGATCGGCATGATCCTGGTTACCCATGGGCGCCTGGCGGAGGAACTTCGCCTCGCGATGGAACACGTGGTCGGCGCGCAGCGTGGCGTCGATACGGTCTGTATCGGGCCCGACGACGACGTCGAAACGCGGCGCGCCGAGATCGAGGCCTGTATCGGGCGCTGCGACACCGGCGACGGGGTCGTGCTGTTGACCGATATGTTTGGCGGCACGCCGTCCAATCTCGCCATCTCGATGATGGAGCGGAAGGGCGTGGAGGTGATCGCCGGCGTCAACCTGCCGATGCTGGTGAAGCTGGCCAAGGTCCGCTCCAGCCAACCGCTCGCCGACGCGGTGACTCTGCGCCGAGCAGCGCGGGCCGCAAATATATCGCCGCCGCGTCGCACGTGCTGCACGGCTGCCGGACCAACGGGACGCCCTGTCCCGAATGACCCCGCCACGAGGGACCCAGCCCCCACGGATCGAGCCCCCACGGATCGGAGACGGGCGGACCGGAGACGGGCGGATCGGGCGCGAAAATACGGCGGCTGGCCAATGATGGCGGGCAACGCCCCCTCGTTCCCCCACGTCCATGACGGAGGGCGGGCCGCCGGTCCTGACCCGCACCGTCACCATCGCCAACAAGCGAGGCCTGCACGCACGCGCGGCGGCCAAATTCGTCACCATGGCGGAGCGTTTCGGCGCCTCGGTCGAGGTCGTGCGCGGCGAGCGAACCGCCGGTCTCCGCCCGTTCCATCATGGGCCTGATGATGTTGGGCGCCGGCAAAGGCTGCGACGATCGAACTGCGCGCCGAGGGATGGGACGCGAAAGAGGCCCTGGACGCTCTGACGGCGTTGGTCGAGGCGGGCTTTGATGAACGCGACTAGCCCCGGCGCGGGCGGTGCGGGAATGGGCGGCGGCACATCGGCGGGAACGGCGGGTGGCGCGGGGGCGGCGGGCGGCGCGGTGCCCTATGGCCAGGGACCCGCCGGTTCGGTCCGGGCGAAGCGGACCGAACGGCGGTTCGCGGGCATCGCGATTTCCGCCGGCGTCGCCATCGGGCCGGTGTTTTACGCCAGGGAGCCGGACATTCCGGTCACCCAGGCCAAGATCGCCGCCGCCGATATCGCCGCCGAGGGCGCGCGGCTGGACGCCGCGATCCTGCAATCCCGCAAGCAACTGAACAAGCTGCGCGGCCGCCTCGCGGTGCTGCCGGAGGAAAGCCAGGCGGAAATCGCGCCGCTGATCGACGCCTATCTGCGGATGATCGGCCCCTCCCGGCTGGTGCGCGGCATCCGGCGGCGGATCGAGGAGACATTGCTCTCCGCCGAAAGCGCCGTGATGGCCGAAGCCGAGGCGATCGCCGGCACGATCATGGGACAGGCCGAGCCGGGCTTGAACGCCGAGGACCGCGCCAGCCTGCATCGCCGCGCCGAGGAAGTGCGGGAAATCGCCCGCCGGATCGTGCGCAACCTGACCCGCACCCCGTTCCGCAGTTTCGCCGGTCTGCCCGACGGCGCGATCCTGGTCGCCGAATTGCTGCGGCCGTCCGACGCGGCGTTGCTCGATCCGTCGCGCCTCGCGGGCGTCGCCGCCGATGAGGGCGGCACCGATGGCCACACCGCCGTGATGTTGCGCGCGCTGGGCGTGCCCTCGGTGTTGGGCGCCGCCGGCCTGACCCACGCGGCGCGGCCCGGCGACATCGTCGTGGTGGACGGCATCGCCGGCACCGTCATGCTGAACCCGAGCGCCGAGACCGTGGCGACCGCTCGCCGCGCCGTCGCCGCCTTCGCGCGGGAGCGGCAACGTTACGCCAGGCTGCGTCGCCTCGCCGCCGAAACGACCGACGGCGAGACGGTGGAACTGCAGGCCAATTTCGAGCTTCCGGTCGAATTGCCGCTGATTGCGCAGTCCGGCGCGCAAGGCATCGGATTGTTACGCACCGAGTTCCTGTTCATGAACCGCGATACGGTGCCGGACGAGCACGCGCAGGCCGAGACCTATCGCGGTATCGTCGAGGCGATGAACGGCGATACCGTCACCATCCGCGTGCTGGACTGGGGCGGCGAGAAGGATATCGAGGCGCTGTCGAACGCCGGCCTCGTGCCGGATATCTCCGACGTCAATCCGGCGATGGGGCTGCGCGGCCTGCGCTTGTTGCTGCGGCGGCCGGAGTTGTTCGAAACCCAGCTCGCCGCGATCCTGCGGGCATCGGTGTACGGCCCGGTGCGCGTGCTGCTGCCGATGGTGACGACGGTGACCGAGGTGCGTGCGGCACGCGAGACTTATGAACGGGTGGCGCGCCGGTTGCGCCGCCGCGGCGAACGGCGTGCCGGAGAAACTGCCGCCGCTCGGCATCATGATCGAAACGCCGGGTGCCGCGCTGTCCGCCGACGCGCTGGCGCTGGAGGCGGATTTCTTCGCCATCGGCACCAACGATCTGACCGCGCATACGCTGGCGGTGGATCGCGGCGAAAGCGATGTGGCGGAGATGTACGATCCGTTGCATCCGGCGGTGCTGCGGCTGATCCAGTTCGCCACCGAGGCGGCGTTGCGGATGCGCATGCCGGTGTCGCTGTGCGGCGAGATGGCGGGCGACCCTCGCGTCACGCCATTGCTGCTGGGTCTGGGTTTGCGGGCGTTCAGCATGAATGCGTCGGCGGTGCCGCGGGTGAAGCATGTGGTGCGGTCGGTGGACTCGGATGCCTGCGTGCGGTTCGCGCGGCGGGTGATGGAGCAGGCCGACCCGGAACAAATCGGCGCGTTGCTGGCGGGGTTCGCCGCGGGCGGGTGAGTGCCGGGGAACCCGCGTCGTCAGGCCGCGGCGGCGCCGGGCCGCGGTCAATCGGCCCGGTCGGAGAATGTTCCGGAGTCCGGCCGAAACGGTGACGTTGCACCGGACCCGTCACGGCCGGCGCCCGAGGCGGCGAACCGTGCCTGGGTCGGCCCTCCTCGCGTGGTTGCCGAGGCATGGTCCGGCGAACGTGGTGAAAAGATCAGGTGAATTGCAGGGCTCCGACCAGCCAGACCAGCAGGAGAACAACCAGCACGGTGCCAAGTAACTCCTCCGAGCCCGGCACCCCCATAGCGGCCGTGGGCGTAATATCCGCCGCCACCACCAAATAACAGAATCAGCACCACGACAATCAAAATCGTACCCATTGTGAAGTCTCCCGTCCTCTGTTCATTGCTTCATCGGTCACGGCGACCCGGTCTGACCCGCTACCGCCGCGGACGCGCGCTGCCGACCTGATCGCGACGATCTTCTATTCGCCGCGCAGCGTATCCTTGGCGCTCCCCGCGATATTCTGGATCTTTCCGGCGATCTGTTCGGCCTTGCCGTCAGCCTGAAGTTTGACGTCGCCGACCAGCTTGCCGATGGCCTCCTTCGTCGCGCCGGCGACTTGCCTGCCGGCGCCGATAACCCTGTCTTTGTCCATTTCGCCAATGCCTTCTTTCGTTGTCGCCGACTGACACGTGACCCCGGTCGATCGTAACTCTCGCGATCGCCCGAGGGTTCGCGGATCTTACTGCGCGTGCTTCTCGGCGCTGTTGGTCAGGGCGCGTCCACCCGCGGAGATATCTTCGCCGGCGCCCGCCGTGGTCTGACAGGCCGCCAGTAACGGCGACGCCGCGAGCAGCGCGAGCAGTGCCAGAGCGGTCAAAGTATTTTTGCGCATGGTCAGGTTCCTTGATGATGAGTTGTTACGGGTCGCCGAAATGAACCCGGTCGAATGGAGGGCGGCCTACTTGTCGCCAACGATGTAGGTGCGGGTCGTCGAAGTGATCACGGGCGGGGTGTTGGCCGACGGAGGATAAGTGTGCGTGGTCGTCACGTTCTCGGTCGCCACGCCATTGGTCGTGACCGTCGTTTTCCTGGTGGTCGTGATCATGCTGGTCAGCGGATAGGACGTGTTGGTGACCGTCGTCTCGGTCTTGTTGCCGGCGCTGTCGATGGATGACGAACCGCTGGAGGCGGTCTGGTCTCCGTCGGCCGTGGCACCGTGTCCGCTGGTGGTCGAGTAGGTCGTGGTTACCGGGGCGCTGACCGCCGGCGTGATCGTCGTCGTTTCTTCGGTCGTCGACGAGTGTCCCGATGATTGCGCCATCGCGGCACCGGTCATCACGCTGAGCGCGGCGGCGCCAGCCAACAGAAACTTTTTCATGCGTCATTTCCCTTGCGAATTCGGCGGCGAAGACGTTTACCTCGGTGCCTTGACCGACATTTAGGATGCGTTTCGTTCAGGGTGCAGCATCGGATTCTACCTAGGTGAACCGGGTGCCGGCGTCCGAAGCGGGGCGCTTGCGCGCTGCCGTCGCGTGGCCGCGCCACCCCCACTCGGCTGATCCCGCCGCGTTACGCCGGCGAAACCAGGTAGTATCCGAGCCTGCGAAGCCGCCCACGGCGGCACCACATCGAAAACGGAAAGGGCGATCCTGTCCGCGGCGCGACCGCGACCGGTTCCGGCACGCCCAAACAACTTCGTCGCGAAGGAGACTGACATGAAGAAAACATTGTTGACATTATTGGTGCTTTCGCTCGCTCTGACCGGCTGCATCGTCGAACCGGGTTATCGCGATGCGCCGCATGGTGCCTGGCATTCCGACCGCGGCGGTTATGTCCGCTGAAATTCCGGCGACGATTGAGTAGTTTCCGATCCTGCCGCATGACCAAAAGTGTCGCTAAATAAAACATCAAGGCGCGCGATCCTCGCCGCCAACCGCACTCTCCGGAGACCTTAAATGATCAAAACCTTGCTCGCGGCGACGATGGCCGTGACCCTGATGACGGGTGGCGCGTTCGCGCAGTCTTCCACTTCCAGCACGACGGTCACGACGATGACGCCCGTCGCGCCGGCTCCGATGGTTTCCACGCAAACCAGCAGCGAGAAGACGAGCAGCGTGAACGGCGTCATGACCAAAAGTTCGTCAGCGACGTCCAGCGGCACGACCGTTTCTCCGGCCGGCGAATTGGCCGTGACGAAGAAGTCGAGCGAGACGACGATCATTCGCTGATCGCGCGGCCTGAAGGACATCGCGGCCCGCATCGCGCGGCGTCGGACGTTGCGTGGAAAAATCAAAAACGAGGATAACACAGTGATCGTCACTCAATCACGTTGCCGGCTGACTGTTGGCGCCGCCCTGCTCGCGGGGGTGGCCATGCTGGCGGGGTGCGCTTCCGCGCCCGTCACCACGACCACCACGAGCCAACAGACCACGACCTCGGTGCCGCCGCCGCCGGTGGTCGCCACGACAACATCGTCAACTGAAGAAACCGCGCGAACCGAGCAGCCGGCGCCCGTCGCCCGCGTGCACCATAAGCATGCGCGCTACGCGATGCATCATCGTCGCGCGCATACCGTAACGAGCGATACGAGCGAGAAAACCACTATCACCGACGCGACCTCGACGCCGGCGCCGACGACGTCCACGACGGTGAAAAACACCGAAACGACAACCCGCTGAGCGGTTCGCGTCGGTTGGCGACGCGAAACTCTCTCCCGCGAAATCCAAGGATTTATCATGATTAAAAATTCATCGTACGCGCGTCTGGCGACCGGCATGGCGCTGATCGCCGGCATCGCGGTTCTGTCCGGTTGTGGTCCCGCGCCCTATAGCCGCACCTCGACGTCCGAGCAGACCACGACCACGACCCCATCGCCGGCGGTCTCCACGGAAACCATCACGACGGACCGGGATACGCAGCGCAAATAGGCGGGTTGGCCACCGCTCATCGCGGTGTCCGATGCGATTTGAAAACGAACACTTAAGGACGCAACCATGAAACGTTTCTCTCACTCGATCGCTTTGCCGGCTCCGTTGAACCGTTCGTTCGCTTTGGCGGCGCTGATGGGTGCCACGATGCTCGCCAGTCCGCTGAGCGCGGCGCGCGCCGCTACCATGGGCGATGCGGTGTTTCGGTTGGCTCAGGTCGCGACGCCGTCGACGCACGCCGGCGCGGCGGCCATGGCGGCGAAGGGCGAGACCGTGGAGCAGCGCATCGCCACTCTGCGCACGGCATTGAAGATCACCCAGGCCGAAGATGCCAACTGGAACGCGGTGGCCCAGGCCATGCGGGAGAACGCTGCCAATATGGACAAGCTGATCGCGGAAGGCCGCACGACCGCGCCGCAAAGCATGAGCGCGATGGACGATTTGAAGATGTATCAAAAGTTGTCGCAGGCTCATGTCGATGGGCTCAAGAACCTGATCTCTTCGTTCTCGACGCTTTATTCGGCGATGCCTGACGCGCAGAAGAAAGTCGCCGACGCGGTGTTTCAGTCCGCCCATCAGAGCGCCGCCAACGCCCAGGGCTGAGCGCCAATATTACGAAGAAGTAATATAACCAATAGAAGGGAAATCATCATGTCCAATTTTACGCGCGCGAAAAGCCGTTCGCCGGTATCGGCCATCGCGGCGGTCCTCCTCGCGGCGACTGTCGCGCTCGGCAGCCTGGCGGGATCCGCCAGTGCCGAAGACCGTGACGGTCATCACCGCGACTATCACCACCGAAACTGGAATGGCGGTTATTACCGCGCGCCACCCGTTGTTTATGGGACGCCGTATTACGCGCCGCCGGTTGTCTACGGCCCAGGATTGAGCATCAATATCCGTTGAGCGTCAGGCACGCCGGCGTTGTCCCGCGCGGCGACGCCAGCATGCCTGGAACGGCGGGGCGTGTACCGCTATGCCCGCACTTCCGCCGCCACCAACTGCACGTGCGTCTCCAATATCGGCATTCCGTTCGTGCACGCCACCCCATCCTGGGCTCGCGCCGCCGTGAACAGCAGTCCCACGAACTCGGCCAATGCCCGCGCGCCCATCGACAGCGCCGCGCCGCGCAACCGGTGCGCCGCGTCCGCGAACGCGTCCAACCGGCCGTCCGCCAGCAATTCGCGCATGTTGACGATTTCCGCGAGGATGCTGTCGCGGAATACAAGCAGCAACTCGTCGATCGCGGCATCGTCGTCAGCCAGCCATTCGCCGAGCACGGATCGGTCGATCGCCGGATACCGCGCGCGCCACGGCCCGGCGACCCGGGGGCACCGAGGGTCATCTCCCAACTCCTGGTCCCACCAATATCGTGTTGGCGAACCGCGTCACAACACCATAACGGCGATTTTCAGTCCGCCGCGGCCAACATTTCAAACGCCTGGTTGGCGGCCGCCTTGTATCGTAGGGCAGATGTGTCGAACGGGTTACAATTCACCGCCCGCCGCGCGCGAATTTGCGACAAATGCGCGACGACGTCGTCGCCGGATGCCTCGGCATAGCCGGACGCCGCCAACGCGACGGCGATTTTGCGGCGGGCGCTGATCTCGATCTGATGGATCCGCGCGGCGGATACGCCAAACCGCTCGGCGAAGGTGTCGAGCGAGGGCACGTCGTCCGTGACCGCCATTGAACGGGCGAGGAAGATCTGGCGTTCGCGCTCGCCCAGCACCTCGGCCGCCAGCACCCGGATCCGGGCCCGCAGCCGTTCGTGGTCCATGCGCTCGTGCAGATCGTCGGCGGAAGGCGCCGCATCGTCCCGCAACCCGTCCTCGTATCCTTCCTCGTCATCCTGGGCGTGCAGGCTCATGCGCGCGCCCTGGAGAAGCCGCAGTCCTTGCGCGACCTCGTCGGCGCTGAGACCGACCCGGCGGCCGATCCGGGCGTGCAGCTCGCTGTCGGTGGGCTCGATCCCCTCGCGGTCGCAGGCTTTGCGGGCCTCGATCAACAGCCGCGGGCCGGATTGCGCCAACTGACGGTGCGCCTTCGACTCCGGCAGACGCACAGGGCCCGAGTTGCGCCGGATATAGTCGGTGATGTGCCAGCGGATCCAACCGGTCGCGTAGGCCGCGAGCCGCGTGTCGAACCGTTCGGTGTCGAACCGCGTGATCGCCGTGTGCAGCCCCAGGTGACCGGCATTGATCAGGTCGTCGTGGTCCACGTCCGACCGGCGATACTTCGCCGCGATCGCGGCCACGAGTTTGCCGTGGCTCATCCAGAGTTCATTCAAAGCCGCGCCGCTGTCGACGCCTGGCGGGTTGGATCGCACGCGCAGAAGCAGCTCCCGCTCCCGTGCCTCGTCCAGATTTGGCGCATCGATGGATCGCGATGCCGTCCCCACACGTCTGGTCATCAGGCTCCCCAACACCTTTTGGTGATTCTGGGCGGGCAAGGCCCCGGTAGTCCCCGCCAGAATTTCTCTGTCCCCCGCGGTTTCCCGCTTGTGCGAATCAGTTTTGCCCCATGGAATGCCGTCATGTCGGGGCCGTCGCCTGCTTGTTTTTGTGGCTTCGTTTGAAGTAGGCGTTAATTTAGCGTTAATCATCCCGTATGATCGTATCGCGCGGATGGCACGCACGTATCTTTTGTATCGTTTCGGGGGAAATCAAAAAAATATTGCCGCACCGATATGGCGCCGGATCTCCGCCTTGGGCATTCGCGGGACTGACCGCAACAGGCCGGCGGCCGGTGGAATACACCGTCCGCGCTAAAATCACGCGAACGGTATCAAATAATGAATGATGAGACGGGGAGTTGGATGTGCTTGCGCAGGACGTGGTTGACACGCAAGAGTATTCTTCGCAGAATACAACCATAGGTCGTCACAGGGTTTATTCGTGAGCGCGGCTGGCAAGGCCAGTGGCGCGCGAATACACGCGCGTTGCCATAACGACTCTTGCGTGCCGCTATCTCCTCCGGTTAACCATGCCGTGAGAGGAGACCGACGCCCCAAATGATGCTGTCCCCACGGATCATCGTGGTCGAGGATGAGGTCGCGCAGCGCCAGTTGTTGGTGCAATACCTCAGCCGCCAGGCCATGCGCGTGACCGGTGTGGCTGACGGCCAGGCGTTGCGCCGGGAGATTCAGCGCGACCCGCCCTCCCTCGTGCTGCTCGATGTCGGATTGCCGGGCGAGGACGGCTTCAGCCTGATCCGCTACCTGCGCGAGGCCTGCCCGGCGACCGGGGTCATCATGGTGTCGGTCGCGAGCGATACGATCGACCGGGTCGCGGGGCTGGAGGCCGGCGCGGACGACTACATCGCCAAGCCGTTCGAGCCGCGGGAATTGCTGGCCCGGGTGAAAAGCGTGCTGCGGCGCGCGGCATCGGTCGCCACGGGTGAGTTCTCCGGGCCCCGTGTGGTCATGGGCCGCCGCGTGCTGGATCTGGAACGACGGCTGCTGTTGGACAATGAAGGCATGGAGGAACGCCTCGCGCCAGGCGAGTTCAATTTGCTGAAACTGTTCGTGGAAAATCCCAACCGCCCGCTGGCGCGCGACTGGCTGTTGGAGGTCACCAGCCATCGCGAAGCCGAGGCGTTCGACCGCGCGATCGACCTGCGCATTACCCGGCTGCGGCGCAAGATCGAGCGCGATCCGGCCCACCCGGAGGCGATCCGCACCGTACGCGGCGTCGGTTATATGTTCGTGCCCAAAGGCGCGGGCGCGTAAGCCCGCCGGTCAGCCTCGGGCGTGGCGGCCCGATGCCGGGCAGATCAGCGAACCCCGGCGATCTCATCCCGCTGAACCAGCGCGATGCTGGTGCCGTTGAGCGGGTAGTTGATCGGGATCAGCACGCCATCGACGAAGACCGCGTGATCGGGCGAGCGCGCCGCGGCGGTTGGTCAGCGGGGCGGCGTGCTTGAACGATGATCCTCGTTCGTTTCACGCCCGCGGAGGACCATGACCCCGTCGCCACGCGGGAAGCGCCAATGCTTATCGCCTGACCCCGTGCCGCTCCATGATCGGGGCCAGCAGCCCGCCGCCGGCGTTCATCGCCAGGTTGCCGCCGTCCATCGGAATGATTGCCCCGGTGATCCAGCCGGCCGCGTCGGACGCGAGCAGCACCGACAGTCCCTTGATGTCGTCGGGTTGACCGAAACGTCCGGCGGGGATGCCGCGCAGGAACGTCTCGCGCAGCCAAGGATCCGCCTCCATCCGCGGCCCGAGCCCGTTGGCGCCCAGCACCTGCGCCGGCAGGATGCAGTTCACCCGCACACCGCGTGGCGCCCATTCGGTGCTCAGCTCGCGCGTCATCTGGATCACCGCCGCCATCGCCATGCCGTAGACCGATTGCGCCCGGCCCAGCGAGGACACGCCGGAGATCGAGCCGATGCTGATGATGCTGCCCTTACCGCGCGACAGCATCCGCCGGCCCGCGAGCTGGCAGGTGTAGTACCGGCTGATCACCAGGTTCTGGAACGACACGCGGATATCGGAGAGCGACATTTCCTCCGCCAGTCCGGTCTTCGCCTCGCCCGCCACGTTGCCGAGGATATCCACCCGGCCGAATTCGCGATCGATGGTGGCGAACACCTGATCCATGTGGCCGGTGTCGGTCACGTCCCCGGCGACCGGCAGCGCCACGCGGCCAAGCTGGCGGATGGTCTCGGCCGTGGCCTCGATGCCGGCGGCGTTGCGATCGAGCAGCACGAGGTCAGCGCCGGCCTCGGCCAAGGCCAGCGCCATGGCGCGGCCCATCCCTTGCGCGCCGCCGGTGACCACCGCGACACGGCCGGTCAGATCGAACAGGTTCGTCATCCCGGCCAGCCCGTGCCGGTCAGGCCAGGCGCCATTGCACCAGAGTGTAGGGCGGATCGGCTTTGTCGTGCGGTTCGAACACCGCCTCGACCGGGGCGCCGATCGTCACCGTTTGCCTGGGGTCGCCCAACAGGTTGCCGACCATGCGGATGTTGCCGTAGTCCGGCAGCTCCACCAGGACCGCGATATACGGGCCGTGACCGTTGAGCGCGGTGTGCACCGGGTGGTGCGGGCGCTGGTAGGAGTAGATGCGGCCCTTGCCGACGATCTCCCGCCAGGACAGATCGAACGAATGGCAGCCATGGCAGATCCACTCCGGTCCCCATTGCCACGCGCCGCAGCCGTTGCACTTCTGGATCCGCAGCATGCCTTGCCGCGTGCCTTCCCAGTATGGCGCGGCCAACCCGTCCGGCCCGGAGGTCGGCGTCGGCAATCCGTTCGGAAGATAAAACTCGCTCATAGTGTCGCCTCCGAACCGAGAATAATGGAGCTGACCGGCGTTACCATCGGCCCGCCGATGATGATCGCGGCGTCGTTTTTCTTCACCTGATTGATCGCGGTGCCGCGGATCTGGCGCACCGCCTCGATCACCAGTTCCAGCCCGTGCATGTAGCACTCAGCGAGGTTGCCGCCGCTGGTGTTGAGCGGCATTTTGCCGCCTTCGACGATGAGGTTCTCGAGGACCAGGAATTCGTTGGCTTCCTCGGCCTTCACGAGGTCGTGCTCGACGAGGCTCATCAGCACGCCGCCGGTGAAATTCTCGTAGCACTGCACGATGCCCATGTCGGAGGGCTTCAATTTCGCCATGTCGTAGAGCCGCGGCGCGATCTGGCGGAAATGCGAACTGGGGTAATTCGGCATATTGTGCACCGGCGCCGCGCTGCGGTGATCGCAGCCCTGGCCGCAGGCGAGCAGATACGCCGCCTTATGCCGGGAATCCCGCGCCCGTTCCGCCGGCACGACGACGACCGCGGCGGCGCCGTCATTCTCCTGGCAGCAATCGTAGAGATGGAAGAACGGCTCGATGATCCAGCGCGAGGCGTCGTATTTCGCCGCGTCGAGCGTGCGGCCGCGCATCACCGCGTTCGGATTGTTTTGCGCATGGTGATAGCAGGCGAGCGAGATCGCCCGCAGCGCTTCCTGTTTGATCCCGGTCTCGTGCATGAAGCGCGTGACCTTCATGGCGAAGCGTTGCGCTGGCGACATGACGCCGTAGGGGAACAGGAACGCATCGTCGCCGCCCACCGCGTTCGCCGCCGCGCTGCGGCCATAGCGCGCGTATTGTCCTTGCGCGAGCGAACGGAACGCGATCACGCAATCCGCCATGCCGGTCGCGACCGCCGCCGAGGCATTGCCGACCGCGCCGCACACGCCGCCGCCGCCGCCGCCCCAGAACATGTTGGAGAACCGCAGTTCCTTGATGCCGAGCGCCGCCGCCAGCCGCGGCCCGTCGGAACGGTCGTTGCCGTAGGAGGCGAACCCGTCAATGTCATGCGGACTGATGCCGGCATCCTCGCAGGCTTTGACGATCGCCTCGAGCGCGAGTTTGAACTCGCTGTCGGGGGATTGCCCGTGCTTGTAATAGGTCGTTTCGCCAATGCCGGCGATCGCGGTTTTGCCGCGGAGGGTTCGTTCGGGCATGCAATGGATCCGTTCTGTCAGGTCGTCATGGCCGGGCTCGACCCGGCCATGACGACGGAGCGAAACTTCAGTCAGCCAACTTCGTCGATTGCCAGGTGACCATCTGCCAGCCGGCGGGCCGTTTCGCGTACACATCGATAAACCGCACGCGGAACGAATTCGGCTTGCCGCCCGACATCACGCTGATCGCGCAAACGCCGGTCAGCACAACGCTGTCGCCGAGGTCCTGCGCCACCACGTCCGACGGCGTCATCGCCGTGTAGACCGTCGAGCCGGAGCGCATGTTGCCGATCAGTGACGACTTGGTGTCCATCCGCGCCGAGGAATGGGTGTAGATCAGATCGTCCGCGATCAACTGGTTCAGCGTGTCGAAGTCCTTCGCCACCGACGCCGCCATGCGTTTGGCGTCGAGCGCGATGATCGCCTGTCCGTTGCCTGCCATTGGTTGGTACTCCTTTTATGACACCGCCAGTTGCTGATGCTTCGGCACGTCCAGCTTGAACAGCCTTGCCGCGTTCAGCCCGAGGATCTTCGCACGCTGGACGTCGTTCAGCATCGGCATGGTGCGTTCGATCGCCTCCGCCGAGTGCGGCCAGGTGCCCTCGTGGTGCGGATAGTCGTTAGCCCAGCAGAAATTGTCCATGAGGTTGCAGGGCTCGGCGAGGCGGAGGCCGGTCGGATCCTCCTGGAACGTCGCGAAGCCGTGCGCGCGGTAATAATCGCTCGGCAGGCCCTGCAACTTTGGCCGCACCCACATGTGGTGCTTGCGATAGGCCTCATCCATCGCGTCGAGCAGCCACGGCACCCAGCCGATCCCGGCCTCGATCGTCGCGAAGCGCAGTTTCGGAAACCGTTCCAGCACGCCCGAGGCGCACAGGTTGGCCACCGGCTCGATCGTTGGCGACAGTGAGTGGGTGACGTAGTTGATCACCGCGCCGCCGTTGCCGCGCGACGCCCGGGGATCGCGGCCGGTGGAAACATGGAAGGTGATCGGCAGGTCGCATTCCTGGATCAGCGCCCACATCTTGTCGAAGTGCGGCAGGTTGTAGTTGACGTGATCGACGTCGTGCGCGCCCCAGATCGGCTTGCACGGCAAGGTCAGCGCGCGGAAGCCGACCTTGGCCACGCGCGCGATTTCCGCCATCGCGCCGTCGAGGTCGCCCGTCGCGATCGCGGCGCAGGGCAGCATCGCCTCCGGGTATGGGCCGTATTGTTCCCACGCCCACTCGTTCCAGACCTTGCACTGCGCGTTGGCGAACACCGGATCGGGCGTCGCCCACATCGCCAGACCTTTGTTCGGGAAGATGATCTCGACATCCACGCCGTCATTCCGGTTGTCGCGAATGCGCTCCGCGACCACGGCGCCGGACTGCTGACGCAGCCAGTCCTCGCCCTCGAAGCTCATGACGCGGACGCGATCGGGGCGGTAGCCCTCGCAATAGCGCCACTGCACGCCCTGCTCGTCGGTGATGATGCGAGGCACACGCTCCCGGTACTTGGCGTCGATGCGGGTCGCCCACAGGTCGGCCGGCTCGTTGGCGTGCGAGTTGGTGGAGACCATGAAGTACTTGTTCGGGTCTCCCGCGCGCGCGGTGTGCTGCCAGCCTTTGTGGCCGGGCGTGTCGAGGCGCCACAGGTTGGGCGCGTTGATTTCGGTCTGCCGCGATTGGCTCATGGCTCTTCCCTTACTGGTAACGTCCGAAATCTACCGTTGGGTAGATCGGCTGTCGATAGGGCCGATAAGGACGATTGTCCACCGCGATCCGTCTACCGCGTTCCGGCGACCGCGACCTTGGGCACCCCGCTCGCGGCCGCGCATGATCGCGTGCGGTGGCCGCCGCCGGTGCCAGGTGAGGGAGCATTCTCAGCCGCGGATGGACGCGGACATCCCTCGTTTGTGTTCACATCCGCGTGCGACCGCCGCCGGGACGAGCCCGCCGGATCGGCCCGAGAATCCGGGTGGACCTCAGTTGACTTCGGGAGGAATTCGATTGATGTCCCCCGCGCCTGACAGCCGTCCATCGCAACCCAAGGAGTCAACGCAATGTATTTTTCGAATATGTACTCTTATGGTCATGCCCAGGATATCGTTGGGATTACGGGAATCCGCGGTTGCATGGGGATTATTTATGTCGGCACCGGCGCGATGTACGCAGTCCATATACCACCCGACCACGACGACGTTCAGAAGGGCGCGCGCGTTCAGTTCGAGACATTGGTCAAGAACAACGAAGCCGCGGTGGGCAAAGGCCACGGCTATCTTTTCGCGTTCGTGAACGGCAGCAATCGCACGGACGCCGCGGATGAAATGAAAGACATGAAGAAACGGCTCAATTCTCCTCCTACGTCCGTGTACCGGATCATGAAACACCTCGGACAGGATTCCGGTAAGCTGGGAGCCGAATTGGTCGTGATCATGCTGGAGCGCGTTCATGCGTCGGCGAACAACCCGAGCGGATGCGCGATGTGGTATAAGCGCAACGACGCGATCACGTGGGTCGCCGGGGGGAGTGCGGAGGACGGCCAGTACAAGGTCCGTACGGCTTTTCAAGGGGCGCAGGTTCCGAGCGACCTCAATTCGCATTGGTGGCGGATGAACCCGGATACCTGCACCATAAAGACGGTATAGGCGCCCTCCAACCGAGCCCGAATGGTGCGAACGCCCGGTGCCGGCGGCGGTTCGTTGTGCATGTCTCGGCGAGGCGTTAATCCTGCGTGCGGATAAGCGACGGAGGAAACGAATGACCGAGGAAACCTCGCTATTTGGCCTCGCCGGCAAGAAGGCCATGATCATCGGTGGCGGCCAGGGCATGGGCGAAGCCTCCGCCCGCTTCCTGGCCCGCGCCGGCTGCGATGTCGCGCTCGTCGATCTGGTTCCGGAACGAGCAGAACAGGTCGCCGCCAAGGTCGCCGCGTTCGGCACCAAGGCCGTCACCGTCATCGGCGACGTGCTCGACGACGCGCAGATCCCCCGCATCGTCGCCGAAGCCGAGGAGAAGCTTGGCGGCCTCGATCGCATGATCTCGATTGTCGGCGCCGCCACCTGGGGCTCGCTGCTGGAGACGTCGGCCGACGTCTGGGACCAGCAGATGCACCTCAATCTGCGCTATTTCTTTCTGATCGCGAAAGAAACCGCCAACGTCATGATCCGTCGCGGCACCGGTGGGCGGATCGTCGGCATCGCCTCGGTCGATGGCCAGCGCGCCAGTCCCGATGCGCGGGGCCTATGGCGCCGCCAAAGCCGGCCTGATCAGTCTCGTCCAGACCATGGCCGTCGAGTGGGCGCCGCACAACATCAGCGTCAACGCCATCGCGCCCGGCCACATCGTCACGCCGCGGCTGTTCGACACGCCGCGCCGGGCCGAGGGCTACGCGGCCAGTTTGCTGCCGGTCCGCCGCCGCGGGACAACGGACGATATCGGCAAGGCCGCGCTGTTCCTGCTGTCCGACCTCGCATCTTACGTCAACGGAACGACATTGGATGTCGATGGCGGCCTGTTGGTGGCGAATTTGTTTCCCCAGGGCCTGCCCGCGCACAACGGCTGATCCAGAACGAGGCATCCTGTCATGAATTTCGATTTCTCCGACGACCTGAAACAACTGCGCGACCAGGCGCGCCGCTTTCTGTCCGAGCAATGCCCGCCCGCTTTGGTGCGACGGTCGCTTGACGGCGAGGACGCGTATGCCGCGCCATTGTGGAAAGAGATCGCCAACATGGGCTGGATCGGCGCCGCGATCCCGGAACAATACGGCGGCGCCGGTCTGGGCTATGAAGGCCTCTGCGTGCTGGCCGAGGAAATCGGCCGTGTCGTCGCTCCGGTGCCGTTCGCGTCCTGCGCCTACCTCGCCGCCGAAGCGATACTGCTGGCAGGTTCCGAGGAACAGAAACGCCAGTATCTGCCGCAACTCGCGGATGGCACATTGATCGGCTGTTTCGCGCTGGCCGAGGGCCAGGGCAATCCATCGCCCGACGCCGTCCGCGTCCGCGCCGCCGGCGGCAAATTATCCGGCACCAAATGGCCGGTCGCCGACGGCGGCATCGCCGACATCGCCATCGTCGTCGCGCGCGAGGACGCCAACGAAATCGCTCTGTTCCTGGTCGAAACGAAATCGATCACTCGGACCACGCTGCGCACCGTCGATCCCACCCGCGATCAGGCGCGCTTCGACTTCACCGACACGCCGGCCACGAAACTGCCGGCCGCGACCGGGTGGGCCACGGTGCAGCGTTTGCTTGATCGGGCCGCCATTCTGTTCGCGTTCGAGCAGGTCGGCGGCGCCGACGCCTCGTTGCAAATGGCGCGCGATTACGCGATGGAGCGGTTTGCCTTCGGCCGGCCCATCGGCTCGTTCCAGGCGATCAAGCATAAACTGACGGATGTCTATGTCGCGCTCGAACTCGCCCGCTCCAACGCCTATTACGGCGCATGGGCTTTGACCGCCGATGCCGCCGAACTGCCGCTGGCGGCCGCCACCGCGCGCGTGTCCGCCACGGATGCGTTCCACATCGCCTCGAAGGAAAACATCCAGACCCACGGCGGCGTCGGTTTTACCTGGGCTTTTGACTGCCACCTGTACTATCGGCGATCGAAACAACTCGGACTGCGGCTTGGTGGCGCGCCATTCTGGAAAAATCGCCTCGTGGACCTGATCGAAACCCGCAACGCGGCCTGAAGGAAATCTGACCATGGACTTCAACGACAGCCCCGAAGAAGCCGCCTTCCGCGCCGAGGCCCGCGCCTTCCTCAACGCCAACGCGCAACCGAAAGCCTCCGGTCGCCCGACCTTGCGCCTCGGCGGCATGACGCAAGAGGAAGTGAAACGCTGCAAAGCCTGGCAGGCGAAAAAGACCGACGCCGGGTTCGCCGGCATCACCTGGCAGAAACGCTTCGGCGGGCGCGAAGCTGTCCCCCATCTTCCAGGTCATCTACAACCAGGAGGAAGAAGACTTCACCGTGCCGCGCGGCCTGTTCGAAATCGGGCTCGGCATGTGCATCCCGACCATGATGACCTATGCCAAACCGGAACAACTGGATCGTTATGTCAGGCCCGCTCTGCGCGGCGAGGAAGTGTGGTGCCAGTTGTTCAGCGAACCGGCCGGCGGGTCCGACCTCGCGGCGTTGCGCACGCGCGCGGAACGCGATGGCGACGACTGGATCATCAATGGCCAGAAGATCTGGACGTCGGGCGCGCATCTGTCCGACTTCGGCATCATCGTCGTGCGCACCGATCCGAACGTGCCGAAACATGAGGGCCTGACGTTCTTCTTCCTCGACATGAAGTCACCGGGGATCGACATCCGCCCGATCCATCAGATGTCCGGCACGCGCCACTTCAACGAGGTGTTTTTCACCGATGTCCGCGTTCCGGATGCGCAGCGGCTTGGCCATGTGGGGCAGGGATGGCGCGTATCATTGACCACACTGATGAACGAACGCCTCGCCGTCGGCGATCCCGCGCGTCCCGATGTCGACGATCTCGTGACGCTGGGCCGATCTTTGATGATCGACGGTCAGCCGGCGATCCGCGATCAGGCCGTGCGCGAGCGCATCGCGGAGTGGTATGCCAAAACCCAGGGGCTTAAATTCACCAAATTCCGCACCATGACCGCGCTGTCGAAAGGCGAGACTCCCGGACCGGAGAACTCCATCCATAAACTGGTCAACGCCTCCAAGCTGCAGGAAATCGCGAGTTATGGCATGGACCTGATGGGCGAGGCCGGGATGGTGCTCGACGACGATCTGGTCGAAGCCTGGAGCATGTTCCAGTCGGCGCTGCTGTCATCGCCCAGCGCGCGCATCGCCGGCGGGTCGGATGAGATTTTGAAGAATATCATCGCGGAGCGGGTGCTCGGGTTGCCGGCCGATATCAGGGTGGACAAGAACCGGCCGTTCAATTCGGTGCCGACCGGGAATCGGTAGAGCGAAGCGTTGGAGTCTCGTCAAGGCCGGCCCTTGGTCGATGGATCGGCCGGCCGATCCTACCGCGCCCGCGCGGCGATCGCCCGGACCTGATCGCCAATCTCCGGATGCGACTCGAGCAGATCGGAGATCTGGCGCTCCAGGTCGCGGCGATTGCGCATGTCGAATTTCGGCCAGTCCTCGACCGGCGTGATGACGACGAATACCCGGCGCGTAGGCGGCCCCCGGGATGCTGGTCCGCGCCATCCGCAGCCGCATCGCCATCCCGGACGTCGTCGGCTGGCCGTCGATATACAGACCGGCCGCCGCGAAGAACGGTGGGTCGCTGGCCCGCACGAAACGCCAGCCCGGCATCGCGCTTCCGGCACGCGAGAGCATCGGCGCTTCCGTGGTGTCCTCGGCGTCCGGATAGTGCGTCAGGTGACGGCGCTCGCTGTTGACCGGCGCGGCGGTGGAGTGGGGCGAGAACACCTCGATTTCGACCATCATCGCGGTGCGTCCGCAGGTTATGCGCTGCACGATTGCCCGCCCCACCGCGTCGGGTGTCGTGGGGGCGCCGTCGGCGACGCAGGACGGCGTCAGATCGAACGGTTTCAGCGCCATCTCGGGCATCGCCGACGCCTGGCTCAACCCCAGGACGATGGCCGGTCCGAGCGCCGCCAGCGCCGCGACCGCCAGGCCGGCGATCAGGCCACGACGGGTGGCGGACGGATCGGGCGTCATGGGCGACAGGTTGACGGGGTCCGGCTCGCCGTCCTCGCGGAACGGCAAACCAACCGCGATCAGCAGCAGGATCACGATCGAGAAGAAGATCCAGCCGTACAACACATGGTCGGTGGCGGCCGCTTCGGCGCTGCCGAGCACATGACCCAGCGCGACAATGCCCAAAGCCCGGAACCCGTTGGCGATGATCGGTATGATGATCGAGGCGGTGATGAACAGGATCCGCCGCATGGCGCTGCGATACATCAGCAACGAGTAAAGCGCGCCGAACGCGATTGACGCGATCAGGAACCGCAGGCCGGCGCAGGCCTCCGCGACGAAGAACGAACCTTCGGGAATTTCGATGATGTAGCCATCGATATAGGCCGGGATCCCCAGAATATCGACGCCGTGCCGGATGAACCACGTGGTGACGTCCTGCAATTTCGGCGTGAGGAAGTCGCCGAACGGCACCAGAAAATACAAGTAAAGCAGTGGCCCGAGCATCGCGAGCCACAGGCGGCGGCCGAATATCGCCAGAAACAGCACCTGCGCCATGGTGACGGCGATGAGTTGGCGGCCTTCCATGATGCCCAGACGCTCGGAGGCCAGCCACAGCACGCCGAGGGGCAGGGTCAGCAGCGCGACCATCGGCATCGGGGCCGCGGTCAACCCGCGCAGCGTCGATCGCCGGTCCCACAGCAGAAACCCGGCGATCGGCAGCACCAGGAAGCAGTGATTGTAGGCGGTGAAATCGATCCAGGTCCGAACCGCGCTGACGATCTCGGCATGGAACAGAACACCCAGGGCCAGCAGGCCGATCGCGAGCCCCAGTCGCGCGTCGCGCAGGCCGCTGAGCGTATCGGTCAGCGACTCATTGTCCAGCGTGGCGGCGGGTTGGCTCATGGCTCCGCTCCGATCGCCGTTGGCAGGGAAGCGGGCGGAACCGATGGCGGCCGCATCAGATCGTCGAACCCGCTCAGGCAGGCGTTCCAGTCGTAGCGTCGCAGGATCAGGCGTCGCGCGGCGACGCCGAGCGCCTCGCCCTCCTCGGTTGCCGCGCCGCCGGGACCGATCAGGCGGATCGCGGCGGCGGCGAAAGTTTCGGCGTCGTCGGCCAGGATAACCTCTCGTCCAGGAGTGGCGTCGATGCCTTCCAGCGCGCCGGATGTGACGATGACGGGTTTGCCCATGGCCATCGCCTCCAACACCTTGTTCTGAATGCCGCGGGCGATCCGCATGGGGCCAACCGCCGCGGTGGCATGAAAAACGTAGGGCCGAACATCGGGCACGCGGCCCGTGACGGTAACACCGTCCAGCTTCGCTAACCTGTTTACCGCTTCCGCCGGGTTACTGCCAACGATAAAGAACCGCGCATCGGCATGCGCCTGGCGAATGCGTGGCAGCACCTCATTGGCGAACCAGACCACGGCATCGCAATTCGGCGCGTAATCCATCGTGCCGGTAAAGACGAACGCCGGAAGCGACGGATCGAAGGGCGCGGGATACCCCGGCGCCGGATCGAAATAGTGGTGATCGACGCCATTGCTGATCCCCACGATCCGGGCCGCGGCTTCCGGCACTTTGGTCCGGAACAGCGCGGCCTCGGCCTCGGAGACGAGCACCGACCAGTCGCATTCCAGCGCCACCCGCCGCTCCAACCGCTCCACGAGGCCGGTTTCCCGCCGGTAGACCTGACGCATCGGCGGCCCGGCGGCGTCCGCGTAGGAGCGGAATTTCTCCGAGTTGACATCGCCGAGTTCGACGACCCGTTTGCCGGATGGCGGCAAATCGAGAATATACGGCGCCATGTTGGAGGAATTGACGAACGTCATCTCCGGTTTGATCCGCGTCATGACATCCTCGACCCAGCGGCGCAGGCCGCGGTCATGGAAGAACGTGACGCTCAACGGTTCGCCGGTCAGCAGTCCGCTCAGGCAGGTGAGCTTCGCCCGCTTCCGGTCGAGCGGCGCGGTGAACATGCTCGCGCATCGCGCCTTGATGATGTCGATGTGCTCGAAATCGGCGGGATCGTCGATCAGGCAACCGAAGTGCACGTCGTACCACTTCGTCAAATAGTTCAGGATGTGAAAATTGCGGATCTTCTCGCCCTTGATCAGCGGGTAGGGCAGGCGTTGCATGAGGAACAGCAGATCCGGCATGGCGCTCAGCCAAGACCGCGCACGATCGACGGACCGATCGCGTTGGCGACCACCAGGGGCAATTGTTTCCATCCCGCGATGAACAGCCGGTATTTCGGGTTCAGCGGATTATGGTCCGGGATCGACGCGCCCGGCGCGAGTTTGTACTGATAGCGCAACGCCTCCGGCGTGAAGCCCCAGTTCTTCTTGAAGTCGAACGCGCCGGTGCCGAGCTTGCTGCGTCCGAAGTCGAACAAACGGCAACCGCGGTCGGCGGCACGGCGCATCACCTCCCAATACATGAAGTCATTGCCGGCGCGCTGCCGGGCCGCTGCCGTTCCGCCACCGTAATAGGGCAGCACCTCATCGCGGAAATAGAAGTTCATCACCGAGGTGAGCGCGGTGTCGCCGTCCATGATTGTGACGATGTCGCAATCGTCGCCGAACACCTCGGTCAGCAAAGCGAAATAGCGGCGGGAGAACACCGGCGTGCCGAGATTGCGCACGCTCTCGGCGTAGATGCCGTGCAGCAGTGCCGCGTCGCGGCCAACGACCGAGCGCAGGCCGTTCTGGATGCCCTTGCGCACCATCGCCCGCTGCTTGCGCGGGATGGCCTTCATGTTCTTGTCGTTGTCGGCGTCAATGGCTTTGCGGAATGTCACGTAGAGGTCGGGCCGTTCCAGCCAGTCGCCGGCGCCGTGGCCGTTGATGCCGGACCGGTCGGTACGAGAGGCATCGCTGTTCAGGCCCAGGGCAACCGGGTCGCCGGCGGTTGGGTCGAGGCGCCCCGCGTGATTGGCGTCCTGGCCGCCGGCGTCATCCCCGGCCCCGTCCGGCCCATTCGCGAAGGCATGCGCGCCATAGGCCTGGCCGTCGCGGAAGCGGAACTCGACCGCGCTCGCTCCGGTCTGCTTCAGCAGGGTCGCGGCGTGCCCGGACAGCGCGGCGGCGGTTTCCGCGTCCGCCGCCAGCGGGCCGCCATAGACACAGAACGGTACCGAAATCAATGTGTTGCCGAACAGCAACGTCTTCACCTGGGCCAACGGCAGCACGCCGGTTATGGCGCCGTCGCGCTCGGCGTAGGCATAGAGCGTGCGATGCCCGAACGCGCGTTGAATGATCGTGGCCCATGCGGCGCGATGGAAGAACGTGCCGTCGGGATGCGCCAGGACGAAGTCATCCCAGGCCGCGGCGCGCGGCGTTATCGAGGGGACGGATCGAGACAGCCATGCGTCGTTCAGGCGGCGACCGGGCGGGGTTCGCGTGACGCCGCCGGATGCGCGACCGTTGGCGCGTTCGCGTTCGCGCCGGTCAGCAGGTCCGCGAAAACCCGATCCATGCGATCCCAGGAAAACACGCGCAAAATCCCGTCGATGTTCGCCGCCATCCGAGACAACCTGGTGTAATGCCGCAGCCGCGACTTCCACCCGGCGCCGTCAATTCTTGGCTGGTCCGGATCGATCTCCCACGGATGGAAGTAGAAGATCCCAGGCCGGCCCTCTTCCCGATTCACCCGCCGCAATCCCATCCGGTACAGGCCGCTCGGCAGCAACCGGAAGTAGCCGCCGCCCGAGCACGGCCAGTTGCGGCCGAACGCCCGCACCGTGGTCATCGGGAATTCCCAGAAGCCGTCGCCCGCCGGCTGAAACGGCCCACGCGGCGCGTCCGGCATGCCGTACAGATCGTGCGCGATCGGGTTCACGCTGGAGCTGTAACGATAGCCCTCATCGCGCAGGATCCCGAACGCCCACTGGTTGCCCGCGCCGATCGAAAAGGTCGCGGCACGATAGCCGGTGACCGGAACGCCGCCGATATCCTCCAGCACCGCGCGCGTGCGCCGCACATCCTGGCGAAACACCTCCGGTTCCTGGCTGTCGGCCCTGGTGTGATCCCAGCCATGACTCGCGAGTTCATGCCCGCCGGCGACGATCCGCCGGATCATGGCGGGATGCCGCTCGGCGACCCACCCCAGGGTGAAGAACGTGGCGTGCACGTTGGCGCGCGCGAACTGGCCCAGGATGCGATCGACGTTGGCCTCGACCCGGCGCGGGAAATTGTCCCAATCGGCGCGATCGACACGGTTCGCGAAGGCCTGGACCTGGAAGTAGTCCTCGACGTCCACGGTCATCGCGTTCCGAGGTGCTGACGCAACGGCGACAGCGTCGCGAATTTGGACGTTCCGGGTCTGGACGTCCCGGGTCTGGGTGTCCCGAACCGGGGTGTCGTCCCGGGGGACCGGGTCGGGAACGTTCGCGTTCGACGTCAAGGACCTTTCTCCACCGCCGCGGCAAGCAGTTTGACGATCCGCTGGAAGATCCGATCCTGCCGCGCCGTTGCTTCCTCCAGCGCTTCAATTCTGTGCAGCAGATCGCCCGGCTCACCGGAGGGCCGCGCCCGAAACACCGGATAGGCGCCCGGACCGTCATCGTCCGCGTGGTCGGGCTCGCGCACGGGCGTGCCGTTGATCGGAGCGGGTGCCTCGGCGCCATTCATTCCGTCGGACATCTCATCGGCGACGTCGTTCACCATTTCGGCGGTGATGGAGGTCTGTTCCTCGAGCGCGCCAAATTGCAGCAACCGCGAGCACAGCGTGTTGATCCGTCGCGGGATCCCGCCGGTATGCCGGTGCACCGCGGCGAAAGCGTCCTCATCCCAGCTTGGATTGCCGGTCCAGCCGACCATCTTCATCCGATGCTCGATGTAAAGCCGCGTCTCTACGTCCGACATCGGGCCGAGGTGGAACGATGCCAGCACGCGCTGGCGCAACTGTTCGGCGTCCCGGCTGGCCAGGATGGGGCGAAACTGCGGCTGACCCAGCAAGATCGTCTGCACCGAGGCCTTGCCGTCGACCGTGATGTTGGAGAGCATCCGAAGCTCCTCCAGCGCGGCGAAGGAGAGGTTCTGCACCTCATCCACCACCAGCACGCAGCGGCGGCCGGCGTTGCGCTGCTCGCGCACCATCTGCTCGAACCGGCGCAGCAGCACCGACTTCTCCGTGCCGGGCACCACGTTCAGACCAAAGCCGTCCATCACCAGGCGCAACAGATCGTCGCCGGAGACCTGTGTCGTGACCACCTTGCAGACCGCATAGGTGTTCCGATTGAGTTGGAGCCACAGTTGCTCCACCAGCATGGTCTTGCCCGCGCCGACCTCGCCGGTGATGACGATGAATCCCTCGCGCTGATCCAGCCCGTAAACGAGATGCGTGATCGCACGCCTGTGATTGCTGGAACTGAAGAAGAACCGCGGATCCGGCGTCAGCAGGAAAGGGGGGCCGTCCAGGCCATAGAACTTTTCGTACACGATGCCTTCAGAACTGTTTGGTAACGCCCAGGAGCAGGATATTTTCGTAGAGACTATAGCCTGGTATCTTCGAAATGCGGTCGAAAAAAGAATATCGCGCGCTCAGTGAGGTTGTAGCCGAGAGCGCGTACTGCAGGCCAACCGCCGTGGACAGCGCGCTGTCGTTGCCGAGGTTGCCGGAGCGGTGGACGAAGCTGTACGAGGCGCTGGAGCTGAGCGTCAGATCGGGCGAAAGCTCATGCGTCCAGGACAGGGCGGCGGTCTTCACGTCCGTGGACTGACCGGTTCCGGCGACCGGTTGGTTGATGATAAACACGGCGCCGGTGGTGGGATCGATGAACTCGCCCGACTGAACGCTCCCCGGCGTGAGATTGGTCTGGATCGACCAGGTCAGGTTGGCCTGCACCGTGTCGCGCGCCCATGCCGTGCTGAGGCCGGCGTTGAAGGTATCGAAGCGGTATACCCCGGTCTGCGGCCCGAGCGCGTTCGTCGCGACCAGGCCGGGACCGCCCGTCGCCGCGTTGAGCAACTGGCCGTTGACGGCGACGCTGCCGTTCAACTGGTTCTGCAGGTTTTCAAGCTGCGTGCCGATGGTGTCCGCATAGCTGACATTCAGTTGCGTGCGCCCGCCAATGGCGAGATAGCCGCTCACGTTGAAGTTGTTCTGACCATTCAGATGGCCGTATGTGATGGTGAGCGAACTGAGCGGGCTCGGCGTGTAGGTGAAGCCGATCTGCCACGTCAGTCCATTGATTTGCGGACCAATCTGACTGCTGTAGTTGACCTGCTGCTCACCGATGGCGGCCAGTATGGTGAGGCTGCGGTTCAGCGCGTAACTGACCTGGTCGTTGATGGTTTGCCGCGTCGATGTGAACGACTGCGCCGGAACGGTCGAGTTGGTCGCGGTCGTCACGCCGCCGACCGTGGTGAAGACCGGGATCGTCGCGCCGGAAGATGCCTGGCTGCGCGACTGCGACAGATCGACGCTGAACGCGTTCTGCACCCTGCCGAAGAACTGGCCCGTGGTGAACTGCGCGATTTCTTCGGTCGTCAACAGGCTCTGCCCGTCGGTGCCGCCGCCGCCGGGAAACGGGCTCGCCGCGAAACCGCTGATGTTGCTGTAGTGCGACGCATCGATCGAGGCGCCGATCTTGGCGGTGCCGTAATCTTTGAACTGATGCAGCAAATACGGCGACATTCCGACGCTGGAGGTTTGCACGTCGGTGCGCGGGTTGGTGCCGGCCTGGCCCGCGTTCCCGTAACCACCCGCCGGATTGGTGGCCGGGGTCAGGCCGGCGTTGGCATTGCCGATCGTTCCGCTGCCGAGGGCGCCGTAGCGGGACTGCACCCCCGAGAACGCCCGCACGTCCACGAACGCGAGATCCGGGACAACGGTCACCAGGCCGGTCAGCGACAATTGCTGCGTCAGCACGTTCAACGGTCCGTTGATCGCGTGCAGCAGCAGGTTGGGCTGATAGTCGAGGTTCAGTTGCAGGCGCGCGGTGTTCGCCTGGATCGATATGCCTGGCGCGATCACCGTGATCGCGTCGAACAGGCGCGGCGACTGCACCTCCAGCGCGTTGTCGGTGAACATCTCCTGGACGGTCAGCCGGGGGATGATGGTCCACGCGCTGGGATTGCCCGGGGCCGCGGGGTTGACGATGCCCAGTTGATGGCCGAGGCCGGTGACGTCGGTGGACGGCAACTCGGCGCCGAGCGGGGCGCTGGTCGGAAGCGAGTTCTGATTGGTTGGATCGACGAACGGAAACGCGCGCGCCGTGCCCATGCCGGCCAGCAACGCTGTCAGCACGCCGCTGACGAGGCGGCGGGCTGTTCTGGACGCGTCCGCTTCTTCTCGCACGGCCAAAGCCATCATTCCGGGGTTGTCAGGACGACTGGGTTATCAGAAAGGTCGGGTTCTCAGGAAGAGTAGTACGGACGAATAGGCCCCGAATGTATAGCGCGAGGAAATCTGCTGCTTGTTCAGCACGAGCGTGATGTTCGGGCAGGCCTGGATCAGATCGAGCGACGCTTCGACCTCATCGCGCTGCGTGCGATCGGCCTCGACGACGAACAGGATCTGCCCGACGACCGGGGCCAGCACCGCCGGATCGGAGGTGGACAGACAGGGCGGCGCGTCGAGCACCAACAGGCGGTCCGCGTAACGACGGCCCAAACTCTGGATCAGTCGGGTCATTTCTTTGGTGGAGAACAATTCCGCGCTTCGCTCCCGCTCCCGCCCGACCGGCAGGATCGACAGCCGGTCGATCGGCGTCTTCACGATCAGCGGCGATGGATCGAGCTTCGGGTTGGCGACGAGATCGAGCAGGCCGCGCATCTCGGCGAGCCCGAGCGCGTAGCAGAACGAGTCGCGCTTGAGTCGGCGTCGACCAGCAGCACGTGATGATCGCCCTGGCGCGCGATACTGCCGGCGAGATTGACGGAGGTGAAGCTCTTGCCTTCGCCGGGCCGCGCGCTGGTCACCATCAGCAGGTTGGAGAACCCCGGCTCAGCGCCCGGCCCGAACGCGGCGCGCAGGATTTGCCGCTGCACGAGGCGGAACTCCTCCGAGATGCGGCTGCGGGTGCGCGACCAGTCAACCATGCCGCCACGCTCCAGTGCGACCGCGTCGATGGTCGGCGGGCCTTGCACCAGATCCGGCCGCTCGGCCTCCTGGGCTGTCCCGGTTTGCGATACGATCGGCGGTGCCGCGAGCGGCGGCGCCTGTTGCGCCTGTGCCGGCACTGGCTCCGTCAGGGGCGCCGCCGCCGCGGCGGCCGCGGCGGTCGCCTGCGCGGAGGACAGCAACGCCGTGGCGGGTGGCGGCACCAAAGCCGACGGCGCGAGACCAGGCAGCGGGAAGGGGGGAGGCGTGGGCGCTTCGTCCCCCGGCGCCGGGAGCGGCCGGAGTTCCAGCGCCGCCGGGCCCGTGGCCGGTTCCCCCAGGAAGTCGCTCACGAACGGCGTCCGGTTTGGCGATTGCGGCTCGAAGGGAGCCGGCGTCTTCGGGGAAAGCGCGGCGGGGGACAGTGCCGTGGGGGACAGCGCGGCGGTGTCGCCGTGCGTCGCCCCCGGCGGAGCGGCCGTCATGGCCTCGCCGTTCGCCAGGGCGGCCGGGCCGTCGGGAGCCATCTGGATCGTGGTGCTACCCGGTGCGCCCTCGCCAAGCTGCAGCAGGTGCGCGGCGGAAGCCTCCAGACCGCCCGAACGCAATCTGTCCTGAACCAGACGCTCGACGAGCGAAGACTTGGGAGAACTGGACATTCAGATCAAAGCCGCCGATCGAAGGATGTGAACCATTAACCCGCCGTATACCACCATGAGCACGGCGACCGCCGCACCAAATCGCAGCGCGGTCATGAGGCGCTGGCGGAATGGCGCCATGCCGAGCACCGAGATGCCGCCCAGCACGGGAAGCCCGAGCGTGCGAAGCTCATCAACGGACGAGAACGACCGGTCCAACTGGCCAAACAGCACCGTCATGCCCAGACCGACCGCCAGACCGCCCAGCAGCACTCCGGTGACCAGCAGCGGCCGATTGGGCGCGGCCGGGATCCGCGGCACTTCCGGCGGATCGATAACCTGCAGCTTGACCTTGTCCGCCTGGGTGTCCGCCGCCTGCGCGATGTTGGCCGACTGCAAGCGGCCCAGCAGTTCCTCATAGTTGCGCCGCAGCACGGTGTAGTCGCGGTCCATGTTCTGGTATTCGGCGAACAGGCCGGGCTGCTCCTTGGAGATCTTCTCCAGCCGGTCTTGCGTCTTCACCGCCTCGTCACGCTGCCGGGTCAACGAGGCGACCTGCGTATCGGCCTGGATCAGGCTGATCTTCAGTTGGTCGTAAACCGGGTTGGGCACCGACCGTTTCGGGGTCGTCATGCCGCCGTTGGTGTCGCCGGGGCCGCACCCGCGGTCTTGCCGCCTTTGCCTTCCTCGCCCGGGTGGCTCTTCAGGTACTCGATCAGCTTACGCTGGGCGATCACGTCGGGATGCTGGTCGGTGTCCTTCAGTAACAACGCCTGGAGGTTATCTTCCGCGACCTGCAACTGCGTTTTGGCGCCGGCGGGGCCGCCGCCCGGCTGGTATACGCCGCCTTCCGCGACCAGCATCGGCGGGGTGTTCTCCACCTCCTGACGCAGCGAGTCGCGCTGAATGATCGCGTCCTGCAGATGGCCGGAGATCTGGGTCACGGCGGTCCGCGCGCCTTCCAGCGCGCCGACGTTCGGGTTCAGGTCGTTCGGCAGAATTTCCATGTAGCGGACCCGGAAGTCGGCCCGCCGCTTTTCCGCCGCCCGCAACTGCTGCTCATAAGACTGGATCTGCCGTTCCAGGAAGCGGCGCGCGTTCTCCATGTCCGTCCGGTTGGAGCCCGTCGCCGCCTCGACGAAGATCGTCAGCAGCGTCTGCACCACGTCGTGCGCCAGTTTCGGGCTCTTGTCGCGGTAGGAGATGGTGAACAGGTTCTTGGTTTGCGGCGTTACCTTGATCTCGGTGGCCAGCCGATTGATCATCCGTTCCCGGTCCGACAGCCCGTTGAGGCTCAGGTCGAGGTCGGTTTTGGAGATCAGCTTTTCCAGGTTCGGCTTGCTCAGCAGGGTGCGCTGCAGGATTTCGAGCTGCGTGGTCGGCGCCGAGTCCGCGGCGATGCCACGCAGCAGCGGCGTCAGGATGGCGTCGGCGTCCACGAACAGGCGGGCGTTCAACTCATACTGGTTGGGAATCGTATAGGTCCCCACCCAGCCGATACCGCACACCAGCCAGGCGACGACCACGCCGAGCCAACGCCGGCGCCATGCCGCGCGCATGTACTGGAACAGCATCGTGCGGACTGAATCCATGGTGACGCGGCCTCCTCAGAACCAGGATTGTGGAATGATCAGGGTGTCGCCGGGTGCCATTTCGATGTTCTGGCTAATATCACCGTCTTTGATCAGATCCGCCAGCTTCACGTTGATCGACCGCCTCGTGCCGTCAGGATCGACACGCACGATGACAGCGCGGTTACCGGAGGCATATTTCGTCAGGCCCTTGGTCGCGATCATCACGTCGAGCAGGGTCATGTGCTCCCGGTAGGGGATGGCGATCGGATCCGTCGCTTCGCCGATCACGCGGACCTGGCGATCCGGCGGCCCGACGAAACTGCGCACGATAACCGTGACATTTGGGTCCTGGATGAACTTCGCGAGTTTCTTTTCGATTTCGCGCGCCAGTTCCTTGGGCTTCTTGCCCGCGGCCATGATGTCCTCGATCAGAGGTGTCGAGATCCGCCCATCCGGCCGTACCGCGACGCCGCCTTCGCTCAGGTCGGGATTACGGTAGACGAAGACGCTCAGCTGATCGCCGGCGCCGATGATGTACTCGTCCGACGCGGCGTCGTCGGGGGTTCTGCCGGGATCGACCTTCATGGGGGCGACCAGGGTGCCGCCCTTCGGCGTGCTCGAGCAGCCGGTCAGCGGGCCGAGCGCGGCCAGCAACAGAACGACGGCTCCGAAACGAATGAAAAAATTCACAGTGGCTCCACGCTCCCAGGATCGAGGCCCAGGTTTCCAGATTCGTCGTTACCGGATGATGTCATTGAAGCCGGATCAGGGCAGCGCTGCACCACGTCGGTCCACATCTCCAATCTCGTCCGTCCGCCATCAGGCCTCGCGGCGTTCGCCAGGTCTCGTCAGCCGCGGCGGTCGCGATCCCGGTTTCTGACCGACACGGCGTGCCAGATCGCCGATATCCTCTCTCGTCCGCCGGGTGCCCGGTGGCCGGATGCCCGATGTCCGATGCTCGGATATTCCCGATGCCCGATGTCCCGATGCCCTGGACGCCATCCCACTTTTTGACCGCACTCCGGTTTTTTAACCGCGAGTCCGATCGTTCGATCTCCACGAGCCCCGTTCGCCACCAGGCCGGAGGTCCGGACGCCGGGACAGATTACCGGAGCCCGTCGCTTATCCTCGCGGCGACCGCCACGACCGGGGCTATAACATCGCGCCCGCCGCCAAATCAACAAAGAGATGCGACCGGAACTTCCCGCATAGGTTGTTCGGACGCCTGTAATTTCACGGTAAGTTGCCATGTGATCATTTCCGGCGCGCCCACCGCCGGGGAATGAGGGAAAACCGGAATTGCATGCATGTTGAGATATGTTGGAGTTTCCTCGTCGCGGGTCGTCACGATGCCCGGCGAGGCCGCCATGTATGAAAAATACTTAACGATCTGATAGATTGGTTAAGATTGGCGGGAATGGAATCAATTTTCTGGACGCGCGATGGCCGCTGTATTATCAGAAGGTCATGCGGGCCCGGATTTCAGCCCGGTAACGGAACGGACATTGGGGTGCGCGGCGTGCGATATGCCGGGCGCCTGCCTCGGGTATTAGGGGGAACTTGAGGATGGCACGCGCGCTCGTGCGATTATTGCCCTTTGAAATGGCCGTATTAGGTCTGTGCGAATTCGCTTTGCTGTTCGCGTTGATCTTCGTGATGTTGACCGCCGGCGGCCAGACGCTGCTGCTGGAACTCGACCAATCTCCCCCACGACTGCCTGGTGCTCGCCGCGATGCTGGCGGTGACCATCGCCGGAACCGCCGCCACCATCGGCCTTTATCGCCCGGAGGTCTGCCTCGACCGCCGGCGTTTCCTGCTGTCCGGCACGATCGCCGCCTTGCTGGCGTTTCCCGCGGTTCTCCTCGTCAGCGGCGCCTACAGCAAGAGCCTCAGCGGCGAACAAATCGTGTGGTTGGCCCGGCTGCTCGCGATCTGGCTGCCGTTCGTTCTGCTGGTCCGTTTCGCTCTGAGCGCCGTCGCCGCGTGGATGCCGATGACGCGCCGGGTACTGATCGTTGGCACCGGCACGCGGGCGGCGCGGCTGCGGCGCCGGCTCGCGGCGAAGCGGCACGGCTTGTTCGAGCCGATGACACCGCCCGGCGCCGAGGCGTTCGCCCATGACGCGATGGCCGGCGATCAGCCCATTAATGATACACATGTTAACGCCCCCGCCTTCAACGCCTTCGCGTTCGACGCGATCACCGGCAAGGCGCCCACCCGCGACGGACTCATCGGGCTGGGCGAGATCGCCGTGTTGCCGGAACGTCCCGATTGGGATCGGCCCGGCGGGCTGTCCGCGCGTCTGGTCCGCGACTGGCGCATCTGGGGCATCGTCATCGCCGAGGACGAGCCCGCGCGGTACGCGCACGACACGCTGCTCGACAACAAACTCCGCGGCATCCCGGTCTTCAGCGATCTGTCGTTCCAGGAGCATCACCTCGGCCGCATCGAACTCGATGCCATCGACGCCAACTGGCTGTTGTTCGCCGACGGCTTCCAGTACGGCGCGCTGTCGCGGGCGTTCAAGCGGGTCGTCGATATCGCGATCGGCCTGGTGCTGACGTTCGTGACGCTGCCACTCATGCTGGTCACCGCGCTGGCCATCAAACTCGACAGCCCTGGGCCGGTCTTTTACCGCCAGGAGAGGACCGGTCTGCACGGCAAGGCCTTCACCCTGTTCAAATTCCGCAGCATGGCGCTGGATGCCGAGGTGGCCGGCAAGCCACAATGGGCGCAACAGCGGGATCCTCGGGTCACCCGCGTCGGCGCCTTCATCCGCGCCAGCCGGATCGATGAGTTGCCGCAACTGTTCAACGTGCTGCGCGGCGAAATGAGCATGATCGGACCGCGGCCGGAGCGTCCGATCTTCGTCGAGGCACTGGCGAAAGTCATCCCATTCTACAATCATCGCGAGTATGTGAAGCCCGGCCTGACCGGGTGGGCGCAGGTGAACTATCCCTACGGCGCGTCGGTCGACGATGCCCGCGAGAAACTGGCTTACGACCTTTACTACGTCAAAAACCGTGGCGTGCTGCTCGATTTGGTGATCCTGCTGTCGACCGTGCGCGTCATTCTGTTCCGTGAAGGCGCGCGCTGATCCGATCGCGCGGCCGGCGCGGAGTCGCTCTCCGCGCCGCCAAATCTCCGCCTCGCCGCACCCTGCTTCGCCGTGCCCATTGCCGCCCGTCGCGTGGCCGGCCCGTCGCTGTTGTCGCCCGTCCTGTTGTCGCCCGTCCTGTTGTCGCCCGTCCTGTCGTCGTCCCGCCCTGCCGTCGCCCCGCCCTGCCGTCGCCCGCCGCGCCCGTTCGGCCATGCGGGAACGCGACCCGCGGCAACGCACGAATACACCAGCATCCGCGATCGCTTGCGCTCCGCATCGCGCCCACGCGACGAACACCCGGCCGGCGGTAACGCCACGGACACCTGACCGGCGGTAACGCATGAGTGGTGGCAATTCTTCGTGGCCCGGGAGATAATCTCACTCTGATGAGCCTGGACTTTTCCGCTCTGGTCGTGCTGCACGCGGCGTGCGCGTTCGTGTACGGGATCCTGTTCGCGCTTGTTCTGGTCAGGCCACCGCTCAGCCGAACCGCCGCGTGGCTCGCGATCGCCTGTCTGGTCACCGCCTGCTGGGCGCTGGCGGTGGTCATCTTCAACGGCAATCCCGTCTCCGGCCTGCCGGGCTGGCTGGAGCTGGCGCGCGCCGGTGCGTGGTACGCCTTCATCCTGCATCTGTACCGGCGCTCGGTCGCGGCGCGCGGCCAACTCATGCAGGCGTTCTCGACCATGGGCCTGCTCGGGTTCCTGATGGTCGGCGGGCTCGCGCTCACCAATCTGCTCGAGAGCCAGATGCCCGGCACGCTCTGGCTGATGGGGGTTGGCGTGCGGCTTGGTATCGCCGTGTGCAACATTCTGTTGTTGGAAAATCTTTATTTCAACACCGATCCTGATTCCCGTTGGCACGTCAATCTGCTCTGCGTGGCTCTGGGCGGCATGTTTTTATACGACCTGGTGCTCTACTCGGACGCCGCGCTGTTCCATGGGATCTCCCGGCCGCTGTTCGAAAGCCGGGCGCCCGTCACGATGATCGCCGCGCCGCTGATCGCCATGGCCGCCGTGCGCGACCGTCGCTGGAAGGTCGATATCCACGTCTCGCGCGACGTGGTGTTCCACAGCCTGACGCTGGTCATCAGCGGCCTGTTCCTGATGGGCCTCGCGTTGACCGGAGAGGTGTTCCGTCGCGGTGGCGCGGAGTGGGGCCACGTGGTCGAGGTGTCGCTGATTTGCGCCGGCATCCTGACGATCGCGGTGGTGCTGACATCGGGCTCGCTGCGGTCTCGCGTGCGCGGCGTGCTGGTCGATAATTTCTTCACCCACCGCTACGATTATCGGCGCGAGTGGATGCGCTGCATTGAGACGCTGACCGCGCCCGACGCCTTCACCGGGCTGCATAAACGCGCCATCCGCGCCGTGGCCGAAGTGGTGGACAGCCCGGCGGGCGTGTTGTTCGTCCGGGCGCCGGAGGATGTGGCGTTCCAATGGGCGGGTTCGCTGAATACACCGGCCGTGACGGCGCCGATCCCGCCCGGTCATCCGCTGGTGCCCGCCTTCGCCGATGGCGACCGCATCGCGGTGCTGGAGGATTTGCCCGACGCGGCCTCCTGGTTCGAGGAGATCCCGCGCGCCTGGCTGGCGGTGCCGCTGAACCACTTCGGCAATCTGATCGGCTTCGTCGTGCTAACCCGCTCGCGCGCGCCCTTCAAACTGGATCACGAGGTGTTCCAGTTGCTCCGCGTCGTCGGACGGGAGGTGGCAAGCCGGGTGGCCGAGCAGCGCGCCGCGCAGATCCTGTCGCAAACCCGCGAGTTGCGGGACTACAGCCAGCGTTTCGCGTTCGTTTTGCACGATATCAAGAATGTCTCCGGCCAGTTGTCGATGCTGCTCGCCAACGCCGAGGTGCATGCCGATAATCCCGAATTCCAGCGCGACATGCTGGCCACGGTGCGCGCCTCGGTGGCCAAGATCACCCGCTTGCTCGCCCGGTTGCAGGCCGACCGGCGAGAGCGCAGCCACGCGCTGATCGATCCGGTGGAACGCCTGAGGGATATCGTCGAAGGCACCCCCAACGTCCGGCTCGCCGGAGCGGAGTCCGCCTCCACTGGTGCCCCCACTGGTGCCCCCACTGGTGCCCCCGCTGGTGCCCCCGCTGGCGCCCCGACTGAAGCCTCCGCGGGTACCGCGCCCCGCCTGGCCGGGACCGGCGGCGGGACCGTCGTCGCGATCGTCGGACTGCCCGAGGACGGTGGCTTTACCAACCAACTCGACGGCGTCGCCATCGACCCGGAATCGTTCGACGCGGTCGCCTCGCATTTGCTGAACAACGCGGTCGAGGCATCGCCGTCCGGTGCGCGGGTCCGCGTCGATGTGCGGCGTGAGGCTCTCAGCATGGTCATCGATATCATCGACGAAGGACCGGGCATGACCTCGGAATTCGTTCGCGATGAATTGTTTCGGCCGTTCGCCTCGACAAAAGGCGGCGGCCATGGCATCGGCGTCTACCAGGCGAGGGAACTGTTGCGCGAGGCGGGCGGCGATCTTCTCGTGCTAAGCCGGGTGGGATCGGGTACAACGATGCGGCTGCTGTTGCCCCTGGTACGGGCGGCGGCCGTCGGCGCGCCGCAATTCGCGGCCTGAACGGATCGGGCTATGGCCAAACCGAAGCTGTTGATTGTCGAAGACGACGAGGGATTGTGCTCTCAGTATCGCTGGGCTTTTCCGGCCTGCGATGTGCTGCTGTCGCACACCAGGGCGCAGGCGGTTGCCCTGGCCAGGCGGGAAAGTCCGCCGGTCGCGATCATGGACCTGGGACTGCCGCCGGATCCGGATGGCGTCAGTGAGGGGTTCGCCACCATCGAGGAGGTGCTGCGGATCGCGCCGAAGACCAAGATCGTCGTCGCGACCGGCAATGGCGCCCGCAAGCACGCGTTAAAGGCGGTCAGCCTCGGCGCCTACGACTTTTGCGAAAAGACCGTCGAGATCGAGGTACTGCGCACGATCGTCGATCGGGCCCTGAACCTGTATCGGCTCGAGGAAGAGAACCGCCGGCTGGCGACCACCCCCGCGCGCTCTCCCATCGAGCGGATCGTCACCGGCAGTATGTCGATGCTGAAGGTTTGCCGCGACGTCGAAAAGCTCGCCACGACCAATGTGCCGGTCCTGCTGCTGGGCGAAAGCGGCACCGGGAAGGAAGCGCTGGCGGCGGCGCTGCATGAACTCGGCCCACGCGCGAAACAGCCCTTCGTCGCTATCAACTGCGGCGCGATCCCGGAAAACCTGCTGGAGAGCGAGCTGTTCGGGCATGAGCGCGGTGCCTTCACCGGCGCGGTGAAGCAGATCATCGGCAAAATCGAGAGCGCGCATAAAGGCACGCTTTTTCTGGACGAGATCGGCGATCTGCCGCATCCGCTTCAGGTCAAACTGCTGCGCTTCCTGCAGGATCAGGTGGTCGAGCGGATCGGCGGGCGGCAGAAAATTCAGGTCGATGTCCGCGTCGTTTCGGCGACCAACGCCAATCTGGAGGAGAAGATCGCGCAAGGCGTGTTCCGTGGCGATCTGTTCTACCGGATGAACGCGGTGACGGTGCGAATCCCGGCGCTGCGCGAGCGCGCCGGCGACGTGATGCTGCTGGCGAATTTCTTCCTCGGCCGCTTCAACCAGGAATTCAACCGTAACATCCGGGGGTTTACTGAAACCGCCGCCGCGGCATTGGACGCGCATGATTGGCCGGGCAACGTCCGAGAACTGGAAAACCGCATGAAGCGCGCGGTCGTTATGACCGAAAGCCGGATGATAGACGTGGCCGACCTCGAACTCGCGTCGGGCGAGGAGGTGATGCCGGACCTCGATCTGCGCGCCGCCCGGCTGCGGGCTGAGCGGGAAGTCCTGCGGGCCGCCCTCGCGCGCAGCAATAACACGCTGGCTACCGCGGCACGCCTGCTCGGGGTCAGCCGGCCGACCCTGTACGGTCTCATGGAAGCCCACGGGATCGAGATCGAAGGCGTAAGACCGCTCGCCGCGGTGGCGGACTCCATGACTGTCCGAGCCGACGCCGCCAAAACCGAATGAAAACCGAGGATCAGCCTATGCGTAATCCAATGTCCAGGCATTTTCGGCCAACCGGGCGCACCGAGGTCACGACACAGCCCTCGGTGACCCGATCGAACCGGTCGCGGCTGGCGGCGAGCCTCAGCGCCATCGCGCTCTGCGTGTCGCTCGCCGGATTCTCATCGGCGGCGCACGCGGATTACCTCTCGAACGCGCGTGAACTCGCTGAAGAAGGGCGATCTGAAGTCGGCGCAGATCGATTTGCGCAACGCCGTGCGCAGCGATCCGCAAAGCGCCGAGGCGCACTACCTTCTCGGTCGGGTCTCGATCGAACTGGGCGATCCGGTGGCGGCGGAGCGCGAGGCGGACGCCGCGCGGCAACGCGGCTACGATCCGCATCAGGCGGTGCCGTTGCTGACCCAGGCCATGCTGGCGCAGGGCAAATACCAGAAATTGCTGGACGATTTGCAGCCGGATGGCAAGGACGCCACGCTCGACGCGGATATCCTGGTGGCGCGCGGCTACGCGCTGATCGGACTCAAAAAGCCGGATGACGCACAGAAATCCTTCGCGGAAGCGCAGAAGACCGCGCCGAACGCGGTCGAGCCGCTGCTCGCCGACGCGCGGCTGTCGGTGGCGCGGGCCGACCTCAACGGCGCGCAGGCGAAGATCGATCAGGCCATCGCCGCGCAACCGAAATCGGTCGAGGCGCTGTTGGCGAAGGCGCAGTTGCTGCGGCTCAAGAACGACGGGCCGGGCGCGATGGCGGTGCTGGACGATCTCATCACCAGTCAGCCGGCCGCGATGCAGGCGCATCTCGACCGCGCCAGCCTCGCGCTGGCGATGGGCAAGAACGACCAGGCGAAGGCTGATATCGAGGCGGTGCTGAAGGGCACCCCCGGCAACGTGCAGGCGATCTACCTCGCGGCGGTGATGGAGGCGCAGGCCGGCCATTTCGACGTCGCCGACAAGGATCTTGAGAAGATCTCCGGCTTTATCGGCCGCATCCAGCGGGCGTTCTACCTGCAGGCTGTCATCAAGGAGCAACTGGGGCAGTACGAGCAGGCCGAGGAAGCCGCCCGCAAATACCTCGCCCGGTTCCCGAACGACATCTCCGGCTACAAGGTCCTGGCGCGCGTGCAATTCGCCAAGAAACGGCCGGATCTGGTCATCGACACGCTGGCCAAGGTCGCCGAGTCCGGCAAGGGCGACGCGGAGACCTACGATCTGCTCGGCCGCGCCTATTCCGCCACGAACCGTGCCACGGACGCGGTCGCCGCGTTCCAGAAGGCGCAGGCGATGGCGCCGAACGACATCGGCTTGCAGACGCGCCTCGCCTCGGCGCGGATGGGCATGGGCGACGTCAAGGACGCGATGGACGATCTGGAGCACACCCTGCAACTCGTCCCGAAAGCGCCCGCGGTCGGTGAGGCGCTGTTCTTCGCCTCGCTCGCCAGCGGCGACATGGACAAGGCGGCGGACGCCCTGGCCAAGGTCAAGGCGATGCAGGGCGATACCGAGGTCACCGGCAATCTCGAGGGTCTGCTCCACCTCGCGAAGACCGAATTGCCTCAGGCCCAGGAAACGTTCACCGCGCTGACCAAGAAGTATCCGGATTTCGCGCCGGCCAAGGTCAACCTCGCGCGGGTGGTCGCCATGTTGGGCGACCAGCCGCGCGCCGAGAGCTTGCTGGCGGAGGTTCTGGCGAAGGATCCGACGTCGGAGCCGGCATTGACCATGGCGGTCTTCTACAAGCTGCAAAACGGCCGGCTGGATGAGGCCACCGACATCATGCTCAAGGCGCATGCGGCCGCTCCGGCCTCACCTGGGACGACCGCCAATTTGGGTGAACTGTATATTCGCGACGGCAAGCCGCAAAAAGCGCTCGACCTGGCCAACGCCGAAAAGCCTCCGGTATCGAACGCGATTGAGATCTACAGCCTGAAGGCGGCCGCTTATCTCGCTCTGGGCCAGAAGAAAGAGGCCCGGGATACCTATGCCGCGCTGCTGAAGCAGGATGCCAACGTGGTCGGCGCGCGCCGGCAGTTGGTCGCGCTGCTGATCGAATCCGGTGACTTCGAGGCCGCCCGATCGACGCTGACCGCCGGGATCGCCGTCAGCCCGCGGAACTATCAGCTGTATCAGGACCTCGCGATGATCGACCTCAAGTCGACCGGGGTGGAAGCGGCGCTCGCGACCGCCGACCGGTTGATGAGCCAGGATCGGGAGTTCGACGACCTGCGCGCGTTGAAAGGCGACCTTTATTTGGCCGCGAACCGGCCCAACGACGCGGTGGATGCCTTTCAGAAGGAGTTTCAGGCGCATCCGACCAGCGTGCTCGTCGTCAGGCTGGCGGCATCGGAATTGCGGGCGGGGCGGGTGGACGCCGCGATCGGCCAGTTGACCGAATGGACCAGCGCGCATCCCGACGACGTCGCCGTGATGCAGCAGTTGTCGGAGATCCTGCTGGCGAGCCAGCGCTATCCGGACGCGGCGAACTATCTCGAGCAGATCCTGAAGAAGAAGCCGTACGACGCCGTCGCCCTCAACAACCTCGCCTGGATCTATCAGCAGCAGGGCGATCCTCGGGCGTTGAACACCGCCCGCCGGGCCTATGTGCTCGCACCCAACGCGCAGACGGCGGATACGTTGGGCTGGATCCTGGTGACCACCGGCGACCCGACCAATGGGGTCGCACTGCTGCGCCAGGCCACGGTCGAGGCGTCGGGCGATCCGCGGGTGGTGTATCATTACGCCGTGGCGTTGAAGGACTACCGGCGACAAGAATGAGGCGATCAAGCAGTTGACCTCCGTCGTTGGGATGAAGGGACCGGCGAAGGAAAAAGAGGATGCGCAGAAGCTGCTGACCGACCTCAAAGGCTCCTGAGTCACGGCGCGCCGCGCACGGAGCGCGATGGCCTGATGCCGCCGATCAGGCTGCTGACCTTCTCGACGTTGTTTCCCAACAACGCCCGGCCGAATCACGGCGTGTTCGTGGAGAACCGTCTGCGGCATCTGGTGGCGAGTGGGGACGTCACGAGCGAGGTGCTCGCCCCGGTCCCGTGGTTCCCGAGTTCGCATCCGCGGTTCGGCGATTGGGCGGTGAACGCGCGCGTGCTTGGCCGTGAGATCCGGCACGGACTGACGGTGCGGCACCCGCGGTTTCCGGTGATCCCCAAGGTTGGCATGTCGCTCGCGCCCAGGCTGCTGTATCGCGCGATGGTGCCGGTGGTGGAGCGGTTGATCGCCGAAGGGCCGGGCTTCGACGCCATCGACGCGCATTATCTTTACCCGGATGGCGTGGCGGCGGTTTGGCTGGGCCAGAGGTTCGGGCTGCCGGTGGTGATGACCGCGCGCGGCACCGACGTCAGCCTGATCCCGCGGTTCGCTCGTCCGAGAAAACTGATCCGGCGGGCGATCGAAGGCGCCGCGGCGGTGATCGCGGTCAGCGCCGCGTTGAAGCAGGCGCTGGTGGAAATCGGCGCGCCCGACGCCAAGGTCACGGTGTTGCGCAACGGCGTTGATACCGCGCTGTTTCAGCCCGCCGCCGATCGGCCGGCCACCCGCGCCGCGTTGGGTTTCACCCGACCGACGCTCATTTCGGTTGGCCTGCTGATCGAGCGCAAAGGACATCATCGCACCATCGAG
>CAVRDN010000088.1:0-28245 GCA_963719675.1 uncultured Alphaproteobacteria bacterium | reverse complement strand
CCGGCGACCCGTATTGCTGGCGATTTGAACGCCCGCCGATCACCGCATGATGATGTAGTGCATCGTGAAGTGAAACGGCACCGGTTGTTCGCCCACGCTCTTTGGCATTGGCGGTAGTTTCGCGCCGCGGAACATCCCCTCGAGCGCCAGGTCGAGCCAGGGCGAACCGGAGCGTCGCTCCAGTTCAACCGAGACCACCTGGCCGTCCGGCCTCGCGGTGACCAGCACCCGCACGGTGCCTTGCTGACCCATCTCGGCGGCCTGCGTCGGGTAGTACCGAGTGTTCCGCCACCCACTCGCTGAGCGCGTTGCGCCAGTCGGGACCGACCTCGGCGTCGGTTTCGAGATCGTATGGAGTCGCGTCGTTGGGCCCACGCTTTGGCAGGCTGAGCGACAACAGCGGTCTACCCGGTGTCTGAAGGCCCGGTTTGGCCCCTGGCTGGCCCAGCGAAAAGTCCATCGGCGGGGGGAAATCCGAGGGTGGCCGGGCAGGAGACGCCTGGCGTATGGGAGGCCAGGTCTGCCGTTGCGGCACCGGCGCCTGTTGAGCCGGCGCCTGTTCTGTTAGCGCGTGTTGAGGCGGCGGAGGCGGCGCTTCGGGCACCGGCTGTTGCGAGGCTGGTGGCGGTGGCGGAACCGTGACCTCACCGGGTCCGATTGTGACGGGAGGGACCGGCGGCGGCTCAGGCGCGGGCGGGGCGGGCGGAGCGGGCGAGGGTGGAGGCGGGCGCGGGTGGAGCGGCGCAGGGGGCGCGGGTGGTGGCGGCGGAGCGGGCGCCGACGATGGCGGAATGGGCGGCGGTGTCGTCGCCTCCCTCGGTGGCGCCTCAGGTGGCGTCTCGATTGGTGCCTCAGAGGGCGGCGGTGCCGGAGGTGGGGGCTGAGTAGCGACCGCCGGCGCCTCGCCATGCGGCGCGACCGGCGTGGGCGGCGTTGTATTCGCGGTCTGAGGCTGCTTCGAGGGTTGCTCGGTGGTCGGTCCTTGTGGCCGGCCGCCCTCGAATACCATGCTGTACGGCGCCGGAGGGGGCAGCGGCTCAGGTTCGGGTTTCTCTTTCGGGCGCAATACAAATGCCAACAGGACACAGGCATGCAGCAGCAGTGAGAGAGCAGTCGCCCCCGCGATCCGCCGCCGCGGGATTTTCGATCCTGGCCTTCCCTGGGGGCCGTCGGGTTCCCGAGGTAAGACTGTCAGCCGACCGCTGCCTCCGGACCTCGGCGGCAGGTCTCGCCGACGTCGGGTCCCTGTCGGTCAATTCCGTCGCTGGTGTTACCACGGGTTGGTCACTCGCGGTCACCGCCCCTCCATTGGGAGCCCCCTGGATCCGCGCATTCGAATCCACGCCTCCGTAGCCGCGCCCCGAACCCGCTGCCTTTGGGTTCAGGATCGGATCCCGGTTGCGATCACGCATGCGATCGGCACGGCAATGCCGTCTCCGTCACGCCATGGGGCGGTGGTGGTTTCAAGTCCGGAAACAATCGCCGGCATCGCCTCATCTGACTGCGCCTCAAGCATCGCCGCCATTCGCGCGGTGCCTGACCGCAGCGCGGCCAACAGCGAGGCCGCGTCCGCGTGACGCCAGGTTCCTCGGACGAGGCACGCCTCGGTTCGCGAAAATCCGGCGTCATTCAGCGCCCGCAGGCAATCCTCACCGGTGGCGAAACCGCCTCCGGGAGGTGGTGCCCCCGAGGCGCGCGGATCACCGAACCGCCTGATTGCGTCGAACACCAGCTTCCAGGCGATGTTCTCATCGTGACCCGCCCAGATCGTGAACGCGAATGCACCGCCGCGACGCAGAATGCGATGCGCCCCGGACAACGCCAGCGCAGGTCGTGGCACATGATGGATGCCAAAGTTGGAGACCACGGCATCGAAGTACGCGTTTTCGAACGGCGGCGCCTCGGCATCGCCATGATAAAACGCGATCGCCGGGAACCGCGAACGCGCCTCGGCCAGCATCGCGGGAGAGAAATCGAGCCCGCTGACGACAGCGCCGCGTTCATGAGCCGCCGCGCCGACAAAGCCGGGACCGCAGCAAAGATCGAGCACGCCGGTCCCCTCGCCGATCGCGGCCGCATTCAGCAAGGGTCCGATGAACTGCCGCGTCGCCGAGGCGAAGGACGCCTCATACACACCGGCGGCGCAATTCCAGCCCGCACGTTCAAATTCGCGCACCGCTTCCGGATCGAACGGCATCTTCAGTAGGTCCGGTAGATCCGCGTGATCTCGTCCGGATCCCGCGTCGTGGTTAATGCCAGTGACAGCAAAATACGGGCCTTTTGCGGATTCAGGTTATCGGCGATCAGCAACCCGTTCGCCTTCAGCCGCGTGCTCTGGAACGTTCGACCCGAGCCGGCCCGTGTCGATTGCACCACCACCACCCCCTGCGCGACCGCGTCCTTCAGCGCTTCGGCTTCCCCAGGCGCGGAGAAGCCCGGCGCGAAGCCGGCCGATACGATCCCGCGCGCGCCGGCGGCCATGAACGCGCGCACCGCCGTACCGTCCGCACCGGCGTAGGAATACGAGATATCGACGCGCGGCAAGGCGTCCATGTCGGCGATGTTGAACTCGGTGTCCGGTGCGCGACGGCGCAGCGGCTGGCGATAAAACACCACCGCATCGCCGTCGGCGTGACCCAGCACGCCAAAATCCGGCGTGCGGAAGGTTTGCAGCCGCAACGTGGCGGTTTTCGTCACCTCTCGCGCCGCGTGGATCTCGTCGTTCAACAGCACCAACACGCCCATGCCGCGCGCCTCGGGGCAACCCGCGACCCGCATGGCATTGACGAGGTTCATCCCGGCATCGCTCGACAGCGCGCTGGACGGCCGTTGCGCGCCGACCAGCACCACCGGAATGGAAGTCTTCAATGTCAAATTGAGGAAATACGCGGTCTCCTCCAGCGTCGCGGTGCCATGGCCGATGACGATGCCGTCCAGACCAGGATGATCGAGCGGCAACTGGTGGCACAGGGCAGCCAGCGCCTTCCAGTCGGAGAAGTCGATCGCCGTGCTGGGAATGTTCCGGTATTTGACCGCGATGACATCCGCGACCTGATGCACCACCGGCCATTTGGCGATGATTTCCTCGGCGTGCATGACGTTCCCGATGGCACCGTAATCCTGTAGGTCGAGCGGACCGCGGCCCAACGACGCGATGGTGCCCCCGGTACCGATAAAGGCGACTTTCGGCTTGGCCATGCTCAGCCCTCGACGATCGCGGGTCGTTTGGAGTGGAAATCCGTGTCGCGCTGGTAGGCATCGGCGACTTTCATCACCCGCGCCTCCGCGAACGGCCGCCCGGCGATCTGCAAGCCGATCGGACAGCCGTTCGGATCGAAGCCGCACGGCACGCTGATGGCCGGCAGTCCCAGATAATTGAACGGCCGGGTGTTGGCGGAAACCGCCATGAACTTCGTTTCGGTCCCGGGCGGGCCATGATCGATGTCGGTTTCCGCCAGTGTCGGCAAACAGGTGCGGATGGTCGGCGTGATCAGCACGTCGACTTTGGCGAACACCTCGGCCGCGAACGCCTTCAATATCGGACCGCGGCGGCTCAACGACTCGACATAATACGGTGCCGGAATGGCATAGCCGGGATACATCCGCCCACTGATATGCGCGCCGTACGCCTGAGGATCGGTGCGCATCCATTCGGCGTGGATCGTCGCGGCCTCGACCCGGGAAACAATGCCGCCGTAAGCGGCGACCGCATCCATCAGCGGCAGCGTCAACCGCGTCACCGTGGCACCGCGCGCTTTCAGCACCGCCACGGCGGCCTCGATCGCGGCGGTCACAGGCGTGTCGGCGCCATCGAAAAACACATTATCGGGGATGCCAATGCGCTGTCCGCGGATGTCGCCGGTCAGCGCGGCTTCGTAATCCGGCACTGGCTCCCGCGCGCTGGTCGGATCGCACGGGTCGTGGCCAGCGATAACCGTCAGGACGCGGGCGCAATCGCGCACGGTGCGGGTCAGCGGGCCAACGTTGTCATGGGTAAACGACAACGGCATCACGCCATAACGCGACACGCGGGTTTGCGTCGGCTTGATGCCGCTGACGCCATTGGCCGACGCCGGCAGGCGTATTGATCCACCGGTGTCGGAGCCGAGCGCCATGAAGTTGAACCGCGCCGCGACCGACGCGCCCGACCCCGAGGACGATCCGCCCGTGATATAGGGTGGGTTCCACGGATTGTGGCAGTCGCCGAACGTTTTGTTGTGGCCCGTCGGGTTTTGCGCGAACTCCGCCATGTTCAGGCCGCCGAACGTGTAGGCGCCCGCCGCGGCCAACCGCTCGATCACCGTCGCCGTCACCGTCGGCCGCCAGTCGCGACGCAGCGCGGAACCGCAGGTACTCAACTTACCGGCCTGGTAATACATATCCTTATGCATCATTGGCACGCCGTGCAGTACACCCAACTTCGCTTTGTTCCGCACGGCGCTGTCGGCGGCTTCCGCCGATGCCATGGCGCCGGCGCGGTCGGTCCAGATCGTGGCGTTGACGACCGGGTTGAGCGCTTCCATCCGCCGCCAGCAGGCTTCGAGCAACGCGACCGAGCTTACCTCTCCGGCCCGGACCGCGTCGGCCGCCTCGGTCATCGACAGGTCGGCGAGATCGCTCATGCCACCGTCTCCTTCGTCTCCTGCAATGCGGCCTCGAAGCTGGCGGGTTCATCCTCGAACACCAGTGTACCGCGTAGTTTTTCGAACGCGGCGATGGTGTCCGCCAGTTCGGCCGCGAGTTGCCGCCCAGGGTCGTTGGGCGCGGAAATGGCGTGCCAGGTGGCGATCGTCGCTTTGGTATCCGCCAGGAACGTGCTCATCTGTGCCCCATCGATGGTGAATAAGGGGAGTATGGCACCGCACCATGGATCGGGCCACACGCCGCCAGGCGACAAAAGGAAACGACACATGACGGAAAAGCGATGGGTCGGACTGCTGATCGTGCCGGAAAACAACACGACGATGGAGCCGGAGATGAACGCGCTGTGCCCTGAACTGGCACCGTTTCTGGTGGCGCGCGTCAGGCGCCCGGCGCGCACGCTGGTGCGAGAGGATCTGCCGGCGTACCGGGTCAGCACGCTCGAAGCGGTTGAGCCGTTCCTGAACGAAAAGCCCGATCTGGTGGTCTACGGTTGCACCGCCGCCGGCTTCCTCGGTGGCCGTGCCGGCAACGCGAGCATGGTGGAGGCTTTGCGTGAGCGCACCGGCGCCGCCGTGGTCAGCACGGCCGAGGCAATGGAACAAGTGCTCCGGAATGATAACGTCGCCGAAACGGCGGTGGTGACGCCGTATCTTGCGCCGGTGAATGACGGATTGCGGGAAGTGCTCGACCAGACGGGCGTCGCGGTCGAAACGCTCGGTAGTTTTTTCTGCGAAACAACGGCCGCCCTGGGCCGGATCACCGAGGATGAGGTGCGTGACATGGCGCTTCGGACGGTGACACCGCGCAGTCAGTCCCTGTTCATTGCGTGCTCGCAACTGCCGACGTTGCATGTCGTGCCGGAATTGCGCGACCGGCTTCGCATTCCGGTCTGGTCCTCGATCAGCGCGACCGCATGGGCCGCGAGTTGGATGACGGGTCGCGAACAGGGGCCGTTATGACGCCGGCGAAAGTCAGCGACCCGTGACGGATCCGACTACCTCTCAGGCCGATGTGGGGTTGCCAGAGGAGGCGCCGCGACGACGACGCGCGACCGCGAGGCCACCAAGTGCCACCATCAGCACTGTCATCGACGCCGGTTCCGGCGCTGCACGGAATACCGTTGCAACCGTGTTCAACTGGAGCGTCGAGCCCGCGACGTATTGAGTTGAGCCGTTGGAGCTAAGCGTCAACGTCTCAAGGTAGTAGAAGCTGTTATCACCAGTGTCCGTGCTTTTCGTCGACAGCGCTGTCGTCTGAAGAGCCGACTGGTTGAGTGTCAAAGCCTGACTGACCGTGGAAGGCGTCATGGTGACGCCCGAAAAGCTGGTAAGCGTCGCACCAGCAGTCGTACCGCTCGCGCAGCTGCTGTATCCGCTCGCGCATGTGAAACTCTGAATGCCACTATCCATCAGCGCGGCGGATGTGACCAACGTGTTTGGCTGACCGGACGTCGCGGAAACAGTAATGGTAAACGAGAGGGTTGTCGACCCACTGCTACCGGTGTTGATGTTCCGACTCAAAGCCGCGCTGCCGGCTCCCGCGGAACTCACGACTTCATATTCGATATTGCCGCGTCCGTCCGGCACGCCTTGCAGGTCGAGCCCCGAACAATTGGCGGTGCATCCGGAGATCTTGAATGTGAGGCCATAAAGAACCAGCGCGTTGCCGTTGCTTAAAGCAACAGATTGCGCCCGCGCATGCGGCGTCGCGACGGTCAGCAAGAGCCCGAAAAGGGCCAGTCGGCGCAAAACGGTCATTATGAAATCCAACTCCCGACACTCACGGACAAAAATCCCGCAGCCCATCTGTTATGGCACAAGACGAGACCGGAGGCAAGTATTTGAACACAAAGCTGGCGCTGTTTGCGGATCCAGTCATTTTCGTCTCAAAAATTGCAGAACTGTTGCACGTCACGGCGCATCACCCGGTTGGCCCGCCGGCTTATCGGCGCTCACTTCCACGCCCGTGAAATTGTAGCGTCTTATTTTCAGGTCCTTCATGGCGGCGGCGCTGACAGCCTCCACGCCCTCCCGTAGCATCGCTTGCTTGAGTTGCTCCCGCACGAGAGGGAAGGCAGGTGTAGGCTGCTGACGGCGCTCTTCGGTCTTGACAATGAACCAGCCCGCCGCCGTGTGGACGGGGAAAGAGGACAACTGTCCCGCCGACAGTGCGAATGCCACTGCTCCGATTTCTGGATTCATCTTGTCCCGCGTTTGAAAACCCAGGTCGCCACCAGTCGCCACCGTGGTATCCTTGCTGGAACGTCGCGCTACCGCGGCGAAATCAGCACCACCCTTGATCTCGGAAATCAGACTGGACGCTTCTTTTTCGGTATCGACCAAAATCACCCGAGCACGGACCTCTTCTTCTCCTGGATGGCCGGCGATGTCACGATTGTATCGATCCAGCAAAGCAGCTTCCGTGATGCCCTGGGAGATTTCCTTGGTCAGATACTCATCCGCCAACTGCCGATCCGCCGCGGCCTTAACCCGACGCCGAACCGCCGCATCCTCATCGACCCCTTGCTGCTGAGCGCGGACGACGAGCGCCTCTTGCTTGATCAGCCCATCCAGAACGCCCGGGTAAAGCGCGTCGAACGGCAGTTGCGACACATTCGTGGGCAGCGCCTTGATCGCGTCGGCAACGTCGCCCAATGTGATGGGCCGACCCTCGACCTCGGCGACGATCGTGCTGGCCGCTTTGTCGAGATTGGCGACGGAGCCATAGACCGGCGTCGTGGTGTCGAATACCGGTTTCGACAGGTCACCGGGCTCGACCGGCGACGGCGCGCTTTTCGGCGTCACCTGGCCGACCGCGGAACCCAGCGAAGCGACGCCAAGACACAGCGACACCGCCAAAACCCGCCCGCCACGAAATGGGGATCGCGATAAATGCATGGCAACCACACCTCGTTTCAGCCGCATCTATGAGCGAACCCCCACACCAAACGCAAGCATTACGCACTGTCCTTTCGTTCCGTCCCGCACTCGCGACCGTCGCCGCGCGAATGCTATCGTTCGCGCGCACCCCGGAGTGAACGCCATGAAATTCGGCATCCGCTACTGCAACACCGGCCGCTACGTCGATCCCACCCGCGCCGTTGAACTGGTCCAGTCCGCTGAGGCGGCGGGCTTTGAATTCCGCGTGGACCGTAGAGCACACAGTCATACCGCGAGGTTACCAATCGGCGTACCCTTACTCTGATGATGGCCGGCTTCCCGGAGGCGAGGGCGATTTCGCCCTGCCCGATCCGCAGATCTGGATGGCCTATGTCGCCGCGCGAACCAGCACGATCAAACTCGCGACCGGCATCCTGATCCTGCCGCAACACAATCCCGTCATTTGCGCGAAACAGATCGCCACGCTGGACCATATGTCCGGCGGCCGGGTCCTGCTCGGCATCGGCGTCGGGTGGTTGCGAGAGGAATTCGAAGCGCTCGGCGTCCCGTTCGCCGAACGCGGCGCCCGGACCGAGGAATACATGCATGCGTTGCGAGCGCTCTGGTCGATGGATGTGCCGACCTATGAAGGCCGGTTCGTCCGCTTCCGCGACGCGTTCATGCGACCGAAACCGGTCAACGGCACCGTGCCGCTCATCATCGGGGGCCATTCCAGGGCGGCGGCCTCGCGCGCCGGCCGATTGGCGGACGGGTTTTTCCCCGCCCGCGGCGCGTCACCGGAATTGCTGGCGATCGTGCGCGGCGCGGCGAAGTCGGCGGGCCGGGATCCAGGATCGATCGAGATTACCGCGAGCATGCCGGATGATCCTGACGAGATCCCGGCCCTCGCCGCGCGCGGGATAAGCCGGTTGCTGGTACCGGTCACGAGTGTGGCCGGACTGAAACGCGCCGCGAAGGGCGTCGAGGGCGTGCTCTCCTGGAAAGACACCATCGCGCGATACGCGGAGGTTTGATCAGGCGCGGCGATCCCTCGGCGGCAGCGGGTTCGCGCGGGCAATGTCGTGTGGCCTCGCCGAAACCCGACAAACCTGACGCTGGTATAAATCGGAGGGAAGCTCGCTTTCTGATCGCACATCCCGGTGCGCATGCGGGCCAGCCCCGCATGCGACGTGAACAACCGATGGACACCCGGGTTGATCCGAGCAAGCGAGGCGCGCAAATCAAATTCGCCTCGGTCCGTTAACCCACCCCGCGCACGAAATATGATAGGCAGCGCGCGAACGCAGCAACCTGGAGCCGCCATGCCCACGATCGTTGATCTGACCGCCCGAGAAATTCTCGACAGCCGCGGCAATCCCACCGTCGAATGCGACGTGACCTTGGAAAGCGGCGGGTTTGGCCGAGCCGCCGTGCCATCCGGCGCCTCGACCGGTGCGCATGAGGCGGTAGAACTGCGCGACGGCGACAAATCCCGCTACGGCGGCAAAGGCGTCCGCACCGCGATCCGCAACATCGAGGGCGAGATCCTCGAAGCCATCGGCGGTATGGACGCCACCGAACAGGTAAGGCTGGACAAGATCATGATCGATCTGGACGGCACACCGAACAAGGCACGGCTCGGCGCGAATGCCATCCTCGCGGTGTCGCTGGCTGTCGCCAAGGCGGCGGCGGACCACCTGGGTTTGCCTTTATATAGGTACGTCGGCGGCGTGTACGCGCGGACCCTGCCGGTTCCGATGATGAACATCCTGAACGGCGGCAAGCACGCGGACAACCCGATCGACATTCAGGAGTTCATGATCCAGCCGATCTCGGCCGCCACCGTCGCCGACGCGGTCCGCATGGGTTCGGAGATCTTCGCGACCCTGCGGAAAGGCCTGCACGACGCCGGCCACAATACCAATGTCGGTGACGAAGGCGGCTTCGCCCCAAACCTGAAATCCGCCGACGAGGCACTGACCTTCATCGCCAAAGCCGTTGAAAAAGCCGGCTACAAAATGGGCGAGGATGTCATGTTGGCCCTCGATCCGGCGTCCTCCGAGTTCTTTAAAGACGGCACATATCATCTTGAAGGCGAAGGTAAAATTCTCGATGCCGAGGGGATCGTTCGTTACTATGAGGACCTTTGCGCGCGATACCCGATCTCCTCGATCGAGGATGGCTGCGCGGAGGACGACTGGGACGCCTGGAAGCTGATGACCGAGCGGCTCGGGAGCAAAATTCAAATCGTCGGCGACGACATTTTCGTGACGAATCCACTGAGGTTGCGCCGCGGAATCGCGGAAGGGTCGGCCAACGCGGTGCTCATAAAGGTCAACCAGATCGGCACCCTCAGCGAGACGCTGGAGACGGTTGAGATCGCGAATCGGGCTGGATGGCGGGCGGTCATGAGCCATCGTTCCGGCGAGACCGAGGATGCGACGATCGCCGACCTGGCCGTCGCGACCAATTGCGGCCAGATCAAGACCGGCAGTCTCGCCCGCAGCGATCGAACGGCGAAGTACAACCAACTCATCCGGATCGAGGCGGAACTCGGCTCGGCGGCGCGATTCGCAGGCCGCGACGTCCTGCGCCGGTGATCCCGGCGCGATAGCTTACCGCGATGACGCCAAACGCTTGTCCCGCCTGAACGACTCGCCGCGCGGGGGCCGCCGGGGCAATCTCCCTGCCCTCAACGGCCCTGCCGGCGCGGCGGGAACGCGGCTGGCCTACGGAATTGTTACCCCAAACGTCAGACCTGGGGCGTAGTATGGATAATACGAATAATACGGGGCGGGTGGCGCATAATAGACGCGCGGCCCATAAACATAGGGTCCGCCCCAATAACCATGCCAGCCGCCACGCCAGCCACCGTGCCAACCGCCGTGCCAGCCGCCACCGTGCCAACCGCCGCCATGCCAGCCTCCGCCATGCCAATCAGCGAAAGCAGGCGCTGACGCGGTGAGCAGAAAGCCCGCGCCGAGGGCCGCGAACAGAGTCGAACGAAGTTTCATGTCAACCTCCCGCCGGACAATCAATCACCGGCTCCAGAGAATAACTGGGCATTGACCATGGCAATGTCTGGGCAAATCCGTGCCAATTTGTTTCCCGTCTGCCTTTGGTCACGCTATGATAGATAGCGATGCTCATGCGGAGAGACAATGGTCACCGAATCATTAAAAACATTTTGGCATGAGACGAAGCGCCGCGTGAAGTCGGCCGCGATTCCGGCCTTCCTGCTTGGTCTCACCGCCGTGTTCGCGTGGCAAGCCACGCAGGGAGCGCATGGCCTGATCATGCGGGAGCGGCGCAAGACCGAACTGGCCCAGGCCGAGACGAACCTGGCCGCCGCGAAAGCCGAACGCGACAAGTGGGAACGCAAGGTCGCGGGTTTGACCCCCTCGCATCTGGACAAGGACGCGCTCGATCAGCGAGCGCGGGAGTTACTCAACCTCGCCGACCCCAACGAGATCGTGGTTCAGTATGGACCTAAGGACAAATTATTCTGACCCGCGGCCTTGTCAGGCCGGTTCGTGCTGACCACCCGCTCGCTGATCGACAGCGGGAGAAAGCCTGCCTGATCGCGCCGGGGTGGAGTGTCAGCCGTAACGCTGACCGCGTCAGTGGAGCTCATTCTGGCGCTCACGCGACCCCCACGCGCGCGTTCTGGCGCGCAGCCGGTTAAGGTTCCCCAACGATGCGCTTCCCGCGACGACTGATCGCGCCGACGATTCTCGTCGTCCTGATCGCCGCCGCGTGGCTCTCGGGTGCGACGGACCATCTGTCCTGGTCCAGCCTGGCGCGATCGCAATCGACAATGAAAGCCTGGGTTTCAGAGCATCCGTGGCTCGCGCCCTGCCTGTTCCTGGTCATCTACTCCGCGTCGGTGACGCTGTCCTTGCCGCAGGCGGCGTTGCTGACGCTCATCGGAGGGCTGCTGTTCGGCACCCCGCTCGGCGGCGCCCTGGCGGTAACGGGCGCGACGATCGGCGCGGTCCTGCTATTCCTGATCGCCCGCTCCGCGTTCGCGGGATCTCTCGCCAGACGCGGGGGCGCCGCCCTGACCAAACTCCGCGAGGAACTGCATCGCGATGGCTTCGCGTACCTGCTGGCAATCAGGCTGATCCCGGTGGTGCCGTTCTGGCTGGTGAACCTTGCCGCGGCGTTATGCGGCATGTCATTGCGCCAGTTCACGAGCGCCACCTTGATCGGCATCCTGCCGGCGACCTTCGTCATCGCCTCGATCGGCGCGGGTGTCGGCGGCGTGCTGGCGAGAGGCGAGAAGCCGGATTTTCACGTGCTGGTTTCTTTCCCGGTGCTGGCTCCATTGCTGGCCCTGGCGGCATTATCGGTCACACCGGTGCTCTGGCGGAAATGGCGGGCCCGGAATGCCTGATTTCGACCTTTTGGTCATTGGAGCCGGCGCCGCCGGTCTCTCGGTCGCGGCCGGCGCGGCACAGCTTGGCGTCAAAACGGCCCTGGTCGAACGCGACCGCATGGGCGGCGACTGCCTGAACATTGGTTGCGTGCCGAGCAAGGCACTCCTCGCGGCCGCTCACACCGCGAACGCGATCCGCCGCGCCGGACGCTTCGGCCTGCGCGTGTCCGAGCCGGAAATCGACTGGAACGCGATCCGTGACCATGTCCGTTCGGTCATCGACGCCATCGCGCCCAACGATTCGGAAGCACGTTTCACCGGCCTTGGTGTCACCGTGCTGCGTGGCGAAGCCCGGTTCACCAGCCCGGACTCGGTTCTGGTCAATAATCGGACATTGACAGCGAAGCGCTTCGTCATCGCCGCCGGTAGCCAGGCTCTCGTGCCGCCGATCCCGGGCCTCGCCGACATTGCTTATTGGACCAACGCGACCCTGTTCGACCTGACGGAGCGCCCGGATCACCTGCTGATCCTCGGCGGCGGTCCCATCGGTCTCGAAATGGCCGACGCCTTCGCGGGACTGGGCTGCCGCGTGACCGTGATCGAGGCGGCCTCCATCGCCAACCGGGACGATCCAGAACTGGTCGCCGGTCTGCGGTTCGCTTTGGCGAGGCGCGGCGTCACGATTCTGGAGGGCGAGCCGGTCGCATCGGCCGAAGCGGGTCCGGTCCTGGTGTTGCGGGACGGCAGGCGGATCGCCGGTAGCCATCTGCTGGTCGCGGTCGGGCGGCGTCCAAACCTCGATGCATTGAACCTGGAGGCCGCGGGCATCGCCGTCAGCCGCCTTGGAATCGTTACCGATGCCGGATTGCGCACTCCGGGCAACAAACGCGTCTACGCGGTGGGAGACATCGCCGATCCGGCCGGCATCGGCCCTCGCGCGTTCACGCATGTCGGGCTGTATCACGCCGGTATCGTGATCCGTCGCGCATTGTTCCGCCTTCCCGCGAAGGTCGACTACGCCGCCCTACCACATGTGACTTACACGCATCCGGAACTGGCTCAGACCGGCATGACAGAAGCCGAGGCGACGGCCGCCGGCCACAAAAAACTGCGCATCCTGCGCTGGCCGCTGTCGGAGAACGACCGCGCCGTGGCCGAGCGCGACGAGCACGGCCTGGTCAAACTGGTCGTTAGCGGCAACCGCCTGATTGGCGCCGGGATCCTGTCACCCAACGCCGGCGAGTTGATCGGTCAATGGACCCTGGCGATTGCCCGAAAAATCCCGTTGTCGGCGATGGCGGGCCTGATCGCGCCCTATCCCACACGGTCCGAAGCGGGCAAACGGGCCGCCGGGTCCTATTTCGCCGCGCAACTGTTTTCCGAGCGCACCAAAACCTTGGTCCGGTTGCTGGGCTGGTTGCCCTGACGCGATATCTCCCGCACCCCCGCCGGCGTCACGCTGACAAGTTACGATGCCGACGCGGCGCTCGCGGATTTGCCGATTTCGTCTAAATTCAACGGTGAAGAGGCGTTCTTGTCCAAGCTGTTCGAAGCGGGGCGGAACGCGGTCGGGATTGTGCGGTACCGGGAGTGAGCATAATTTGTCGTCTTCCACCCTCGGGCCAGATTCCCAGGCTTGATACCGCGTAAACCGCTCCGGCCGAAATATGAGGGGAGTGAACTCGGTCGCGGGTGCCCGGCCTCGATCACGGGAATACAAGCATGTCCATTACGTCGTCTTCCTGGGATCCAGCACAGTATTTGAAGTTCTCCAACGAACGGGTGCGTCCGGCGTTCGATCTGCTCGCCCAGGTGCCATTGGAGGCGGCGACTCACGTGGTCGATCTGGGGTGTGGCACCGGCAACATGACCGGTATTCTGAAGCGGCGATTTCCCGGCGCGGACGTGCTCGGTGTCGACGGGGCTGACTCGATGTTGGAAAAGGCTCGCGCGGCCAATTCGGATTGCCGTTTCGAGCAAGGCGACTTCTTCACCTGGGAGCCGTCTGCTCCGCCGGACCTGATTTTCTCCAACGCCGCGCTACACTGGGTGACCAATCACGAGACGTTGTTCCCTCGCCTGCTGGGCCTGCTCGCCCCCCGCGGCGTCCTGGCCGTGCAAATGCCGTCGATGCACGACGCCCCGTTCCGCGCGTTGCAAAACGAGGTCGCGAGGCAAGGGCCATGGTCGCGCTATCTTGACGACGCCGGCTATGCGCGCGGGTTGCTGCCGATCGAAGCGTATTACGATGTGATCCGGCCCCGCGTGGCTTCACTGGACATCTGGCAGACCACCTATCTTCATGTGCTGGCCGGTGAGGATGCCGTGACCGAGTGGGCGGCGGGCAGCAGTCTGCGCCCATTTCTCGACAGGCTTCCGCCGGAGCAGGCAAGCGCCTATCGCGCGGCGTATTCCGCGGCACTGCGGCCGCATTACCCGCGGCGCCCGGACGGAACCACATTACTGCCGTTCAAGCGGTTCTTCGTCGTCGCGCGCATATAGTCGTGTTCGGATTCATGGTCCGTTAACAATTGGCGGATAAACTCCTCTTCAACAAAAGGTTGATGAGGAGAGAAAAAAATGAGCGGGTCCGTCAATCTGAACGTCCCGAGCTATCTGCCGACATTGTTCGCCTCGAGTGCCCCCGGCAGCAGCCTTCTGGCATCGCTGTACGGTGGCAGCAGCCTGGCAGCCGGCACGGTGAACCCGATCGCGGCGCTGGAGCAAGCGAAAGCCGGCGAGACGCGGCAGGTCGCCCTGGTTGCCCAGGAGCCTCAGGTCAAACGAGATATCGCGCAATTCACGCAGGGGCTGGCGACGGCGAAAACCCCCGCGCAATTGCTCGCCAACCCGTCGGCGCTGAAAGTGTTGCTCACCGCGAACGGCCTGGGCGATCAGGTTAACAACACCGCGCTCGCGACCCAGGCGCTGCTGTCCGACCCCTCGAAGTCCAATGCGCTCGTGAACCAACTTTCTGATTCACGCTGGCTGACCATGAACCAGACCTACGCCTTCGCGACCAAGGGTCTGACCGTGCTGAAACATCCGACTGCGATCGCGGCGATTACAAGCGGGTACGCCGAAGTGCTCTGGCGCACCAACCTCGATCAGACGACCCCCGGCCTGTCGAACGCGCTCGACTTTCAGGCGCGCGCCTCGACGATCACGGGGGTCGATCAGGTTCTCGGCGATTCCACGTTCCGCGCGGTTCTCACCACCACGCTCGGAATACCGGAGCAAATCGCTTACCAGTCCATAACGGCCCAGGAACAGGCGGTCTCGACCCGGATCGACCTGACGAAGTTCAAGGATCCGGCATTCGTCACACAGTTCACTCAACGCTACCTCATCGCCGCGCAGCAGGCCGCGAGCCAGACCGCCGGATCCGGCGGGACCGACCTCACGACTTTGGCGGTACAGTCGGCCGGGCTGGTGGTCTGAGCGGACCGGAACCAACCGTTCGGTTCGGTCCATGAGGGCTCGAGTGGTTCGCGCGCCCTTTCTCAATCCGACGACGCGAACCGCGACCGATCTGGTGTCATCAATGCGTTGACGGGGTCGGGGCGCGCCCGTATAAGCCGCCGCTCGTGACGGGTGTCCAGCGGGCTGTTGCCTCGGGACGCCCTCGCCCGCGTTGATGCGGGTTCAATAAGGCTGGAGAGAAGTCGTGAAGCGCACCTATCAACCGTCGAAGCTTGTCCGCAAGCGCCGCCACGGGTTCCGGTCCCGCATGGCCACCGTCGGCGGCCGCCGGGTGTTGGCGAACCGCCGCGCCAAGGGCCGCAAGCGGTTATCCGCCTGAGGATCGGCGGCCGCTCTCCTCTGGGTGCGCCCCCTTCGGGTGGGCCTCTTCGTCGTCAGCAGCCGCCTCACCGCGTGCCCCAGTCTCCCCCCAATCCCGCCCGCCTCAAACGCCGCGCGGAGTTCTTGCGCGTTGCCGCGCAGGGCCGGAAGACCGCGACCCACGGCCTGGTTCTGCAGGCACTGCATCGCGGTGACCAGGAACCGGCGCGGATCGGCTTCACGGTCACAAAAAAGGTCGGCAACGCCGTTGTCCGCAATCGTGCGCGCCGCCGCCTGAAGGAAGTCGCTCGGTTGGAGTTCTCGACTCGCGAGTTGACGGGCGTCGATCTCGTGCTGATCGGCCGCGACGCGACCGGTGGGCGCGCCTTCCTCGACCTCCGCGACGACTTCCGCCGCGCTCTGCGGAAGACCGGCGTTGAACAGGAGCCCGCGTTCGCATGAATCCGGTGGCTCACCTCGCGATCGGCACAGTGCGCGTCTATCAATGGACGATCCGCCCATTGATCGGCGCCAACTGCCGATTCTGTCCGACTTGTAGCGATTACGCGATTGACGCCCTGCGACAACATGGGGCAGTGCGCGGGAGCGCGCTCGCGGCGCGACGCGTACTGCGCTGCAATCCTTGGCATGAAGGCGGCTGGGATCCGGTTCCGGAGCCAGACCGCCCAACGGGGCATTAATGGATCAAAAGCGGCTGGTTCTGGCGATCGCGGTTTCCCTCGCGATCATGCTGGGCTTTCAGGCCTTCGTGGCACCTCACCTGCCGAAGCCCCCACCGCCGGTGCACAACACCGCGAGCGCCCCCGCGACGATGTCGCCGGGCTCCCCCTCCGCCACGTCCACCATCGGTGGGAGCACCGCTGCGCTGCCCGCGACCGAGCGGGAGGCGAATCGCGTTCCGGCGAATGTGCCACGTGTGGCGATCAACGCGCGGAAACTCTCCGGCTCGATCAGTCTGCTGGGCGCCCGCCTGGATGACGTGGTGCTGACCGAGTACCGCGAAACCGTGCAACCGGATTCACCAAATGTGCATCTGCTGGAACCGAGGTCCACGGATCAACCGTACTACGTGCAATACGGCTGGACCGCCCCGGCGGGTGAAACCGTCGCGCTGCCGGGAGACGACACCGTCTGGACAGCGACGGGCGGCCCGCTGACCACTGGCAACACGGTGACGCTGAACTGGGACAACGGCCAGGGTCTGACGTTCCAGATCGCGTTCTCGGTTGACGACAATTACATGTTCACCGTCCGCCAGAGCGTCAAAAACAGCACCGGCCAACCGGTTCAGCTGCTGCCGTGGTCGCGAGTTCGCCGCGACTACAAACCGGTGACCTCCGGCTATTACATCCTGCACGAGGGCATGCTCGGCTTTTTCGACGGCAGCCTGAAGGAAACCACCTACGACAAGGCCAAGACCGAAGGCGACAAGAAAGGCGGCATCGCCGAGGAAGCGACCGCCACGTCCGGTTGGGCCGGTATCACCGACAAATATTGGCTTGCCGCGATGATCCCCGATCAGACCGTGGCGGAACGGGTCTACTTTCGGCATATCGAGGACAAGGGGGCCCCGAACCCTGACCGGTATCAGGTCGACTACGTGACCCAGAACCCCTTGACGGCCGCTCCGGATGGCGACGCCACGATTAAATCGCATTTGTTCGTGGGCGCGAAGGTCGTGCGGCTGCTCGACAACTATGAGAGCCAGCTCAATCTGCCGCATTTCGATAAGGCGGTGGACTTCGGCTATTTCTACTTCCTGACCAAGCCGATGTTCTTCGCGCTGGATTTCTTCTACAGCATGCTGGGCAACTTCGGCCTCGCGATCATGGTATTTACCGTGATCGTCAAGGCGCTGTTCTTCCCGCTGGCCAATTACTCCTACCGCTCCATGAGCAAGATGAAGCTGCTGGCGCCGAAAATGGCTGAGCTGAAGGAGCGCTACAAGGACGATCCGTCGAAGCTGCAGCCTGAGATGATGGCACTGTACAAGGCGGAGAAGGTCAATCCGGCGTCCGGCTGTCTGCCGATCGTGATTCAGATCCCGGTATTCTTCTCGTTGTATAAGTGCATCTTCGTCACCATCGAGATGCGACAGGCACCGTTTTTCGGCTGGATCAAGGATCTGTCGCAGGTTGATCCGACCAACGTGTTCAATTTGTTCGGGCTGATCCCGTTCGATCCGAGCGTCCTGAGCCCGTACCTTCATCTCGGCGCCTGGCCGCTGGTCATGGGTGTCACCATGTTCCTGCAGCAGAAACTGAACCCGCCGCCACCGGACCCGGTGCAGGCGAAGATGTTTCAGTTCATGCCGATCCTGTTCACGTTCATGATGGCTCGCTTTCCGGCCGGGCTGATCATCTACTGGAGCTGGAACAACACCCTCTCGATCGGGCAACAATGGCTGATGATGCGCCGCACCCGACTGTCGAAACCGAGCCTCGCACGGACCTGAGCGCCGGCGGCCTTACTGAAGAGGCGTTGGAAGCGGGGCGTAAGCTGTTTGCCTCCGAGTGCCGGTTCTTTCATGGCGCGCAGAAGCTGGATCAGTTGCCGCCGTTGGCGGGAAGTGAAATCGCCTTCGCCGGCCGCTCCAATGTCGGCAAGTCGTCGCTGCTGAACGCGCTGACCGGGCGCAACTCGCTGGCCCGCACGTCGTCGGAGCCGGGACGCACACGCCAGTTGAACTTCTTCGACCTGGGTGGCGGCCGGCTGACTCTCGTGGACATGCCGGGTTACGGCTACGCGCGGGCGTCGAAGCAGATCAAGGCCGACTGGCAGGGCATGATGTTCGACTACCTGCGCGGGCGGCCGACCCTGATCCGGGTGATGCTGCTACTGGATTCCCGAATCGAACTGAAGCAGGCGGATCGCGACGTGATGGACCTGCTCGATCGCGCGGCGGTGACGTATCAAATCGTGCTGACCAAGGCGGACGGGCTGAAACCGGGCGCTCTGGCGCACAAGCAGCAGGAGGTGCTGACCCTTATCCGCACCCACCCCGCCGCATTCCCCGAGATCGCCACCACCAGCGCCGAGACAGGTATGGGAATTCCAGAGTTGCGCGCGGTATTGGCCGGCCTGGCCGGGTGACGAACCGCGCCACGGATGCCAGACCGATCCCTCGCCGTCCGTGCCAACGCGATGTCATCCTCGGGCTCGACCCGAGGAAAGGTCAATGCCAGACTTGAATTTGCTTCACGGGCCTGGTCGTCACGACAGGGCGCGCTCCGAACAGGCCCGGCATGCCCTTGCGCGCTGGCGAACCGACGACATCTTTGATGGCGTAACCGCCGCCCGATCCCGAAAGAGGTATCATGACCACCGAACCCGTCCTGCTCAGCGCGTATCAGCCGCCCGCGTTCCTGATCACCTCAGTCGACCTGGCGTTCGATCTGGATCCGAAGGCGACCAAGGTCGTGTCGCGCCTGGCCCTGCGGCGGAACCCCGCAGCAGGTTCTGATGAGCCGCTGCGCCTGAACGGGGAAGCCCTGACCCTGGTCAGCATAGCCCGCGATGGCGTCGCCCTCCCGCGGGATGCGTATCGCATCGCCGACGGTCTGCTGACGATCGCGGTGATGCCGGATCAGTGCATGCTGGAGATCGAAACGAAAATCGCGCCAGCGGAGAATACCGAACTCAGCGGGCTGTACGTCTCGGGCGGCAGCTATTTCACCCAGTGCGAGGCCGAGGGCTTCCGCCGCATTACGTATTTCCCCGATCGTCCTGACGTTATGGCGCGTTACACCGTCAGCATCACCGCGCCGAAGGATCAGGTGCCCGTGATGCTATCGAACGGCAATCCGGGCCCGGTGATGGATCTGGGCGATGGCAGGCATCAAATCATCTGGACCGACCCACATCCGAAGCCGTGTTATTTGTTTGCTCTGGTGGCCGGTAATCTGGTGTCGGTCAAAGACGCGTTCACGACCATGTCCGGCCGTCGCGTGGACCTCGGCATTTATGTGCGCCGCGGCGATGAGGATAAATGCGCGCACGCGATGCGCTCGCTGAAGACCTCGATGCGCTGGGACGAAGAGGTGTTCGGGCTCGAATATGACCTGGACGTGTTCAACATCGCCGCCGTTTCGGACTTCAACATGGGGGCGATGGAGAACAAGGGTCTCAACGTCTTCAACACCAAATACGTCCTGGCGAAACCGGACACCGCGACCGATGGCGATTACCAGGGTATCGAGTTGGTGATCGCGCACGAATATTTCCACAATTGGACCGGCGACCGCGTGACCTGCCGTGATTGGTTTCAGTTGTCGCTGAAAGAGGGACTGACGGTTTACCGCGATCAGGAGTTTTCCGCCGATCAGGGTAGCCGCGCGGTGAAACGGATTGGCGATGTGCGCGCGCTGCGGGCCGCGCAGTTTCGAGAAGATGGCGGCCCGCTCGCGCACCCGGTGCAGCCAAAATCCTATCTCGCGATCGATAACTTCTACACCGCGACCGTTTACAACAAGGGTGCCGAGGTTATCCGCATGATGGCGACGATCATTGGCCGCGACGCGTTCCGCAAAGGCATGGACCTGTATTTCGAGCGCCATGACAACAACGCCGTGACCATCGAGGACTTCGTCGCCGCGATGGCCGACGCGTCGGGCGTCAATTTAGACAAATTCCGGACCTGGTACGATCAGGCGGGAACCCCGGAGATCAGCGTCGATGACGCGTATGATGCAACGCGGAAACAATACCGGCTGACAATCCGGCAAACCACCAAACCGACCCCCGGACAGCCGACCAAGCAACCCGTGGTGATTCCGGTGGCGATGGGCTTACTCGACGGCAATGGCCAGGAACTGGAGACGAAACTGGCCGGCGAGACCGAAGCGAAGCCGGGCACGCGCGTGCTGCTCGCTGACCAGGCGGAGTCTACCTTCACATTCGAGGATGTAGCGAGCCCGCCGATCCCCTCCCTGTTCCGCGGCTTTTCCGCGCCGATCAAACTTATCGGCATCAGTCCGGAGCGGTCGCGATTCCTCGCCGCGCACGATACCGATCCGTTCGTACGCTGGGAGTCTGGGCAGCAATACGCCACGCGCGTGCTGCTCGACATGATTCCAGCCTGGAATCGCGGCGCCACAGCTCCCGTCGATCCTGGGCTGATCGAGGCATTCTCGGAGACGTTGTCCCAGTCGGAGAAGGATCCGGCATTCGTGGCGGAGGCGTTGTATTTGCCGGGCGAGGCGTTTCTCGCGGACCAGATGGAGATCGCCGACGTGGATGCGATCCACGCGGTACGGGACGCCGCCAGGGTCGCGATCGGTGCGGCCCTGCGCGATCGGTTGCGAGCGACCTATGACCGATACACCGACACGGGACCGTACAGCATCGACGGCGCGGCGATCGGCAAGCGTTCGTTGCGGAATGCGTGTTTGAGCTATCTCTCCGCGAACGGGGATCCCACGCTCGCCTGGCGGCAGTTCGAGACCGCCGGCAACATGACAGATTCGCTGGCCGCTCTGGCCGTGCTGGCCGGGATCGACTGCCCCGAGCGGACCGCGGCACTGGCGGCGTTTCACGCGAAGTGGCGCGAAGACCCGCTTGTGCTGGATAAGTGGTTTTCCATTCAGGCGACATCGGCTTTGCCGGATACCGTGGCGCATGTGCGCAATTTGGCCGAACACCCGGATTTCGATCTGCGCAATCCCAATCGCATACGCGCCTTGGTCGGAGCGTTCGCCAGCGCCAATCAGGTGCGGTTCCATGAACCGAAAGGCGCGGGCTATCGGTTCCTCTCGGACATCGTTCTGCGACTGGATCCGTCGAACCCCCAGGTCGCCGCGCGGATCGTTGGCCCTTTGGGTCAATGGCGGCGCATGGACGCCGGCCGTCAGACGCTGATGAAGGCGGAACTGAACCGAATTCTCGCGCTGCCCGGGCTATCGACCAATACGTACGAGATGGTATCGAAGAGTCTGGGCTGACCTCGCGGAACCGAAGCGGTTGACCGCATCGGCCCGGACGTGAACACTGAGGCGAGCACTCAGGGAGAGCGGCGATGCCAGCCCGTACGGGAAAGCAATATCTTGCCGGACTGCGCGAACAGCCTCGGGAAGTCTGGTTCCGCGGCGAACGCGTAAAGGACGTCACAACGCATCCTGGCCTCGCCCGAGGTGCGAGGGCGATCGCCTCGCTATACGACCAGCAGAGCGATCCACGGTATCGCGCGCAAATGACCTACACCTCGCCGAAGTCCGGCGATCCCCTGGGCATGTCGTTCATCATCCCTCGCACCCGCGAGGACCTCGAAAACCGCCGCGTCATGATGCTCAACTGGGCTCGCACGACCTGCGGAATGATGGGCCGCTCCCCCGACTTCATGAACGTCCACTTCGCCGCCTGGGCCGGCGCCGCCGATTATTTCGGTCAGGGTAAGCCGGAATACGGCGAAAACATGCGGCGCTATTACGAATACATCTCCGAGAACGACCTTGTGCTGACCCATTCGCTGATCAATTTGCAGCGCAGCCGTACCGTCTCCGGCATGTTCAATCTGGAGGAGGGCACAGCGCTGCAAGCGGTGAAGGAAACCTCAGCCGGGATTATCGTCAAAGGCGCCCGCGTGCTGGCGACCCTCGGCCCGTTCGCTGACGAAATCGCGGTTTATTCGCCGCGGCTTGGCCGGCATACTGAAAGCCACAGCCCGTTCGCCCTGAATTTCTCCATCCCCTGCGGCACGCCCGGTTTGAAGTTCCTCTGCCGGGATAGTTTCGACTACGGGCAGTCACATTTCGACCACCCTCTGGGCTCCCGCTTCGAGGAAATGGATTGCGTCGTGTTCTTCGACGATGTGCTGGTGCCATGGGACCGCGTATTCATTTACGGCGACGTCGACCGGTTGAATGAAGCACCGAACATCACCGCCACGTCGTCCCACACCGCGCATCAGGGCGCCGCGAAGAACCTGGCGAAATGCGAACTGGTGCTCGGCGTCGCGTTGTTGATGAGCGAGACTCTCGGCAACGCGCATTTGCCGCATACGCAGGAGCGCATCGGCGAACTGATGATGTACACGGAACTGATGCGCGCCTGTATTCGCGCCGGAGAGGCGGACGCGAAACTCAACGAATGGGGCGTGATGACGCCCGCGTCTTTGCCCGTGGAAACCACGCGCAACCTGTTCATGACTGCCTACCCAAAAATGGCCGAGATCATACAGTTGCTCGGTTCATCCAGCCTGATGATCCTGCCGACCGAGGCGGACTTTAAGTCGCCAATGTCCCCCCATATCGAGCAATACCTCGCGACCGAGGGCAGCAATGCCCGCGACCGGGTGAAGCTGTTCCATTTGGCCTGGGACATCGCGTGTTCATCGTTCGGTCAGCGTCAGGTGCTGTACGAACGTTTCTTCGCCAGTGACCCGTTGACCCGGGCGCGGGCTCTGGCGTCAACGTATCCGAAGAAGGAACTCACGGACCGGGTCCTGGAATTCCTCAACCGCGACGACCATACTGATTGAAACCCTCATGGCCGAGGCTGCCGGCCATGGCCATCGTAACCTGTGGAGGAGCTTTCGATGCATCTCGGACACGTTAATCTCTATGTGCGCGACGCCGCGGCGTCACGCGACTGGTACCTCAAGGTGCTTGATCTGCACACGTATCATTTCGCTCCGGGCCGCGCGGCATTCTTGTCGGCGGACAAGGAGAAGTCGCACGAAATCGCGCTGATGCAGCTTGGTCCCGACGCGCCGCTGCAGCAGCCTGGTCAGGTCGGCCTGAACCATGCCGCGCTGATGGTCGATAGCCTGGATCAGTTGAAGGACTGCTATCGCCGGTTGAAGGAGAACAACGTCAAGCTCGACCACATCTCCGATCACGGCTTGTCGCTTGGCATCTATTTCCGCGATCCCGACGGCAATGGACTCGAGGTTTCCTACGAACTGCCGCGTGACCAATGGCCGCGTCAGGAGCAGGTGTTCGCCCCCGACGTTGTGAACCTTGGCAAGTTTCCTGGACCCTGGGACGATGATCCGGCGTTCGTGCGCCGGAGGCAGCCCGTCACAGCATAACGGTGCCGCCGTCCACGGCGATGGTCTGACCGGTCACAAAACCGCTGCCATCGCCGAGCAGCCAGGCGATCGTTCCGCTCAGATCGGACGGTTCCAGTGTGCGCTGGATGGACTGGCCCGCGCGGATGACGTCCAGCGCGCGATCCATCTTGTCCGCCAGGAACTCGCGCGTTCCCTCGGTCATCACCGCGCTCGGCGCCACCGCGTTAACGCGGATGTTGTCACGGCCCAGTTCGCGGGCGAGGCCCCGGGTCATGCCGATCACGGCCGCTTTCGATGTCGTATAGTGCAACGCGTACGGCATCCCGTATGTCGCCGCCAACGACGCGATGTTCACGATCGAGCCACCGCCACCCTGCCGCATCGCCGGTACGACGGCTTTACAGCAATTCCAGATGCCCTTGACGTTGACCGTCATCGCCGCGTCCCAATCGGCCTCGGCGATTTGATTGAACCGGCCTCCGCGTAACGATCCATACAGCGCCGCGTTGTTCACCAGTCCGTCGATTCGCCCATACGCGTTGAGCGCCGCCGCGACCATTCCTTCGACCGACGCCATGTCGGTGACATCGAGCCTAAGCGTCACCGCGCCGGGAATATCGCAGTCCAGCACATCGCCGCCGACGATGCGGGCGCCTGCCGCGCCAAGGCTTTTGGCATACTCCAGGCCGAGACCGCGCGCCGCGCCCGTGATCAGGATGACTTTGCCGGTGACACTCATGGTCCGCTCCCTCGCAGATTTCCGGAGCGACGATGCGGCTGGTTGCCGAGCCGCGCAATCCCGTGCCAGAACCAGCGCCGATCGAGACGGGAGGGCGGGTCCATGGCACCAAACACAAAACGCGTGTTCTACGTGAACGCGGTATCGGCGCCGGTATATCTGGAGATTTTGGCTAAGCGGCCGGATATCCATGTGGACAAGCTGGTCAACGAGAGCCCCGATGACGAGGCGGAACGCGTGCTGTCGCAGGCGCACGCGTTTCAAATCGGGTCGTCGCGTCAGGAACTCGCGATGAAGTATCAAGGCTACGCGCCGCTACTGGACCGCTGCCCCAATCTCGTTGTGCTCTCCACCAACGGCGCTGGTTTCGACACGGTCAATCTGGAGGATGCGACGAAAGCTGGTGTCATCGCCGTCAACCAGGCCGGCGGCAACAAGGAAGGCGTCGCCGAGCACGTGATGGCGATGCTCTTGAGCCTGTCCAAGCGCATCATGCTGACCGATCACGCCATGCGCACCGGCGGTGCGTACAACCGCCGCGACTTCATGGGTGATGACGTGCTCGGCCGCACCATCGGCATCGTTGGCCTTGGCAATGTCGGCTCGCGCGTCGCGGAGTTGTGCCGCGGTTTGTTTCAGATGCGCGTGCTGGCCTATGATCCGTATCTGTCATCCGACCTCATGCGTTCGCGTGGCGCGGAGAAAGTCGCGACATTGGAGGAAATGCTGCGCCAGGCCGACTACGTCTCGATCAACTGCCCGCACACGAAGGAAACTCGCGGCATGATGGGAGCGGCGGCGTTCGCGACGATGCAGCCTCACGCGTATTTCATTACGACCGCGCGCGGCGGCATTCATGATGAAGCGGCGCTGGCGGACGCTCTGATGAAGAAGCAAATCGCCGGTGCGGGCCTGGATGTGTGGGAGGATGAGCCGCCGCCCACCGATCATCCCCTCCTGAAGTTTGACAACGTGCTGGTCAGCCCGCACACCGCCGGGATCACGCGGCAATCGCGCCATAACATCGCGAAGATCGCCGCCGAGCAAATGCTGGACATTCTGGATGGCAAGAAGCCGCAACGTCTGCTGAACCCCGAGGTCTGGCCCGCCTACCAGGAGCGCTTCCACCGCATCCTGGGGTTTCGTCCAGAGGACTGAGGGCCAGCCGCTTACTCCCCACCCAATGGCTTCATGTTGCGTTCCGCCGCGCGCCGCAACAGCGCGGCGGATCGGTACACGCCGTGCACCATCTTCGAGTATGGTAGAACCACGAACAGCGCCAGAATAAACCCGAGGTGCACCGCCAATGCGAACGGCATCGCCCCGGATGCCCGCACGCACAGCAACACAAGTCCGGTCAGTGCCGCCATCGCCAGGAGCAGCAGCAGCGCGACATCGCCGCCCAGAAGGCGCCGCGAATTCGGCAGTGGGTCATCGACCAGCTTCATGGCGAACAATCCGATGGTGCCGATCAGCAACAAAATCCCCCCGACGGTGCCGAAAATGACCGGAAAGCTCAGCAACGCATACGGTGCGGCCCAACCGAAAAAGGTATGATAGAAAAACCCGAGTGTCGTCGCCACGAAGCACAGCATGAACCCATAGAACATCGCATGATGCAGGTACCGCCGGCGCATCGAGAACGCCTCGGAATTATCGTTGCATCCATTGCCGCCGCCGCCGAGGTTCTTCAGCGTCAGCACGTCCCAAACCGCGAGAGCCAACGCGGAAATCCCTGGTCTTTTGCGAGGGGCCCGCGTCACGCCAGAAGTTCGCGCGCGCCCATCCACAACGCGACCAGCGCGTAACCGAACGATGCGATGCCGACGAGTTGCATCGCCCACAACGGAATCACCGAATAGAACGACCCGCGGCTCGACCGTCCGCGCGGTGAAGAACGTCCCCGGCGCGCTGATCGCCATCGCCAGAATCAGCACCAGCGCGATCGACACCGCGACGGCGAGCCCAACCACCACGCCGTTCTTTTCGAACGCGCGCGCGGCGCCCGGCGGCCAGGCGTATTCGATCGTAGCTTTCCGCGCGCACCTCGGCCATCGTGCGCGGGATATTGATGCCCCATTCGTGCGGCGGCGCGTACTGGCAGGCGTAAAAGCAGCCGCGGCAGTTGTGGCAGAGGTTCGCGAGGTAGCTCAGATCGCCGGCGGAGAATTCGCGGCGCAATTCCAGTGCGGGAAAGACCGCGCAGAACCCCTCGCAATACCGGCATGCGTTGCAGATTTCGACTTCGCGGCGGGCGTTGGCGATCGCCTCAGTTTCTCGCATGTCGCGCCGCCTCTTGCCCGGCGATCCGGCCAAAGACCGTGCCGATTGTCATGCCAAATCCCGCCAGATAGCCGCGGCCAGAATGTTCCCGGCCATGATTTCCCCCGACGCGAACAGGTTGCCCGCCGGCTGTCCGTTCTCCATCAGCACCTGCGCCTTTTCGTTCACCCGGACGCCAAGATAGGTGAACGTAATGCCCGGCCGTAACGGATACCCATAGTACGGCGGCTTATCGACGGAGCGAGCCCAGTTGGTCTTGTTCGGCGTAAGGCCTTCGGTGGCGTTGCCGTCGAGTTTGAGATTGTCGAACACCTGACCCGGTTTCACCGCTTTGTTGAATCCGCGCGATCGTCTCCGCCACTTTGGTTGGATCGAGTTTCATTTTCACCGCGAGTTCCTCGATCGTATCGGCTTTTATGGCCGGATAAACCGACGGCATGAACAGCGGAAACGCCTTGGCGTCGCAAATCGAATAGGCGATCTGCCCAGGCTGCTGCGCGATCAGACGGCCCCAGATGGCATAGCGTTTCGGCCAGACGTCCTCGCCCTCATCGTAAAAGCGATCGCCGGCCTGATTGACCACGACACTGTACGGCACGCTGTCGAGACGGGTGGTGATACCGCCGTCGAACTTCGGTGCCCTCGCGTCCAGCGCCACCGCATGGCATTGCGTCGGATCACCGATCGCGGAAACGCCCTGATCGAGCAGGTTCTTCAGGACCCTGCCGCGATTATATGGCGTGCCGCGGATGACGAAGTTATCTACCGCGTCGCCCCAGTATTGCCGCATCCAGTCCAGGTTCGCCTGGAACCCGCCCGCCGACGCGACCACGCACCGAGCGTGCACCGTCTCTGGAAAACCTCGATACGTGATGTCAACGGACCGTACCGCGCCGTCATCCATGTTCAGCGCGATGACCTCGGTGTCGTACAGCACATCGACGCCCAGTTTCTCAGCGGTGAGGTAGTACGCGTTCACCAGCGCCTTACCACCGCCCAGAAAGAACGCGTTGGTGCGTCCGAGATTCAACGTCCCGGTCAGCGACGGTTGAAACCGCACGCCACATTGCCGCATCCAACCAAACACCCCGGACGACGCGCGGATCGTCATTCGCGCGAGCGACTCGTCGGTGTTGCCACCGGTCACACGCAGCAGATCGTCCCAGTACTCGTCTTCGTGGTAGGCGTCGGTCAGCACCTCATTCGGCTTGTCGTGCATCGCGCGCAGGTTGCGCGTATGCCGGCTGTTGCCACCGCGGAACGCGCGCGGCGCACTCTCCAGCAGCAGCACGCTGGCACCGGCCTGGCGGGCCGTGATGGCCGCGCACAGAGCCGCGTTGCCGCCTCCGGCGACGATCACGTCGTAGGTCTGTTGTCTGTCGGGCATCCTATCCCCTCCGCATGCTTGTCTACGAACGGTTGCCCGGAGACGCAAGGCATGCGAAGGGACGGACCCTGGATGAGGACAGGCGGATGGAGCGAGGATCAGATGGCAACTGAGGAAGCCTGG
>CAVRDN010000087.1:0-92323 GCA_963719675.1 uncultured Alphaproteobacteria bacterium | reverse complement strand
CAGCCCGACCCTCGGCGTCATCGCGCCGGATCAGTTCGTCCCGATCGCGGAACAATCTGATTTGATCAACCGATTAACCTTCCAGGTGCTGGAAGACGCGATGATGGCATGCCGCAAATGGCGAGAAATACGGCCGAACTGCAGTGTGGCGGTCAACATCTCCCCCCAGATGCTGACCAATCCGGCGCTGTTGCCGATGATCGACTCGATGCTGGGCCAAAATAAATTACCACCCGGCGCGCTGATCGCCGAGGTCACCGAAACCACGCTGATCTCCAATATGCCCGCGGCGACGGAGATGTTGACGAAGCTCAGCGCCAAGGGCGTCCGTGTGTCCATGGATGGCTTCGGCACCGGCTATTCGTCGCTGTCGTCACTGCTGCGCATGCCGATCGCGGAACTGAAGATCGACCGTTCGTTCGTTGGAGTTTGCCGCACCGATCCCGAAGCGTGGAAGTTGGTACGCGCCACCGTGTCACTGGCGCGCGCCATTGGCATGAACGTCGTGGCCGAGGGCATCGAATCCGAGGACATCAGCGACCGGGTGCGCGACGTCGGCTGCGATCTGGGTCAGGGCTGGTACTTTGGCCGGCCGATGCAGGACGAGGCGATGTCGCGTTGGCTGGTCTCGGGGCTGGGGTCGGACCTGTCCCTGGGTTTCCCGACGACGAACCCGACGCGCCGGGACCCGGCACTGGAGCGGCACTCAGGGTACGCTCCGCGCGATATCCAATCGGAGCCGGTCTCGATGGCGAAGTAGCGAACGCCACCGACAACGGCCTGGCCGGCGTCAGTCCTGCCGGTAATTCGGGGCTTCGCGGTCGATCGAGACATCGTGCACGTGGCTCTCCCGCAAGCCGGCGCCGGTCACGCGGCGGAAGCGGGTATTGGCCTGCAGGGCGCCAATGTCCGCGCTGCCCGTATAGCCCATGCCGGCCTGAGGCCGCCCACCAGTTGATGCACGACGTTGCTGACGGCGCCCTTGTAGCCGACGCGGCCCTCGACCCCTTCCGGCACCAGCTTGAGCTGGTCCTTGATATCCTGCTGGAAGTAGCGGTCGGCCGACCCGCGCGCCATGGCGCCGATACTCCCCATGCCGCGATAGGATTTGTACGAGCGTCCCTGGTACAGGAACACCTCGCCCGGTGCCTCATCGGTGCCCGCCAGCAGGCTGCCGACCATGACCGCGTCGGCCCCGGCGGCGATGGCCTTGACGATATCGCCGCTGGTCCGCATGCCACCGTCGGCGATTGCGGGAATGCCTTGTTCGCGGCACGCGGCGGCGGTTTCCAACACGGCGGTGAACTGCGGCACGCCGACACCGGCGACCACCCGCGTCGTGCAGATGCTGCCAGGCCCGATGCCGATCTTCACCGCGTCTGCCCCGGCGCCGATCAAGGCCCGCGCGCCCTCCGGCGTCGCCACGTTGCCGGCGATCACCTGCACCGCGTTGGAGTTGGTCTTGATCGTCTCGACCGCGCGCAGCACCCCCTGGGAGTGGCCGTGCGCCGTGTCCACCACGATGATATCCACCTCGGCGGCGATCAGCGCCAGCGCGCGTTCGATCCCCTCGGCGCCCACACCGGTCGCGGCGGCGCACCGCAGCCGGCCGAGTTCGTCCTTGTTGGCGAGCGGATGCAGTTCGGACTTGTCCATGTCCTTCACGGTGATCAGCCCGACACAGCGGTAACTGTCATCGACCACCAGGAGCTTCTCCAGCCGGTGCCGATGCAGCAGACGGCGGGCCTCCTCGGGCGCGGCGTCAGGGCTGATGGTCACGAGGTTGTCGCGCGTCATCAGCTCATAGACTTTGATCGACGGATCGGTGGCGAACCGCACATCGCGGTTGGTGACCACGCCGACGAGCCGGTTGGTGCCTCGCTCGACGACCGGAAAGCCGCTGATCTTATGCGCGGTTTTGAGCGCCATCAGCTCCCCGAGGGTCTGGTCCGGGTAAACCGTCAGCGGGTTCACCACCATACCGGATTTGTACTTCTTCACCTGCCGCACCTGAGCGGCCTGCTGTTCGGGAGTCAGGTTCTTGTGGATCACACCCATGCCGCCGAGTTGCGCCATCGCGATGGCCATGTCGCTCTCGGTGACGGTGTCCATCGCCGCCGAGATGAGCGGGATATTCAGCCAGATTTCACGCGTCAGCCGGGTCCGCGTATTGGTCGCGGCCGGCAAAACCTGAGAATAGGCCGGCACGACGAGCACATCGTCGAAGGCCAATGCCTCCTCCACCCGGTTGGGTGGGACGGCGCGAGTTTCGTTTGGGATGTCAAGTGCCATGGATATGTGGCCTTTCCGCGACCTTGACGCCCCCTCATAAGAGTGCCGGACAGGTTCCGCAAGCGCCGGCTTGTGACGATACCGTGGAGGCGGCGCGGCATCGCCCTGGCCGCCCTTACGAAAGATCGCCGAGCCGCTCCTCGCCACGGAGCTGCCTTCGCCGGAGACCCGCGGCGGCCCATTGGCGGCGACGGAGGTCAGCGTCCGGCGTTCCGGGGCAAACGGGTCCGGCCAATCACGCCTGCTTCGTCATGCCACGACGACATCGCGGGGCACCAAAAGCGCGACTTCCGTCAAAAACGACCCTGCCCGGCCGACGATCTTCAGGCCGCCGAAGGCCACCGCGATACGCCCGTCCGCCCGGCGGACCGCCACGGCGCGCAATGGTCAGGCCGCCACGCGGCCGGGAAACAAACGGATTCGCATCGGTTCCAAGGACCCGCGAATGTGAAAAGTATTGCCGCGGGCATCGCGACCGGTCACCGGAATTCTCCCGCGAGACATTGACGAATCGCGCCAATTGAAAATGCGTTGAACGCGATCGACGCTTGATCCGGAGAACCACGAGGGCGCCGAACAACCTTGGCGGAACTCGGAGAAACCGTCGCGACCGGAGCGGAAAGCCCCTGGACCACACGCGGCTTTCGCTTCGGAACGTGCCCCCTTGAACGGTGGCGATCCGATCGCACGGCTTGTATGCACCAGACATCGCACCAGATATGATATCGCGCGTTGCGGATCGCATGGCTCATGCACCTGATGGGTTTCGCATCAACCCGACTGCGATATGAGCAGGACGATTGGAACCGACCCGATGTGAGAACGTTGTCAGTGCGAGATATATTCCGTTCGGTGGCGCTGGTTCTCCCTCGTGCGCCGTTAACCTCGTCAATCGGCCGCGTGATCGGCCCGCTGCTTCATGGAATGTCACAATGATCCACGGCTATATGATCTCCTCGAACGATGGTCAGAAGGTGGCGGCGCAACTGAAAGCGGCCGGATGCGATAAAATCCATCGCGATATGCGCGGCGCCTCGAGGTCGGAACGCGCCCAGAGGCGGCGCGCGGTCGAACAGCTCAGCCCAGGGGATGTGCTGGTGGTCGCCAGATTAAATCAGATCGCCGACTCGACGCTGGACCTGTTGCGCACGTTGACGGTGATTTCCGAGCGCAAGGCGATTTTCCGCTCTCTGGCGGAGCCGTGGGCCGACACCAACATGCGGGGCGTCCGGCTGCTGACGATGCTGGAGGGAATCGCCGCGTTCGAGCGTGACGTGCGAAGCGCGCGGACCGAGGCCGGCCAGGCACGGGCGGTGGCACGCGGTGTGAAGCTTGGTCGCAAGCCGAAGCTGACCCCAAAACAGGAACAGGAGGCGTTGCGCCGGCGTAAGAAAGGCGAGACTCTCGCAACGATCGCCGAGTCGTATAACGTCAGTCACAGCACGATCTCGCGGTTGGTCGCATAGACCCCCGCATCGAACTTCCGGAATTAACGGAGGCTGAACGACCCTCCGAATTGGCCGCTGATATTAACTGACGGGAATCAGCCGGATCCGTTTTCCATCCACGCCAACCGCGACCCGGCCTTCGCGCAGCGCGATCGCGTCATCGCCGAATACCGTGCGCCGCCAGCCATGCAACGCGGGAACATCCGGCTCGTCCTCCGACGCGATGCGATCGATGTCCTCGGACGAGGCGATGAGCTTCGGCGCCACCTGATTTTCCTCGCAGCGCGCCGTGAGCAAAACCTTCAACAACTGAACCAGGGCCGCCGAGGGTCTGGCGGTATCGCGTTGGCGCGGTACCTCGGGCAGTTTCGCCTCAGGCAGGGCAATCGTCGCCGCGACCGCTTCCAGCAAGGACGCGCCGGTGCGGCCCTCGGCGAAACCGCGGGTGATGCCGCGGGCGCGCGAGAGGGCTTCGGCGCTGGTCGGGGCGATGGCGGCGATCTCCATCAACGTCTCGTCCTTCAGAAGGCGCTGACGGGGGATGTTGATCCGTTGCGCCTCCTGCTCGCGCCACGCGGCGAGGGTGCGGACCATGGCGAGGAACCGGCGGTTGTTGCCGCGCACCTTCAGACGTTCCCACGCGGTCTCGGGATCGCCGCGATAAGTGGCGGGATTGGTCAGGATGGCCATTTCCTCGGCGACCCAGGTCAGGCGGCCTTCCTCCAGCAGCCGGGCGCGCAGCCGGCGATAGACCATGCGCAGCCAGGTCACGTCGGCGGCGGCGTAGGCCATTTGCGCGGGAGACAGCGGGCGGGCACCCCAGTCGCTGAAGCGGTGCGCCTTATCGATCGACCCGCCGGTCAGGCTGGAAACCAGCGAGTCATAGCCGACCTGATCGCCGAACCCGGCCACCATCGCGGCGACCTGAGTGTCGAACAGCGGAGTCGGTACGGCACCGAACCGTTGCACGAATATCTCCACGTCCTGGCGCGCCGCGTGAAACACCTTGATCACGTTCGGATTGGCCAGCAACTCGCCCAGCGGGGTGAGATCGAGCCGATCGGAAATCGTGTCCACGACCGCGACCTCGGTCTCGCCGGCGAGCTGGACGAGGCATAATTCCGGGTAGTAGGTGCGTTCCCGCATGAATTCGGTATCGACGGTGACGAACTCCTCGGTGGCGAGGCGTTGGCAGAGATCGGTCAGCGCCGCGGTGTCCGTGACGACCGTGGGCGGGGGAAACTCGGGTACGGAATGACGGGGCATCGGGCGGTTTTACACCGGAATCGCGGGAGAGCCAGTGGTGTGGGCGCGATGAGAAGGTCGCCGCGGCATGCTCGCGCTTGACCTTCACGGTGGCCCCTGTCTTTTCTCCCGCGCTCCGGCGCCCCCCACTCCCGAGACCCCGCTCCCGAGGCTGGGCCGCCCTGTTAGTCAGGATGTGATTTCATGCACCCCTACCGCTCGCACACCTGTGGCGCGCTGCGCGCCGCCGACGCTGGCCAGACTGCCCGCCTGTCCGGCTGGGTGCATGCCAAACGCGACCACGGCGGTCTGTTGTTCATCGATCTGCGCGACCATTACGGCATCACGCAATGCGTGTTCGCCGCCGGCTCCCCGGTGTTCGCCCAGGCGGAGGCGTTGCGGCCGGAGAGCGTGGTCACGGTGACGGGCGCGGTCGTGGCGCGCGAGGAAGGCACGCTGAACCCCAAACTGCCGACCGGCGAGATCGAACTCCGCGTCGCCGATCTGGTCGTGCAATCCGCCGCCGAGGTGCTGCCGATGCAGGTCGCCGGCGAAGAGAAATTCCCCGAGGACATCCGCCTGCGCTACCGCTTCATCGACCTGCGGCGCGAGAAGCTGCATCGCAACATGATGCTGCGCTCGAACGTCATCACCTCGATCCGGCGGCGCATGATCGAGGCCGGGTTCCTGGAATACCAGACGCCGATCCTGACCGCTTCCAGCCCCGAGGGCGCGCGCGACTTCCTGGTGCCCGCGCGCATGCACCCCGGGAAATTCTATGCGCTGCCGCAGGCGCCGCAGCAGTTCAAGCAGTTGCTGATGGTGGCGGGCTTCGACCGCTATTTCCAGATCGCGCCATGCTTCCGTGACGAGGCGTCCCGGGCCGATCGCTCGCCCGGGCGAATTCTATCAGCTCGATTTCGAAATGAGCTACGTCACGCAGGAAGATGTGTTCGCGACCATCGAGCCGGTCATCGCCGGCGTGTTCGATGAATTCGGCGAGGGCACGGGCGGTCACGCCGACTCCCTTCCCGCAAATTCCCTACGACACAGGCGATGCTGGAATACGGCTCGGACAAGCCCGATCTGCGCAATCCGCTGCGGATCGCCGACGTGACGTGCACAGTATGCCGGCTCCGGGTTCGGGCTGTTCGCGCGGATCGCCGCGTCCGGCGGGATCGTGCGCGCGGTGCCGGCGCCGGGCGCCGCCTCGCAGCCGCGCAGCTTCTTCGACAAGCTCAACGACTGGGCGCGCGCCGAAGGCCAGGGCGGACTGGGCTATATCGTTTACGACGCGGACGGACCGAAGGGGCCGATCGCGCGCAACCTGGAGCCCGAGCGCGCCGAGGCCATTCGTTCCGCATGCGGTCTGAACGCCGGAGACGCGGTGTTCTTCGTCGGTGGCAAGAAAGACGTGGCGGAGAAATTCGCCGGCGTCGTCCGCAACCGCATCGCCGAGGAACTCGATCTGTCGGAAAAGGGCGCGTTCCGGTTTTGCTGGATCACCGATTTCCCGATGTTCGAGGTGAACGAGGAAACCAAACAGATCGACTTCAGCCACAATCCGTTCAGTATGCCGCAAGGCGGGTTGGAGGCGCTCGAACACGCAGGACCCGCTGACCATCAAGGCGTATCAATACGATATCGTGTGCAATGGCATCGAACTTGTCGTCGGGTGCGATCCGCAACCATCGCCCGGACATCATGCTGAAGGCGTTCGCCATCGCCGGTTATAAGCCCGAGGAAGTGGAAGCCCGGTTCGGTGGCATGTTGAACGCGTTCCGCTACGGCGCGCCGCCGCATGGCGGGTCAGCGCCAGGCATCGACCGCATCGTCATGATGCTCGCTGACGAACCGAATATCCGCGAGGTCATCCTGTTCCCACTGAACCAGGGCGGCGAGGATCTGCTGATGGGTGCCCCGGCGGAGGTCTCGCCGCAGCGGTTGAAGGAGTTGTCGCTGCGGATCGATCTGCCGCCGAAACCGGTGCGTTAGCCCGCGGCGGATGACCCGAACCCTGGCGCGCGCCTGTTCGGGATTCTGAAACGGAAGCGTCAGCCTTTCCGCGACCTGGCGTTATTCCGCCGCTTCGATGCGCACGCCGTCGATCCGTGCCAGCATCGCCGCCGCGGCGCGTTGATCCGGTCTGTGCAGCCCCTCGGTGAACCACCCGAACACGGGCGCCAGCACCGCCCGCGCGCCCTCCTCGCGCCCCTGGGCGAGCAGGAACTCCGCGTACGCCGTCGCGGCCCGCAATTCCTGGGTACGCGCCGATTGCCGCCGCGCCGCCTGCAACGCGCGCTGGAAGTCTTGCTCCGCCGCGGCCGGATCGTCCGGACGCAGCCGCCCTTTGCGCAGGTGCAACTCGGCGCTCCACCAGATCCCGCCGCCGCTGGTCGCGATCTCCAGCCCGCGGTCAATCGCCGCCAGAGCGCCGGCGACATCGCCCGCCGACTCTCGCGCGTCGGCCAGCATCGCATGCACCTGCGGCAGGTCCAGCACCACGCCGACGGCGTCCAGGTCTGGTACCCGCTTCCTCGACCATCACCAATCCGGACGCGATGTCCCCGTCGCGCAATTTGACCCAGCCGGAGCAATAGCGTGCGCGCGCCTGATAGAACTGAAAGCCCTGATCGTTCGCCAGCGCATCCCATTCCCGCGTGGCGAGCCGCAAATCCTCCTCCTCACCCGCGATCGCGAACGTGTCCCACCCGGTCCCCAGCACCACCGCCAGCGAGCGCACGTGACGCAGGCCGCGCGCCCGTTCGATCGCCACCCGCGCTTCCGCCACGCCGGTGTCGGGATAGCCGAGCAGCGCGTCCAGCCGGGCACGAAACATCGTCAATACCGAAATCGGATCGAGGCCGAGGGCCTGCGCCGCGCCGGGAAAGTCGATCTTGCGCCATTCTTCCAGCGTGTCATGAAAGATCGCCCGGGCCTGAACGATCTCCCCCTGATAAACCCGGCAGATCCCGTTCGCGATGGCGCCAAGCGCGGCGATGCCGGGATTGCCGCGCTCGCGTCCCAGACTGAACAATTCGTCGCTGAGAGAACGGACCGAGCGGAAATCGCCGAGATAAAGCTGATGCACGTAGTAGCCGAACAGCGAGCGCGCCAGCAGCGGATCGCGCTGCTTGTTGCCGGGCGTCATGATCCGCGCGAGTTTCACCGCCTCGGCCAGCGCCGCGCCGGTCTCCGGGGAGACATAGAACCGCAGCGCCCCAAGCACTTCGCCTAACGCGAGGTGATACCGCGTACGCCAGGCCAGCACGTCCGGAATATCCGGGTTGTCTTCCGCCAGCTTCAGGCCGCGTGTCAGGTGCGTGTGCGCTTCCAGCATGGCGCCGCGGGTCGCGGTCTGCTCAGCCGCCGCCAGGAAATACCGCACCGCCTGAGCGATCAGGCCAGCCTCCCGCGCAATGATGCGCGATCAGCGCCGGGTCTTCGCGCACCGTCTCGGCATCGCGCTCCATGACGCCGACGACCGCGCCATGCAGCGCGGCGCGGCGGGTGCGTAACATGCTCTGATACGCCGTGTCCTGCACCAGCGTGTGCTTGAACTGATAGCTGGTGCCCGCCGCTTCCCCGCGGCGCGACGCGAGACCGGCTTCCACCAGTTGCTCCAGCCCGTCGTCCAGCGTGCGAATCGGGATGTCGGCGATCGCCGCCGCCAGTTCATACGGGAACGTACGGCCAATGACCGAACCGATTTGCGCGACGGCTTTCGCGACCGGCAGGCGGTCCAGCCGGGACAACAACGACGCCTGCAGGCTGTCCGGCACCACCGCCGCGGAAAACGCGTCGGTGCGCAGCCCCGATTCCAGTACCGCGCGGGTCAGTTCCTCGATGAACAGCGGTACGCCGTCGCTGCGAGCGACGAGACGGTCGATCAATGATTGCGGGATCGCCGTGGCCGCGAGCCGCAGTGCGATTTCCGCGGTTTCGCGTGGCGGGAGGCGGTTCAAGGTGAGCACGCTGACGCCCGCGCGACCAACCCAGGGTGCGTCGAACTCTGGCCGATAGGTCAGCACCAGCAGCGCCGGCAACCGCTGAAACAGCTCAAACATGTGATCGAGCAACTCGCGCGAGGTCGGATCCGACCAGTGCACGTCCTCGGCCAGCACCAGCACCGGCTGGGTTTGCGTGAGCGCGGTGAACTGCCGGGCAAGCGCCGCGAACGTTGCTTCCTTGCGCCGTTGGGCTGACAAGCCGGCGATCGCCGCCAGGTCCGGTGCCGTCTCATCCACCGGGAGCGACAACAATCCGGCGATCAGCGCGGCATCCTCGGGTGTCGTGCGAGGCACCAGAACGGTGCGCAGCTTCGCCAGTTTCTCTTCCGCCGTATCGCCGCGCGCGAACCCCGCCGCATGTTCGAACTGACCGATAAAGGGGCCCAACGGGGTGTCACGGCGATGGGGGAGGCAAAAATACCGCAGACTGATATGCGGCTGGCGCTGGAGCTGCTCGTCCAACGCGGCGACCAGGCGGGATTTGCCGATCCCCGGTTCACCGGTGATCAATACCGCGTTCCCGTGGCCCGAGCGGGCGTCCTGCCAGCGGCGCAGCAGCAATGCCAGTTCCTCATCGCGGCCGATGAACGGCGTCAGGCTGGAGCCGTGCAAGGCTTCGAACCGGCTCAACACGCCGCTTTCGCCCGACACCGCCCAGGCGGGCACCGGACCCGTAAGGCCCGGAAGATCCTGGGCGCCGAGATCGCGGACCTCGAACAGGCGGCCGACCATTTGCCGCGTCACGGCGTCGATCACCGCGGTGTCGGGCGCGGCGACGGCCTGGAGGCGCGCGGCACGGTTCGGGGTTTCGCCGATCGCAGTATATTGCAGCGAGTTGTTGACGCCGATCCGCTCACCGATCACGACGAGGCCGGTGGCGATCCCGATGCGAACCCGCAACCGCTCCCCGCGCACAAGGCCGGACGCCATCGCGCCGATGATGTCCAGCGCGGCGCGCACCGCGCGTTCCGGATCGTCCTCGCGCGCCTGGGGCCAACCGAAATAGATCAGCACACCGTCGCCGAGGTAACGGGCGATGAAGCCGCCATAGCGCGCGGCCGTGGCATTGACCCGTTCCTGATAAGATTGCAGCACCGCGCTCAGGTCTTCCGGGTCGAGCCGCGTGGAGAGTGCCGTGGAGCCCATCAGATCGCAGAACATGACGCTGACCTGACGTCGCTCGGCGAGCGGCTCCGGCGCCGGTTGGACCGCGGCGGCGGAAGGTTGGATTCGCGCCGACGCGATGGCGTCGAGAATGCGGCGGCGATGGCCTACCGAGGTGACGCCGATATCACGCAGGTCATCGGCCGTCAGCGTGGGCAGCAGGTCGTCGGTAACGTCATTCGCCGCGAACGCCGCCGCGTACCGCTCCAGCCCAAGTCTTTTGAGCCATTGTTCAATCGGCATGATTGTCCCCGGTGCGAGGGCGGGTCCGCCGCTGCCCCCGGGCGGGCACATTGGCGTGGGCTGGTCGTGAAGTCCAGAATACGCGCCGGCTTGCCTGGCGCCGGTCGTGCCTGGTCGGGGTTTGCCGCGGGCGACGAACTTCCGCCCGGCGGGCATTCTCGTCGGGGCGGCGCGTTGGTGCGTTTATCGGCGGCCACGCGTGGGTTTTTGGCTCGGGTTCGCGCCTGACCCGGCGCGGCGCGGTTTGCGTGTTGACACTGGAGGCCCACGTCAGCATTTTGCGCCCGCGCTGGCCAAGGCCGCGCGGACGACGGGATGGGGCTGTAGCTCAGTTGGGAGAGCGCCTCGTTCGCAATGAGGAGGTCAGGGGTTCGATTCCCCTCAGCTCCACCATCCCGCTTCCCGCGATTTCGCATTGCGCGACATGACGTATGCATTCCAATCGACGGCGCCTCGTCGATTGACTGCCAGGCTCGATTGGATAGGCTCGCGCCCGATCGTTCCATCCATTCCGGCAGGTGCGCCTTGAGCAGCCGTTTCGAATTTTTCAGTCCGTTGTCCGGCGCGAATTTCGGTGGCGTCGCGCGCCTTCACGGTCAAACCAGCGCGCGGGCATTCGTTCAGGCCGCCGAGGTGGAGCCGGACGCTCTGCCCCGGGCGCTGGCGGACTTTCAGGGCCTCATGCTTGTGCGAGGCCTGGGCGAAATCGCCGATGAGCCATCGTTGCTGGTGCGGCTTAGCCGGATCTTCGGTTCCGAGGTCGAAAACTATCGTCATACTTTGACGCCGCTGAACATGGTGCACGAAACCGTCCCCGAGATCTTCGTCGTTTCGAACACCCCTCCGGTCGGACGCCAGCCGCCGCGCCGTCCCGATCCGCCTTTGACCGCGGAAGGGAAGTTGCCGACGCGGTTTCCGCATCGCCGCGGCTGGCACACCGATCAGAGCTACCGCCGCCCACCGCCGGATATCTCGCTGTTCTTCGCGGTCGTTCCGGTCCCGCAAGGTCAAGGCCAAACATTGTTCGCCAATGGCACCGCAGCGTACGAGGCACTCCCGCCCGCGTTGAAAGCGCGCGTGGACGGTCTGGAGGGATTGCATGTGTCGCTGAGCGCCAAACGCTCACGCGACGAGGTGCTCGCCGGGACGACGCCTCGGCCGCTGGGACCGCACGAACTTCCGCAACGCCAACCGGTTGTCCGCGTACATCCCGTGACCGGCCGTAAAGCCCTGTATCTGTGCGAATATGGTCAAATGGACTGGTTCGAGGGACCCTTTGCCGGCATGCGACCCGGTCCCAACGGAGATGGCGCCGAACTGCTGTCCGAACTGATGTCGCATCTCACGCGCCCCGAGTTCATCTATGTGCACGAGTGGTCGCCTGGCGAACTGATCGTCTGGGACAACCGGTGCCTCGTGCACGCCGCGACCTGGTTCGACGCCGCCAACGAGCACCGTTTGATGTGGCGCACCACCGTCAGCGGCAATCCCGGCGCCGCCTATGCCGGCGAGAAGAAAAGCTGGATCGCCGCATGAGGTGAGCGGCGTTGGAAGCCGCCGGCGTCCCTTGCGGATGTCGGCGGATGCGGTTACCGCCAGACGGCGAAGCGCCGCCTGACCGCGGCGAGGAATTGTCGCCGGCGCGCCAGATTGTCCTCATCCATTCGCGTCAGAGCGATCCAGTCGATGCGACAACGGGATGCGCAGAGCGGCCTGAGCCCTCGCCGGACGATGCGCCGATCCGGCCAACCCACCCACCAGAGCAACCACCTGGGCGAACCATAGGTCGTAACGACCGCGATACGCCGAATGTTCGTCAATAATGGCCGCAGGACTTTCGCTCCGCCTAAGTGGAATGCCACGCCCGGCACCCAGACCCGATCCAACCAGCCCTTCAGCATGGCCGGCATGCCGAACCACCATGTCGGATAGACCAACACGATTCCCTCAGCCCGGCGCAGCATCGCGGCGTGATCCTCGAGGCCGCGCAGGTTCTCCGCCTCATCGAAGTACGCGCCACGCTGCTGTGTGGACAACACGGGATCGAAACCCTCGGCGTAGAGGTCGCACAGGTCCACCGCGTGTCCGGCGGCGATCAGCCCTTCCACCGTCGCGTCGCGCAGCGCGGCGCAGAAACTGTCCTGTCGTGGATGACAGTAGATCACCAGGGCCCGCATCGGCTCTCCATGGTCACGTCCAGGGCCGCGCGAACCGCGTCACGCTTTGCCGATCACCACCCACAGCGGATCGCCGCGCGGCGGTGGGGCCGCCTGGAGCGCCACTTCGGCGAACCCCGCCGCCCGCATATACGCGCCCACCAACCGCTGCTGATCCGGACCCGAGAATGACTGCCAGATCGCCACCGCCTTGGTCGGAAAGCATCGGTTGGAGAACGACACCACGAACGGCGCGCCGGGCCGCAGCACGCGGGAAACCTCCCGGAACACCTCGACCGGCCGCTGCAAATACTGCACTGATACGCACAGACAGGCGCCGTCGAAATGATCGGCGTCGAGCGGCAGTGCCGGGTCGACATTCAGGTCCTGGATGAACCAACGCGAGAACCGCGGGTTGGCCGCGAGTTCCTCCTCGTTCATGCCGTGGCCGACGACCGCGGCGTAGCGGACGTCCTCGGGCAGGTGACTGACCCAACTGCTCATCAGATCCAACACCGTGCCGCCGGCCGGCAGCGTCTCGCGATAAACCCGCGTGACGGCGGCGATCGCGGCGTCATCGATGTGCGTGACGAAGCGCGGGAACGCGTAGAACTCCGCGTCCGGTGTCGGATCGGCTTTGTCGAACGCCGCCTCCGGCAATCCTGGCAATTGCTCCATGGCCGGGCATATTGGGCTATCCGGCCGATTTGACAAACCGGCCGTTGCCCCGCGGCTCACGCGCGCTGGTAACTACGGCAGACGAGGCGCACCCGATGGGTGATCTTTTCCCGGACGGGCCCAGGCATCGGTGTTGAGGCACTGGCGCGCTTCCATTCCGCGGAATCAACGACATCGGGCGTCCGAAGATGGTAGAGCGCGACATATTTCGTGCCGCCCGCGCCGGTGCGAAACCGCCGCGCGCACAGCACGCCCGGTACGGCGGCGAGCGCCGGGACATGCTCCTTGTCGTACCACGCGTTGAACGCGGCCTCGTCCGCGGCGGCCGGCGTCATGCCAACCAACAATAACCCGCCGGCGCCGTCCGGTGCGGCCGCGTCGCCAGGGAGGATCTGCTCGCCTTCATAGCGCAGGATACGCTCCACCTTTCCGGTCACGCGTTTCGACCAGGGTGACAGATTTTCGCCGCCGATCGCGCGATAGGCGGCACCGCGCAATACTTCGACGTTCTCGAGATCATAGGTGGCGACTGATTGTTTTGGGTTCTCGGCGCCGATCCAGCGTTGCAGGGTCAAAAATCCCGGCACGGCCCGGCGCTCCGGGATGTGTTCGCTGTCGTACCAATCGTTGAATTCGTCGGCCGCGACATTGGAAAAGTCCATCGCCGCGATCAACACACCTTTCGCCATGACCGTTCCTCCATTTGTTGCGCTTCGCGGGATCGGCGATCCGGGCCTGTTCGCCCGGCATCCGGCCTGGGTCCGCGACCGCCCCGATCAACTCGCCATCGTATCCGCCGGCGCCGGCGGTGCACGACAAAGACGATCCTGCGCCGGTCGCGCGGCGATGGCTACCACGGGGCGGATCAGCCGCCGTCTTTGATCCAGATCAAAGACGGGGCCGAATACAGCGCGAACACTGACAATCGCCGAGCCGCGCCATCCGGGCGGCCGGTTCGCCGCGCGCCCAATCGGATGAAGGAGGATAGATCCATGGACTTCAATCAAGGAGCCGCGACGATCGACCGTCTGCGAGAGGAAATCCAGGGCGTTCGCTATCGTGACGCGACAACCACGTTCTGCCGGCTGGTAACCGAGGAAGCCCGGCCCCTCAAAGACATGATCAAGGCGGCGATCGCTTCAGCGGCGCCGTACGTTCAGGTTCCATCCCATCTCATGCAACTGCCAAACGGCGAAATGCGCGGCGTCAACTACGATCACACCATTCTCGGTTGGCGCGGCGCGATCTCGTTGATGAACGAACTCGGCGGCTCACGCGGCATCCTGCCGAATGTCCAGGCGATGTGGTACGTACCGCAAGGCCTCAATGTTTGGGAGCAGGTGATCTGCGAATTCCCCGGACACTACGCGCGCGACGGAGAGCAGTGCGGCCGGAAATTCCCCGGCCCCGATGCGCACGTCAATCGTTTCGACGGACCGGCCTGGAACGTGCCGAAGATCTACTTCGCCGATCACGACCCAATCGAGGGAGGCTCCGTCGAAGACCGTTTGGCCCGCATGAACTGGGCCATCGCCGAGGGCGACAAAGCCGAAGCCTACGGACTGTTCCTCGGCCTGGCGAAAGATCCCGCCAGCCGCCATCGTCTGAAGGACGCCATCCTGTTCGCCGGAATCACCGATCTGCAGGACACCATCATCAATCGCGGCGGCTACCAGAATATCGGCCATAAGGCACTGCGGGCGCGGGCGCTGGTGGATATCGCCGACTATCTCGGTTGGGACAACGCGCACGAGCTGTTTTACACGGTGGTGCCGGATCTGGGCTGCTCGCCGCGGCTCTACGGGCTGTGGTCGGAGATCAACACCATCTGCCGGATGGAAATCCCCGAATACGCCGCGATCCCGAAACGGTCCGACAAGCCGCTGACCGAACGCGACCTCGACATTCTGACCGAGGCGATCGTCTGGGGCGGACCGTTCGAGGTCAACGCCGCGATCATGGGTTTCTTCAAACGCGGCGCGGGCATTCTGGACGTCGGCGATGCCGTGATCGTCTGCTTCCAGCGCTACCTGATCGACGTGCTGGAGCATCCGAACGCGTTCCTGCATCCCACCCACGCGTTGGACTACATGAACGTCGTGCAGTCGTGGACCCGGAATCACGACAACCCGCATCAGGTGAAAGCCGTGTTCATGGGCGCGCGTTTCATGAACGACACGATCCGCTCCAACGCCAACTTCCCGCGCGATCCCGCTTTCGCCCTCGAACCGCGGCAGAACCATCGCGACTGGGCGGACGGCATCGCCATCGATCGGATGCTGCCCATACTGAAACAGCACGTGCTGGCGCAGGATGCGCCGCGGTCCTGCGCATTGGTCGATTCGTATCTGGACCGCACCGATGAGCGGCACGATCTGCTCGACACGATCACTTACGCCGCGTGCCACTGGCAGAACGATCCGCACGTGATGCGCAACTGCAGCACGTCGCTCGAGGAGTTTCGCGCCAATCGTACGTCGCGGCGCGATGACATCATTCGCGGCTACGTCAAGCACCAGGCACGCTACGTCAAGCGCGCGCCAACCCACGACTGTTTCCAGGTCTACGTCGATTACTTCAAACCCGCCAACGCCTGAGGACCGATCATGAGCAATGAGCCGATGCCGCTGGCCGAGTTCTGGCGGATCCGGAACGCCGCCGCCGCGACCCTCGCGCTGACCGAGGAACAAATGAGCCGGGCCGTGCGCGACGCCGGCATCGAGGAGCTCGTATCGCTGTTTGAAACGTTCTCTCCGGCGCGCTCGACCGGGCCAGATTGGACCCGCACGTTCGAGCCGTTGGTCGAGCGGCTGTGGACGTGGCGCGATGATGCGACGATCGCCGCCGTCGCCGAGGTCTTCCGGGCGCGGGGGATGCCATGGATGGCGGTCGCCAACGCGCTGGCCCCGGAACGCGGTGTGGTGACACGGGCCGCCCTACGGCAACCCGTGTCGGCACGTCTTCCGGCGTTCACGCTGGTCTGACGCAAGCCGACCGCGTGGCGGCGGCAACGCCTCGTGACCCCTCGGACCGCCGACTTTGCCGGCGGTGCGGTCGCTGCGTAGGGTGCTCGACGATCGTTCGGCACGGCGGGAGTCGTGTCGCGATTCGAGGGGCTCAAACACCATGCGAACGTACGACTATATCGTTGTGGGCGCCGGTTCCGCCGGCGCGGTGGTCGCCAACCGGCTGTCGGCGGATGCGCGGAACACGGTGCTCCTGCTGGAAGCAGGCCCCGCCAGCCATCCCTGGTCGCGTATCCCGATCGGCTACGCCAAACTGCTGAACAACCCGGCGGCCAACTGGCTCTACACATCGGAGCCGGAGGCCAACACCAATGGCCGCAAGCTACCGGTCCCACGCGGCCGTTTACTCGGCGGCTCCAGTTCACTCAACGGCATGGCATTTGTCCGCGGCCAGGCTCACGACTTCGACACCTGGGCGCAAATGGGCAATCAGGGTTGGAGCTACGCCGATGTCCTGCCCATGTTCAAACGCATGGAACGTTACGACGGCGGGGACGATGAATTTCGCGGCCGCGATGGACCGCTGCGCGTCACCAACCCCGAACCGCGCGACCCGCTGTACGCCGCGCTGATCGAGGCGGCCGGGCAGGTCGGAATCCCGCACAATCCCGATTACAACGGCGCTGCCCAGGACGGCATCGCGATGAGTCAGGCGACGATCGCCTCCGGCCGCCGCATGAGCACCGCTCGGTGTTATCTGGAACCAATTCGCCAACGCCAGAACCTGCACATCGAGACCGGTGCGTTGACCGAGGCGGTGGTGCTCGACGGCGCGCGCTGCACGGGGGTTCGTTATTCCGTCGGCGGCGTCATGCATGAAGCCCACGCCGGGCGGGAAGTCGTGGTCAGCGCCGGAACGATCAACTCCCCGCAGTTATTGGAGTTGTCCGGCATCGGCCAGCCCGACCGGCTGCGCGACCTCGGCATTGACGTGCGCCACGCCCTGCCCGGCGTCGGAGAGAACCTGCGCGATCATTACGCACCCCGAACACGATGGTCCATTGGCGCGAAGGGCATCACATTCAATGACCGAGCCCGCGGCATTGGCATGGTGTGGCAGGCGTTGCGTTATGCGACGTCCGGGCGCGGTCTGCTTGGCATGGTGGCGGCGCCGATCCGTGCTTTTGTCCGCTCCCGCGAGGGTCTCAGCGCGCCGGATGTGCTTCTGGGCTGGGTGCCGATGCTGACCGAGCCAGGCAAGAAAGGTCCGAAAATTTCGCGCCAGTCCGGCGTGACCTGCTACGCGCACCCGATGCGGCCGGAGAGCAAAGGCCATATACACATCACCGCCGCCGATCCACGCAAACCGCCGGCGATCAACTTCAACTTCCTGTCATCGCCGATCGATGCCGAGATCACAGCGCGCGCGGTGCGTATCGCCCGCTCGGTCATGAACGCCCCCGCGATGGCGCCCATGCTCGTGATCGGAGATCGCGCCCGGCGTGACGCGGACCACCGACGATGAAATCCTGGCGTGGGTTAAGCAGGCGGCGGAGACCACGTATCATCCCGTTGGCACCTGCAAGATGGGAGCGGACCCAATGGCGGTCGTTGACAATCAACTGCGCGTCCATGGGATCGAGGGGTTGCGCATCGCGGATGCGTCGATCATGCCGACGCTGACATCGGGCAACACCAACGCGCCCTCGATCATGATCGGCGAAAAGGCGGCGGACATGGTGCTGCGAGGGAGCGCTGTTTGAAGACCCGTTACGGCCTGGAAATCCGCGCCGCGACCGGTGCCGAAGCGCCGGGCCTGAGCGAGATGCTGAGCGCGGCCGGCCATCCGATCGCACCGCGCCCCCTGGCGGAGCGGTTGGACGCGATCCGCCAGGGGCCAGGCACGGCGTTGATCGCGGTCGAATGGGGCCCTCCGAGCGGCCTGGTCATTCTGCATTGGTATCGAACGCTGGAGGCCGATCAGCCACGCGCGCAAATCACCACGTTGCTGGTTGGGCCGGAGGAACGCCGTCGGGGGATTGGCCGGTTGCTGGTAAAGGCGGCGGCCCAGGCGGCACGGGTCGCCGGGTGCGGCACATTGGAACTCCTGACCCGGCCTCAGGATCACGAATCGCATGCATTCTGTCGCGCCACCGGCTTTATCGAGGCGGGGCCGTGCTTCGTGCGTCCGCTGCGCAAAAAGATCTGAGGCAGGGCTATCCTCCCGAGATGGTCCCAGGGTGGAACGGCATGACCGGATCAGTCATGACAAGGTGGACGTAGTTAAACCTGGAGTGCGGATGAGCGTGGATCGAATTACCATCGAGGTCGATGATTCCCAAACGGTCTCTGGTCTGCTTCAGGTGCCGCGCGCCCCTTCGGCTTATTATGTGATGGCGCATGGAGCGGGCGCCGGTATGACCCATCCGTTCATGACCGCCATCGCGGAGGGCTTGTACGCGCGTGGCATCGCCACGTTGCGCTATCAGTTCCCTTACATGGAAAATGGCTCGAAGCGTCCCGACCGTCCTCCCGTCGCGCACGCCGCGGTGCGGGCAGCAGTCGCGGCGGCAACCAAAGTAGCCCAGCGCGTGCCGCTGTTCGCGGGCGGCAAGTCGTTCGGAGCGCGCATGACGTCTCAGGCGCAGGCCGAATCACCGTTGGAGAGCGTCCGCGGCCTGGCGTTTCTCGGCTTTCCCTTGCATCCCGCGGGTAAGCCATCCGACGATCGCGCGCGGCATCTGGCGGACGTGCGCATCCCAATGCTATTTCTGCAAGGCGATCACGATGCGCTCGCCGGTCTGGCAATTCTCAGGCGGGTGCTGGAACGGCTGACCGACGTGACCTCGCACGTGATCGCGCACGCCGATCATTCGTTTCATGTTCCGAAGCGGTCGGGAACGACAGACCAACGGGTCCTCGACGAACTGCTCGACACATTGGCCGCATGGATCGCCAACCGGATATAGCCGGCGCTTTTCATCGTCGGGCATGACGCTATGCTCAACTCCAACAATCCACGGAGAAGTCCCCATGCCTCGCCTGAACTTCGGCGCATTCCTCGCCCCGCATCATCCCATCGGCGAACATCCGATGTTGCAATTTCGCCGCGATCTCGACCTCGTCGAGCATCTGGACAAGCTCGGCTATGAGGAATTCTGGTGCGGCGAGCATCATTCCAGCGGCTGGGAGATGATCGCGTCGCCGGAGATGTTCCTGGCAGCGGCGGGGGAGCGGTCGAAGCGCATCAAACTCGCCACCGGTGTCGTTTCGTTGCCCTATCATCATCCGTTCCATGTCGCGCAACGCATGGTGCAACTCGATCACATGACCGGCGGACGGGCGATCTTCGGCTCCGGCCCCGGCGCGCTGGCATCGGACGCCCACACGCTCGGCGTCGATCCGATGGTGCTGCGCGACCGTCAGGATGAGGCGATCGGCGTCATTCGCCGGCTGTTCAACGGCGAGCGAGTGACCGTCAAAAGCGAATGGTTCCAGATGAACGACGCCGCCCTGCAACTGCTGCCGTTGCAGGAGGAGATGCCATTCGCCGTCGCGTCGCAGATCAGCCCGTCGGGGATGACACTCGCGGGGAAACACGGGATCGGCATCATCTCGATCGGTTCGCTGTCGGACGAAGGACTGAACGCGCTGCCGACACAATGGAGTTTCGCGGAAGCCGCCGCCGCGAAGCACGGCAAGATCGCCGACCGCAAGAACTGGCGCGTACTGTTGAGCTGGCACATCGCCGAGACGCGCGAGAAGGCCCGCGCCGAGGCCCGCGACGGATTGCTGCGCCATCATAACGAGTATATCACCGCGACGTTGCAGCGGCCCGGCGCGAAGCCGTTCAAGACCCCGGACGAGGCGGTGGATAAGACCGCGTTCTCCGATGGCGCGGCGGCGACGATCGGCACGCCTGACGATCTGGTGAAGCGGATCAAGGACGTGCTCGACATCAGCGGCGGCTTCGGCACCGTGGTTGGTTTCGTCCACGACTGGGCCAATCCGGAGAACACCATGCGCAGTTGGGACATGGTCGCGCGCTACGTCGTGCCGGAGATCAACGGCTACCTCGCCGGCCTGCGCAAATCGCGCGAGTTCGTCGCCAACAACCGGGAATACTTCAACCGCGCGCGCGAGGCGGTGATGTCGAAGATCCATGAGAACGAGGCGGCGGCGGCGGCTCTGGCGGTGACGAAGTCGTCGATGCTGAGCGCATCCGCCAGTAACGTTCCGGACCTGGATCGGGAGCGAGCGAAAGCCGCCGCCCGCTGAGACGCGAAATCATGAGCGTGACGAAACTGCTGATCGCCAATCGCGGCGAGATCGCCATCCGCATCGCGCGCGCGGCGGCGGATATGGATCTTCCCACGGTGGCGATTTATTCTGAGGACGATTCGAAGAGCCTGCACCTCCGCATGGCCGATGAGTCCCATCGTCTGTCCGGCATCGGTGCGACGGCTTATCTGAACGCCGAGGCGGTGATCGCCGCGGCAAAGGCCACCGGGTGCGACGCCGTGCACCCAGGCTATGGCTTTTTGGCCGAGCGGGCCGACTTCGCGCGCCAGTGCGCCGACGCCGGCCTTACGTTCGTTGGGCCGGACGTGACGCATCTGGAATTGTTCGGCGACAAGGCCCGCGCCCGCATCGCCGCGACCGCCGCATCAGTACCGGTCATCCGCGGTCTCGACCACGCGGTGACGCTGGAGGAAACGCGCGCGTTCTTCTCGAGTCTCGGAGCGGGCCGCGCGATGATCATCAAGGCGCTCGCCGGCGGCGGCGGACGAGGCACACGCGCGGTCAGCACGATCGACGAACTGGATTCCGCCTATGAACGCTGCCAGTCCGAGGCCAAAGCGGCATTCGGCCGGGACGAGGTTTATGTGGAGGAATTCATCCCGCGCGCGCGTCATGTGGAAGTGCAGATCCTCGGCGACCGCGATGGCCATGTGGCACATCTGGGAGAGCGCGAGTGTAGCCTTCAGCGGCGCTTCCAGAAAATCATCGAGATCGCGCCCGCGCCCTTGTTGGACGCCAGGCTGCGCGAACAGATCCTCGACGCGGCGGTACGTTTCGCGAAAAGCGTGCGTTACAGCAACCTCGGGACGTTTGAGTTTCTCGTCGATGTCAGCGGCGGCGCGCAGCCATTCGTGTTTATCGAGGCGAATGCCAGGCTGCAGGTCGAGCATACGGTGACCGAGGCGGTGACCGGCATCGATCTGGTGCAGACGCAAATTCGGCTGGCCCAGGGTGTGTCGCTGCGAGACCTTGGGCTGGATAAAGTGGGGGTTGGCCGGCCGCGCGGCTTCGCGATCCAGGCTCGGGTCAACATGGAAACCATTGGCCCCGATGGCGCGGTCCGCCCGGCCGGTGGCACGATTACCACGTATGAGGCGCCGAGCGGACCTGGCGTACGGACCGATGGCTTTGGCTACGCCGGCTACCGGACGAGCAGTGCGTTCGACTCGTTGCTCGCCAAGGTGATCGCCCACTCGGCATCGCCGGAATTCGCGACCGTCGTGGGGCGTGCCACCCGCGCGTTGAGCGAATTCCGCATCGACGGCGTCGCCACCAACATTTCATTCCTGCGCGCGATCCTGGCGCATCCGGACTTCATTTCGGGCAACGTCCATACGCGTTGGGTTGACGAACACATGGCGGCGCTGTCGTTGGCCGCCGCCGATCAGCGCCAGCGTTTTGTCGCGTCGACGCCGCCCGCGAATGACGGTGGCTTCGCGGGGGCTCGGGTCAGGAGCCGTGATCCTCTGGCGTTGTTCGCGCATGACGCACAGGTCAAAGCCGAGGCCGTCACACAGGAGTTCGACGCCGCGCCGGAACTGACCGGGCCCGATGGATCCTCGGGTGTCGCTTCCCCAATTCAGGGCACCATCTCGGCCATCACCGTCGCGGTTGGCGACGCGGTGCGGCAAGGCCAGCAGGTCGCGATCGTCGAAGCGATGAAGATGGAGCACGTCATCTCCGCGCCACACAGCGGCATCGTGCGCGGCGTCACGATGGCGGCGGGCGACGTGGTTCGCGAGGGCTATCCCATCGTGTTCATCCAGCAAGCCGAGGTCGCCGGTGGCGCCATCGCGGCGCGCGAAGCGCTGGATCCGGACCACATTCGCGACGATTTGCGCGAGAACATTGAACGTCACGCGTTGACGCTCGACGAGAACCGGCCGGAGGCGGTGGCGCGGCGGCGTAAGACCGGCCATCGCATGCCGCGGGAAAACATCGAACGTCTGGTGGATCCCGGTTCGTTCAACGAATACTGGCCGCTGGTGGTCGCGCGGCAGCATCAGCGGCATTCGATTGAGGCATTACGTAAGAATACGCCAGGCGATGGCGTGGTAGCCGGCATGTGCTCGATCAATGGCGATCTGTTCGATGAGACACGGTCTCGCGCCGCGCTGGTGCATTACGACTACACCGTGCTGGCGGGCACGCAAGGACATCGCAACCACTACAAACAGGACCGTTTGTTCGAGCTGGCGCAGCGCTTTCGCCTGCCGCTCATTTTGTTCGGCGAAGGCGGCGGCGGCCGGCCAGGCGAGGATTACATCGGTCCACGGGTCGCCATCGATACGCACACCTTCACGACGTACTCGCAACTAAGCGGGCTGGTGCCGTTGATCGCCGTCGTCAATGGCCGCACGTTCGCCGGCAACACCGCGTTGGTGGCGTGCAGCGACGTAATCATCGCGACCGAGGGCTCGACCATCGGCATGGGTGGCCCCGCGATGATCGAGGGCGGCGGCCTGGGGATTTATACGCCCGAAGAAGTCGGCCCGATGTCGTTTCAGGTCCCGAATGGCGTTGTCGATATTCTGGTAAAAGACGAATTCGCCGCCGTCGATACGGTCAAAAAGTATCTCTCTTACTTTCAGGGTCCGATCGCGAAATGGGAGGCGCACGACCAGCGCCGTCTGCGTCACGCGGTGCCGGAAAATCGGTTACGCCTGTACAATATGCGCGAGATCATCGAGACGATCGCGGACCGGGAACTCGGTGCTGGAGATACGGGAAAAATTCGGCATTGGGATCATCACCGCGTTTATCCGGGTCGAGGGGCGGCCGATGGGACTGATCGCCAACAATCCGCATCATCTGGCGGGCGCGATCGACTCGGACGGCGCGGATAAAGGCGCTCGGTTCCTGCAATTGTGCGACGCATTCGACATTCCGGTGCTGAACCTGATCGACTGCCCGGGCATCATGGTGGGCCCGGACGTGGAACGGACAGCGCTGGTGCGACATTGCACGCGGCTGTTCAACGCGGGGGCCAACATGACCGCGCCATTGTTCACCGTGGTCGTGCGCAAGGCCTACGGACTTGGCGCGCAGGCGATGCTGGGCGCCGGGTCCCTCGTCGGGTTCTTCTCGGTCGCGTGGCCAACCGCGGAGTTCGCCGGCATGAACATCGAAGGCGCCGTCAAACTCGGGTATCGCAAGGAACTCATGGCGATCGAGGACCCCGAGGCGCGGCGGCTCGAATTCGAGCGCCGGACCGCGGCGGCTTACGACAACGCCAAGGCGGTGAACGCGGTGGCGGGCGGCGGCATCGACGACGTCATCGACCCGGCGCAGACCCGATCGTGGATCGCCAATGCCTTGCGCCGATTGCCGCCGCTTCCGATTCGCACCACGAAGAAATACCCATACATCGATCCGTGGTGACGTGAGGATCAGGAGCGGTTGTCAGCCGCTGATTGATCGCCTTTCGCATCGTTGTTGGCGGGCTTGTTCGCTTCGTGATGACCGACCGCGCAACCCGCGGCGGCACCCGCGACGCCATGATGCCCGGCCATGTGGCCGACAACTCCGCCCACGATCGCGCCCTTGACGCAGCCGGCGGCCATCGCCGACGAACCAACCGCGGCGGTGAAAAGCAACATCGCGCCCATGAATAAACCGGATTTCATGACAAACCTCCCTGAGTGATGTGAACTGAACGGTATCGAGGGCCAGGTGTTCCCTCCATGAGCGGCCAGCCCTCGAGATTTGACGAAGGGCGGAACGGCCCGGTAACTCCCTCCGACGTCGGCGCTGGTCCGGCACAATTCTGATAAGGGAACCAACCATGAGTCTTTTGCTTGCGGGCCGCGTCGCCATCGTCACCGGCTCCGGCCGGGGTATCGGCCGCGAACACGCGTTGGCGCTGGCCAAACATGGCGCCAAGGTGGTGGTGAACGATCTGGGAACCAGCGGGGACGGCATTGGCTCCGACGAAACCCCGGCGCAGGAGGTCGTGCGCACCATCAAAGAGGCCGGCGGCGAGGCCGTCGTCAACACCGACAACTGCGCCAATTTTCTGGGCGCCAAACGGATGGTCGATCAGGCGATCGAGACCTTTGGCGGCCTCGACATCCTGGTGAACAACGCCGGCATCCTGCGTGATCGCGTGCTGGTGAACATGATGGAACCGGAATGGGACGCGGTGATTGAAGTACATCTTAAGGGCACGTTCGCACCGTCTCGCCACGCCGCGGCATACTGGCGCAACAAGTCGAAGGAGATCGACGGGCCGGTGCACGCGCGTATCATCAACACGTCGTCCGTGTCGGGGATCTACGGCAACACCGGCCAGACCAACTACGGCGCCGCCAAAGCGGGCATCGCCGCGTTCACCGTCATCGCGGCCCGCGAACTGAAGCGTTATGGCGTGACGGTGAACGCGATCGCTCCGCAGGCGCTGACCCGCATGACCGAAGGATTGCGCGAACGCACCGAAGAGCAGAAGGCCGCGATGCATCCCGGCCGCGTCTCGCCCGCCGTGGTGTGGATCGCCAGTCTGGAATCGTCCGACTTTACCGGACGGGTCGTCGAGGCGGGGAGCGGTCTGCTCGCCATCGCCGAGGGCTGGCATCGCGGACCTACCGTCACCCCGGAAGAGGATCCGACGAAGCTTGGCCCGATCATGATGGAGATGCAGTCGAAGGCTCGGAAGAACGCCGGCATGAATGGATTGGACCTGGATTGAGCGGTCCGCCTGGTTTTCGGCCTGAGGTCATCGATGCGCATTGCGTGGCCGCCGCGACGGCGGCCACGGCGCGGGCGGACGCGATAACACCGTGTTACGGACCCAGGGGGTGTAAAGTGCCGGAGGCGTAAGAGGAACATCGCGACTGTTCTTGCTGCTCAAATGACAAATGTTCATTTTCATTGTCGTTATTTTTGGACCATCCAATAAGGATTTTCCGCTTTCCGTTTGGCGCCTGTAGTGCCATTGTATCGTTATGTTTCGAAGTGAAACCCGCAATGAGGTATCGCTGACAAGTCATCGGCCCGTTTCTGGGGAGTAGCGGGTTATGCGAATGGTACAACCAGGAACCGAACATTCGAATACCATTCTCGCGGATATCCTGTCGCAAGCTGAACGAAATCCCGGCCACCCCGCTATTTCGGTTAACGGAACGGCGACCTCTTACCACGAACTGGCGATCACGATCCGCCGATTCGCCGCGTGTTTCGCTGAGATCCCGCGGCCATGTGTCATGATCGTGATGCCGCGGTGCGCGGATGCCTACGCGGCCATGCTTGGTGCTCTCCTCTGCGGTGGGTATTACGTGCCGGTCAATAACGAGACGACGGAGGCGAGTTTTCGCTACATCACGTCGACGATAAAGCCAGATTTTATCGTATCACAACCGGAAGTTGCTCACACCCTGCCGAATGCCGAATTCAATCCTCTCCACATTGATCCATCGAAGCTTCCGGCGAACTCTTTACAGCGGATATGCGGAGCCGAACCGGATCGCCTACATCATGTTCACGTCTGGCTCGACCGGGATCCCCAAGGGGGTCGTCATCCCACGGAGCGGCCTCGACAACTACGTCGCCTGGATAAAATCGGAGCTTGGCCTTTCGTCGGCGGATCGTATTTCGCAGAACTCAAACATCGGCTTCGACCTGAGCGTTCTCGAAATTTATGGCTGTTTGTGCAGTGGCGGCACGCTCGTGCCGGCGAGTAACCGCATGGACCGCCTTATGGCGGCGGAACTGATCCGCCGGGAGGCTCTGAGCGTCTGGATCTCCGTTCCGAGCAGCATCAGTATCATGATGGGCGCCGGACATATCACGCCATTTTATCTCAATACCGTTCGGCTTTTGTACATTGTGGTGAGACGTTGCTTCCCGAGCACCTCCAGGCGATCTTTGGCGCGCGGCCGGACGCTGTCGTTTACAATCTGTATGGTCCAACCGAAGCTACCGTATCCATGACGGCCAACCGCCTGACCATTGCAAACTACCTGGAGCAGTGCGGCACATCCGTTGCCCTTGGATCGCCAATTCAGAACATGGATGTCCTGCTGGTTGGTACAAAGCCCGATGAAGGGGAAATCGTCATTGTTGGCCCGCAGGTGGCATTGGGTTATTTGAATGACCCGGCCCGCACGGATCAGGCATTTCGCGCCATCACCGTCGGTGCGTCGCTCAAAACAGGATATTTCACCGGCGATTGGGCCGAACGCCGCGACGGAAGACTGTTCTTTAAGCAACGATTTGATCGTCAGGTCAAAATTCGCGGATTTCGGATTGAGCTGGATGAAATCGAGGCTGCCGTTCGCGGCCTTGGTTGGACATCTTGCTCCGTCTTCAAATGGGGCAACATGCTCGCCGCGGTGGTCGAAAAAAGAGCCGGGCTCGATGTTCGCCTTATCAGGCGCCAATTGGTTGGCTTGCTCGAAGACTACAAGATACCGTCGATCTTCGAGGAGATCGAAACGATGCCATATAACGAAAACGAAAAACTGGACATCACGGAAATTGTAAAGTGGTTCACCGAGGCCAGGGATGCGAAGCGTTGCGCGGTGCATGACGTCGACACCGTTGAGCGAATGGCCGCGCACGATTTCGAGCCACAGCAGATTTTTCCGCCGGTTGCATCCAATCCTCGGGTTTCGTCCGCCGCATCGCCCAGGTGCGGAACAACTTAAGGTCGGCTGTCAGCGTTTCAACCGATATCGATGTGCGCGATGGCGATGCCACTTTCGCCGGCGACGGCATAGAGCAACCATGTGGCCCCGTCTTCCTCGAAAATCGCCGGGTCACGCAATTGGTTGACCATACCGTAGGCCGTGCTGCGAACCGACGGGATCAACGGAGCTCCAGCGCCCTCCCAGCTTCGTTCCGGGCGCAGCACTTCGATTGGCGCGCCATCCGTCCATTCCACCCAATCGCCGCGGAGATCGATCCGGCTCAACAGTATCCGTTCCGGCACATCTCCAACCTGGGTCCAGAACACCAACAATTCTTCTCCGCGTTTCAACACCGCCGCATGCCGCATGTTGTGATTGAATAACACCGGGCCTTCGACAAAGCCGGAAAGTCCATCTCGAGATCGATACAATCGCCCAGGCATGGCGAGGGCATAAGTCATGCCTTCGTGCTGAAATGCCCGAAAGTATGAACGGCCCAGTACCTCGGGCAGTGCCTCGAAATCAATGCCGTTCGTGGACGTCGCCACGCGTGTGACCTGATGCCCTACCCCCTCCAGCCCGTGAAAATACATTACGATCCGTTGTCCAACCGTATCCACATGCACATCCGGCGAGGCGATGTGTGGTGTCGTGATCTCCGACAGCACGTCATGCGAGATCGCCGCGCCGCCCGCTTTGTAGCGGGCCTCGAAGGCCGCCAGTTCATCGGTCGAGGGCACCGGTGCCGCGGTCAGAAATCGTGAGTGAGCGAGTTGCAAGGAACCCGGCGGATGCACGTGCCACGGCCCGGTCAACGCGTCGGCGTATGCCAACCGGATGTAGCTGCCCTTGTGATCGGCGAAGTACAGGTAATAGGCGCCGAGACGGCTCTCGACCCAGTCGGGTACACGAATGAGCGAAGGGCCCTGAATGTTCACGCCAATGCTCGGGTGCGTCGCCGACGAAATGATCGGTCCATCGACCACGCGTGAGACGCGCACGCGCATCAGCCGGCATCGCGCCACATCTTCGGCCGTTTCCGCACCGGATCGAGCAGCGACCAATCGCCCTGCTCCAACGTATGGCCCTTCGGAAACGGCGCCCTCGGCTCCAGTCCCAACGCCCGTACCACGCGGTCATCGCGGTAGTAGCATTGCAGGATCACCCGAGACAGCGTCGCCGCCGCGACCCCTCCCCGCTCCCGGAACGCCAACACGGCAGCCTCCCGCCGCGCGGGTTCCAGATCGGCGAAGGTGCCGCCGGCCAGCTTTGTCAAAGCCGCCAACGCCTCCCTCACGTGTGCCGTATCGCGCCCCAATGTCCCGGTGATATCGGCGAAAATGGCCGCATCGTCGGCCCCCGGCACGTCGAATTCGTTGGACGTCGGAATCATCATTCCGGCAATGCAACGCAGGTCCCGGCTTTCCGCCGGCGTAAGCTCGTTCATTCTCATACCTCAATCGAACAAGGTTGCGAGCCGCTGCTTCATGCTGTCAGCGATATAAAGCGCCAGCGCCTGAATCGTGGACGTCGGATTTACACCCCCCGACGTGACCCAGATGCTGCCGTCCACGATGAACAGGTTCTTGACGTCGTGCGATCGTCCCCACGCGTTCACCACCGACCGCTCCGGATCGTTGCCCATCCGTGCTGTTCCCAACAGATGTCCTGGGCTGTTCAACGCGGTGCGCGAGGTAAACAAATTCGTGGCCCCCGCCGCCGTGAGGATCTCCGACGCCCGGGCGATCCCATGCTCCATCATCCGCGCCGTATTCTCGCTGATCGTGTAATCGATCTTCGGGGCGGGGATGCCGTGGCTGTCCTTCAGCACCGGATCGAGCGTGACCCGGTTGTGCTCCTCGGGCAGATCCTCGCAGGCAATACCGATCCGCAGGCGCTTGTGCAGCAATTCGCGATAAACCCGATGATGGTCGGCGCCCCAGGGCAGCTTGCCACGAGCCTCGCTGTCGATCGCTTCGCTGACCACGCCGCCGGCCCTGGAGAACTGCAGCGTATAGCCGCGGACAAAATCGCGCGACGGATCGGTCTCGTAGAACTGCTTGCTCCACAGGCTCAACATCGGCGCGTGATCGCCGTCCACGCGCTCATCGACATAGCCGCCAACCTGCGGCCACGGATGCAGCATCAGATTTTTGCCAACGAGGCCACTGGAATTGGCCAGCCCGTTGGGGAACCGAGACGACGCCGAATTCAACAACAGCCGCGGCGTGCCGATGCCATTGCAGGCCACGATCACGACCTCCGCCGGCTGGAAGCGCTCGACCCCCTCGGCATCGTAATAAATCGCGCCCGAGGCCATCCCGTGTTCGTTGGTGGTGATTTCCCGCACCCGGCAGCGCGGCCGCAGCTCCACTCCGGCGCGGATCGCATGCGGCCAATAGGTTATGTCCGTGCTCGCCTTCGCTCCCTGCGCGCAGCCCGGCGTGCAATGACCGAGATTAATGCACGGCGCCCGCCCATCGTACTCCGTCGTCGCGATGGCGGAGTCGGACGGCCACCAGTGCCAGCCCAGCTTGTTCATGGCGTGGGCGTAACGGGCGCCGGTCTTGCCGAGGGGGAGCGGCGGCATCGGCGGATTTCTCGGCGGATAGGCCGGATCGCCGGCAAGACCGGATACGCCCATCATGCGATCGTTCTCGGCGAAGAACGGTTCCAACGTGGCGTAGTCGATCGGCCAGTCATCGGCGACGCCGTCCAGCGACTTCACGCGGAAGTCAGAAGGATGCATCCGCGGAAAATGCGCCGTGAACATGATCGTGCCGCCGCCAACGCCGTTGAAGTTGGCGACCTTCATCAGCGAGTTGTCGTCATTGATCGGATAGTCGGTGTCCCGACCTCGCTGGTTCGGGCTGATCGCGAAATCGCTGTAGCGCCGGGCTTCCCAGTCACGCCCGTTGCTTGGGTAGTCGGACTGCTTCATCCAGTCTCCCTGCTCCAGGCAGAGGATCTTCATCTTCGTCTCGGCCAGGCTCCAGGCCACCGCCGCACCGGAGGCGCCGGAACCGATGATCAGCACATCGACGATCGCGTTGGAAGTCCGTGTCATTTCAAACTCCAGATCAATCGAACAGCGTCGCCAGACGCTGCTTCATGGCGTCGGCGATGTACAGCGCCAGCGCCTGAATCGTGCAGGTCGGGTTCACGCCGCCGGACGTGACGAAAATACTGCCATCGACGATGAACAGATTCTTCACGTCGTGAGACCGGCCCCACCCGTTGACCACCGACCGTTCCGGATCCGTCCCCATACGCGCCGTTCCGAGCAGATGCCAGCCGCCATTGAGGATCGGGCTCTGCACACCGACGTTGGTCGCACCCGCCGCCGCCAGGATATCTTTCGCCCGCGCGATGCCGTGATCCATCATCCGCAACGAATTCTCGCTGATGGTATAGTCGACCTTCGGCGCCGGGATGCCATGTCCGTCCTTCAGCACGGGGTCCAACGTGACCCGGTTGTGTTCTTCCGGCAGGTCCTCGCAGATCGCCGACAGGCCGATACGCCGGCCGACCAAACGCTGAAACGCGCGGTGGTGTTCGGCGCCCCAGGGCAGCCGGCCGTCCGCCTCGCTGATGATGGCCTCGGTCACCGGCCCGATGCCGCGGCCGAACTGGAACGCGTAACCGCGAACGAAGCCGCGGCTCAAATCGGTCTCGTAGAACTCCTTGCTCCACAGGCACAAAGGTGGCCCGCGATTGCTGTCCAGCGGTTCCTCCACATAACCAAAGACCTGAGCGTACGGATGGAACATCAGGTTCTTGCCGACCAACCCGCTGGAATTTGCCAGCCCATTGGGAAACCGTCCCGAGACCGAATTCAACAACAGCCGCGGCGTTCCGACGCCATTGCAGGCCATGATCACGACCTCGGCCGGTTGGAATTGCTCATTGCCATCGGCGTCGTAATAAATCGCGCCCGAGGCCATGCCGTCCGCGTTGACTGTCACCTCGCGCACCCGGCAGCGCGTGCGCAGTTCCACCCCGGCGCGGATCGCATGCGGCCAATAGGTTATGTCAGTGCTGGCCTTGGCACCCTGCGCGCAGGCCGGTGTGCAATGGCCGAGATTGATGCACGGCGCTCGCCCATCGTACTCGGTCGTGGCGACCGAGGTGTCCGACGGCCACCAGTGCCAGCCGAGCTTGTTCATCGCATGCGCGAACCGCGTCCCGCTCTTTCCAAGAGGCAGCGGCGGCATCGGCGGTTGCTTTGGCGGATAGGCCGGATCGCCGGCCAAACCGGACACGCCGGTCATGCGATCGTTCTCGGCGAAGAACGGCTCCAGTGTCGCGTAGTCGATCGGCCAGTCGTCGGCGACACCATCCAGCGTGCGGACCCGGAAGTCCGACGGGTGCAATCGGGGATAATGCCCGGTGTACATGATCGTGCTGCCGCCGACACCGTTGAAGTTGACCACCTTGATCGGCGAGTTGTCGTCGTTGATGGGATAATCCGTCGGGCGGCCGCGCCGATTTGGGCTGGTCGAGAAATCGTCGAACAAACGCGCTTCCCAGTCGCGGCCATTGCTTGGGTAGTCCGACTGCTTCATCCAGTCGCCTTGCTCCAGGCACAGGATGCGCATTTTCGTCTCGGCCAGGCTCCACGCCACGGCGGCGCCCGAAGCGCCGGAGCCGATGATCAGGACGTCCACTTTGTCGTTCATTCCGCCGCTCCCTGGTCGCCGCGAGCGCCGCGATCCGATCCCTCAGTTATTGTAGTCATAGCTTCCCGGCATGCCCGAAGTCGATCCCGGGCCATTCACGGACAGCATCGTCGACGAGGCGGCCCGATGCGGCATACTGATCGAAGCGAGTTGCATATGCGTCGCATGGCATGGAGGGCGGGCTGATCCGGCCTGGCAAAATCGAGTATCTGGAAGGGCTCCGGGGCCTCGCCGCGGTGCAGGTCGTGATGCTGCATTTCATGTCCGGGTTCCTGCCCGTGACAGCCGAGCACGCGCCGGCGCCGTTGCACGTGATTTGGGATGGCCACACCGCGGTCTACGTGTTCTTCCTGATCAGCGGCGCGGTGCTCACACCATCCTTCGCGCGAGGCGGCGCATGGCCGCGGCAGACCCTGAAGCGGGTGGTCCGGCTGGGCGTCCCGGTCGCGGCGGCCGCGGTGATCGCGCTGATCCTGATCGCGGTCATGCCGAATGCGCACCTCGCCGCCGCGCGCGTGACCGGGTCCGACTGGCTGGCGATGGACTCCAGCGCCGCGCCGACGCTGACGCACCTGCTGCGCGAGATCACGCTTGACAGCCTGCTTCTTGGTTATCGCGAATACACGCTGTTCGCGCCACTCGCCGACCGGCTGCCTCTGCTGGAGCACGCGCTCAACGCGCCGTCCTGGTCATTGCATCTGGAACTATACGGATCGCTGCTGCTGCTCGCTCTCGTGATGCTGCGCGCCAGGTCGCGAGCCGCGCACACCGCGGCCGTGATCGCGTGCGGCGTCGTGTTCGGCACCCATCCCATGTTCCTGTTCGTTATTGGCCAGCTTTGCGCGGGACTGTTGGAAAAACCATCGCAGCCGATGATCGGCGCCGCCCTGATCGTCCTCGGTCTGACAATGAGCGCTTCCAGGGACTGGCAATGGCTTGAAGTCTCGCGAGCCGCGATCGCTCGGGTCGCACCGGTGGCGGCCCCGAATTTGTTTCAGTTCCAGAGTCAGCTCGCCGCGGTGGCGCTGTTTGTCGGCGTGCTGCTTAGCCCCTTCGCACAACGGATGCTGTCGCGCTGCCGGCACATCGGACGCCTGTCGTTCAGCATCTATCTCCTGCATTTTCCAATTCTTTTCACCTTGGGCTGCGCGGGGTTTCTCGCTCTCGCACGGGTGTTGCCGCAACCGGTCGCGGTCGCGGCCACCTTCATCGGGTTCACGGTGTTTGTCCTGCTCGCCGCCGCCGGATTCGAACGCGCGGTCGATCGGTCGGCGATTTGGCTGAGTCGATTGGTATGACGTCCCGCGCGGAACGTGCGTCGTGGTGGTACTGCGTCATCGCGCTGGCGCTTATCCTGTTGGCGCCACTGCTGATCGCCGACGTGCCACCGCTGCTGGACTATCCAAACCACCTGGCTCGGCTGGTGTTGCTCGCCGCCGGGCCGGACGATCCGATTCTGGGCCGCGTCTTCACGCCCGAGTGGACGATCATCCCCAACCTGGCCGGCGACGTGATCGGACTCGGATTGCTGCGTTTGTTTCCCATTTACATCGCCGGCCGCTGCCTTTTGGGCATCGTTCTGTTGCTGAACCTGGCTGGCGTGCTGACCCTGCATCGCGCGTTGTTCGGGCGGCGTTCGTTCTGGCCGCTGGCCTCGGGTCTGGTGGCATATAACAGCACGTTCCTGCTCGGATTTTTAAACTGGCAAATCGGCTGTGGATTGGCGATGCTGTGTGCCGCCGGCTGGATTGTCTGGCGAGAACGCCGCCCGCTCTCGACCGTCGCGGGTGGCGCGGCCGCGGCGGTGCTGCTGTTCTTCTGCCATCTGCTGGGACTGGTTTTCTTCCTTGTGCTGATCGGCAGCGCGGAATTGCGCGCGATGCGGACGCGGCGCGCGATTTTAACCCGCTCGATTGGTTTGCTGGCCGTGTTGAGCGGCCCGATCCTTCTGTCGACGTTCACGGCATTGCACGACGCGCCGGCGGCGATGCAGTGGCCGCTGTGGCACGTCAAGCTCGAGAACGCCGCGAGCCCGTTCATCAATTACGTCTTCCCGCTCGATATGATCACCGCGGTGCTGGTGTACGGCGGGATCGCGACCGGTCTCGCATGCGGTTGGCTCGTACTGGCGCCGCCCGCGGTCGCCGCGGCGATCATGCTCCCGATCGCTTACTTCGCACTCCCGTTCGATTTGATGAGTGGGAGTTTTCTCGACATGCGGGTCGCCGTGATGTTCGGCTTCCTGTTGTTCGCGGCGGTCGATCCCGCTCCGGGAAGCGGCTCACATTCGCGGATGACCGCCGCGGGCTGCATCGTTTTGTTCGCGATCCGTATGGGCGTCGTCGCGAATGTCTGGACCGACCATCGGCGCGACCTGGAGGAGCTGCGCCAGGTAATCGCCACGGTCCCTCCCGGCGCCAAGGTTTACGTCACGAATGTGCCTCAGGAGGAAGCGCCGGCGTACTGGGACGCGGCACCACGCGCGCGCCGGCTGTCGAACGGGTTGCGGGCCGACTATCACCTCCCCGCGCTATTGCTGATCGAGCATGGCGCGTTCTGGCCCGTGCTGTTCGCCAATCCGGCGCAGCAGCCGATCCGATTGCGGCCGGCTTACGCGAGACTGGCACGCGAAGCTCACGACATCCCACCGCATGTCCGGCTTATCGTTGACCCCGACCTGGCGCTGCCCGCGTTGCGCGATTTCGACCATGTCCTGATGCTCGACGCGGGCGCGGATCCATGGCCTTTTTTGCCTGGGTGTCTGACGTTGGTCTCACGGTCGGACTTCGCGGCGTTGTTCAAGGTCAGACAAGACGCGATTACATGCGCGGGACGCCGGTGAGGCGGACGCGATTATTTCGCCCGTTTCGGTTTCCCTCGCGCCGCGGCTTTCGGCCTGGGCGTCTTGCGCGGTGCCGCCTTCTTCACGCGTGCGACTTTCCCATTGGCGGGGCGCCTTCTGACCAGCAGCCACGCGAAGGCCACCGATACGGCGCCCCCGCCCGCGATCCACATCGGCGGCACACCGCAACCACCGGAGACACAATAAAAGCCAAGTCGCAGCAATGCCGTGGTGTCGATCACGAACAGCGCGCCAAATACGACGACGACAGCCAGGATCAGCAGAATCCGCATGGTCACGGATCGACGCGGTGACAGTGTCGGATCCGTACGCACCATGACATTTCGACCCGAACTCCGAACCTCACCAGCACGCGAAGGATGCCCGCGGTGGCGCGCTCTCCCGTTCGCGCGTAACCTGACGCATTCGGCCGAGGACCGAAAGGAGGGGACAATGCTCGTCGTGGACAATGCGGCCGCGCCGGAAGTGCCGTGGCGGCCGGGCTATCGCTATTTCAGCCTGGCGGGGAAAGATCAAGGCGTTGCCTGCGTCGTCAACAAGGCTGTCGTGCAGCCGGGTGCCGGCGCGCCACTCCACGTGCATGCCGCCGAGGACGAAGTACTGATCGTGGTCGAAGGTGCGCTCGACGTCCGTCTGGGTGACGAGCGCCGCGTGGTCGAGGCCGGACACACGATCTCCATTCCCGCCGGCATGCCGCACAGCTTCGTCGCCGCCGGTTCGGTGCCGGCGACGTTCATCGGCTTCCTGCCGAAGATTGGCGAGACCACTTTTCTTGAGGGCGGCCCGGCCACGGGCGCGCTCCGGCGTTGAACCGATCACCGAAAGGACGCGGCGATGATTTACATGGTGGAGATGGCGCTGATCGACCCCACGCGCCGCGCCGAGTGGGACGACTGGTACCTCTCCCACATGAAAAAGCTGATCTCGATTCCCGGTATTCAGGCGACCCAGCGCTTTGAAGCACTGGCACCGCACGCGTCGCCGTTCGTGGCGATCCATCAGGTGACCGGACCAGAGGTGTTCTCGAGCGCGACCTATCGCGCGAAAGCAGGCCCAGGAGGGACGGGCGAATGGCGGGAGCGGATGAACAACTGGCACAGAAATGTGCTTTCCGGAATCGACGAGACACCAGACGTGCCGATGGAGGGCGCGCTGGTGGTGGTGGAAGACGGCGCGGATGTGCCGATCCCGGTGCGGTGGACGGAATTGGTCGGGCTGGACCGCGGCGTACAGCGACGCGGGATCGCGGTCGTCGCGTCGCGCACGGAAGCCGAGCCGTTGATTGGGCGTCCGGGCGTGCGAGTTTGTAAACCGCTGACCCCGCGTTTGGTCGCCGGTTGAAAAACCTAAAAGGAGGAAATGCAAATGACTGGAGACTCGAAAGGTCCATTCCGGGGCACGACGGTTCGCGATGACGCCGCGCTGAAAGCATGGCTCGAAAAGCGGCCCACGGAAGCGGCGCTGGAACCGGAACTGCCGATCATCGATCCGCACCACCACTTCTGGGACTCGCCGCAACGCGGGCGGTATTTCCTGCCTGATCTGCTGGCCGACATCGGGAGCGAACACAATATCGTTTCGACCGTGTTCCTGGAATGCCGTGCGATGTATCGCAAGGACGGCCCACGCGAAATGGCGCCGGTGGGCGAGGTCGAGTTCGTCAACGGCATCGCGGCGATGAGTGCCTCGGGCACCTATGGCCCTTGCCGTGTCGCCGAGGCCATCGTGGGCGGCGGCGATCTGACCGTCGGCGCGCGCGTGCGCGCGTTGCTGGAGGCGGAAATCGCGGTCTCCGGTGGACGGTTGCGCGGCATTCGTCATGGCGTGGCGTGGGACACCCATGAGGAGATCAGCAAATACGCCTCTCGCCCCGTGGCGCTGCATCAGGTGATGGATCCGAAGTTCCGCGAGGGATTTGCCGAACTGGCACCGTTGGGGTTGAGTTTCGAATCGTGGCAGTATCATCCGCAACTACCGGACGCGATCGATCTCGCGCGGGCATTCCCTGGCACCAGCATCATTCTGAACCACGTTGGCGGCGTCCTCGGGGTCGGGCCCTATTCGGGACGCCGTCAGGAATTCTCGCCGGCTGGAAGAAGGACATCGCTGAGCTCGCGAAATGCCCGAATGTCACGATGAAGCTGGGTGGCATCGGCATGGTCTCGTTCGGGTTCGACTTCCACGAGCGTGACCTGCCGCCGACGTCCGAGGAACTCGCGGCCGCGTGGCGCCAATACATCGAACCCTGCATCGAAGCATTCGGCGTCGATCGCTGCATGTTCGAGAGCAACTTCCCGCCGGACAAGCAATCGTGCGGCTACACCGAATTGTGGAACGCGTTCAAGCGGATCACATCCGGCGCCTCCGCGTCCGAGAAGAAAGCGCTTTACAGCGGCACCGCGGCGCGGGTGTACCGCATCACCGCGCCCTGAACCCCTCAGGCCGGCGCGACGGGACGACCGTCGCGCCGGTCACGATCGTACGTCAGAGACCGGAGCATTCACGCATGACGGCAGAGTTTCAGTTTGGTCTGGTGGTTCGCGGCCAGGCGGAAGAGGGCGAGGATATTTCGCGGCGGTTCCAGGAAACCCTGGCCTTCGTGCGGCTCGCGGACCGGCTTGGTTTCGACTCCATCACCAAAACCGCGCATTACAGTGCGTATCCATTTCAGATGTTGCAACTTGTGCCGATGCTGGCACGCTTCGCCGCCGAGGCGCCGCGGATGCGTCTCAATGCCGGTGTTTTGCTGCTGCCCTTGCTGTCGCCGCTGCATGTCGCCGAGGAATTCGCCACACTCGACGTCATCACCGGTGGCAAAATCATACTGGGCGTTGGCCTCGGTTATCGCGATGTCGAGTTCAAGGCGTTTGGCGTGCCTCGAACACAGCGGGCCCGCCGCTTCGAGGCCAATCTCATCGCGATCAAGCGGCTGTGGACCGAGGAAAAGGTCCAGATGAAAGCGGGACATTTTGAACTCGACGATGCCTCATGCCTGCCGAAACCGTTGCAGAAGCCGCATCCACCGATCTGGGTCGGCGCCAATGCCGACCCGGCGATCGAACGCGCGGCCCGCCTCGGCGATTGTTGGTATATCGGCCCGGCGGTGGAGATCTCCACGCTCGAACGACAAATGGAGTTGTATAAGCGCGCGCTCGATGGAGCCGGCAAAGCGTTTCCGGCGGAGTTGCCTCTGCGACGCGAAGTGTTCGTCGCGAAAACCCGAGAGGAAGCGATCCGGCTGTGCGCGCCGTATCTGGGCGCGAAATACGAGGCGTATCATTCGTGGCGTCAGGACATGCCGGAGGACGACCGTGGGCTCGGCCAGGAGTTCAATAGTCTGATCGGCGACCGGTTTCTGATCGGATCGCCCGATGAGGTCGCCGAACAAATCCTGTCGATCCGCCGCCGGCTTGGCGTCAATCATCTGGTCATGAGCACGGAATGGGCCGGCATGCCGGAAAGCCTCGCCGTGGAAACGATCGAAATGATCGCGAAAGAGTTGTTTCCACGCGTGCGGCAGGGGCTTTGAACCAGGCGACAGCGGAGGGCATAACGCCAACTTCCGCCGCTTGTACCGCGACAGATCGCCGGGTCGGCGCCCGCGATGACGCTGCGAGGGCGGCGAAGACGCTGAGAGCAGCCGAACCATGAGCCATCGGCAGGCCGGGCATTACCGGTCCGGCAACCCCAATACCCGTTTCGCGATGATATTGCGATTGATCTCGCTCGTCCCCGCGCCGATCGTCGTCATACGCGCCAGATAAAATGGCGCCAGCAAATCGACCTCGGCATCGTCGAACGCGATCGGACCGCCCATCGCGCCATGCGCACCGGCACGTTCCAGCGCGAACTCGGTAACGCGCTGCATCGCCTCCATGCCGACTATCTTGAGATAAGACACTTCGTTCCCCAGCATCTCACCGCGCCCAACCGCCTGTGCATAGCGGCTGTACAGCGTCGCGTGATCCAGCAGCAGCACACGCAACTTTGTGTACTGATCGACGAATCCCCGGTCGTCGAACAATCCGCTGGCACGCGCCATCGCGGTCAGGCGATTGAACGCCATCAACGGGCGGTTCGGGCTGCCGGTGCCCAGTCGCTCGAAGCCGAGGACGGCCTTGGCGACGGTCCAGCCCTGGTTCAGTGCGCCGACCAGGTTTTCCGCCGGCACGCGTACATCATCCAGGAAGACCTGACAGAACTCCTCGTCGCCGGAGATGTTGCGGATAGGACGCCACGTGATGCCCGGCGTGTTCATGGGCGCGATGATGAAGCTCAGCCCTTGCTGTTTTGGCTTCGATGGGTCGGTGCGGCACAGAATGTAGATGTGCGTCGAATCCATCGCCAGAGAGGTCCAGATCTTCTGGCCATTGATGACGAATTCTTCGCCATTTCGTACCGCCGTGGTCGCGACGCTCGCCAGATCGGAGCCCGATCCAGGCTCCGAGTAACCCTGGCACCAGATGTGCTCGCACGATAAAATCCGCGGCAGATATTCGGCTTTCTGCACCTCGGTGCCATATTTCATCAGCACCGGGACCGAGTTGCCGTACGCCCTGATCCGGCGCTCGGCCAACCCCGGCGCGTTCGAGTTCCTCGACGTAGATCAACTGTTTCGCGGGCGACAGCGCCATGCCTCCGGCTGACCGAGGCCAGGCCGGCGCGATCCAGCCGCGCTCCGCGAGCCGCAAATTGAACGCGCGCACCTCCCGCCAGCGTACCCGACGCGGCAAATGGCGGAACTCGTCCGGATATTGAGTTTCGAAGAAGTCGCGCACCAGGCCACGGAAATCCTCGTGCGACAGGGTGTTCCAATCGGTATCGCGCGGCAACGCTCGCAACTGGTCGCTGATCGCGGTTCGCGTTTCCGCAACGTCCGAGTCCGGTGGACGCAACGCGGCGAAACGGCGGCGATGGTGATGCGCGCCGCCCAGCCAGGCCGTCAGCACCAGGATCCGTTTCACGCACAGACTGAGGTCCAGTTCGTCGGTGAAGCCCATCGCGCCGAACATCTGGATGCCCTCACGCATCACCAGGATCGCGGCATCCCCGCATCGCGCTTTGGCACGGCTCGCCGCGGCGGCGCGGGCATCCGGATCGTCGCCCCGATCCGCGACCTCGATCGCGTCGGAGAGCACCGCGCGCGCGATTTCAAGCTGGCCGCCGCAGTCCACCGCGCGATGCTGCAACGCCTGGAAGCTGCCGATCGTCGCTCCGAACTGCTTACGTGTCCGCAGGTGCTCCAGCGTCATATCGAAGGCCAACCGGGCCACCGACAAAAGCTCGGCGGCCGCCAGGATCGTCGCGATGTCGAGCGCGCGGGCAATCGCATCCGATCCGCTAACGATACGATGCCGATGCGGAACACTGACCGCTTCCAGTGTCACGGTCCCCGCGAATGTTCCGTCCGCGAGCCGGTCCAGACAAAGGGTCACCCCGTCCGTGTCTTTGGGCACCCACCAAAGCTCCGGTCCTTCGCGTCCGGACGCGGAAACGAGGAAGCCGTCCGCCCCGGCGGCGCCGGCGATAAAGCGTTTGGTCCCGGACAGAATGCCGTCGTCGCTCCGCGTCGAACACGCGCGCGGATCGATGCCGTTGGCGTCCTCCTGCCAGGCGACGGCGATCAGGCTCTCACCCGCGAGGACCGCGGGGATCAGCGTGTCGCGAACGTCGCGGTTGTCGGAGGCTGCAAGCAGCAGCAACGGCACCACGGCCGCCGCGGTGAATGGTTCGGGAAACAACCCGGCCGCCAGCCCACCGGCGATGGTGGCGGCTTCCGCGACACCGAGACCCAGGCCGCCATCGTCCTCGGACAACAGCACGCCGAACCAGCCGGCATCCGCCATCGTCCGCCAAAGTGCGCGCGCGTAGCCGGGAAGCTCGCCGCGCTGCTCCCGGATCCGGCGGAAGCTGGAATGTTGTTCAACAAAACGGCGAACACTGTCGCCAATGGCCTGTTCCGGGCCGTCTCTGGTCGGATCCTGAGGCACTGCGTCCGGCATCGTCTTCTCCCCTCCCGCCCCGCGCGCTCGTGGCTACGGTCCGAAAAGAGTGCCGCCGCGCCGCTGGACTGTCCAACCGTTGCCTGGCGCCTGCATCGGTGGCAAAGCTACCGGTGAGTAGCTTCCCACCCGGGCGAGCGACCGACACGAGATGCAGGAGCGATCGCGGATGACCGAAACCCAGACCCAGACCCCGGCTCAGACGGACACGGACCTGGACTATGACGCCATCATCATTGGGGCGGGCATGTCCGGGCTGTATCAACTCTACCGCCTGCGGGAACTGGGGATGCGGGTGCGCGTGCTGGAGGCCGGCACCGGTGTCGGCGGCACCTGGTACTGGAACCGTTATCCCGGCGCTCGTTTTGACTCCGAAAGTTACTCCTACAGCTATTCGTTTTCCAAGGAACTCCTCGAGGAATGGAACTGGAACGAGCATTTCGCGCCACAACCGGAAACCGAGCGCTACCTCAATCACGTCGCGGATAAATTCGATCTGCGCCGTGACATTCAGTTTCGCAGCCGGGTGACCGCGGCGCACTACCGGGATGCGACGCGAAGCTGGGATGTGACGCTGGAGGATGGCAGCCGCTTCCGCACCCGCTTTTTGATTACCGCGATCGGCCCGCTCTCGGCGCCGACGATGCCGCGCATCGAGGGTGTGGACAGCTTCAAAGGCGCTTCCTTCCATACCGCGCGCTGGCCGAAAGAACCGGTCAATTTCGAGGGCAGGCGCGTCGCGGTAATCGGCACCGGAGCGACCGGTGTGCAAACGATCCAGGAGGTCGCCAAAACGGTCGGCCATCTGACCGTGTTCCAGCGCACGCCGAACTGGTGCGCGCCGCTGCACAACAGCAAGATAGACCCCGACACGATGGCGAAGATCAAGGCCGACTACCCGAACATGTTCAAACGCTGCCAGGAGACATTCGCGTGTTTCCTGCACACGCCGGACCCGCGCGGGACATTCGAGGTGACGCCGGAGGAGCGCGAGGCCTTCTTCGAGAAACTCTACGCCTCACCCGGCTTCGGCATTTGGCAAGGCAATTTCCGCGATATCCTGACGGATCCGAAAGCCAACGACGCGATCTCGGAATTCGTCGCGCGGAAGATCCGTCAGCGGGTGAAGGACCCGGCGGTCGCCGATAAACTGATCCCGAAGAACCACGGCTTCGGCACAAGGCGCGTGCCGCTGGAGACGAAGTATTACGAGGTTTACAACCAACCGAATGTCGAACTGGTGGACATCAAGGAAACGCCGATCGAGCGGATCACGCCGACCGGCTTAAGGACCACCGAACGGGACTACGAATTCGACATCATCATCTACGCGACCGGCTTCGATGCGATCACCGGGAGCTTCGACCGGATCGACATCCGCGGCACGGATGGGCAGCGGTTGAAGGACAAGTGGAAAGGCGGGCCGCAAACCTATCTCGGTGTGATGGTCGAGGACTTTCCCAACATGATGATGCTGATGGGCCCGCATACCGCCCTCGGCAATATCCCTCGCAGCATCGAATACAACGTGGAGTGGGTGACCGCCCTGATCCGTTACGCGCGCGACCACCAGTTGTCGCGCGTCGAGGCCACGGAAGCCGGAGTTGCATCCTGGACCAATCATGTGAAGTCGCTCGGCGTCGGCTTGCTGTCCAACGAGGTCAATTCCTGGATGACCGGCATCAACTCGAATGTCGAAGGCAAGCAAACCCGCATCATCGCGCGGTACAGCGGCAGCGCTCCGGCCTATCGCGCGCGGTGCGACGAGGTGGCGGCGAACGGCTACCGAGAACTCGCGCTGGCCTGATAACCGGGCCGGCGCGCCTCGTCCTCATCAGGGCAAAGCCGGATGGCACCTGTTTCTCGGGGTAAGCAAGACTAACATCTGGATAACAGCGGCTGGCTTACCATATCCACGCGGCGCTAAAAGGAGCCGCACGAAATTATGCCAAAATCCACCACGCCGGGGTCGCCCGGGCCACAGGCGAGCCGGCGCATGACCGCGGTCCATGCTCTCGGCCATTCAGGGTCACCACCACCCATAACGCGATGGTCCCGGCCGGGGCGCGGCCCAGGAGCCGAACCTCCGGTGCCGGCGGCGATCGCACCGGCGCCCACGTCGTTCAGTCCCAACACGCCCGGCGCCGTATCGTTGGCGCAGGGATCCGGCAGCGACCTGACGGTCATTTGGACCGCGCCGGCCGTGGACGCCACGCACAATGCCGCGACCGCGATCGCGTTACAATCAAGCCCCTCGGGTGCCGGTACCTGGACGGTCGTCGCGAATGTGACCAGCCCGTACGATTTGTCAGGCCTGACGCCCGGCGCGGCGTTCGATGTTCAACTCCAGGCGTCGAACGCCACCGGAACGAGCCCATGGTCGGCCACCAGCACGCTCACCACCGCCTCCACCGGGCCCTACGCGCCGAACGCGCCGGCCATCACCAGCGTCGCCCCACCGCCGGATGGGACGAACACGAAGCTCACGGTTGCCTGGACGCCCCCGTTAGTCGATGGCACGCATGGCGCGGCCACGGGCTACAATTTGCGGTCGAGCCCAACGGGGGCCGGAACGTGGACGGTGGTAACCGGCGTCACCAGCCCGTACGCGCTGACCGGGTTGACCGGAGGGAGCGCGATCGACGTGGAGGTCCAGGCCACCAACGCCGCGGCGAGCCCAGGAGCGTGGTCGGCGGTCACCACGGGCACCACATGGGGTGCGACGGTCGTACCCGGCAACTGGACCGCCGCGACGACACAGGCCCATGGTACCGGCGTCGCTCCAAACGGCGGCGCGCAGTTGACCGCCGCCGCCGCGCCAACCGCGGTGACAGCGGCGGCTTTCGCCTGGTCGACGAGCAACGTGACAGTCCCCACCTCGGGATTGGTCGCGGCCGGCGCCGACGGACAAACCAATGGCTGGGGCCAGTGGTTCAACGCGCCGGCGACAGCGGGGACATTCTATTTGTGGATGCTCGCGCAAGGGTCCGGCGGAATCACCATCGGCGCGCTGGTCACCGGAGCGATCACGGTCACCTGAGCGTTCAATTCAAAACACGCGACGACGGACGTTGAACTTCCACGTTGTGGCCCGGCGCGACCGGACCATGACGGGGTGGTGGCACGACCCGGCCCAACTGGTGCCGGCCCCGGTCGGCCAGCAGATTGACGCCGTTCCGACCCGGCCCTTATTGCTCATGGGACCGAACCACCAAGGAAATCGTCATGGACGCCGTCCAGGCAACACCACTCATCAGCGCCCCCGACCGTGCCCGCGCGCTGCAGCCGTTGCTGGACGCGAATGGCCCGGAAATCGACCGCCGCCGCGAGCTGACCCCGGAGGTCGTTGACGCTCTCGTGGATCAGGATCTGTTGCGCCTGCTGTTGCCGCGCTCTCTCGGCGGCCAGGAAATCCACCCTCTCGCATTCTGCCAAACCACCGAGGCCATCGCCTGGGCCGATGCCAGCACGGGCTGGTTCGTCAATCAGTCGAACGTCTCCTCCGCGACGTCGGCAGCGGCGATGCCGCACGAAGCGGCGGCGGCGATCTTCGACGGGCCGCGTGCCGGTCTTGCCTGGGGCGCGATTCACAGCGGCAGCAAGGCCATTCGCGTGGACGGCGGCTATCGCCTGACCGGCACCTGGAGTTTCGCCAGCGGCAGCCGTCACACCACCTGGATCGGGGCCCACAGCGCGGTGCGAAACCCCGATGGCACGCCGCATATTCGTTACGGCAATCCGGATGTGCGCAGCTTCCTGTTTCTTCGCGCAAAGGCAACGATCATCGACGACTGGCATGTGCTCGGGCTGCGCGGCACGGGCAGCGACACCTACTCCGTCAATGACCTGTTCGTGCCGGACGAGCACGCGCCGCACCGCGAGGCGCCCGAAGAACGCCGGGAAAGTGGGCCGCTGTACACGATCCACTCCACCCCGCTCTATGCCATCGGTTTTTGCGGCGTCACGCTTGGGCCTGGCGCGGCGGATGCTGGAGACATACACCGCCCTCGCGCGAAGCCGGCACAGCCGGGCGTCGGTCAACGCCATGGCCAACAACAACGCGATTCAGCGGGAGATCGCTGTTTTGGAAGCGAAACTTTCCGCCGCGCGCGCTTTTCTGCATGAGGCGGTGTGCCGGACCTATGACGCGGCGGTCAAAGACGATTTGGATGTGGATACCCGGATGCGTCTGCGGCTGGCCACGACCTACGGCATGAACGAGGCGACCGATGTCTCGATCGCCTGCTATCGCGGTGCCGGGACCGCGGCGATCCTGGATTCCGCGCCGTTCGAGCGCCGCTTTCGCGATGCCATGAGCGCCAGCCAGCACATGCAGGCGATGCCGCCGCTGCTTGAAATGGTTGGTCGCCACATCATCGGTTGTGAAAACATCGTGCAGTTCGTGTGACGTGACCGGCCGCGGCGCGCGGCTTGCTGGATATTTCTCCCGGTGGTAGGCCTTTCATGTCCACGAACGGTAAATAATCAACAGGAGAAGTCAGTGGCTGACGTATCGGACATCCCATTGCTGGATCATGAACTGGCTGATGACGAACTCGCGTGGATGCGAGCCGTATATCGTGACTTCAGCACGGCACGCGCCGCGTTCTCCGGCCGCGAAAAAGACTTCAATCCGAAGGAAGCTTTACGAGACGTGCTCAGCCGGAAGGAGCACCAACTGCCGGATCCAATGGAACTGACCGGAGACGGCCCCTGGCGCCTTGGCAAGAACCGCCATGGACGGGGAGTTGCCGCTGTGTTCCTGAAGAAAGTCGAATTGCACCGGCATCCGAAAAGCCGAACCGATCAGTTCATCATGTATGTCGTCGGCGAAGCGGACGCGTATTCCGAGGGTGAGAACGGCCAGCCCATTCTGACCCCGGTGACCGGCGGCGACCATTGCCACAACGCGCCGAACGCGCCGCACGCGTTCGTGCCGAAAGTGGGAAAGCCGGTTGGCGAGGACTGGGAAATCGCGTTCATCGCGATCACGCCGCGCAACCTCAGGGAAGATACCCATAAGGTTTCAGATGTAACCAAAGCGTCCTACCGGCAGGTGGTCGGGCAAGAGGCACCGGCCGGCGTGTAATCGGGCGTATCGTTCCTGACTGGAATTGGTCAGCTGAAGGGGTGGGAAACATGCCGACGATAGATGTCCAGGTCCACGCTTACGAACGCAATCATCCCGGCCGTCCCTGGGTTGGTACCCTCACCGGTCCGGATGAAATGACCGGCGATGGCATGGTGGCCGCCATGGACGCGGTCGGTGTCGATGGCGCGATCCTGGTCTCGCCATATTCGATGTATCGTTACGATGCCAGCTACGCGCTCGCGGTGTATGCGGCGCATCCGAACCGCTTCCGGCTGGTGAAGCCGGTCGATCCGACCGATCCCGCCGTCGCCGACACCATCGCCGATTGGGCCGCCACCAAGGGCACCGTCGGCATCCGCATCATGATGCGGGACGGCGTTTCCACCGATCCCGCCGACCCCGGCATCAACCGTGTGCTCGCCGCCGCCGCGCGCCATTCGTTGCCGGTCAATCTGATGTGCACGGGGCGACTCGAGCAGGCCGAACAACTCGCGTCGCGCAACCCCAACACGAAGCTGGTGATCGACCATCTCGGGCTACCGCAGCCGCACAAACCTCCTGCCCCGGACCAGCCCTGGGCCGCGCTGCCAAAGCTGCTGGCATTGGCGGGTCACGATAACGTCGTGGTCAAGATTTCCGGCGCCTGCACACTGTCGCACGAGCCCTTCCCCTATAGGGACATCTGGGATCCGCTGTTCCGGATATTCGACGCGTTCGGCTTCGATCGCTGCATGTGGGGCACCGATTGGACGCGCGCGGTCAATGTGCTGACCTACAAGCAAGGTGTTGACGCGTTTCGCGTGACCGACCGCCTGTCGGAAGGCGATCGGGCCGCGCTCATGGGCGATACGCTGCTGCGCGTCTACAACTGGACGTTCGCCAAAGCGTGATCGATCATGGCCGCGACGGGGACGTCAGCACCCGTCGCGGCCACATCGACGAACCGCCATGTTGGCACCGACGCGGGACGGCGCCGGCTCACATCGTTCCCTGACACCAATCCAGTCACGCGGACAGCCGAATTTCGCCGATGCAACCGATATCGTGTTGCGAGAAAAACAACCGATCGCCGGTGAACGCGAGCATCGCGCGCGGTCCCGAACCGGGCGTTGGCAATGCGTATTCCGCCAGCATCACGCCGTCGAGCGACATGCGGCCAATTTTATTGATCAGATTTTGCGTGAACCAGACTTCTTCGCCGCGCGCCACCACGATACCGCGCGGACTGGCATTCGGCGTCGGCAACGGAAACTCCCGCATCGCACCGTCTTGTGTGACACGGCCGATCGCGTTGCCCTCGGCCAGCACGAACCAAACGCAGCCATCCGGTCCAGGCACGATGGCGCGCGGCCCGCTGTTCGGCCGGGGGGTCGCGAACTCGGTCACTCGCCCGTCCATGTCGATCCGGGCGACCCGGCTGGCGACCGGGTCGCTGAACCAGACATGCGTGGCGGTGGCGGTCGGCGCGAGCGGACGAGCACCCGGCGCGAAGCCATCGAACTCCGTCACCTGGCCGGCCGGCGTAATCCGCGCCACTTTGCCGATGGCATGCTGCGCCAGCCAGATGTTGCCGTCGGGACCCAGCACGATACCGTTGGGGCCGGATCGCGGCGTCGGCAGGTCGAACGCGCGGACGGCGCCGTCCATCGTGATCCGGCCGACTTTGTGCGCCATCGATTGCGTGAACCACATCGCGCCATCCGATCCCGCGGCAATGCCGATCGGGGTGCTCGCGGGATCCGGCAACGGATACTCGACGATGGTCCCGTCCGCCGGGGACAGACGGCCGATTTTGCCAGGCCCCGACTCGCAGAACCACACGCCGCCGTCGGGCCCCTCGGCAAGGATGTACGGCCGGCTGTCGGGGGTCGGAATGCGGTGTTCGACGATTTCGACCGGGAGATCGGATGTTGCGCTCATTGGGTGACCTTCATGGATCACGCCGGATCGCCCGCCCTCAGGCGCCAATGCCCAGCAACCGCGCCGCCGTGCCACCCAGGATCGCGATCCGTTGGTCATCCGTCAGTCCCGGTGTGTTGAGCACCAGGTCAACCTCCGTGCTGGTCCACGGGAACGGATAATCGGTGCCGATCATGATCTGGCCGGCGCCGGTTTCCGCGATGAGGTGACGCAACGCCTCGGGCGTGAACACGATCGTGTCGAAAAACAACTGACCGTCCTTCAGATAGGCCGTCGGATGCTTTTTCGGCAGCGGGCCGACCCGGTCGGGGAAGCAGCGGATCACCGCGTCCGACCGGTTGGCGTAGGACGGCAGGAACCCACCGCCATGCGCCGCGCAGATCTTCAATCCGGGAAACCGATCGAGCGTGCCTTCGAAGATCAGATGCGACAATGCGATCGTGGTTTCCAGCGGATTGCCGATGGTGTTGGTCAGCAGTCCGCTCCCGGCCAGGCGCCCGCTCGGTTCGAGTTCACGCGTGCCGAGGGGGTGCATGAACACCAGTACGCCCAGTTCCTCGCATTTGGCCCAGAATGGATGGAAACGCGGATTGGCGAGTTCCTCGCCGGCCACGCTGCCGGCCACGCCGACGCCGCGGAAGCCGAGCTTCTTCACCGCGTATTCGACCTGCTCCACGGCGAGGTCGGGATGTTGCAACGCCGCCGTCGCGAAGGCGACGAACCGGTCGGGACTGGCGGCGCAGAACTCCACCAACGTCTCATTCTGCACCTTGATCAACTGGGCGGCGGCATCGCGATCGGCGCGATACCAGTATGGATTGATGCTGAGCGCCTCGACGTCGATGCCTTGCGCGTCCATCGCCGCGATGCGGGTGCTGGTATCGTGCATCAGCAGTCCCGGCGCCTCCAATGGATGGTTGATCACCGCCGCGGCGGCCGGGACAATGCAGTGGGCGTGCACATCGATCGTCTTGACCCGCTTGCCATTCACCACGACCTCGCGCCGCCGCGCCTGAGGCGGGGTGCCAGGCGGCTGCGTCACGCTGGCCATCGCGCAGCCGACGAAAGCGATGCCGGCCATCGCGTTGCTCAGAAGATCCCCGCTGATAGGCATTTCCGTCCCTCCTCCGTGTTGTGCCGGTCAGTTCGCGACCCGCCTCGATTGCTCAATCGGCTCACCGCCGGCTGACGACCAATCCGGACGGCGCGCGAGACCACGCGCGAGAGTGTGCCAGTGGCCCGGAGGCTTGTCACCGCTCACCTTTTCGCCGCGACACCGCCTGCGGAACGTCATACCGCGACAATGAATTCCAGTGCCGATCCAGATCCGCCATGAACAAGGCACGGGTCAGGCCGAATACCAGCTTCGGCACCGCCGTTGTCATCGCGTTGATCGACGAACCCGACGGACCAAAACTCATTGTCGCGGCGATATTGAACAGGTGAATGCCGGTCATCCAGTCGGTCAACCCGGCCTCCCGCGGGAGCAGGGAATAATCCGCCGCGAGGTAGGGAAAGCGTCCCAACCGTTCGTCGCGTTCCTCCGGTGGCGGTGCGTAACGATCGGCCCACGTGGCGACGTTGCCGGCGAGACGCGACAACTCGGGACGACGGGAGAAGTCCATGTCGACACCAGTGCCGCAAATCAGAAAATCGGCGATGTGGGAGCCCGCCGGCGTTTCCACCTCCACCGCGTCTCCGACGATCCGCGCCGCGGTCCATGGCGCGCCGGAGCGCAGAATGAACGTCGGATGGATCGCGCAACGATCGTGGGTTTCCTGTGGGAACCCCTCACGCATGCGCAGAATGTGGCTCATGAAACGCCAGCGCCAGATGTCGTCGAGATCGGACAAATGGCGCAAAAATCCCGCGAAGGTGAGCCACCGGTATGGCTGCACGACCTGGGGCTCGGGGCGGCGGCAAAACAATACGACCTCGGCGGCGCCTGCCTCCAGCGCCATCGCCGCGTTGTCGAACGCCGAGGCACCGGCACCGAGCACCGCCACGCGACGGCCATGCAATGCGGCGAAGTCAATCGGATCAGCCGTGTGCGCGCGGAACCGGTCCGGCAGCGCCGCCACGAAATCCGGCATCCACCAGACGCCCGCGCCGTCCTGCCCGGTCGCCAGCACCACCCGGCGCGCATACAGCACACCGCCGTCACGTAGTCCCACCGCCAACAGACTTTCAGTCGCGGGCGCGATGTCCACGACCTCGGCGTCGTTGCGCATCGGGACGCCGGCCGTGTCGCGGACCCAACCCAGATACGCGGCCCAATCCTGCCGCGTGATCCGGTCCAGCGCGCACCACGCCGCTTCCCCGTACAGTGCCTCATGCCACGCCTGATACCCCATGCTCGGCAGATCGAGGTCGGGTCCGGTATAATCCTTCGGGGAGCGTAATGTATGCATACGGGCGTAAGTCAGCCATGGACCTTCCTGGCCACGCGGCGCCCGATCCAGCACCAAAATGTTGTCCACCCTCGCCCGCAGCAGACCGCACGCGACGGCGACGCCGGACTGACCACCGCCGACAATCAGTACATCCAAGGCGGGCCGGCCATCCGGGCCAGGTCGCGGCACCAACCACGGCATGCGCGGGTGGGCGATACGGGCCAGATCATCGCGTGCCCGCGCGGTCAAAGCGGACAGCGGGTCCTCAGCCGGCACGCCGGCCGCTCCCGCCCGCTCTTTCGATCAATCCCGTCGCGGTCCACGCCCGCGAACGCGGCTCGCGCGGAGCCATGCGCGCGCGGCGCCGTCTTGTCTCGCGTCCCGGATCAATTCGGCTCAAGGCCTTCGAGGTCGTAGCCGGCCGAAGCGAGCCCTTCCGCGAGATACTCAGCCAGCGTCGGGATCCCCATCAGATACTTCGATGACGAACCCTGATGCCGCTCCCGCGCCAGATCACGCGCCTCGCCGAGTTCGTCGATGCCGAAATCGCCGCGGCCGATCCAGACCAAGGCGATCAAATCGACGACCTCGTCGTCGTTGAGGTCGTCGATCAACGCGCGCAATTCGGCCTCGGTCGGATCGTCGCCCTCGTCCAGCCGTTCCTCGCGGTCGTCGGCGACGTCGAACTCGGCGCCCGGATCGGCGTCGTCGGGGAACTCCTCCTGGTCGAATTCACGGGCCTTGAGGACGATGTCCTGAATCTTGTCGAGACCAATGTTCAGTTCGGCCGGCTCTTCGCCTTCATCGATCACGGGACGTTGCGCCATGGGTTTGAGTGCTCCATCGTAGAACCGCCGGACCTCTCCAGACCGTCCGGGCCGGTGTTATCGGGCGGGCGGGTGAACGTAAAGGTGCCGTCATCCTCCGGTGCCTCGGCGGGTGCGGCCCGCCCCGGCGTATCGCCCGACGCGCGGGCAGCGATGACCCGAAGCGCGGGGCCGTTCGCGAGACAGGCGGCTTTTTCCTCGTTGGTCATTTTGCTCCATGCCATCGACAGGTTTGGGGCTTCCTCGAGGACCGCTCGCCCGGTCAGCAGCGGGATTTCCAGCGGATCGACCCAAGGGTCCCGCGGCGGCGGCAACATCGCGCGATGCGCTGCGAACAACGCCGGATCGTGCAGCAGGCGACCTGGCATCGGGACGGTCCTCCGCCGGTCGAGCGCCTGTTCGCGCGCCAGCGCGGCGGCGCGCGCCAACACGGGAGGCGGCCGCACTTCCTCGGGAATGCGCAGGATCCCCAAACGACCCAGGGTCACGTACCGGCGGCTGGTCAGCGCCACCAGCGGGATCGCCAGGGTGAGGCCGAGCACGACCGGCGACATCCACAGTGCCAGCGACGGCGCCACCATCCAGGCCGCGATGCCCATCGCCAGCCCCAGCAAAGTGTGGCGCCGATACAGGCGCGCCGTCTCCCGCAACCGCGCCGCACCGTCCTCGCGCCGCTGTGGGTGCCAACCGGAATCCTGCCCGCAGACGATCGAAACCACGTCGATGGACTGCGTCAGCATCACAACCGGAGCGAGCAGGCCGGCGAGCAGTGTCTCCAGCAACAGACCGAGCAGCAGCCGTATCGTCCCGCCGCAGCCGCGCCGGTCGGCGGCGTTCGCGAGAACGGCGATGCAGCCCAGTACCTTCGGGATCAGCAGCAGCGCCATCGTACCGACGAACATCCACATCGCGCGTACCGGATCGACCACCGGCCACGCCGGGAACAAGGCCTTGCCGGCGGGGAAGTAATCCGGCGGCACGAGGCGCTCCCAGAACGCGATCACGATGCCGGAGACCAGAAACAGCAGCCATAGCGGCGCGGTGATGTAGGAACCGATCCCCGTCAGCAGATGCAGCCGGCTCATCCAGTGCAGCCCCCGGTGGGCAACACGGCGAGATGCTGCAGATTGCCCTGGCACCAGCGCCGGTCTCGCACCGCGAGGTCGGTCAGGCTCGGCGGGCTTTCCTCATAGCTGCCGGCGAGCGCGGGAACCATGTGCACGGCCCAACCTCCGCGGCGGATAAGCGCGGCTTCGACGAAATCGTGGCTCATGATGTGGCCGCCGAATGGTTTGCGGCCGGACAGTTCGGGCAGGCCGGCATGGTCGGCGAAGGCCCGGGTGCGGATCATGGCATTGTGGCCCCAGTAGTTACCTTCCGCGCCATGCCACCATGCGATCCCATGGGCGATGAGCGGGCCGTAGACGCGGCCGGCGAACTGCTGCATCCGCGCGAACAAGGTGTTGCCGCCGGTGATGATCGGCAGCGTCTGCATGATACCCGCATCGGGGTGCTTTGCCATCGCGCCGGCCAGCCGCAGCAAGGTTTCGCCGCGCATGACGCTGTCGGCGTCGAGGATCAGAAACAGCGGATACGCACCGCCCCACCGCGTCACCCAGTCGGCGATGTTGCCGGCCTTGCGGGCGACGTTGTTCTTGCGGCGGCGATAGAACACGCGATCCGAACCGGTGCGTTGGCGGAGTGCCAGAAACGCCGCTTCTTCCTCGATCCAGATGTCGGGATCGGTGGTGTCGCTCAGGATGAAAATATCGAACGCGTCGCACTGTCCGGCGTCGCGCAGCGATTCCCAGATGGACTGCAGGCCCGCCATGACCCGCGCCGGACTTTCGTTATAACACGGCATCAGCAGCGCGGTCCGCTCGGTGGGTCGCGGCGTGGCGCCGTCGCAAACACCCAATCGACGGCCGCCGCCGGTAACGAGAGAAATGAAACCCGCGATGGCGCTGACGAACGACAGCGCGATCCAGGCGAACAGCACGGCGAACAACGCCAACAGGTAAACCGCGAGCGGCGTGACCCCGTTCACCGCGAGCACCAGTTTCATCTCCCACACCGCGACGCCGGTCAGGGCGACCGCGCCGCCGATCACCACGAACCGCCGCGATCCGATGCCGCGCGGTGACGAAGCCGGCCGCGGCGCGCGCTCTGGTGCCGTTCGTAAACGATTGCATGGGCATCGGAAGCGGCGCCTCGTCCGGCAGCGCGCGAAAACCGGTGGCCGCTGTCAGGGCGTCCATCGATAGGTCCATGTCTCACTGAGCGGGCGGTCGTTGTCGAGCAGGCGCGCATGCATCTCGATCACCTTCTCGCCACCGGTGCTCAACTGGAACGACAGCCGCCACGCCCGCGTGTCTGGAATGGCCTGCAATGTGGCGTCCTGGATCTGTCCCTTGTCGGCGCGCACCTCGAGTTCGGGCGGTGCGTCGGCGGCCCAATCTTGCAGCACGCCACCCGCGAAATCGACCACGAACTGCCGGTTTTTCTGATCGAACGAGAGGCCGCCCCGGGTCTGGGTAATCTGCGCGAGAGCCGCGTCCTCGGCCGGCTCCCAACACCAGTGCAGGCGATACGCCAGAAAATATTCGCCTTTCGCGACGAATTTATCCTTCGGCCGCCAGAACCCGACGATGTTGTCGTTGACCTCGCGGTCGCTCGGGATCTCGACCAGCATGACGGCGCCCTGACCCCAGTCACCGATCGGCTCGACCCACAAAGACGGCCGCTTTTCATAGACCGCCTCCAGATCCTGATAGTCGAGGAAGGAGCGCTTGCGCTGCGCCAGAGCGAAACCGCGCGGGCCAGCATCGAGGAATGAACTGATCTGCAGCGTTTTGGGATTATTGAGTGCGCGCCAGATGCGTTCACCCTGGCCGGAAAGCATGCTCAGACCGTTGAAGTCGTGCACGGCGGCTCGATAGTCGTCGAAGCCGGCACGATTGTTCGCGTCGAAGAAGAACATGCTGGTCATCGGCGCGAGGCCAGCCTGGGTGATCTCGGTCCGCGGGTAAAGTACCGTTTCAGTGTCCATCACGGTCTCCGCGCCTGGTCGCAGTGTGAAACGAAACGCGGCGGTCGCGCTCGGGCTGTCGAGCAAGGCATGAATGACCAGGACGTCGCTGCCGCTGGCGGGCCGCTCCAGCCAGAAGCATTTGAACAGCGGGAATTCCTCGCCGCCGGGATCGCCGGTCTTGATCGCGAGGCCGCGTGCCGACAGCCCATAGCCCTGCCCTTTCGCGACCGCCCGGAAATAGCTGGCACCGAGAAAAGTGCAGACCTCGTCAAAGTAATCCGGTCGGTTGATTGGGTAGTGGACGCGGAACCCGGCGAAGCCCAGGTCATCCGACGGGGGCGGCTGGACCTTGCTGAAATCGAACATATCGGTGCTGTAGCGGACCGGCCTCGCCTGACCGTCGGCTACCTCGAAGATATCGACACGATCTTTGTACAGAAACCCGCGATGGAAGAATTCGACGTTGAATTTGCTTCCGTTGCCGCGCCACAGTGCTTTGCTCTTGTCGAACCGCAACGTCTGGTAGGCCGAATAGTCGAGGTTCCTGAACTGTTCCGGCAGCGACGTGTCAGGCGCCTGATAGGATTTTCCCGCGAGTTCGCGCGCGAGATTGCGCACCGTGGCGGCGTCGAACGGACTGGCGCCCGCCGGCCCTCCTTTCGGGGCGACGGCGGGAACCGGAGACGCCGCCGGCGCCTCCGGTTTGAGGCCGAGTACGGCCATGACTGAAAACAGCTCACGTCGGCGCATGAGATGGCGGCTCCGTTCATTGCGAGGGGTAAAGTGAGGCACCCCCCACTCGGTTGCCTGGCGATCGCACGCAAATGTGCGATTGCGAGATTTCCGGACAGAGAACCCTGATCTATGCGGCGGGGGCGGGTTGTCGGATGATGCGGCACGCCCATGCGCAAGGAGTTTCGCGATGCCCAACCTCCCGCTGAACGGACTTTTGGTTCTGGACCTGACCGCCCATCGCGCCGGCCCCACGGCGGTGCGGCAACTGGCGGACTGGGGCGCCGACGTCATCAAGATCGAGCCACCCGGCGAGGCGAAGGGCGACGTGGTCGGCGGCAACCGGCATGGCTTCGATTTTCAGAACCTGCATCGCAACAAGCGCGGCATGACGCTGAACCTGAAAACGCCCGAGGCGCACGCGATCTTCATGAAATTGGCCGAAAAAGCCGATGTGGTGGTGGAGAACTACCGCTCCGACGTGAAGTACCGGTTGAAGGTGGATTACGACACGATCGCGGCGGTGAACCCTCGGATCGTGTATGGCAGCATCTCGGGATTTGGGCAGAGCGGGCCGGACGCGACGCGGCCCGGCGTGGACCAGATCGCCCAAGGGATGGGCGGGCTGATGTCGATTACCGGACTGCCGGGTCAGGGGCCGGTGCGGGTCGGCATCCCGATCGCCGATCTGACGGCGGGAATTTTCCTGTCGCAGGCGATCCTGCTGGCGCTCATTCAACGGGCGCAAACCGGAAAGGGCCAATGGGTGCACACCTCCTTGTTGGAGGCGCAGATCTTCATGCTCGATTTCCAGGCCTCGCGGTGGCTGATCGCGCATGAGGTGCCGGGCCAGGCCGGCAACGATCATCCGACCGGCATTCCGACCGGCGTGTTTCCGACCGCCGACGGGCATATCAACATCGCCGCCTCCGGCGCCGGTCTCTGGGAGCGGTTCTGCAAGGCGATCGGCTGGGAACAGGCGCTGTCCAATCCGGACTATGCGAACGGCGGGCTGCGCTCGAAAAACCGCAAGGCGCTGAACGAGCAGATCGGCGCGATCACCCGGACGAAGCCGAGCGCGTACTGGCTGGAGACGATCAACAAGGCGGGCGTCCCTTGCGGACCGATCAACGATATCGCCGGGGTCTTCGCTGAGCCGCAGACGCGGCACCTGGGCATCGCGCGGGCGGTGCATCACCCGGCGTTGGGAGATATCCGGGTGGTGGGACAACCGATCAACCTGACCGATAATCCGCAGCCGGACGTATTGGGCCCGACGCCGGATCTTGGTCAGCATACGGACAGCATTCTGGCGGACCTGGGATACGACACGGCGGCCATCGCGGATTTTCGCGAGCGGGGCGTGATTTAAGGGTCGGCGCCAGGTTTTGACGCCTTGGCATGGCCTGACAGGTTCGGACGTTTGTCCAACGCGGCGCGAGCATGCCGTTCGATGCGCGCGACCGAAATGAGTTGCCGGGCGGCGGCCCTGCCTCGCGCGAAGCGGCATCGTATGCGGCGCTGACCGGCCAATCGGCGTCGTCAGTCGTTGAACACCAGGCGGCGGCGGCGCGATCGCACCGGCCGCCGGCGATTGTTTCGTGACGAGACCGAGGAAGGATGTCATCCGTTGTCAGGGCGGTGTCGTTTGCGCGCGCCGAATGCTCCGCGTGGGGCGCCGTGTTCGGGCCGCGTGCGTAAGGGTTCGGGCCGTCACCCGCACGCGTTCGCGCCACCGCCGTTGGCGCACCGTAAGCAAGAAGATCTTTGGAACATTAACAGTTCATTAACCATCCAGGATTAAACCGCTCGGGTGAAGACGACGGGCCTGGCCGGTATTGGCCGGAGCACCCCACCTCCTTCAGGACGGAGCCGCGATCGCGAAGTATCCGTTCGCCGGCCGGCAGAATGCTCAGGCACATGACGTCGTTACTTCGCGACGCGCACCACCGAAGCGGCGCCGCGAAACCACAAAGGACACGCGAAATGCGCTCGTTCCTCACCAACATTCGTGACCTGACCAGCGATGAGCGTGGTGTCACCGCGCTGGAGTACGGCCTGATCGCGGCTCTCATCGCCGTGGGAATCATTGGCTCGGTCACCGCGCTGGGTACAGCGGTCGCCACGCAATTCAACAATATCGCGGCTTCCCTCGGATGAGGCCGAAATGGGTGCCTGACCGGTTCACCTGAAGTTCGGCCGGGCATTTCCGCTTCCCGACGAAAACGACGAATTCATCGAAGTCTGATGCTCGGGAGCGCGTAAGGTTGCTGCTCGAGGGACGATGGTTGGCCGCCGCCTCCAAAATCGCGGGCGGCCGGACATCCGGTTCGACGGATCAAACCGACCCGGTCAGTGCCTCGCGCTCGCGAACTTCAAGAACCGCACCGGCTTAAGGTTTTCATGTCGCGATTGTCCCGTCCGGATTCCGGCCGCGCGTAAGATCGCGCTTTGCGGCGGCGACAGACACCGGAGGCGAATTATCCTTAAAAGGTCGAACCGACCGCGTCGCGTCGCCTTACCGCCCCTGAAACACCGGTTTGCGCTTCTCCACGAAAGACCGTGTCGCCTCCTTGAAGTCCTCGCTGTTCTCCGCCTCGCGCTGCATCGCGTCCATGCGGGCCTCGTCGCGCTGCGCGCGCTCCAATCCCAGCTGGTTGATGAAAAACTTCGATGCGCGGATCGACAGCGGCGCGTTCGCCGCCAGCGTCTCGGCGTAGGCGATCGTCACGGTCTCCAGTTCCTCGGCATCGACCACGCGATTGATCAGGCCGACGCGCAACGCCTCATCCGCCTTCAGCCGCCGCGCGGAGAACATAATGTCCTTGGCGACGCTCGGCCCGACCAGGTCGACCAGCGACTTCAGGCCCTCGGGCGCGTAGGCGATGCCGCGCAACGCCGCCGGCACGCTGAACTGCGCGTCGGAGGAGGCGAACCGCAAATCGGCGTTCAACGCCATGCCCAGTCCGCCGCCCAGACAGTAGCCGTAGATCATGGCGATGAACGGCTTCTCCAGGTTCAGCATTTTGTGCCGCAATTTGCCCGGCGCCTCACGGGCCAGCCGCGCCGCTTCGGCATTGGCGCGGGTTTTGTCGAAACTCTTGATGTCGCCGCCCGAAATGAACGCCTTCCGGCCCGCCCCACGCATGATGACGACCTTGATGGCGGGATCGGCCTCGTACGCCTCGATTACGCTCAGCGCGTCCTCCGACATGCCGGGCGACAGGGCGTTCAGCTTGGTGGGGTTGTCCCAGATGAGCCAGCCAATGGGGCCTGTCACTTCCGCGCCGACCAGTCCGGATGTCAGGTTCATCGCCATGGGTGCCTTCTCATGAATGCGCGCTCGCGCTGTCCGGCCATGATTACGGCCAGATCGCACGGTCTTCAATGCACCGTGCTTTCGAGGGGCGTCGTCCTTTCGGAGAACACCTCGCGCCCGGTTCATACGACCGGAGCAGTGGAACGAAGACGGCGGAACGCGGGTGACATCCCCGCTCCACCGTCGCACAATCCGCCCACGGCGGTACGACCGGCCGGGCCCAGATCGCGCGCACGTCTCGATTGGGCTGGCGAACAACCCCTATCTGGACACAGCTCGCATGAGGTCGATGCCGACGAGGCTGCTACTCGCGGGAGCGCTCGCGCTGCCCCTCACCGGCTGTCAGCAACCCACTCCGCCGGTCGCTGTGCTCCGGCCGCCACCGCCGCCTCCGGCACGTCCACCCCGGCCCGTCGCGTCAAGCTGGCGTTTCCATTCCGGCGACGTGTGCATGGCGACCGCCGGCGGTGGCGCGCTGGCACTGGACGTCGCGGCCTCGCGGGACACGCTGCGACTGGTGCTGCGCGTGCCGCCGGGCGTGGCGATGCCGGTGAACCGGGCCGTCGCGATCGCGTTCGCGGGAACGTCGGGTGCGTGGACCGTCATGGGGCACAAGACCGCGTCGCACCGCGTGATCGCCTCGCATCCCATGAACGAGGATCAGGCCGGCCAGATCCTGCTGCTGTTGGGAGGCGGAAACGTCCGGGTGGGCAACCGCGGCGACGGCGTTCCGGAACTGCGGATTCCCAACAGTGGGGCATCGGGGCGCGACTGGTTCGAATGCGTGCGACGGCAATTGTTCCCCTGAGCGACAGGTCCGGCACATCCGCCGATGTCCCGGACGTTTTTCCGTCGGCTGTTAAGGTTTCATTAACCAATTCGTGGGCTCATTAATCTCCCCGTAACGGCCGAAAATCGAACCGTGGCGCGGGCGGAGGCCGAAAATGAGCCACAACGACGCTCGCCCCATGGTCGGGATGCTCTTCTGTCGCCTGGGTCTGGCCGGCATTCTCGCGCTGATCCTCGGGTTTCCGGCGGTATGGCTGCGGTGGGAAGCCACCGAAGCCCATGCGCGGGCGGAATTGCTGACTGACGCGGCGTCACTTCGCGCCCAGTACGCCTTGCGCGATCTGTTCGCCCGGTTCGAGCGGGCGACCGCGTCGCTCCGCGCCCAGGATTTGACGGGCGACACCGTTTCCCTGACGGGCCGCCTGCTGCGCGCTGAGCCTTCGATCGCGCCGGCGACCGGATTGCAGGTCGTCAATAACCGCGGCCTGTTCGTCGCCTCGTCGTCGGTCGGCGCGGCGACCGTCGGCACGCCAGTCTGGTGGTTCCGGGCACTGCCTTTGCCGCAGACCCATCAGGCCATCGTCGTGGGCTGTGGAGCCGGGTCGCCCGACGCATCGGGTTGGGTCGTGGCGCGCGGCATCGAGGGCACGCAGGACGCGTTCGCGGGCGAGGTCGGCAGCCTGTTACCGGCGGCGGCCTTACGCGCGTTGACCGCACCGGATGGCGACAACACCGGCGTCCTCGATTATGGCCTCCGTGACGGGGACAGTTGCGAATTGCTGCACGTCGCCGCCGCGGCGACGCCGGTCGGGTCGGACACCGCGCTGGTGCGACTGTATCGCGCGCTGCTGCCCGCGCGCTGGCTCATGCCGGAGCCGGCGACCGCCACCGTCACGGCCGGCAATCTGACCTGGACCGGAACGGTCAGTCCGCGGGCCGCGCTTTCGCTGCGGGCCGCGGCCATTCGGCAGCACGCCGGGATTGTCCTCTGGCTGGCCATCGCGCTCGGTGGTTTGACGTTACTGATCGTCGCCGGACTGACGATTTCCCGACAGGCAATCTCCGGGGGACGCGTCGGGCGGCGCGTTCGGCGGGCCGATGCGCTGGTTGACCCGGACATGGAGGCTCTGCGCGGAAAGCTCGACGAGATGGTGGGGAGCGGGATCGCGTGCTGGCCGCGATCGGTCATGACGTGCGCACGCCGATGAACTCCATCCTGGGAATTTGCGCCCTGCTGCTCGACGGCGACCTGGACGAGGCGCAACGCAAATGGCTGTGGCGCATCCGGGCCAGTTGTGAGGCGTTGCTCGCCATGCTCAACGGCATGCTGGAAATCGCCGCCGCCGGTGTGGATGGCGCCGAGATCCATCGTGAAGCGATCGATGTCGCGAGCCTCGTGGAGGAGGTCGCGGACGTGTTGCGGCCACAGGCGGAAGACAAGGGGCTCGAACTGCTGGTCGTGATCGAGGCGAGCGTCGCGGGCATCTGGAACACCGATTCCACGCGGCTGCGTCAGGTGTTGTTCAACCTCTGCGGCAACGCGATCAAATATACCTTCGCCGGGTCGGTCGAAATTAGGGCGTTGACGGAGCGCGACAAGGCCGGCGTTGAGCTGTTGCGGCTGCGGGTCTCCGATACCGGCCCTGGCATCGCCGCGGACGAGCGCGACGTCATCTTCGAACAGTTTCGCCGCGGCCGCCACGAGGCCTCCCGCGCGCACGAAGGTCTCGGACTGGGCCTGGCCCTGTGTCGCGAGATCGCCACTCTGTTGGGCGGACAGCTCTCGCTGGACAGCGTGGAAGACGTCGGCAGCGTGTTTACCTTCGAGATTCCGGTCGAGCGAGGCTCGGTGGCCGGAGCGTTCGATGGCCCGCTCGCCGGACGCACCGCTCTTGTCGTCGGGCTGTCGGAAGGCGTGCGCCGCCGGGTCGCCTCGCACCTCGAGAGCATCGGGTTCGAGGTCGAAACCGCCGGCGACGGTTTCATGGCCGTTGGTCTGGCGGAACGAATTGCCTACCAGCATGGGGCGCTGGATATGATGGTGCTCGATGCCGCGCTGATCGGACTTTCGGCCGACGCGCTGCTGGCGCGATTTAAGGCGAGCCGGCCGCTTGAGCATTTGCGAACGGTGCTTGTCGTCAACGGATCGGACATGGGCCAAGGGGCGACCAGAGGGGCGACCAGACGGGCGGCCAGACCGGGGACCAGACGCCGGACCAGATGGGGTGCCGCGCGGACGCCGTCGTGCCGCACCCGGTGGAAACCCGGGATCTGGACCACATCGTCGCCGGCTTTTTCGGTGCCCGTTCCTCGCTGCGGGAGGTCGATCCGCGTGCGCCGGCGGCACCGCGGGCCCGCGTGCTGGTCGTCGAAGATAACCGCATCGCCCAGGCGTTGTTCGTTGATCAACTCAATCGGGCCGGGTTTTCAACGTTCTCGGCGAGCAATGGTCGCGAGGCCGTCGAGGCGGCACGGCGCGGCGGGTTCGATGCCATCCTGATGGACGTGCAAATGCCTGAGATCGACGGTACCGAAGCCACCCGACGCATCCGCGCCGATGAGCGGCCGCACCGGGTTCCGATCATTGGCATGACGGCACACACCGGCTCGATTATCCGCAGGCGATGCCTCGACGCCGGGATGGACCTGGTGCTGCACAAGCCGGTGGATTTTTCTTCGCTGCCGTTGCGGCTGCGGGAGGTGATCGCGGCGCGGTCCGTCGCCGCCGCGCCCGACTCCGAAATCATCGCCGAACCGACGCCGGACAGCGCGCTCGAGATCGAAGACGAGTATCTGGAAATACTGCTGGCGGAGGTCGGTGCGAAACGCGCCCGCATTTACGTGACGGCATTCCTGGCCGACACGGCGGTTCATATCTCGACGATGGCCCGCCTGCGCGACGATGGGGACGCGGAGGACCTGGGACGCCTCGCGCACAGCCTCGCCGGGATCGCCGGCACCCTGGGAGCGCTCACCCTGGCGGACGGGTTGTTGATGCTGGAGGACGCGGTTCGGCTCACGGATCCGGCGCATGTCGATGCCGCGTTGACGGACGTGCGTTCGACCTGGGAGCGCACGCGCAAAATGCTGCGGCCCCGGTTCGAGGCGTTGGCATCCGGGCGCGGTGGGTCGGCGGCGCGCAAGGCCGCCTAGATCCGGCGGCTAACGCTGGCGCACGAACGGCCGCACGGCATCGAGCAGCTGCCCGGTCGGCGCGAGGCGCGGCCCATCGCCCGCGTCAACCGGCGCCACGACGGTCACATTCCAGGTCGGCAACGTCCGCAATGACGCCCGCGCGATCGGATGATCCAGCAGCGGTTGGTTCAGCGAGGGACCGACAATCACCGGCGTGCCGCGTCCAATCGCCTCGGCGACCACCGACAACGCGAGACTGTCGGCGATGCCATGCGCGAGCTTGTTGAGTGAGTTGAAGCTGCACGGCGCGAACACGACGACGCCACGCGGCGGGCGCGGCCGAATGCCGAGATCGAAGTACGACTCGACCACCTGGACGCCGGCGATGTCGGCCAGTTCGCGTGGCGCGAGCACACGCGATGCGTTCGGTGTCGGGATCGCGATCACGGACGAGAAACCCAGCGCCAACAGGCCGCGCGCCAGCTCCGGGCCACGGGCCGCGGTCGTGGTGCCGCTCAGCACCAGATAGGCCAGATCGAAACGTTCGTTCTCATCAGAGCGCATTGTCACCGCCTTTCCCGCGACCGGCTTCGGCGCCTCCCGCATCGGCGCTCCCCGCATCGGGCCTCCGGGAGCTTGGCACCATCGTGCCGGCGCCGTTAGATGCCACGATCCTCCGATGCGCGGCCGCGAACGCGCGACCGGACGCGGAGGCGGATCGAAGGGGAAACGCCAATGGATGCCGATTATGTCATCGTCGGTGCGGGATCGGCCGGCTGCGTCCTGGCCAACCGGCTCACCGAGGATCCCGTCGACCCGCGTCGTGCTGATCGAGGCCGGGGGCCGCGACTGGCACCCGATGATCCACATTCCCGCCGGCTACATGAAGCTGCTCGACCATCCCACGCTGACCTGGGGCTTCAAGGCCGACGCCGATTCCGGCCTGAACGGGCGCGAAATCCCCTACCCTCGCGGCCGCGTGCTCGGTGGATCGAGTTCGATCAACGGCATGATCTACATCCGCGGCCAACCCGAGGATTTCGACCATTGGGCGCAACTCGGCAACCGCGGCTGGTCGTGGGACGACGTGCTGCCGTTCTTTCGCAAGGCCGAGAACTGGGAAGGTGCGCGGCCGACGCGGTGCATGCCAAGGGCGGCCCGCTGTTCACCTCACCAACCCGCGACCATCCGCTGCTGTGCCAGGCGGCGGTCGAGGCCGGCCAGCAGATGGGCTGGACGTTTCGCGAGGACGTGAACGATCTTGCCGCCCGGCGCTCGGCGACCACATCGGCTGGGTGCAGCAGACCCGCGGCGGCCGGCTTCCGCGCGAGCACCGCGCGATCCTACCTGCGTCCGGCGATGCAGCGGCCGCAACCTGCAGGTGGTCACCGGCGCGCTGGTGCACCGCGTGCTGTTCGACGGCAAGAGCGCCGATCGGCGTCGAATTTTCCCGCGGCGGGGTCACCGACAAAGCCACCGCGGCGCGGCGAGGTCATTCTGTCCGCCGGTGCGATCGGATCTCCGCACATTCTGCAACTCTCCGGCGTCGGCGATCCCGATCACCTCGAGCCGTGCCGGCATCCCGGTGCACCACCCGTTGCGCGGCGTCGGCAAGAACTTCCAGGACCATTTCCTCGTCCGCGTGTCCTGTGACGTTCAAGGCATCGCGACGATGAACGAACGATCCCGCGGGCTGGGTCTCGCCGGCGAGGTCGCGCGCTACGTGCTGACCGGCACAGGCATCCTGACCTACGCGGCGTCGCTGGTCGCCGCATCGGTGAAAGTTCTGCCGGAGTTCGGCGACGCCCGACATCCAGGCGCTGTTCGCCTCCGCCAGCTACGCGCCGGGTCCGGTGCGACGGCTGGACGACAAGCCGGGCATGACCTCCGGCATCTGGCAGATGCGGCCGTTGAGCCGGGGTCATGTCGAGGCCCGTTCTCCCCGGCCGGAAGACCAGCCTTCGATCAACCCCCGCTACATGGACGACGAACGCGACCGCCGCGCGGTGATCGGCGGCATGCGGATCGTGCGCGAGTGGTTCAATGCCCCCGCCCTCGCCCGCTACGTCGTCGCCGAAACGCTTCCTGGGCCGGACGTCCAGACGCGACGACGAGTTCATCGCTTACGCGAGGCAAACCGGCACGACGGTATTCCACGCGAGTTGCTCGTGCCGGATGGGTCCCGATGCGATGTCGGTGGTCGACGACCAGTTGCGCGTGCACGGGCTGGATCGGCTGCGGGTGATCGATGCCTCGGTGATGCCGGCGGTGACCTCGACCAACACCAACGCGCCGACGATCATGATCGCGGAGAAGGGCGCGGCGATGGTGCGCACGGCGGCGAGCACGCCGCGGATGGCGATGGCGGCGGGCGCGTAGCGCGGGTTAAATCACCTGACCGTGCCGTCCACCTCCGTTCCGCGAGCTCCCGAGATGATCCCATCCATCGATCCAGACCGGCTCTGGCGCTCCATCATGGACCTCGCCGCGATCGGGCCGACACCGGAAGGCGGCAGTTGCCGTCTTGCGCTTTCGCCGGAGGACGCCGCCGCCCGGGCGTTGTTCGCGGGGTGGGGCCAGCAGATCGGCCTGACCCTGGAACGTGACGCGATCGGCAACATGTTCCTGCGCCGCGAGGGCACCGATCCCGCCGCCCCCGCGGTCGCGTTCGGCAGTCATCTCGATACCGTGCCGACAGGCGGACGTTTCGACGGGGTGTTCGGCGTGCTCGCGGGACTGGAAGTGTTGCGCGCGCTGCATGACGCCGGGGTGCGCACGCGCGCGCCGCTGGAACTGGTCAACTGGACGAACGAGGAGGGCAGCCGGTTCGCGCCGGCGATGATGGGCAGCCGGGTGTTCGCGGGCGGCCTGTCACTGGAAAGCGCGCTGGCGACCACCGACGACAACGGCGTCACGGTCGGTCGGGCGCTGAAGGACAGCGGTCAGGCCGGTCCGTTGAAGCCCGCCCCCCGTGAGTGGGCCTGCTGGCTGGAGGCTCACATCGAGCAGGGACCGGTCATGGAAGCGACCAACACCGCCATCGGCATCGTTGTCGGCACCGTCCACGCCCGGTATTTCCAGTTGGTGGTGACCGGGGAGCCGAGCCATGTCGGGCCCACCTCCATGGATCGCAGGCACGACAGCCTGGCGGCGGCCGCGGAGATCATTCTGGCGGTCGAGCGGATCGCTCTGGCGGCGGAGCCCGGTGGCCGGGCCTCGGCCACCTGGATCGAGAATTTCCCGAACGCGCGTGGCAACGTGGCGAACGTCACCCGGCTGCATTGCGACGTGCGGCATGACAACGCCGAGCGCGCGGCGCGGATGGAAGCCGAACTGCGCGAGGCGTTGACCGGTATCGGACAACGGCGTGGCGTCCGGATCGACGTCGATCCCTATGCGACCTTTGGCCCGATCGTATTCGACGCCACCCTGGGTTCGCTGTTGCGGCGCAAGGCGGAGGCAAGACAACTGTCCACCAGGGATATGATTGCCGCGGCCGGCCATAACTCGGTGCTGATCGCGCCGCTGTGCCCGAGCGCGATGCTGTTCGTGCCGAGCATCGGCGGCATCACGCACAATCCGAAAGAATACTCCACGAGGGATCAGGTCGCGCATGGCGCTCAGGTCTTGCTGGACTCGGTGCTGGACCTCGCCGGGACGTAGATCGATATCCCTGCTCCGTCGCGCGGACTCCCGGACCTGGGCCGGCTTCACAATCCCAGATGGACGGGACGCGGACCCGCCGGTGGCGGCGCGGCACGCGGGCCCAACCGGCTTCGACCCACATGGACGCCGCTCTCCCGCCGGTCGTATGCTTCTGCGCCACCCAGAAATCAGCGCGCGGAGGATCGTTGCCCGACGGTCGCCTTTGCCTGACCCGCTCGCGGGAGGCACGATGCGTGCGCCGGCGGCGACCGCGAGCCGGGCGACAAACCTGCCGACGACACATCAGCTCAGGGCGGACACATGGCGAAAATCATTCCGGTAGATCCCTTCGACTGCGTCGTATTTGGCGCGACCGGCGACCTGACGTTGCGGAAGCTGCTGCCCGCGCTCTTCTACCGATGCCGCGACGGCCAGGTATCGCCGGATTCCCGCATCATCGGCGCCGCCCGCTCCGACCTCGACGACGCGACGTTTCGCGACCGCGCGGCGGCCGCGTTGAAAGACCACGTCGATAAGAAGGCTCTCGACGCCGAGGTGGTGAAGCAGTTCCTCGACCGTGTGCATTACGTCCGTATCGATGCCACGGCCGCCAAGGCGGACTGGAGCGCGTTGAAAGCGCTGCTCGATCCAAAGCGCGTGCGGGTGTTTTACCTCGCCACCGCGCCCGACCTGTACGGTCCGATCTGTCGCAACCTCGGCGCCAAGGGGCTGGTGACGGAACTTTCGCGCGTCGTCCTGGAAAAACCGATCGGCCACGACCTGGACTCGGCGCGCGCGATCATCAGCCACGTCGGCGAGGTGTTCACCGAGGCGCAGACCTTCCGCATCGACCATTTCCTCGGCAAGGAGACGGTGCAGAACCTGATGGCGCTGCGCTTCGCCAACACGATCTTCGAGCGGCTATGGTCCTCCGATGTCATCGATCACGTCCAGATCACGGTGGCGGAAACCGTCGGACTGGAGGGACGGGCCGGCTATTACGACCGCTCCGGCGCGATGCGCGACATGGTGCAGAATCATCTGCTGCAGTTGCTGTGCCTGATCGCGATGGAGCCGCCGGTTTCACTCGACGCCGATCGGGTCCGTGATGAAAAACTCAAGGTATTGCGAGCGCTGCGGCCGATGGAGCCGCACGAGGTCGCGTCGCTGACGGTGCGGGGCCAGTACGCGCAGGGTGCGATCGACGGCAAGCCGGTGGGAAGTTACCAGACCGATCTGGATCATGACGAGCCGAGCGATACGGAAACCTTCGTGGCGCTGAAGGCGGAAGTGCGGACATGGCGATGGGCCAACGTTCCGTTCTACCTGCGCACCGGCAAGCGGCTGCCACGAAAAGTCTCGGAGATCGTCATCCAGTTCCGCGCCCAGCCGTTCTCGATCTTTCCGGCCGACGCGGCGGATTGGCAGCCTAACCGGCTGATTGTTCGCCTACAGCCGGAAGAAGGCATGCGGCTGGAAATGATGACCAAGGACCCGGGCCCGGGCGGCCTGCGCCTGTCGCAGACCGGCCTGGATATCCGGTTCGAAAAGGCGTTCGGGATGCGCTTCCCGGACGCGTATGAGCGCCTGCTGATGGATACCGTGCGCGGCAATCCCACCCTGTTCATGCGCCACGATGAAGTCGAGGCCGCCTGGGCCTGGGTCGAACCGATCCTCGACGCCTGGGCCAGCCGACCGGACCATCCGCGGCCGTATCCGGCCGGAAGCTGGGGCCCGACGGCGGCGATCGCGCTGATCGAACGCGATGGACGGACCTGGCACGAGGATCTGGAGTAAACGATCCGGCATGGGCGGGCACCAACCCACCCTATGCGACCTGCTTCTGCCCGGTCTCCGACGCCCGCGTGATCATATCCAGCAATCGATGCCGGGTGACCGCCGCGTCGAACCCCGGCGTGACCGGCGTCCCGTTCCGGATCCCCTCCCCCAGCCGCGCGTAAAGTTGCGCGACGTTGTAGGGCGAACCCCCCGGCACCGTGTCAGGCACCCACCGGTACTTCCCCGGGATCGGCATATCCGCGAGCGGGTCGCTCGGACCACGCGCCCCTCGCACGGTCAGTTCCTGCCGTTGCGTCGACGCGCGCATCGTCGCCGCGAGCACAAGGTCGCCGTCCTCGCCATGGATCTCGAACAGGAACTCATGCCCCCGCGTCATGCCGCCGCGCACCTGGCAGGACACCACCGCGCCCTCGCCCACGATGCCGCTGACCACGAGTTGATCCGGCACATTCTTCGGGACCAGTTCGCCGGTGGCCTGCAACGGAATGCGGTCACGCTGACTGACCGCGAAGGCGGACAGTTCGCGGAACTCACCCAGACAATGACACAGCACGTCGAGGTTGTGACCGCCGGTGATCGTCATCAGATTGGCGCCATTGGCACGGTCGGTCTGATAGGCGCGGTCGATCGTCTTGCCCCAGTTGCCCGCGTTGACGAACAGCGTGCCGGACAGAACACGGCCGATATGACCCGCGGCGATCAGGTCCTTTACATAATTGATCGCGGGTGACGCCTGACCCTGCAATCCGACCGCGTGGCGGATGCCTTTCCGCTCGGCGGCATCGCGCATGCGGATCGCTTCGGCGGTGTCGCGCCCGAGCGGCCACTCGCAATACACATGCTTGCCGGCATCGATGGCAGCCATCACCGGCGCGTAATGATCGGGTACTTTCACGCTGACCGTGACGAGATCGACATCCGGGTGCGCCGCGAGCTTCGCCGGATCGGCGAATGCCAGCGGCACGCCGTAGTGTTTCGCCGCGGCGTCGGCGGATTGCTGACTGGATGTGCAAACCGCGACGATCTCGAAATCAGGCAAGGCCCGCAGCGCGGGAACGTGGGAGATCGCGGCAAAACCTCGGCTCGGACTGGCGCCGACAATCCCGACGCGAATTTTGTCTGCCATGGGCGAGGTTTCCTTCCCGGTGTCCGCCTGTCTGAGACGATTGGCGCGCACGCTCCGCCGGTTTCCTGGTTTTGGCAAGCCGAACTCCGGCGGCTGAAAGTCGCGTGCGGGTTTCGTGTCGCCTCGGCATGGCGCCGCCGGGGCTCGCGTCCCCGCATGCTCTGGCCGCGGGTCCGCTCCGGGGCTACGCTGTGCTCACGCAATCAAAATGGGAGCAGGAAATGGCCGTCAAACCCAACCCCTCGCGCGAGGCCGTGCGCGCCGTCGTGCCGCGGATGATCGAGCTGTCCGAGACGGTCATATATGGCGATATCTGGGAACGCCCAGGCCTGAACAAGCGGGACAGGAGCTTAATCGTGGTGGCGGCGTTGATCGCGTCGTATCGGCCGGAGCAACTGAAGGGTCATCTCGGGCGGGCGCTGGACAACGGCGTCACCAAGGACGAAATCGCCGAAATCATTACGCATCTGGCGTTTTATTCCGGCTGGCCGGGATCGATGACCGCGGCGCGCATCGCGAAAGAAGTCTACGAGGAACGCGGTCTGCTGTAATCCGCGACTTTGCCTCCTCAGGCGGCTTCCAAAAGCGACCCCCACAGGCGACCCCCACAGGCGCCCCCCACAGGCGAAGGACGCACCATGGATAAGGCTGAACTGACCGCCTGGGCGTTGGCGAACGGGTGGCAAATGCTCGCCGGTTGTCCGAGCCTGACGAAACCGTCACGGCCGAAGGAGGCGATTGTCCGGCTGTCGTTGAAAGCGACCGTGGTCAACGTGGAGATCAAAAAGCCGGCCGGAAAGTGGGAGAAAGTGTCGGGCCAACCGTATGCGAAAATTCAGCCGGACCCGGATACCGGCCTGCCGTTGGGCCTCGGCCTCGACACGATTCCAGGGTTTACGATGCTGATGCGCGAGAACAAGGACCGCATGACCTTCGCCCGGATGACGGGATCGACCGAATGACGGTTGGCCGCTACTTGACGCCGGTTCCCAGAGACTGGCTCGCCGCCGGTTCGTCGTCCTGGTCCGCGCCCCGCCTCGCCACTCCGCGACACCGGTGATCCCGGGCCGGAGCGATCATGGCACCACGCGATCCGACGCCCGGCGGGCGCCGGCCCGGCCGCGTTATCGGCGACGGGCGCGCCGGGCGGCGTAGCGGGCGTCGCGGGCAGCCTTTGCCTCAGCCGCGCGCTCGGCGGCGCGAGCCGCCTCCTCCGCTTTGCGGGCCTGCAATTCGACGTCCTGGGCCTTTCTGGCTTCCTCGAGCGCGGCCTGCTCGGCGGCCAGACGGGCGGCTTCGGCTTCACGCGCGCGCTTGCGTTCGGCGACCCGCACCTCGCGGGCGGCCTCGATCTCGGCCTGAGCCTGGCGGCGCGCGATCACGGCGGGATCGTCAGGACCCGGGCGCGCCCGGAAGCGCTCCAGTAACGCATTCTTGGCCTGAGCCGCGGACGTCAGACGGTTATTGAAGTCGTCGTTCTTATAAGCATTGGATTTCATTCGTCCATTCTACCGAAAACCACCGCATTCGCATAGGCCTCACGCGCAGTTCTGCCATGCCGGCGAACCGTCGGACCGCGATCTCCGGCGACCGGATCCATTCGGCGATCCAAACCCGGACGGATCGCCAGGCGATGGCCCGCGGAACATTGCTTCACGGCCAAACCGGCCGCTCAGCGCGGCATGCGGAGCAACGCCTGGCCGGCGCGGATCGTCATGCCCTCTCGCACGTCGCCATGAAGGCGAAAACCTTCGGGCACGAGCAGGATGATGGTCGAGCCATGCTCGAACCAACCCATCTCCTCCCCTTTGCGCAACGTCGCATCGCAGGCGAACGTCCGCGCGTCTGGACCGCCGGAGCGAAGCGGCATGTCGAGAAACCGCAGACGGATGCCCGCCACGAGGATCGCCGCGACCGGGACCAGCGTCATCGGGTGTCCGCTGGCGGCGAGCGTCGTTCGGATCACCGCGCGCTCATTCTTGCAGAACAATCGCTCCACCCGCTTCAGCGCGACCGGATTGACGTTCCATGTGTCCCCGGGAAAGTGCGCCACAGACCCGACATGACAGTCGTACGGGGCATGGAACCGGTGATACATGGCCGAGGTCAGCCGCAGCGTGACATGGCACCCGTCGCGAAACGACGCCGCATGCGCCGCATCGCCCAGCAGCTCGTCCAGCGCGTACGAAAGCCCTTTGACCTGCAGGACCTGGCCGTCCCTGACGACCCCGCAGGCGCCGACGATCGCATCGCAAGGGCTGACGACGAGCGCCGGGTCCATCTCGACCGGCCGCGCCCCGGCTTTCAACGTACGAGTGAAGCAATCATGCACGCTGCGAAAGTCGGTGCGCCGCGCGTCGCTCAGATCCAGGTCGGTGAAATATCCCCACACGCGCAACGAAATGTCGCGGACCAGCGGCTGCTCGATCCGGCTGAACCAGCCCATGAACCGGGTGAACAGGCGGCGCGGAATGCGATTGGTGAGCAGGAAGTTCAGGTCCTCCTGCCTCACAATATTCATTATCGCCGAGCGGACCGTCATGGGATCAGATATTTATCACGGAATACAGGGCGATTCCCGCACATGATGATGACAGTTTTGTACATGGCCGGAGGGGGCGCCGCCGGCGTCGCCGCTCTGGCGCTTCTGACCATCCGCGTGAAGGCGCGTCTCGAACTTTCGCTGGCGAAACACCGGTCGCTGACCGGGCATGCCCGCATGGCGCGGCGGATCGCGGCGTTGATCCCATTTTACGACTTTGACGAAGCCGGGCTGTTTCGTTGCGACGATGCGCCGGATGAGATCGCCGCCCAACGCCATGATGCGTTCGAACGCCTGTCGCGACTCTGGGGTCAGCGATTCGGCCAGACGATCGCGGTGACGCGGGAGGCCGCGGCCGGGGTTTCCGACCTGCGGTTCACCGCCGCGTATCGCGTGCCGTTCCAGTTCAGCCGCGTGGTGCGTCAGCATCTGCCGAGCGGTTCGTTCCTCGCGAAATCGTCCGGCGTGACGGTCACGGACCTCGACGGCAACGTGTTTTATGACCTGACCGGATCGTACGGGGTCAATTTGTTCGGTCACGACTTCTATAAGGATTGCATCGACCGCGGCGCGGAACGCGTGCGCGATCTCGGTCCGGTGCTTGGCGCGTATCATCCCGTGGTGGCCGACAACGTCGCGCGATTGCGAGAGATTTCCGGATTGGATGAGGTGTCGTTTCATATGTCGGGCACCGAGGCGGTGATGCAGGCGGTGCGGCTCGCGCGCTACCACACGAAACGGTCGCATCTGGTACGGTTTTGTGGCGCCTATCACGGGTGGTGGGGCGATGTGCAGCCCGGCATCGGCAATCCGTCACCGGCGGACGCGACCTACACATTGTCGGAAATGTCCGAGCGCACGCTGCACGTGCTGCGGCGGCGGCGCGACATCGCCTGCGTGCTGGTCAATCCGTTGCAGGCGCTGCATCCCAATCAGGCGGCGCCGTCGGACGGGTCCCTGGTGGACAGCGCGCGACAGGCGGGATTCGATCGTCCGGCCTACACCGACTGGTTGAAGCGCCTGCGCCAGGTTTGCGATGAGCGCCAGATAGTCCTGATCTTTGACGAGGTGTTCGTCGGCTTCCGGCTCGCGTTGGGCGGCGCCAGGGATTATTTCGGTGTGCGACCCGATATGATCACCTACGGCAAGTCGCTCGGCGGCGGTCTGCCGGTCGGCGTCCTGTGTGGCCGAAGCGCGTTGATGAAACGGTTTCGCGACGATCGTCCGGTCGATGTCTGCTTCGCGCGCGGCACCTTCAACGCGCATCCCTACGTCATGGGCGCCATGGGAGAGTTCCTGGACCATCTCGCGCGTCCGGAAGTTCAATCACTGTATCGCGATCTCGATCGCACCTGGAACGATCGCGCGGATGACATGAACCATCGGCTGCGCGCGGCGGAGGTACCGGTCAAAGTCGAAGCCCTGTCTTCGATCTGGACCGTCTGTTACACGCTGCCGTCGCGCTACAACTGGATGCTGCAATACTATCTTCGCGCCGAGGGGCTGGCGCTCAGTTGGGTCGGCACCGGCCGGCTGATCTTCAGCCTCGACTTCACCACCGCGGAGTTCGACGCGGTCGCCGATCGTTTCGTCGCGGCGTGCGTCGCGATGCGGCGTGACGGTTGGTGGTGGGCCAACGCGAACAGCTCGAACCGATCGATCCGGCGACGGATCCTGCGCGAGATGTGGACCCACCGCCGTCTGCTGAATTCAGGCCACTCGTACGCTCATTGATGAAATTCGACGGTCTCGTCGCCATGATCCGGCGTCAACGTCCGGGCGATCAGGCCGCCACGGAGCAGTCGTAGCGGCGCGCCACGATAAAGTTTGGCGTCGTTGAACGGATCGGTGAGGATCTTGGTCATCCAGGCCAGACCGGTGATAATGTCGCGAATGAAGAACAACTGCACGGTCCGGAACACCAGTCCGCAAGCTCCCACCACGAGCCACGCGTACCCGAGATGACGAGCGAACTGGAGCCAGGTTCTGGGCGCGGCGACGAGGCCCAAAATCGTCGGATCCAGCAGCAGCAGGACCGGCGATGTCGCCCAGATCGCCATCAGAACGATTTTGCGGCGAATGTTATAGCCGACCTTGACCGCCTCTTTGTATTCATCCGTTGCCTGATTGACGACGTCGTAATCCCGCGGCTCGAAAAAGAAGTGACCGGTTTGCCGGCTGACCATCGCGACCAGCCAACCAATCAGCGCGGCCAGCGCGGGATCCTTGAACATCAGCCCGTAGGCGACAAGAAAGCTGATCGCGCTCAGCAGATGCAGCGATTGGTTCACGACGCTGTGATGATAGTACCGATGGTCGTCCCATCGCTGGATCCTGAGAGTGTCGAGGAAGCGGGTCATCGAAGTTCCTTATGGCTTTCCAGGTCGGTAGTCGGTCGGCACGCGGATCATTCCGGAATCCCCGGCGACGGGTCCCGGAGCCTCGCTTTCAGTCGTGATTGCGACATGTCACGGAACCGGATCGGCTACCCGGCCGTACCGCAGCAGCCAGAAATGCCCGAGCGGCGGTAACGCGCGCCGTTCCAGAAGGCGGACGGCGTTCGAGCGCCCGGCCCATCGTTCGTAGCGCGCCCAGGAAAACTCGGTGCGAAATCCGAGGCGGGTGGTTAGGGGCATAAGCCATTTTTCTATCGCGCCGCGCAGGCCCGTTTCGGCACCGATGCGGGTGGTCAGAATGATTTCGCCACCGGGCCGAACGACGCGGACGAACTCATCGAGCGCTCGCTCCGGGTTTGGAATGGCGGTGACCACGTACTGTGCCACCACGACGTCGAACGACGCATCCGGAACCGTCAGATGCTCGGCGTCCATGACCTCCAAAGCTTCGACGCGATGCAGCCCCCGCGCTTCGACCCGCTTGCGCGCCCTGTCCAACATCGGCTCCGAGATATCGATTCCGACGATCCTGGTGCCTTTGCCGTAGTCGGCGAGCGAGAGACCGGTGCCGACGCCGACTTCGAGGACGCGGCCGCCCACGCGTTCCGCCGCCCTGACCGCGGCACGCCGGCCATGCCGGAACACGGGTCCAAATACGAGGTCGTAGACGGGCGCCCATCGTCCGTAGGCCTCGGCGACCTGGTCGCGGTCCATCACACTCGTTATCGCCATGGTTGTGCTCCGGATTGGTGAAACGAACGCCGGCACGCGTCGCGGTGGTCCGATGGAACCCGGGTTCGTGCCGTGCATGAAAAGCCTGCTTCGCGCGCCGGGGGCCACGCCGACGTCACGATCCGACGACCGCGCGGTTCGCCCAGGCGAGGCCGGTAACGGAACGATCAGGTTGACCTCCCCGGCTCGATCGATCGGCAAACCCCTGTCGTATCGATCAAACGGCTCATGATTGTTTCCCGAATCCGCTCTGCCCGAATCGCGTCCCCTTCATGGCACCAAACGCGCGAAGGCACATCGGGAAAAAATGCTTCGAAAATGACAGTTTTGTGTCGGCATCAGTGGTTTTTCGTGTCCTGGTCGCAACCATGGACGCCTTTCATCCGGCTCCCCCGGCGGGACCGCGACACCGATGTCAAAAGATACCAGTACGTTACGACTTTCAGCGGCCCGGCGATGGCGCGGATTTCACGCGCTTTGGGCTCCTTGCCTCGGCGCATGCCGCGGTCCGATCCGAATAGCCACTCAACATCGTTCGCGATTGACGTGGGAAAGTTTCCCATCTGGCGGAGCCAACGTGACATCCTTCGGCAGAGGATCTCCCGGCCATGAACAGGGGCAACGAACATGAACCGCGGGACGATCGCGGCTGGCTCCGGCAAGCTCATTGCGATCGCCAGCAGCATCAGGACGACCACCACGGTCACGACGTCGATCGTATTGGGCGACGGCAATCATCTGCCGGCGCACGAAAAAACTTCCAGGATTATTCCGGCACCCGGTCCAGCCTGCCAACGACAAAAATGTACGAGAGCACGCCGAGTAATTCGATCACGGCGATGACGATCAGCGGCAGGCGGTAATCGCCCCCCTTCAGCAGGACACCGATCAGGATCGGCGTGACGACGCCCGCCAGGCCGCCCATCAGATTGAACACGGAACTGGTCAGGCCGATCAATCGCTCCGGCGCGCAGGCCGAGACCAGCGACCAATGGATGGATGCGACTCCGTTACAGAAGAACGCGAACGTCAGAAATCCCATGATCAACGGCTCGCTGTCCACGAAGTTGGCGCCCACGATGCTGGTGGAGAAAATCAGGCCCCCGATGATCGGCACCTTGCGCGCGAACGTCAGACTGAAGCCGCGCCGCACCAGCAGGTCGGAAATCGCTCCGGACAGCAAGACGCCCAAAAATACCGTGACGAAGGGCATCGATCCGTAAAGCCCGGCCTTGATGAAGGAGAAGTGCCGGTAGTTGATCAGATATGTGATGAACCACGTGCGAAAAAACGTGCCCACCACGCCGTAAACAAAGTGACCGAAGTAAATGCCCCAGAGTTTTCGCCGTCCCAGGACGATGCACAAATCGCGTAACGGCGTGCCAATGCCTCCCGCGTGCCGATCGGCCATGCGGCGCGATAAATCCGGGATGCCGCCGCTGTCGGCGATCTGCGCGATTTCCGCCGCGTTGACGCCGGGATACTCCGCCGGGTCGCGATAGGTGCGGTAAAATGCGAATGACCACAAAAGCCCCAGAACGCCAGACATGATGAATACGGAAGGCCAGCCGTATTCGACCTTGATCCACACCAGCACGGGATTCATGAAGGCCAGGCCGACCGATTCAGCGGCGGTGTAAACGGCGATGCAGGTGGCGCGCTCCTTTTCGCCGAACCAGGTCGTGGCGATCCTGTTGTTGATCAGAAACGTCGGCACCTCGAAAAAACCCACGGCCATGCGCACCACGATCAACGCGATCAGGCCGTTCACCAGACCGGTCGTCAGCGTGGCCAGCGACCACAGCATGATGATCAACGGATACAGGATGCGCGGATGCACCCGGTCGGTTAGCCATCCGCCAGGCAATTGAAACGGGGTGTAGGTCCAGGAGAAAGCGGAAAACACCAGCCCAAGCCGCACCGGATCAAGTTTGAAATCGCTCGCCATGCTGGGCGCGGCGATCGAGATGTTACTGCGGTCGAGGTAGTTGATGACAATCGTTATGAACAGCAATCCCATGATGTGGAATTGCCGGTTGGTCGGTTTCATCGCGCTGATGGCGCGTCGGCCGGGAGGCGGTGCGTCGGCTTGCATGCGTTTCCTCGTTCGGCGGCTTCACCGCGAGATTGCTCGTCGCGCCGCTCATGATGACAGGATCGAGCCTGGCACGGGCGCGGCCGGACACGAAATGCGCCGCTCGCGCGGGGTTGTTCGCAGCGAGCCCGTTCGCATCGCGCATCGACCGTCATCGTCATAAGGCGTGGCCCTGGGCTGTTCGCCCTCGCGATGATTCTGGGCCTCGCCGATGCGTGGCGGGACGACGCGGCCGGTCCCGGCAATTCATGTCGGATGTGAAACCGCCCCGCCCATCGCGGGCCAGCAGGCTACGGAAACCAGATCCAGGCCAGCACCAGCAGCTTGACCACCCGCGGTGCGAACAAACCCACGCCGATCACCGCGATGCCGGAGGCGACCAAACAGACCGACAGGATCGTATCGGGCCATCCGTTGAGCAGTTGCTCGAAGCTCTGAAATAGCGCCCTCACGTGCCCTCTCATGCGGATCCGACAGAAACAGGGTCGGCTGGTCCCCATGGCAGGACTCCAACACCCGGCATGATCCAGCGTTGCACCCTGTTCGCGGCCGTCAAGACCGCTCCGTGCCCGCTGACACGATCCCCGGCCGGATCCCGATTTCGAGGCCTTCAGAACGGGTGGCGCGGTGCGACCGGCTCCCACCGTAGCGAAAAATTCACGGAACGAGGGCACCTCCCACCCGTCGCGCGCAGTGGGATCAAACGCCGTATGCCAACGCATCGCCAATCAGGAAGATATTGCGAATGGTTCGCAACTGGTCCACAGTGCCGGGCGTGGGAGGTCGCCATGGAAATCCATCGCTCGCTCGGTGTTTCGCGTCTGGTTGCATTCATGGCCGCTCACCGCGGCAAATCAGCCCATGAGCGGCTCCTCGCGCGCCTCGATCGGTCGATCGCCGAGGCTCGGGACCTGTGCGAGCGCGCCGAGGATCTTTGCCCCGATCAACCCGAGCGCGCGATCGCCGGGGCCTTCCAGACAGTGCTGGCGCGACCGGCTCGGGATTGGATGCACCGGGCCGCGGCCGTGGTGACAACGGTCAGGACGGACGGCGATACTATCTGCGGAGCGCGCGCCAGGGTGCTGCGCCAGTTAATCGACGGCGCGAACGTCGCGATGTTGCGGTCTGGCGTAAGCGATGACGCCTGGCACGCTTTTTACCGGTCAGTGCGACAGAGCCGGTTTTCAGATCGACCGGGAACGAAATGAGCCCAGGATGGTCGGGCGCGCCGCGCCCGACCATCCCGACCGTCAATGTTTGGTGGCAGTGTGATGCTTCACCGTGTGGTGAACATGATGCACCACATGATGGTGGCGATAATGGTGATGGTAGTGGTGCATGACCATCGGCGGCGGCGGCATCACGACGGGCGCGGGCGGCACGTATGCCGGCTGAGGAGGGGGCGGCGGCGGCGGTGTCGAGCATCCAGCCAGGACGCCGAGACCGAGAAAACCGAGCAATGCGAGACGTTTCATAGGCACCTTCCGATTCGGAATTTAACGTTCCGCATCGTGAGGCATAATGCGTCGGAAGGGAAGGAGGCGCGCGGACTTTTAATAAACGTCCGCGCGCCCTGAGCATCGGACTTGCGCGGTATGAGGGGTTGAACTGGGTCCGCGCCGCGGGACGGTATTCACCTGCTTCCCGGGGGTCAACTTAATCCGTCGCAATCCGCGGATGATCTTCGGTTCGGCGAGTTGCCCTCCAGCCTCCGCGAACCACTTCAGCGCATTGCCACATGCCCGCGGCCGCCTCAGGCCGCGTCGGCCCACTCGCGCCAGAGCAGGATCAGGGCGGACATGATCGCCGGTCCCAGAAACAGGCCGAGCAGGCCCCAGGTGGCGACCCCTCCCAGGATGCCGAACAGCACCCAGATGAACGGCAATCGGGTCGCGCCGCCAATCACCATCGGACGAATGAAGTGATCCGCGACGAACACCGTCGCCGTCCCCACCGCGATGATGACGATCGCCCCTGTCATCGACCCCTGAGCGAATACCAGCAGCGCGGCGAAACCAAAGAACAGCGGCGCGCCAAATGGGATGATCGCGCCGATGGCCGTAGCCGCGCCCAGCAATGTCGGCCGCGGCACGTCCGTGAACAGATACACGATGTAGAGCAACAGGCCCTCCGCGAGCCCGACCAGAACCAGTCCGTTCACCGTGGCATGGATCGAAGCGATGGTTTGCAGGCCAATCCGCTCACCGCCTGGGCCGAACGCCCGGGCGCTCGCATGACGCAACTGCAGCGCCAGCGCGTCGCCGTCCTTGAACAGAAAAAACACCGTCAGCAGGCAAAACCCGAAGGTAATCATGCGATGCAGGATCGCGATGCCGACCTGCCGGCCGGTGTGGAAATACTCCGGATTCCACAGGCGGGTCAGAAAGTCGGCCGCCGCGTCCGGATCGGACAGGTTCTGCTGCCACCAGACCCGCGTCCGGTTGGTGAGGATCGGCAGATGGTTGATGAAATCCGGCACCGGGATGCCGTTGTGGCGCGCGTTGTCGATCCAGGCGACCACCGTCCGGAGCTTCTTTGCCCAGTTGCATCCCGGCCAGCACGATCGGCAATACGAACACGAGTGCGATCAGGATGGTAAACAGCGCGGGCAGCAGGATATTGCGATGCCCGGGCGGCCAGGCGCGGCGCGCCTCCTGATAGGACGGCCAGAACGCGATGGCCAGGATGCCGGCCCAGGCCAAGGCGGGCATGAACTCGTCCAGGGTCCAGGCGCCAAGACCGACCAGCACCAGAGCAAGCACGATCCGCGCGATCCGCTGGGAGCGGACTGGTTCCGGATCGTTTACGCGGATGTTGTCCATGCGCGTAATGGACACGACAGCGGCGTGACGAACAAGACCTCCTCGGGCAAGCTGCCGCCGCCCAGCCGGCAACCAGGGAGACGCGCCGATGTACGTCCTGAACGACCCGCCCTCGCAAATCGATCCAGCCCTGATCGAGCAACTGAAGCGCGCGGAACCGGCGACGATCGGGCACTTCAGGCACCATGGCTTCATGGCGCCGGAAATCAGGCTGCTGCTGCCCGGCTACCGGCGGCTGGCCGGCACCGCCGTGACGGTGCGGAGTTACGCGGCGGACACCTCGATCGTGCACTACGCGCTCGGGAAATTACGGCCGGGGGATTTTCTGGTGATCGACCGGTCCGGCGACACGCGGCACGCGGTGTGCGGCGGCGGCGTGGCGTTCTCCGCGAAGGCCGCGGGATGCGTGGGCATCATCATCGACGGGCCGGCGACGGACGTGCAGGAACTGCGCGAGTACGACATGCCGGTCTGGGCTCGGGGCCTGTCGGCGGTCACCGGTAAGGCGCAGTTCACATTTGGCGAGTTCTGCACACCGATCGCCTGCGGCGGCGTCGCGGTCGAACCCGGCGATGCCATTCTGGCGGATGAAAACGGCGTGCTGGTCATCAAACCACATGAGATCGCCGAAGCCGCGTCGCGCGCGGTCGAGATGCAGACCAACGAGAAAGCGACGCTACAACGTGTGGCCAGGGGCGAGCGGCTGCCGGACATCAATGGCACCAATGCGCGGATCGCCGAAATGATGCGCGCGGCGAAGGGCCGGTAGGCGCCACCGCCGGGGCGGAACCTCGATCGTCCCACGTCGTTATAGCGAACGCGGCGCCCGCGCCCGCGCACGCCGGTCGAGACGGATCGCGCTCGCCGTGTCACAACGACGAGGATGCAGCATGGCCGCGGATGTGAACCTTGGGTCGCCAACGCGCAATCCGGGCTCGGATGAGATCCACAACTTCGGTGGTGTTCTCGCGGAAGGCGAGACCATGGTGGTCCCCGAACGGGAGGGCAGTTCCGCCCGCGACCGCCAATATCGCATCGGCTATCGAGATGGGTTTCACGACGCGAATGAAGCGAAGCCCGACGAAGCCGACAAAACGGAGCCGTCGGACCAGGACGACAAGCCGCACCCGCGGCGCATCTGGCTTTATGTCCTGGGTGGTTTGCTGCTGCTCGCGCTGATCGTGGGCGGGGTGCTGTACTGGCTCCACGCGCGGCACTACAAATTCGACGGACGACGCATTCATCGACGCGCACGTCGCGTATGTGTCGTCGCAGATCTCGGGTCGGGTGATCGACGTCCAGTTCGCGGATAATCAGCAGGTCGCGGCCGGCCAGCCACTCGTTGAAATCGATGGCCGGGACAACCAGGAAAAACTCGATCAGGCCCAGGCAAAGCTCGGCACGGCGCGAGCGCAAGTGGAGCAGGCGCGGGCTCAACTGGCGCTGCAAAAGGCCAATCTCGAGCAGGCGACAGCGCAGGTAACGGTGGCGGAAGCGGACTTGCGGCAGGCTGAGCAGGATCTGGCGCGCTATCGCGGTGTCGATCCGCGGGCGGTGACGCGACAGGATATCGATAAGACCACCGCGCAGGCTCGCAGCACCCAGGCGCGGGTGACGGCGGCACGGGCCGCGGTTGACGGGGGACAGGCTCAGGTCGCCGCGGCGGAGGCGCAGGTCCACGCCGCCGAGGCGACCGCGCGAGAAGCCCAGGCCGATGTCGCCAACGCGGAATTGCAGTTGTCGTACACGAAGATCGTCGCGCCCATCGCCGGCCGCGTCGTGAAACGAAATGTCGAGTTGGGCACCTACGTTTCGCCGGGCCAGGCGCTGCTCGCGGTGGTGCCGCCGGACATGTTCGTGACGGCGAACTTCAAGGAGACGCAACTGACCGATATGAAGCGAGGCGATCCCGTCGATATCGCCGTCGATACCTACCCGGACATCACGTTTCACGGCCGCATCGATAGTTTCCAGACCGGCACGGGCTCCGCGTTCAGCACGTTGCCGGCGGAGAACGCGACGGGCAATTACGTGAAAGTGGTGCAGCGGTTGCCGGTCAAAATCGTCTTCGACGACAATCGGGTCAAAAACGACCGGCTGGCACCGGGCATGTCGGTTGTTCCCCGGGTCAAGGTGCGCTGAGCGATGCCCGGGCCGAACGCGTCCCTGCCTCGTTCCGCGGCGGGACCGAACAGCCCGTGGCTGATCGCGGTGATCGTGTCCATCGCGACATTCATGGAAGTGCTGGACACGACAATCGCCAACGTCGCGCTGCGCCACATCGCCGGCGGCCTGGCGGCGAGCGAGGATGAGAGCACCTGGATCCTGACCAGCTACCTCGTGTCGAACGCCATCGTGCTGCCGATCAGCGGCTGGCTTTCGAACGTGATCGGACGCAAGCGGTTTTACATGTCGTGCGTCGCGATTTTCACCGCGGCGTCGGTGCTGTGCGGGTTCGCGACGTCATTGAGCTTCATGGTTACCTGCCGGGTGATCCAGGGCATTGGCGGCGGCGGACTGGCCACGACGGAGCAGTCGATCTTCGCCGACAGTTTTCCGCCCGCGACGCGATCGCTGGCCTTCGCGCTGTATGGGTTGACCGTCGTCGTCGCGCCGGCGGTGGGTCCGGTACTCGGCGGTTATCTGACCGACGATTATTCCTGGCACTGGGTGTTCCTGATCAATTTGCCGGTGGGCCTGCTGTCGCTGACCTTGACGCACTTGTTCGTCTACGAGCCAAAGATTTTGAAGGATGAGCGCCGGAAGCTGCTCGCGGGCGGCCTGTCGATAGACTATGTCGGCTTCACGTTCGTGGTCCTGGGATTTGGTTCGTTGCAAATCGTGCTCGACCGGTATCAGCGGGACGACGGGTTTTCCTCCACGTTCATCGCCACGTTGGCGGCGATCTGCTTCGTCTCTCTGGCGTTCCTGGCGGTCTGGGAGTCGTTACACAGGCAGCCGATCATGAACGTGCGGCTGCTGGCGATTCCGTCTTTCGCCATTTCCTGCGCGGTGATGTTCATCATCGGCTTCATGCTGATCAGCACCACGCAGTTGCTGCCGCAGTTCTCCCAGGAGCTGATGGGCTACGACGCCGTTACCGCGGGCGAGACATTGTCGCTCGGCGGCGTGCTGACGATCGTGCTGATGCCGGTCTCCGGTGTGGTCAGTGGGATGGTGCAGCCGAAGTGGCTGTTGTTCGGCGCGCTCGCGATGACGGCGTTCTCGCTTTACCATCTCACCGGCCTCGATGCGAGCGTGTCGTTCTGGACACTGGCGGAGGATCGCATGTTGCAGGTCGTGGCGCTGCCGTTCCTGTTCATTCCGATCACGTCCGCCTCGTACGCCGGGATCCCGCCGGATAAAACCAACGAAGCGTCGGCGATCATCAATTTGATGCGCAACCTCGGCGGCAGTGTCGGCGTGTCGTTCACCACGACGATGTTGCAGCAGCGCGACCAGTTTCATCATGAGCGGCTCGCCGAGCATGTCACGCGGTTCACCGACATGCATGGTCAGACGCTGGCGCAACTCGGGCGAACGGTCGCGTCCCAGGCCTCGGTTCTGAGTTACATCGACGTGTTCTATGTGCTCGCGATCATCGCGATCGTGGTCACGCCGATGGTGTTGTTTTTGCGTAACGTCCCCAAGGGAGCGCGCGCCGGTGGCCATTGAACGGACGATCATGCTGGCGGGCGCGTTACTGGTCGCCGGATGCACCGTTGGGCCCGATTTCAAACGGCCGGTGGCCGCCGTGCCGGAGTCATGGCTGAGCGGCCATCCGCCGCCCACCGCGGCCGAACATAGCGTGGCGGTAGCCGCCCCGATCGACCCATCCTGGTGGGGGCTGTTCCATGACCCCGAGCTGGTCAAACTGGTGGACCGCGTCGCGGCGCAGAACCTCGACGTGCGCATCGCGACAATTCGTCTCGCGGAGTCACGCGCGCAACGCGCGTCGGTCGCGTCGGGATTGTTCCCTTCGCTCAACGGCAACGCGTCCTACACGCGGGAAAAGCCAAGCGCCAAAGGCATCTTCAGCGCGTTCGGCGGGTCCGGCACACCGTCAGCGTCGAGCTTCGCGTCAGGTGCCGGCGCCGGAACGTCCGCGAATGGCGCCGGCGCGGGCCCGGGAGGCGTGCAGGGTGTGAGCATCGCGCCGCTCGATCTGTATCAGGTGGGATTCGATGCATCGTGGGAACTCGATCTGTGGGGCCGTGTGCGGCGTTCGGTCGAATCGGCCGACGCCAGCATCGATGCCTCGGCGGAAACCCGGCGCGACACGCTGCTGAACAGCGTCGCGGAACTCGTGCGCGATTACGTGCAGTTGCGCGGCGTACAGGCCGACCTCGCCATCGCCCGAGACAATGTCGCGACCGCCACGGAGACGCTGCGGTTGACGCAATCGCGCGCCAACAGCGGCCTGACCCCGGTGCTGGATGTCACATCGGCGCGGGCACAGGTCAGCTCCATCGAAGCGACGCTGCCGCAACTCGAGCAGCAGGAAGCAACCCTCATCAATGCCATCGGCACATTGTTGGGTGAGCAGCCGGGTGCGTTGCGCGCTGAACTGTCGGCCGTCGCGCCGGTGCCTCCGGTGCCGCCACGCGTGCCGATCGGGCTGCCGTCGGAACTCGCCCGCAGGCGGCCGGACATTCGCCAGGCGGAGGCTCAGTTGCACGCCGCCACGGCGGACATCGGCGTCGCGGTCGCCAGCTTCTTTCCGACGGTCACCTTGTCGGGAAGCGTTGGATTGCAGTCGCTGCAACCGAAGAACCTGTTCAGCCTCGCCGCGGGCCAGTACGCGTTCGGCCCCAACGTGACCGTGCCCTTGTTCGAGGGCGGCAAGCTGCGTGCGACGCTGCAACTGCGCAAGGCGCAGCAGCAGGAGGCGATGGTCTCGTATCAGAAAGTCGTGCTGCGGGCGTTACAGGAAGTCGACAACGCGTTGAGTGCCTACGCCGACGAACAGCGGCGGCACGATTCGCTGGCGGCGACGGCGCGCGACAGCCAGTCCGCGCTCGATCTGTCGCGGCAGCTTTACAGCCGCGGTCTGACCGACTTCCTGAAGGTTCTGGACGCGCAACGGACGTTGCTTTCGGCGCGGCAACAACTCGCGGACAGCGGCACGACCCTGTCGACCAATCTCGTGGCGCTGTACAAGGCGCTTGGCGGCGGATGGGAGACGCAATTCCCCGAGCAGACGCAGTTCCCCGAGCAGACGCAGTTCCCCGAGCAGACTGCCGCGCGTTAGTCGGGTCGCCCGATCTCCGCCTGCCTGCGCATCAAAAACGCGCGTACCGCCGGGTCCGGTTCCAGTCCGATCGCGCGGCGATACGCGGCATCGGCCGCGGTGACGTGTCCGGCGCGTGCCAGCAACCCCGCCCGGGCAGCCCAGTACCGGCTGATAGTCCGCCACGCGGACGTCGGCGGCGACGGTATCCAGCAGGGCCAGTCCGTGCTCGGCGCTTTGCGTCTCCGCGACCGCGACGGCCCGATTGATGGTCACCACCGGCGAATCGGACATCGTGGACAACGCCGCGTACAGTCGTTCGATCGCCACCCAGTCCGCTGTTCCGGTCAGGCGCCGCACGACATGCGCCGATTGGATCGCCGCCTCCAACTGGAAGCGGCCGACGTCGCCCATCGTGCCGGCGTGGCGCAGCACCCTCTCCGCTTCCGCGATCATCGCCTGATCCCATTGGGCCGGGTCTTGTTCGGCGAGGGGGACATACTCGCCCCGGGCGCCACGACGCGCGGACCGTCGGGCCTCGGCATAAAGCATCAAGGCCAACAGACCCAACGCCTCGGGCGCCTCGGGCAAGCAAGGAGACGATCAGGCGGCCAAGCCAGATCGCCTCGGTGGCGAGGTCACGGCGGCGAACTTCCGTGCCCGCGGGATCCGACCAGCCCGCCGCGAACGCGGCATAGATCGCGTCCAACACGGCGTTCAGCCGATCGTGCAACTCATGCGAGTCCGGCACCCGAAATGGAATGCGCGCCAGTTTGACACGGGCCCGCGCGCGCACGAGGCGTTGGCCCATGGTCGCCGGAGCGACCAGGAACGCGGAGGCGATCGTGGCGGTGTCCAGACCCATCACGGCGCGCAACATCAAGGGGGCCCGCACCGCCGGATCGATCGCCGGATGCGCGCAGACGAACATCAAACCCAGGCGCTCGTCCGGTACGGCGGCGGCGTCGGAGCGCGCCTCGTCAAGTTCATGCGCCAGTAGCGCGATGTGGTCCGACGCATCGCGACGAACGCGCCGCCGCCGGAACTGATCGATCTGCTTGCGGCGCGCCACGCTCGCGAGCCAGGCTCGCGGATTATCCGGAATGCCGGCGCCCGGCCACTCGGCCAGAGCGGCGGCGAAGGCATCGGACAACGCGTCCTCCGCCCCCGCCATGTCCCCGGTCCGGGCCACCAGAAAGGCGACCAACTGACCGTAGCTGTCGCGCGCGACCGCCTCGGCGGCCCGCCGGACCGGGTCCTGGAGCAATGCTGTCGGCACCGAACCGCCGCGCTACATCACCCAGATCGGGCGCACTTCGACCGTACCCGTGCTCGCTCCTGGGCAACGCGCGGCCCAGGACAGCGCGGCGTCGAGGTCGGGGACATCGATGAGGAAGTAGCCGCCCAGTTGCTCTTTGGTTTCCGCGTAGGGTCCGTCGAGCACGGTGGTCTTGCCGTCGGAGACCCGCACGGTGGTCGACATCGATGTCGGACGCAGGCGATTCCCGCCCTGAAGCACGCCGGCTTTGCCCATGGCCTCCGCGTAGGCGGCATACGCGGCGAGCATTTTGCCGCCATTTGCTTCGGTGACGGCGGCCATCGCCGCTTCGTTGCCGTAGATCATCAGAAGATATTGCATGGTCGGGACCCCTCGATTGGGTTGCGGCGAGCAGAATGCGTCGCCGGCAACAAGACGTCCAAGAGGGCGCGATTTCGACAGGAGGCCGGAAAAATCATCAGGTGGGCGCCGGCGAGGCGTGTCAGGTCGCGGTCAGCGCCTCCTCCACGTCGCGCAGACGGTCTTTGCCAAACCAGATCTCCTCGCCGATATAGAATGTCGGCGAACCGAACGTGCCGCGGGCGACCGAGGCTTCGGTGTTTTCGATCAGCGTTCGCTTGACCGCGGCATCCTCGGTCCGCGCCAGGATCGCCGCGCCGTCGAGGCCGGCTTCGTCCAGCGCGGCACGGATCACCTCGGGTTCGTCCATCTTCTTCGGCTGCTCCCACATGTGGTGGAACACCGCCTCGACGTACGACGCCAGCGTCCCGTCCAGGTCCGCCGCGACCGCGCCGCGCATGATCCTCAGCGTGTTGACCGGAAAAAATGGGTTGCGAATGTAGTTGGTGATCCCGTGGCGCCGCAGGAAACGCTCGGTCTCCAGCCGTTCGTAGTCCAGCTTGTTGCGAATGCCGGCGAACGCCTCCCCCGGCGATCGATTGTTCGTCGCTTTGAACACGCCGCCCAGCAGCACCGGCACGTAGCGAAACGTCGCGCCGGTCCGCCGTTCGATGTCCGGAATGACCCGATGCGACAAATAGGCGTTCGGACTGCCGAAATCGAAATGAAATTCCACCGTCGCTGTCATCGCGTCCTCACCAGGTTTCGCCGGCCGGCCGCACGTCCAGTTCGTGCGTCCACGCATCCCGCGGCTGTTGATGCAAGTGCCAGTAGGTCTCGCCGATCGAGGCCGGGTCCATCAAAGTTCGCTCTTCGCCGGAGCCGCCGCGGGCTTTGATCCGCTCGCGAACCCAGGCGGTATCGACACCGGCGTCGATCACCAGATGGGCGACGTGGATGCCCTGAGGCCCAAGCTCCCGCGCCATGCTCTGCGCGACGGCGCGCAGCCCGAATTTGGCGCTGGCGAAGGCGGCATAGCCTTTGCCGCCGCGCACGCTCGCGGTCGCGCCGGTGAAGAAGATGGAGCCCCGGCCGCGCGGCAGCATCATCCGCGCCGCCTCGCGTCCGGACAGAAAACCCGCGTAGCAGGCCAGTTCCCAAACTTTCCGGAAGACCCGCTCGGTGGTGTCCAGCAACGGGAAGTTGACGTTGGCGCCAATGTTGAAGACCGCGACCTCCAGCGGCGCGGCGTCGTCGGCGTCCTTCATGAAGGTGGCGACGGCGTCTTCCCGCCGCGCATCCAGCGTTTTGCCGACGCATCGTCCCCCTGCCGCGGCGATTTCCTCGATCAGTGGCGCGAGTTTCTCCCCATTCCGGCGACCGGCGTGAACCAGATAGCCCTCCCGCGCGAACCGGCGCGCGATCGCCGCGCCGATGTAGTCGCCGGCCCCGACAACGGCGACCGAGGCATGACGCTGCTGGACCATGGCTGAATGCTCCCGAACTGAGTATCATGATAATAGGGACTGGCCGAGGGGATGTCCACCTTTGCCCTTGACGGCGTGGACAACCGGTATAAGTATCGTCATGATACTTACTCGGAGAGGCGCCCCGTGCGGCACAAAAGCTTCGATACGATGCAATGTCCGATCGCCCGCGGCCTGGAACACGTTGGCGAGTGGTGGTCGATCCTGATCCTGCGCGACGCGTTTCGCGGCATGCGCCGTTTCGACGAATTCCGCGACAGTCTGGGCATCGCGCCGACCATGCTGACGAAACGGCTGAACACGCTGGTCGATTCCGGACTGCTCGCCCGCCGCCAATACAGCGAGCACCCGCCCAGAGACGAGTATGTCCTTACGGAGACGGGTCAGGATTTCCGCCCGGTGCTGCTCGCGATGATGGCGTTCGGCAATCGCCATTTCCCGCCGGATCGGCAGTTGGTCCGGGTCGTCAATCAACAGACGGGTGAGCCGGTTGACCCGGTTCTGGTCGATCCCGCCACCGGTCAACGCGTGGACGGCCCAGGTTATGCCGTCGAGATAACGCCATTGGAGGACCGCGCATGAGCGCCGCCACCACGATCGCCGCTCCCGTCGGCGCCGCCCCCGCGATCTCCGTTCCCGCCGACGCCGTGTCGCCGGCCGCCGTCGCGGCGCCGGTCATGAGCGCGCGGACCAGCCGTTTGCTGAACGGGCCGATCGTGCCGGTCCTGCTGGCGATGGCATGGCCCAACGTGTTGGTCATGCTGGCGCAGGCCTCGACCGGACTGATCGAGACCTGGTTCGTCTCGCGCCTTGGCCTGGACGCGCTGGCCGGCATGGCCCTGGTATTTCCCGGGTTCATGATGATGCAAATGCTATCGGGCGGCGCGATGGGGGGCGGAATTTCGTCATCCATCGCGCGGGCGTTGGGCGGCGGGCGTAAACATGACGCGGATGCGCTGATCTGGCACGCGGCGATCATCAACCTCGCGCTCGGCCTGCTGTTCAGCGCGCTGGTGCTGACGTTCGGGCGGTCTCTGTATCGGGCGTTGGGCGGGCACGGCGGCTCGCTTGAAACGGCGCTGCGCTATTCGACGGTCGTCTTCATCGCCACCCCCATGGTCTGGCTGATGAATGGCCTGGCCAGCGTGATCCGCGGCACCGGCAACATGGCCGTGCCGGCGCTGGCGGTCTGTATCGGAGTCGCGTTGCTGATCCCGTTGTCGCCCACGCTGATCTTTGGCCTCGGGCCGATCCCCGCGATGGGCGTGACAGGCGCGGGCCTGGCTGTTCTGACCACCAACCTGCTCACGCTTCTGCTATTGGCGGGGTACGTGTTTGGCGGCTTCGCGTTGGTCCGCCCAGGCGCGCTCCGGCTTCGGTGGGCGATGTTCGCGGACATCCTGCGGGTGGGCGCGGTGGCCTCGGTCAGCACGTTGCAAACATCGTTGACGATCGCGCTGCTGACCGCGTTGGTTGGCGCCGCCGGAGGGCCCGACGCGGTGGCGGGCTACGGCACGGCCGCCCGTCTGGAGTTTCTGCTGGTCCCGCTGGTGTTTGGGTTCGGCGCGCCTTTGGTCGCGCTCGTCGGGACCAACATCGGCGCCGGCCAGCGGGAGCGCGCCTTGCGGGTGGCACTGACCGGCGGCGCGATCGCGTTCGGTCTGTGCGAGAGCGTGGGCCTGATCGCCGCGATCTGGCCGGAGGCGTGGTTGGGCTTGTTCGGCCATGACCCGGCCATGCTGGCGACCGGCGTGACCTATCTGCACTTCGCCGGACCGGCTTACGGGTTCTTCGGCCTGGGCCTGTCGCTCTACTTCGCATCGCAGGGCGCGGGCCGGCTGGCATGGCCGTTGTTCGCCGGGTTCCTGCGGATGGGCATCGCGGTCGGGGGCGGATGGGCGGCGTGGTTCCTCACGCACGATCTGCGTGTTGTGTTCGGCGTGCTCGGTCTGGCGTTGTTCGTCTACGGCAGCGTCCTGGCCTCCGCCGTCAGGGCCGGCGTTTGGTTCCGCCGGCTGGTCTGATCAAACGGTCGGCTTTTGCGCGAGTAAGTCCCGGATTTCAGTCAACAGAACCTCGGTCCTGGGTGGTGGCGGTGGCGCGGCATTGGGCTTCGGCCGAGACAGCCGAGAGACCATCTTGACGATCCAGAAGATCACGAACGCCATGATCAGGAACTGGATCACCGCATTAAGAAACAGACCGACGTTGATGGTCGCCGCACCGGCGGCCTTGGCGAGGTCGAGTGTTTCGTAATGTTTGCCATTCAGCGGAATGAAGACGTTCGAGAAATCGACGCCACCAAGAAAAACGCCAATGATCGGGTTGATGATATCCTTCACCAAACTGGTGACGATGCCGCCGAACGCGGCGCCGATGATGACGCCGACAGCCAGATCCATAACATTGCCGCGAGCGATGAACGTTTTAAACTCATCGACCCAGGATGGGACAGGTGGCAGTGCCATGATGGTTCCCCTTTTTGGTTCCGCTGGCGTAGCCATACCGAAATGATCGGGTGGGTGCAACGTGCCACTCGTGTGGCCCTCCACCGGCGCTTCAGACCGTCCAGGTCATGAACTGCGCAGACCATGGATCGAGCGCATCAAAAGTCGCCCAATTCGCCGGCCGAACCGGATCAACGTGACCTGGTTCGGCCGGTGGGAGCGTCGGCTCAGAAGCGGTAGCCGATACCGGCGCCGACCACCAACGGATCGAGCGCGTCCTTCGCCTTGATATGCACGGCCCCCGCGCTGACATGCGCCGCGGTATTCAGGAAGATCTGCTTCACATCGAGGTTGGCGAACCAATGACCGGAGAAGTTGTAGTCCACGCCTGCCTGAATCGCGGGACCCCAGCTGTTGTTGACACTCAGGCCGGTGATGGTCGGACCGGCCGCGTGCGTGCTGTAGAAGAAGCTCGCGTTGAGGCCCACGCCGACATACGGGCTAAGTTGCTCGTGCGGCAGGAAATGATACTGCACGGTCAACGTCGGCGGTAAAACCCATGTGCTGCCGACATCGACATTGCCGATCGCCGTGCCCGTCGCGGTCAGCGTATGCGCGCGTCGTGGCGGCGATCAGTTCGACCGCGATGTTGTCGGTGAAGAAAGTAGGATCCATCGATTTCCGGCGCCGCCTGCGCGGTGGTGCTGACATGTCCGCCGATCAGCGAAACGGAACTGTCGCCATCAAGCGGAATCACACCGATCGCGCGTACGCGGATCATTATGGTCCCCGCTTGTTTGCCAACCGGCGGTTGGCTGAGATCGAGCGGGCTCTGCGCACTGGCCGTGCCGGCGAACGCCATCGCACCCAACATGGCGGAGGCCAACAGCAAACGTTTCATCATATCTCCTTCGTCGCGCGTATGTGCACGGCTTCTGAAGGAGACAAGACACACGCTGCCCGGCCTGGAGCGTTGAGGTAAATCAATCGATGCCGCGGTGCGAAATTCAAATCGCTCCACGTGACAAATTTGTCACAATCAGGCCGCGAACTCGGCACGAATTGCGTTTGTATGTTCCCCGATAGCCGGCACGGGCCCCAGATCGCGCGTGCTTCGCGTAGGACCGGAGGCGCGGCGATGGCGACCGGTCCGTTCGGAGTTCCGACCGTTTGCCGCCGCAGCGCGGGATGATGAGAGAACGCCGCGACGTCGTTGACAAAGCCATAGGCCGTGTTCGCCGCGCGCAGTTTGGCGGCCGCCTCATCGCGCGTGAGTTTGCCGAATATCGCGCCGACATGGGCATCGACCATCGCGCGATTGGCGACCCGGATCACGTTCGTTTCGAACCCGGCTGTTTCGGCAGATCCGGCTCATCGAGAAATCTCGCGCAAAACTCCAGCCCATTCGCGTTCGTTCTGAATCGAGATCAACACCAGCGCGTGGTCTTTCGTTTCGAAGGCGCCATAGGGACAAATCGAGGGATGCGCGAGGCCCAGCCGGGCGGGAGCCTGACCGGTGCCCTCATAATACAGCAGCGGAACGTTCATCCAGTCGGCCATGCCGTCGAACAGGCTGACTTTCAACGCGTCGCCCTGTCCGGTGATGCCGCGGCCGATCAGTGCCTCCAGCACGCCCGCGTGCGCCGCCATCCCGCACGCGATGTCGCACGCCGAGACGCCCACCCGCCCCGGCCCGGCCGGGTGGCCGGTGATCATGGCGAGGCCGGATTCCGCCTGCACCAGCAGATCGTAGGCTTTCATGGTGGCGTAGTCGCCGGTCTCGCCATAGCCGGAGATATCGACGGTAATCAGGCGCGGGTATTTCGCGCGGAGTTCGGCCGACCCGAAGCCGGAACGCGCCGCCGCGCCTGGAGCGAGGTTCTGGATGAACACGTCCGCGCGGGCGAGAATGCGATGCAGCAGCGCGGCGTCGTCCGGATCCTTGATGTCGGCGACAAGGCTTTGCTTGCCGCGATTAAGCCAGACGAAATAGCTGGAAAGTCCTTTTGCGGCTTTGTCGTAGCCGCGGGCGAAGTCGCCTTCCGGACGCTCGATCTTGATGACCCGCGCGCCGGCGTCGGCGAGGCGGGACGAACAATAGGGCGCGGCGACGGCCTGCTCGAGGGAGACGACGAGGAGATTGGCCAGGGGAAGGGATTTCGTCATGCGACGGGAAGTGGCACGGCGACGGATCAGGGGCAAGCGCCAGCCGTGCCGCGAGCACACCGACGCGCCGGGCCCATGTCGTCCACGCATCTGTAACCGCAACCCCTGGGCAGTCCGGAAGATCATCGGCGGCGGAAAGCGGCGCACCGACCGAGGCCAGCACGAGAGATCCGGTTCAGGACGCCGCAAGCAGCCTCATGGATGATCTTCACGCTCTCCCGCATCTCTACTAATCGGACTTCGTACCGCGCCCAGCAATCGCCGTCCGTCGATACGGGCACCTTGAACTGAAACTTCTCATAGCTGAG
>CAVRDN010000086.1:0-3072 GCA_963719675.1 uncultured Alphaproteobacteria bacterium | reverse complement strand
CAGCGATGCGAACCATTTCGACAAGGTCATCGCGGTCGGAACGGGTTGCGTCCTCAGGCGAGAACTCGAAATCGTCAACGAGGGAGCGGGCGAGGCGGACGGATTCGCCGCAGAGGTCGAGCGCTTGGAGCCGCGGCCGATTTTGAGCTTGTATTCAAGATGAAGGTCGCTCGAGGCGAGGAAGACGTGGGATGCGGCGCGGTCGGCGAATTGCAGTGCCCGGGATGCCATTTCGATGTCTTCGGTCTTGGCGCGGGCAAGGGAGGCGATGCGCGGCTTGCGCACGGCCTGGGTGATGGTGGCGATGGCGGCGAAATCGCCCTCAGAGGCCATGGAGAGTTTGTCGTGGGCGGCGCGATCCTCGTCAGCCATAGCGTCGTTGACGCCGGACCAGTGATACCGTGGCGGAGGGCGTTGAGCCGGGAATGTTTCTTGCCCTCTTCCGTTTTAGGTCCTGTGGACAGAAGGGCGTTTGCTGCGATTCGCTTCTAATTGTTTATCTGAGATCATTTTGAGATACCTAAGGGCCTGTTGCCCGATTCATAGCTAACACGGCGCGGGCCGGAATCAGGGTTATGAAGGGCACTGGGCGGGCGGGGGATTCGCGCTGGGGTGTAGCAGGGATTGGAGTTAATGGCGGGTAAGATTTATTTTTCCAGGTTGTGAACGGGAAAATCGTTCTCGCGCTGGTACACCTGGTACACACCGCGGCGCTCATGCGGCGATTTCATTTGCCTCATATTGAGCGCATAGAGTATAGTACTTTTCATTCGTGGCGAGGGCTGGAAGAGAGCAGCGTGCGGTCGAAGGGAAACCGCCGCAGATAACTGAGGCTCGCGTAGCCGGTGCCGAAATCGTCAAGCGCGAGGTCGAAGCCGCGTTCATGCAGGCTGTTCAGCGTACTCAGCGCCTGGGTCTCATCGCCGATCAATACGCCCTCGGTGATTTCCAGTTCGAGCCGCCGCGGCGACAGGCGGTGTTCGGCCAGAACTTCGCCGATCACGTCAACCAGGTTGTTCGAGAGGAATTGCGCCGGGGACAGATTAACCGCGATACGCCCGTCGGGCAGGCTGGCGGCGAACGCGCAGGCGTCCTTCAGCACGCGCATGCCCAGCTCGGCGATGAGGCCGCATTGCTCTGCGACGGGAATGAAACGAACCGGCGAGATGAACCCGCGCTCCGGATGCCGCCACCGAGCCAGCGCTTCGAACCCGGTGATGCGCAGGTCCCGGGTTTCGAACCGCGGCTGAAACCACACCTCGAATTCGTGATTACCCAGGGCGCGGCGCAAATCCCGCTCGATCAGACCGCGCTCGAGCTGACAGCGGTCCATGTCGCTGTCGAACCGGACCACCAGACCGCGGCCGCGCGCCTTGGCCTGATACATCGCGGTGTCGGCGTGCCGAATGATCTCGACCGCGGTCGTTCCGTCATCGGGATGGAACGCCAGACCGAGGCTCGCGGACAGGCGGAACTGGGTTCCGTCGATGTCGATCGGTTCGGCCATCGTGGCGACGATCGCGCCGGCGAGGGCTTCAGTCGTATCCGGCTGTTGGCCGTCGAGACACAGGATCGCGAACTCATCGCCACCGGTTCGCGCCAGGAATTCTGTTGTTGCCGACAAGGCGATGCAGGCGCCGGCCGACGTCGCGCAACAGTCTGTCGCCCGCCTCATGACCCAGCGTGTCGTTGACCATCTTGAACGCATCCAGATCGATACAAACCAGCCCGAATGCGCCGCATTGTGGCTGGCGCAACACTTCGGCGATCCGATCGTTCAGCAGCGTGCGGTTCGCCAGACCGGTCAGCGAGTCATGCAAAGCCATATGACGGATCCGCGCATCGGCGATCCGCCGTTGGGTCACGTCCGTGAATGTGCGCACCTGGCCACCGCCCGGCAAATGCTGGCCGACAACCTCGATGATCCGGCCACCTCTGTGCACGGCGCCGTGCTCGATCACGCCGGGCTCGAAGGCTTCGGACGGACCGAGCAAACCGAGTTTTCCGGCCTCGGCGCGAAAGGTCCGGCGAGCGGGATCGAGCAGCGCGTCGGGCAGGCCGAGCAATTCGGTGGCGCGCCGGTTGACCACCGGAATTCGGCCGTCCGCGTCGATCATCACAATGCCCTGGCTCATGTTTTCCAGCGTCAGCAGCAGCGCCCGCCGCGACGCGGTCGAGCGCAATCGCTGCTGGATCCAGACCAGGCCAAGGCACAAGATGATCAGCGTCGCGGCGGCACCGATTTCAACCGCGCGGTCACGCAGCAGCCGATACTGGCCGAACACCTTCGCGTCGCCATAACCGACCAGCACGACCAAGGGATATTGGCTCAGGCGGCGAAAGCTGACGATCCGCCTGACCCGGTCCCAGGGCGCCGTGGCGATCATCGTCCCCTCCCGCTCGGTGATCGCGGGCGCGAATCCGGCGGCCTGACTGAGATCCGTGCCCACGACGCCGTTCAGCACCGGCCCGTAGCCGCGGATAACGCCGTCAAGTCCGGCGAGCATGACAAACCCGTCGCCGATATCGACGGTCTGATAGAACCGCGACAGATCGTCGCAACTCACGGAGTTCACCCCAACTCCAGCGAAGTTGCCATCGCTGTCCAGGATCTTGCGGGTGAATTGCACCGTGCAGCGATGGGTGATGCGCCCGATCACCGGCTTGCTGATGTACAACGCGTCCGTTTTGGGATCGAGATGTACCCGGAAATGCTCGCGATCCGAGAGGTCGATCCGATGGCCGTTCATCGGCAAGGAGTTCTGGGTCACCAGGCCCGTGCGGTCGGTCATTCCGATTTGCAGAATCATATGATCGGGCGACGACTGCGTTCGCACCCACTGCAAAAGATCGAAGGCCGCGCCTTTTTCCGCGACGCTGGCCCGCAGCGCGAGCAACTCGCGGTCCAGCACGGTGCTGATCCGATCGCTGCTTTCGGCGAAGGCGCGCGCCAGCGTCGCCGTCTGCCGCCGCGCCTGCTCGATCGCGGTGTCATGCGCCTGCGACAAGGTGAATACCACCGCGCCCCAGATGACGGCGATACACCCCAGAACCGCCGCCAACTCCGGCCCG
>CAVRDN010000085.1:0-52805 GCA_963719675.1 uncultured Alphaproteobacteria bacterium | reverse complement strand
CCGGCGGCGGGCGGCCACGACGCCGGCCGTTCGCCGCGCCGGCCCGCCGCGGCGAGACGGTGCCAGGCGGCTCAACCTCGCCATCATCGACCTGTCGCGGGCCGGATTCCATCTGATCGCCTGGCCGCGCCCTGCTCGGATCGAGCATGCCGACGGATGTGATGGAGGGCCTTGTGATCGTCAGTTGCTCGACAACGCCTGCACCATCCGCGAAGCGCTGATCGACGGCGTGACGCGGGACGTGTTGCGGTCCGGCCGCTCCTTGCTGCGGGCCGGCCAGCCGTTGCGCGACCAGGCCGACGCGCGCGCGCTGGTGGGAGAGACGGTGCGCAATGTGCTGGCGCGGCGCCTGCCGCTGCTGCGGGCGGCCGGCGTGGTGGACTGAGCGCCATCGCACCCGGCGCGCCGGGTGCCGGGACCGGCAGACCGGGGGTCGAGGCCAGGGCGTCAGGCGTCAGGCGTCAGGCGTCAGGCGTCAGGCGTCAGGCGTCAGGCGTCAGAACACCTGCTCGCCATGCAGCGCGATGTCCAGCCCTTCGCGCTCCTCCTCGCCGCTGACGCGCAGGCCAACCAGACGCGGTGATCTTCAGCAGCACCCAACTCATGCCACCGACATAGGCGATGGTAGCCGCGACGCCGATCGCCCTGGATCGCCAGCAAGGCGGCGCCGCCGACATACACGCCCGTCCGGCGCCGCCGCTGTCGCGGTCAGCGGGCCGTACGCGAACCACCCCGTCGCCAGCGTGCCGATGATGCCGCCGACGCCGTGCACGCCGAACGCATCCAGGCTGTCGTCGTAGCGCAGCGCCAGCTTCAGGCGGTGGCGGCCCAGAAGCACACGACCCCGCCGCCACGCCGATGACCAGCGCCGGCCCCGGCAGCACGAACCCGGCCGCCGGCGTGATCGCCACCAGCCCCGCCACCGCGCCGGAGATCGCGCCCAGCACCGAGGGTTTGCCGCGCAGGAACCACTCGGCGAAACTCCACGACAGCGTTGCCGCCCGCCGCCGCGATCTGCGTCACCAGCACCGCCATGCCGGCGCGCCCGTTGGCGCCCATCGCACCGCCGGAATTGAAGCCCATCCAGCCCACCCAAAGCAGCGACGCGCCGATCACCGCGTAACTCAAATTCCACGGCGCGAGGTTTTCCGAGCCCAGTACCGATGCGGCGGCCGAGCATCAGGGCGCAGACGAGACCGGTGACGCCGCAGTTGATCTCGACCACCGTGCCGCCGGCGAAATCGGCCACGCCCAGCTGCGCCAGCCAGCCGGTCGGGCTCCAGACCCAATGCGCGAGCGGCGCGTAGACCAGCAGCGACCACAGCGTGAAGAACACCAGCATGGCGGAGAACTTCATCCGGTCCGCGCAACTGCCGGTGACGACGGCGGGGGTGATGATGGCGAAGGCCATCTGGAACATGATGAACACGCTCTCGGGGATCGTGGTCGGGACGGGATTGGCGGAGCCGGCGCCCAGCGTGAACGCCTGGTCCCAGTCCTCGGCGATGCCGTTCAGCAGCACGCGGGACAGATCGCCGAACAGGCCGGCCGTCGCGCCGGTGCCGTTGGTGAAGGCGATCGAATAGCCCGCGACCATCCAGACGATGGTCATCGCCGCGCACAGGCTGAACGACTGCATCATGATCGCCAGCACGTTCTTTTTGCGCACCATGCCGGCGTAGAACAGCGCGAGCCCCGGCACCGTCATCAGCAGCACCAGGATGGTGCTGACCAGAACCCACGCGACATCGCCCGCGACCACCTGCCGCATCGCCGTTTCCCCCATGGTTTGCGCGTGAGCCAGTCAATTTCTGTGCCACCCGGCGGGGGTCGCCCGGCGCCGCGTGCCGGGCCGGTTTGCCGCGTAATCAGGCAGCGCGAGTTGCGCCGTCGCGAGGCAGGTGACAGCCGAATGACCGCGTCGCCCGCGAAACGGCCTGCCTAAGATTTGTGCGGTCCGAGATCCGAGGCCGGGTCCGCGGCCGGGTCGCACCGCGCCGCGCGAGCCCGCGCTCCGACGTCATCCAACCCTATGTCGTTCCGTCCCTCCGCGGCGGCAGCGCCACGTTGTCGCGCGGCCGCCGTTCCGTCATGATCGCCCTCACGTTTTCGGGAGACCGTCATGCCCGACAAGCCGAATTTCATCCTGGTCCCGGACGATCCGCCGCCCGACCAACCGGAGCCCGGACGCAACCGGGCCGAGCCGAAATCCAGCGTGGCGAAAGTGCCCGCCGCGGGGCCGGGCCAGCCAGGCGGCCTGCTCAATCGTCTGATGACGACGGTGACCTCCGCGATCACCTCCGCCGCCGCCGCGTTGCCGGCCGCGTTCACCCATGCCGAACCGCCGGCCGAGACCGACGCTCCCACGCGTCCCCGCCTCGTTTTCGCCGTCGACGCGACCGCCTCGCGAGAGCCCGCCTGGGCCGCCGCCCGCCAGGTCACCGACGCTCTGGTCAAGGCGCTGCCCGGTGAACTGGATGTCGCCCTGGCGGTGCACGGCGGCTCCCGCGTGCACACGTTCACCGCGTTCACCAGCGATGCCCGCACCCTGCGCGACCGCGCGGCCGGCGTCACGTGCCAGGCCGGCATGACGCGCCTGCTGCCGATCCTCGCCGCCAGCCTGAAGCAGCAAGCCGTGCGCGTGGTTGTCTACATCGGCGACGTGTTCGAGGAGAGCCTGCCGCACGGCCGCGATCTGGCCAACGAAATGGCTGCGCGCGGCACCAAATTGATCGTGCTGCACGACACCTCCGACAGCGGCGCGCGGCGCGACGCGGAGATGTTCTGGGATCTGGCGAAGCGGACCGGAGGCTGCGTGCTGCCGTTCGACGCCAGCGCGCCGGGCAAGCTGCGCGACGTGCTGTCCGCCGTCGCGGTCTACGCGGTCGGCGGCGAGAAATTGTTGCGCGAGCGGCGGCACGCGTTGCCTGGTGCCGTGGCGCTGCTGGAGCATCTCGACGGTCGGCGGTGAACGGGGCGCCGACGCCGAAAGTGGCGACGACGTCGATCGAAGGTATTTTGACAGCGGCGGCGATCCTCTGCTCTTCTCGCGATCGGGAACGCTGGCGAAATCAGTCCGCCGGAGTGGCCGGCAGCACGAACCGGCTGGTCCGGCCCGGCGAGTTGCCGGCGAAACCAACCCCCGGCGAGTTGCCGGCGAAACCAACCCCCGGCGAGTTGCCGGCGAAACCAACCCGCCGGACCGCCGGCGAACGCGAAAAGGGAGGCTTCCATGGGCGAAATCCTCGGCCTCGGCTGCACCCACTATCCTGGGCTGCTGCTGCCGGATGAACGGCTGGCCAACGGCTTCCACCATTTGCTGACCGCGCCCAATGTCCCGGAAAGCGCCAAGGATCGCGCCAACTGGCCCGACCCGCTGCTGGCCGAGCTCGGCAACGACCGCGGCGTCGCCGCCGGCCGCCGCTACGGCCAGCGCATGGCCGACGGCTTTCGCGCCGTGCGCGAATCGCTGGAGAAGTTCGACCCCGACTTCGTGCTGATCTTCGGCGACGACCAGTACGAGAACTTTCGCGAGGACATCATCCCCGCCTTCTGCGTGCTCGGCCTCGACCAGGATCTCTCGATCAGGCCCTGGGCCGGCAACAAAGCGAACCGCTGGAACGAACCGGCCGATTGGGAAATGAAATTGCACGGGCAACGCGACGTGGCGAAGTTCCTCGCCCGCGCGCTGATCGATCGCGGCATCGACATGAGCTACGCCTACAAGACGCTGCATCAGGAAGAACTGGCGCACGCCTTCACCAACACGCTGCTGTATCTGGACTGGGACCGCAAAGGTTTCCCGTGGCCGGTGCTGCCGTTCGCGGTGAACTGTTACGGCAGCAATCTGATCCACGCCAAGGGCGGCATGGCGGCGCTGTTCATCCCGCCGCAAACCGACGCGCCCGATCCGCCCGCGCCACAGCCCTGGCGTTGCATGGAGGTCGGCAAAGCCGTCGCCTCCATCCTGGCCGAGTTGCCGTATCGCGTCGCCATCATCGCTTCCTCGAGCTGGTCGCACTGCTTCCTGTCGCCCACCAACGGCTACATGTGGCCCGATCACGCGGCCGACCGCGCGATGTTCGACGCGTTGGCGAGCACAAATCATCAGTTCTGGCGCTCCCGCACGCGCGCGCAAATGGAACAGGCCGGTCAGCATGAAATGCTCAACTGGATGTGCCTGATGGGCGCGATGGAGGCTCTGGGCCAGCAGCCGGACGTGCACGATTACGCGGAGACGCACATTTTCATGTCGGACAAGTGCTTCGTCACGTATCCGGCACATTGATCGGCGGCCGGGCCTCGGGAGCGTCGGGGCGCCGCCCACCTGGGTCGCGAGCGCGGACCAGGCCCGTCAGGGCATTGCTCCTGCTCCACGGCCAACGGCGAGGCCCACGGCGATCTGTCCATGCGTGGCGTGTCTGAGATGGGCCAGGCCGGACCTCGCGAGGGCATGATCAGCCCCGCCGCGTCCCGATGACCCCGGTCATCACGCTGCTGCGCGCGACCGCGCGCGCCCGGCTGACGCCGGACGATACCGCCCTCGTGCGGCGCGCCTTGACTGAGATCACCGACTGGACAGCGCTCATCGAGGCCGCGCTCGCGCATGGCACCGCCGGGTTGCTGTGTTCGCACCTGCTCGACGCCGCCGCCGATCTGCTGCCGGAGGAGATCGCCGACGCCGCCGGCGCGTATCTGGCGTTTCGCCGGACCGAGCACGACCGCGCGGCCGGCGATCTCGCCGCGGTGCTGGATGCCCTCACCGAGGCGGGTATCGTGGCGCTGCCGTACAAGGGGCTGGTGCTCGCCGCGGCGGCTTACGCCGATCCGGCACTGCGCGGGTGCCGCGACCTCGACTTCCTGATCCATGAGCCGGACATCGCGGCGACCATGGCGGCGCTGCGTCGGCTTGGCTACACCGCGCTGCACACCGGCCTCAGCCCGCGGCGGCTGCGCCAGTTCTACGCCTACAACGGCCAGGAAACCATGATCAGCGACGAGCGGACCGCGGTCGAGCCGCATTGGCGGCTGAACCCGCGGACGTTGCACGCCGACCTCGACACCGCATCGTTACTTGCCCGCGCCGGTCGTGTCGCGCTGAACGGGCGGAACTTCCCGGCGCCCTCGCCCGAGGACGCGCTGCTGATCTGCGGCATGCACGGCTCGAAGGAGGAGTGGGCGCGGTTGATCTGGGTGACCGACATCGCCGAACTGCTGGGTCGGGGCGCCGATCTCGACTGGACCGCCATCCTGGCCCGCGCGGACGAGGCGGGCATTCGCCGCATGCTGCTGATCGGCGTCGCGCTGGCGAGCGACCTGCTCGGAGCGCCGCTGCCCGCCGCGCCGGCGCGCGCGCTGGCGGACGACCGGACCGCGCGGCGGCTCGCGGTCGAGGTCGCCGGCCGGATGTTCGCGCGCGGCGGCGAGGCGCCGTCCGTTTTCCACCTGACCGGATTCCGCCTGCGCATGCGGGAGCGGACGCGGGACCGGGTGGGTTATCTCGCCGCCACGCTGTTCACCGCGCGAGTGCAGCATTTTCGCTTCGTCGATTTGCCGGAGTGGCTGTCGTTTCTCTATCCGCTGGTGCGGATCGGGCACGATTACGTGGCGTTGCCGCTGTGGCGCCTGGCCCATGCGCGGAGCCCACGCCCGCGATGACGGCGGTGCGGGCTTCGGGTTCGGCCAGGGGATGCGCGGCGGCGGAATTGCCGGCCCGGTCGACACCGGCGGCCGGTACGCGGCTGCACTTCATCGGCGCCGAGGGCGTGCTGTTCAGCCAGCCGCGCCAGGAGTTGCACGCGTTCAACACCACCTCCTGCGTGATCTGGTGCCATCTGGAGGACGGACTTTCGCCACCGGAAATCGCCGGCGAACTGGCGACCGGCAGCGGCCTGGACGAGGCGACCGCGCGAACCCACGTCGGAGCCGCTTTGGCGGATTGGCTGGCGAAAGGGTTGCTCGCGGAAAGCCCGCCGCTGCCGTTGGCGGCGCCGCCCCCCGATGCGATCCGTGCCTTGCCGCCGCCGCCGGAGGCGGGGTTCGCCGCGGTTCGCCGGTATCGGATGCTCGGCGTGACGGTGCGGCTTCGCTGTGTCGAGGCCCGGCATGCCCGGCTGATCGATCCATTGCTCGCGCATCTGGCTTACGCGGGCGGCGATCCGGCCGACATCACCGTCGTCATCGCGCCGCTCGGGGATTCGGACGGCAGCGGAACGGCGGACCCGACGCCGCCGCCGCGAGGTCCCGCCGGGGAGCGTGCGATCGAAGCGGACCGGGCCGCTGGCGGGATCGGATTGTGGCGCGACGGCGTCGCGGCGGGCTCATGCGCGCGGCTCGACGAACTGGCGCCGGTGGCGAAGGCCGTGGTCTGGACAGCGGTGTTGCGGCGGCAGGCGTTCCTCCTCCACGTTCACGCCGGCGTCGTGGGCGGGCCCGCCGGCTGTGTGTTGCTGCCCGCCGCCGCCGGCAGCGGCAAATCCACGCTGACGACGGGTCTGGTGCACGCCGGCTTCGATCTGTTCAGCGATGAGGTGGCGTTGCTGGCGCCCGATCTGACGGTCACGCCGTTTCCGACATCGATTTGCGTCAAGGACTCGGGGATCGAGACGATCGCGCGCATGTATCCGCGGGTGCGCGACCTGCCGATCCACCGGCGCGGGGATGGCAAGCGCGCCGCGTATTTGCCGCCGCCGCCCGGAGCGGTGCCGCCGGATGGCCACCACCGCGCGGTGTGCGGCCTTGTCTTCCCGCGGTTCCGCGCCGGCGCGGCGATGAGGTCGCGGGTCGTGCCGCCGGCGGAAGCGCTCGCACGGTTCCTGGGTCAGTGTCTGAATGTCGGTCCCGCGCTCGACCACGTCATCGTCGAGCGCCTCGTGCGTTGGATCGAGCCGATGCCCTGCGCGGCGATCGAATACGGGTCGTTGGAGCCGGCGTGCGCGATGGTCGGCGCCATGTTGCGCGGCGACGATCGGGCCTTGTGACGCTCCGGCACCGGGCAGCCGGACCGTTGACGCGAAGCGGGGTTGGTGCCGGACGCCGGAAGCCCATTCCGCCGCGCCTCCCCACCCGCGACCGGGCGGCGGGTCGCGGCCGAAACGCACGACGTTCGCGCAACCGCGCGACCCCGTTCGCGGCGGCCACGAGCCGGCCGTCCGATTCGCGTGGCAACCGCGGAATGCGCCGCGCGACGGCCGCGCTTCGTTTTGTTTCGGGGCGGGTTCATTTCGGGCTTGCACGGTGTCTCAATTCTGTACACCATGGACGGATCGGAATCGGCGGCAACTGAACCCATGCTGCCGGTTCATGGGGAAAGCGAAGGATTTCAAAACGATGACCGAGCAAAACCAACCGGAAACGTCGGATCAGAAGATTTCCGAAGAACGGCGGGCATTCCTTTTCAAGGCGCGTGGCGCGGCGGTCGCGGCCCCGGCGGCGGCGTTGCTGCTCGCGGCGACAGCGGCGAAAGCCGCCGCGGTATCCGGACACATCAGCTGATCAACGCGCCTCCCGGGGCAACCCGGGACGGCTCGACCGTGCATCGCGCTCCCGCGGCGACGTGAAGCGATCCGGGAATGGCGTCCGCGCGTCTGCTGTCGGACCGGTCCCTCGGCCGGCGGTGACAACGCTCTGACCCGATTTCGGATCCACCCGGATCTGCTTCGCTGACCGGCGTTCGCCGCGACGGGACCGCCCTGGTCCCAAGGCCCGTAAAACGCGCCTGACCGGCCGTTCGCGCCTGGATATCCGCCCCGCGGCGACCTCGCCCGATGTTATCGCCGGGGCCCGGCATCGCCGCCTTTCCCGCCGCGTTCCATCGCCCGCCGCCGCGGCATCCGATACATTCTCCGAACGTTCATCAAACCGGCGTTGTCCCCGCCGCGGTCCCGCTTTATCTGAGCGGGATGCGCAATCCCACCGCACCGACGGAGTCACGCCGCGACGCAGCCCAGACGGGCGCGCTGCTGCACCGGCCCCGAATGGCGTTCGAGCCATCGCAGGAGCCTGGATATTTTCTGTCGCTGCCGGCGGGACGCGATGGCTGGCTGGTCGCGCGGCGGTTGCGCGCGGCCCGGCGTGGCGTCGGCATCCTCGCTCTGACACTGCCGAGCATGGCGATCCAGGCACTTTGTCTCGCACTCCCAGGCCGCGCGAAAGTCGCCTTCCCCCGCTTCTTCTGGGCACGTTTCGCCGCCGGCCTGGGTCTCGACGTCCGCGTCGTCGGAGAGCTCGCGTCCAGGGCCAATGGCCGGCCGGTGATTTTCGTATCGAACCATTCGTCGTGGATCGATGTCCCGGTCGTCGGCGCGGTGCTGCCCGGATCGTTCGTCGCCAAGGGCGACGTGGAGCGGTGGCCCGTGGTGCGCACCATCGCGAAACTCGGCCGCACCGTGTTCGTCAGCCGCCAACGCGGCTCCACCGCGCGGGAGCGGGACGAGATGCTGGAAGTCCTGGCGCGAGGCGACAACCTGATCCTGTTTCCGGAAGGCACCAGCTCCGACGGCTCCCGCGTGCTGCCGTTCCGCTCGTCGTTCTTCGCCCTGGCCGAGGGCAAAGGCATCGACGATCCGAACCGCCGGCCGCTGATCCAACCGGTGTCGGTGGTGTACGACCGTCTCAACGGCCTGCCCGCCGGGCGATCGAGCCGGCCGGTGTTCGCCTGGTATGGCGACATGGATCTCGCGTCGCACTTCTGGCGGATGACACAGCATCTCGACATGCGGGTGACGGTGCTGCTGCACGCGCCGCTCGACCCCGCGACGTTCCCGGACCGCAAGAGCCTGTCGCGCGCGGTTTGGCAGACGGTGGCGGACGGCGCCTCGATGCTGCGGCAGAACCGGCCGGCGCGGCCGCTGTCCGTCGCGCCCGCGCGGCCCGACGATCTGGCGGAGGGAGAGCCGGCGTTCGCCTGAGCGAGGCCCGCGGACATCCCGCCGCGAGGCCGCCGGCGCCCCGAGGTTCAGGAACCGGGCACGGCCGGGGAGGGTGGCGCATTGTATTGGGCGCCAGTCTGGGTGGCGACCACGGTCACGTCCGCGCGAAGGCTGTTGAGGTCGCGGATGATTGACCAGTAGACCTCCTGTGGGGACCGTCTGGTCGATAGCCAGAACCACGTGCCCACGCCGCCAACCACCGCGAGGGCGGCCCCGGTGACGAGCGAAAAGGCGAGCGTCTCTTCCGTGGTGTATTTCCCGGTCCAAAGCGGCCCCGACAGCCACGCCCACATCGCGGCAAAACCCGTGACCGCCGCGATCGCCGCGGCGGTCAGCGGCGCTCGCAGCGTCGGCCACAGGTCGCGGCGCGCCATGACCGACCGGCGCGCGGATCCGATGATTCGCGCGCGAAGATCGCGGATCCGCGCGCCGAGGACCTCGATGTCAGGCGACCAGATCCGCGATTCGGTCATGCGTACGAGGGAGCGTTCGAGATCCAGCGCGTCCATGTACAGGCCGCCCAGATAATCGAACCCATTGTTGTGGACGTTGATTTCGTTCGCCACCAGTAAGGATCGCAGCAAGGCGCGCTCTTCCTCGGGCGCATGCCGGTCCAGGGCCGTCATCACATGTTCCAGGCCGTCGACGATTTCCCACTTCGTGCGGGCCTCGCGCTGCTCCCGTTCCGCGTCGGCGAGCGTGTCGGTGCCCTGAACCAGCCGCTCCGACGTCGCCATCACGCGATCCGTCCGCAGGTTCCGGAGGTCCTCCAGACTGGTTTGCAACACCGCCAGCCGTTGCAACACGCTGTCCACGGTGGGCGATGCCTCGGCCGGAGCAACCGGCGCCACCACGGTCATCTGATTGATCGCGACCTGCAGCCGGGGTTCGAAATCACCGCCGTCGAACGGCACGACCCAGGAGATGTCGTTCAACAGCCGCTTGACGCTGTCGCTGCTGTAGCCGATCGGGACGACAAGCAGCGACGGCTTGCCGGGCACCGCCTCCAACGCCTCGCGGATCTGCGTCATCCCTTGCGCGGCGGCGACCTCGTGCAGCGGATCGGTCGCCGGTGCCAGTACGATCGCGACCGACTGCGTGCCGCCCGGGGCGGTGGCGAGCCGGTCGACCAGTTCGCCGCCGGCCAAACGCAGTTCCCGCCCCACCAATCCGACCCGCTCCAGGACACGATCGACCTCAGCGATGGCGAGCGCGGACCTGTCGAGCAGAGTCCCGCCGTCACGCGCGGCGTTCAACACCGTGGTGTCATTCGCTTTATCCAAATGCCCGTCCGTGTCCCGCCAGCAGCGGAACGCGATCTGCAGAATCTCGCGCGTGCTGCCGCCGGACAGGCGATGAATGGTATCGATCGTGGTGGAACCGAAGCGCGGCGGGTCGGGATGATACGCGTCGAGCAAAACCTCGGCTTCCTTGCGGTTCAGGTTGCCGACCGAGAATTTGTCGCGGCCGATCAATCGCGGCGTGACGTCGCGCGGCATGCGATCCCAGACCAGACGCGTCCCCGCGAAAATCATCAGCCCGTTCTGTCGCCTGACCTGTTCCGCGAACTTCTTGATCATCGAACTCCAGAACGCGACCGGCACGTTGGAGTTGGCGAAGGTCTCAAGCTGATCCACCATCAGAATGAGCGGCATGCCGGCCGCCGCGAACAGCGCGGCGATGCATTCCAGGGCGCCCACGGCGATGTCGGCGGCGTCGGCCGACGTCTCGGCGGCGGACATCGGGAGCAGCGGTCCCTTGCCGGGCAGCCGAGGTTCACCCGGATCGGCGCCGCACAACCAGTCGAAGGCCGCGCGTCCAAGATCGGGATCGTCCAGCAGTCCGATCGTTTGCGCGACGGTATCGGCGATCGCCGCGGCGCCGGCCTTCGCGATGCGCTGCTTCAGATCGAGGTAAAGTTCATTCCGATCCAGGATCTTTTCGTCGTACGCCGTCTCCAGCGCGGCGCCATCCACCAGTTCCCGCGAACGGCCTTCGCTCGCGGCGGCCGCGCCGGTACGCTGGATCGCGATGCGGCGCAGCGCGACACCGACCACCTCTTGCATGACCGGCAGCGTGAAATTGCGCAGCAACTGACGATAAATATCAACGAAAAGCGGTGTATCCGCCTTGGCATAAGCGACCTTGGCGGGCAGCGACTTAAAATCGGCGACCTTGTCCCGGATCCAGGCCAGCAGAAACGTCTTGCCGCTGCCGTGCTCGCCACTGAGACCGAGTGCCGAACGCTCCGTCGGCGCGGCGGCCAGATCGGCTTTCGAATACGCGATCAAATACTGCTCCACGGGCTCGAACGCGTCGGTCATGAACTTCAGTTCCGCCGGCCGTTTCGGAAGTTGGCCGAAGGTCATCACGGCCTGCGCCGGGAAAGGATTTTCGGTATTCGCGTCAGTGGCGTCGGTCATACCTCGCTCCCGTGCGATTGGTCGCGCTCAACGTCCCGCGATAACGTTTTCCATGTCATTGGCGGTGATTTCAATCTCCGCCGCGGCCGGCTGCCGACCGTTGTTCACCGCGTCGGTCAGGACACGGGACTTCGCCGCGAACGCCTTGGCGAGCCACCCCATCGCCACCGCGATCGGCCAGCTTACGGGCTGCGTCGCCCCTTTGCCCCGTTGATACAACGCACTGAGGGCGGCGGCGGTAAACGGCGCCAACGGCGTCGGACTTCGCGCCCTTCGCCATGCGCTCATGCTCGAGACGCAGTGCCAGCAGTTTCGTCATTTTGTCCTCGGTGATCTTCGGTGCGTCGATCCACCCGACCTGATACTGCCCGCGCGAAAGTATCGACCGGAACAATTCGGCCTCCTGCCGGTCGCTCAATGAGACGATGATGAAGTCGCTGATGTGCGCGAGGATTTCGCAAATCTTCCGCCAGGTTTCACTTGGAACCTTGTGGTTCGCGGCATCGAGCACGGTGACCACGCCAAGCCCGGCGGGGATGGCTGTCTTGAGGGCCTGGAACAAACCATCGGGATCCGGCGACAATCCGGCGGGAGTATATTTCAGCCACCGATCGAGCCGGCGTTCCAGATTGGTCGCCAAAGTCGCTGTCGGCGCCGCCGCATCCATCAGAAGCTGGGCTATGCTGATGGCGTGTTGCACGAGGGTCGCGGTGATCGATACGCTGTAGTCCACCCGCAGCGGTGCGTGACCCATCCTGTTTTCGATTTCGTAAAGCAAGAGGTTGATCGCGGAACTGCGGCCGCATCCACTGAAACCGCTGACCAACAGGATCATCGAGCGGCCCGGATTGTTGCGCTCCAGCGCGGCCAGCCGGCCGTCGGGCCGCATCCCGCCGACCTTTCCGGGGTCGTGCCATTCGTAAACATCGAGATAAAACCCCAGATGCGCCGCGTTGGAACGCGGATCGAGCGGTCCCGACCCGCTGTAATAATACCGTTCCTTGCCCGCTGGCGTGGTGAACTCCGGTGCGAACGGATCGCGCACAAGATTGAACGCCGGTTCGTTCGCCAGCGTGGCTGGAGGGTCAGCGGCCATCATCATTCAGCTTAACTCCACTGGCGCGGAATCCTCGACTGGACTTCCGGGAACAGTTCGGAAAGTGTATCGAGCAGTGCGTTCGGTCGCTCGCCCGTGCAGATGTCGGTCAACCGCCGCCGCGCTTCGGGCGGCATCGCCGCCAGCATACCCTTGCCGTACATCGTGTCCAATACGCGCGCGCAAGGGCGCACGTAGTTTGGCGTGGCGATCAGTCCGTCGATCTCGGTCAGGACCTCGTTGATGGAATCCCGCGCCCCGGGATCCTGGCGCCACACGGCGAACGCCTCAACCTGATCGGCATGTTGTTTCGCCTCGTCCGCCGCGGCCTTGTGACGCTCGTTCCAACGATCCGCCTGACGCCCGGCGAAGAAAGCGAGGCCGGCGGGCACTACCACGCCGATGGCCCAGGCCACGGCGGTGATCCATGTCGCGAGCGGCAGGCGTTCCACCTTGAGCGGGACCGACACCATGCCGAGGCCTTGAGCCAGAGCGACGATCCGGCCTTCGATCGTCACGCCTGGCTCGCTGAGTTGGGTATCGTCCGCCTCCACCGCGAAGGCGAAATCATGAATGTCGGGAAGACCGGACCACCGTAAAGTCAGTCGGTCCCGCCAATCGAGCCGATGCCGAAACTGGCAGGCGCGCTCTGGATTCGAGACCGCCGCCAGCCGCGTCCGACCGAGACCGTCCGTGGCAATCTCCACCTGGGCAAATGGTCCACGCACGCGCACGTGCATGACCATGCAGGGCCGGACCTCGTCCCAGGTCCACGAAGCCTCGCGTAACACCGGAGAATTGCCGGCGAGACTCAGCAGTTCCACACCCGGTCGCGCGGGATCGAGCAAAACACTCGTCGGCGTGTCGGCCATGGCCGCGCCTGCCAGTAATGTTCCTGTGACCGCGGCAACCAAGACCCCCCGCACCGCTGGTAGTCCTCCGCTTTTTCGCTACCGGAAATTGTTACTGCATTTACCGGGCATATCAAAAGAAGAACCGCTTACTTCAGCGCCATCGCGACATCGTGGAACAGCCGCGCCGGCAGTCCGCCGCCCACCACGTTCTTCATCGGCGTATCGTCGTCGTTGCCCATCCAGACGCCGATCATCATGCCGTTCACCGACCCGATGAACCACCCGTCGCGGTAGTCCGACGTCGTGCCGGTCTTGCCCGCCACCGCCCGCCCAGGAATGGCGGCGGCCCGGCCGGTGCCGCGGTTGACGACGGAGGCCATCATGCTCGCCATCATCGCCGCCTGCTCGGGGCGGACCACCGGCTCGGGGGTCTCCTGTGCTTCGACCGCGAACGGCACCACCCGGAACCCGCCATTGAAGAACGGCGCGTAGGCGGCCGTCAGCTCCAGCAGCCCGACCTCCCCGGTGCCCAACGCGAGCGAGGCGTCGGTCGGCAGCTTGCTGGTAATGCCGAGACGCGCCGCCGTCGCCGCCACCGGCTTCGGCCCGCCGAACCGCATCATCAGCCGCACCGAGGCGGTGTTGATCGAGTGCGCCAACGCCTCATCGAGCGTGATCTCGCCGCGGTAGTCGCGCTCGAAGTTCTCCGGCTGCCAGTTGCCGACCCGCACCGGCGCGTCCAGCACGGTGTCGTTGGGCGTAAGTCCGTTCTCCAGCGCCGTCAGCCACACGAACGGCTTGAACGCCGAGCCGGGCTGGCGGTGCGCGTTGACCGCGCGGTTGAAGTTGCTGTCGCCGTAGTCGCGTCCTCCGACCATCACGCGCACCGCGCCGGTCGCGGCATCGAGCACCACGATCGCGCCTTGCCCGACGTCCGCCGCCACCCCGGGACCGTCCAGGATCGACGCCAGCGCCGCCTCCGACGCGAGTTGCAGCCGTTGGTCCAGCGTGGTGCGCACCGTCGCGTCACGATCCGGCGGCAGCACCGATTGCACCTGATCCGAAGCCCAGTCGGCGAACCATGCGCCGGGCTGGCGCGGGGTTTTGGGGAAGCTGATCTTCGCCGCCTCGGCCCGCGCGCGCTCGGCCGAGATGGTGCCGTTCTCCACCATCGCCGTCAGCACTTCCTTCGCCCGTGCCGCCGCCGCGGCGGGATTGGCCCGCGGATTGAAGCGTGACGGGGCCCGAGGCAGTCCCGCCAGCACCGCCGCCTGCCACAAATTCACTTTGCGGGCGGAGATGCCGAAATACATCCGCGACGCCGCGTCCACCCCCCAGGTGCCGGCGCCGAGGTAGACCCGGTTCAGGTAAATCTCGAGAATTTCGTTCTTGGTAAACGTCCGCTCCAGCCAGATCGTCAGCAGCAATTCGCGGATCTTGCGCCGCAACGTCCGCTCGTTGGTCAGAAACAACGTTTTCGCCACCTGCTGGGTGATCGTCGAGCCGCCCTGCACGAGGCGTCCGCTGCTGACGTTCACCCAAATGGCGCGGGCGAGCCCGATGAAATCGATGCCGGAATGTTGATAGAAGCGATGATCCTCGACCGCGACCAGCGCGGCGGGCAACTCCGGCGGCATGTCGGCGAGGCGCAACGGCTCGCCCACCAGGTCGCCGTAGGTCGCGAAGGTCTGCCCGGTGCGATCCTGCAGCACCAGGGCCGGCCGCCGCTCGGCGTCCATCGCGGTCTCGGGACGCGGCAGATCGTAGGCCGCCCAGATCACGATGGCGCCCGCGACCACGAGGCCCCAGATGGTCAGAATGACGATCAGCCGCAGCAAACGCCCGACCAGCGAGGAACTTCGCGCGGCCCGCACCGGCTCGATCCGCCGGGAGCGCGCGGCGGCGGGATCGACCGGCCGAGGTTTCGGCGGGGGTCGAGTTGTCGATCGTTGCGATACCAGCGACGTCGGTCTACGCGGCATCCGGTCTCCCGGGAATCGGAGCTTCCGGAACTGTCAGCTCTCCCTGCCCGCGGTGTTCTATGGTTGCCGCGGCTGACGTGTAAAGGCAAGGTCCTGGGCTGCAATGCTCGGGAGTCTCGCATGAAGGGCCTGTTCATGGACGCGGTTGACGACCTGGCGGCGGTTTTCACCCGCGTCGTGCGGCCGGACGACCCGCCGGTGGCGGTGAACGAACAGGGCGATATCCCACCCGAGACACTGCCGGCACTGCTCGCCGGCTATGATTTCGTGCTGGACGACCACACGAAAATGCCGGCCGCGGCGATGCGTCACTGTCACGGTCTGAAGCACATCATTTTTCTGGGTACCGGCGCGCGCAGCTACATGAACCCCGAGGAGCTCGCGGAACTCGGCATCACCGTGCACATCATCAAGGGTTACGGCGATACGGCGGTGGCGGAGCACACGATCGCCTTGATGTGGGCGGCGGCGCGCGGCCTGGCGCGGATGGATCGCGGGATGCGGGACGGCAACTGGATCCGCACCGAAGGGCTGGAACTGACCGGCAAGACGATCGGACTGATCGGGTTCGGCGGCATCGCGGCCGAGGTCGCGCGGATCGCCGGGGGCTCCGGCATGCGCGTGCTGGCGTGGAACCGCACGCCGAAGACCGCGCCCGGCGTGACGTTCGCCGATCTGGACACCGTGCTGGCGGAAAGCGACGTGGTGTCGCTGCATTTGCTGCTGACCGACGAAACGCGCGGCTTCCTCAACGCGGCGCGCATCGCGAAGATCAGGCCGGGCGCCTTGCTGGTGAATACCGCGCGCGCGGCGATCGTGGATGAGGCGGCGATGATCGCGGCGCTCAACTCCGGGCGGCTGCGGCACGCGGCGCTGGATGTGTTCGAGACCGAACCGCTGCCGAAGGGCCATCCGCTGTCGAAGCTGGAGAATGTGACGCTGTCGGCGCACAGCGCGTTCCGCACTCCGGAGGCGAGCGACAAATTGTTGCGAATGGCGCTGGATATCGCGCGCGGGCTGGACGGTTAGCCGATGCTCGACGATCTGAAGAACAACAATCGCCGTTGGGCGGAGCGCAAGGTCGCCGGCGATCCTGGCTTCTTTCGCCGGCTCGAGGGGCAGCAAACTCCGGAGTATCTGTGGATCGGATGCTCGGACAGCCGGGTGCCGGCGAATGAGATCGTCGATCTCGATCCCGGCGAGTTGTTCGTGCATCGGAACGTCGCCAATCTGGCGCCGCCGCAGGACGCGAACTATCTCTCGGTGCTGCAGTTCGCCGTCGATGTCTTGAAGGTGCGGCATATCCTTGTGGTCGGTCATTACGGTTGCGGCGGCGTGGCGGCGGCGGTCGACGGCAAACGGCGCGGGCTGGTCGATCACTGGCTGCATCCGATCCGCGAGGTCGCGCGGGAATGCCGTGCCGAACTGGATACGATCGTCGATGGCCAGGCTCGGCTGAACCGCTTGTGCGAGTTGAACGTCATCCGTCAGGTGCACAATGTCGCCGCGGACGTGTTCGTGCAGGACGCCTGGGGGCGCGGGCAGGAGCTCACCGTGCACGGCTGGGTTTATTCGATTTCCAACGGGCTGGTGAACGACCTGAACGTGACGATCACCGGCGGCGGTTGAGCCGATCGCGGCCGGCCTTTTCTCGCCACCCGCCGGGTTCGTTCAAATATCGACCAATCCGCGCCAGAATCGCCAGAATCCGCGAATCGCCGCCTCGGTCGCGCGGGTGTCCTGGCCTTTGGTGTCCCGACCGCCCATCTCGACGATCGAGGTCCGATCTTCCGCCGCCGCCGCGCCACGCTCGACGAAGCCGCCGATGCAGCCATCCTCCATCGACACGTAACCCGCCGGTCCGGCGAGATTGAGTTGCCGCAGCCGGCGCGTCCGTTGCTCTGGCGTATCGTCGGCATAGCCCAGAAAGATCCAGTGCAGGTCGGTCTTATCCGTGCCGCGCGGCAGGAAATGGCGCACCGCCATGACGTTCTGCGTGCGTTGCATGACAAAGGTCGGAAACACCGAGATGATCTGCTGCCGCACCCGGTCGCCATGCTCGTCCACGGCGTCGAGCAGGCTCGAATCGTTCAGCCGGAAGTCGTCATCGACCGAGCGCATCCCGTCGTACGCGTGATCCACGTCCTGGTCCGGCGCCAGCGTGGTGGACACATGACAACTGCCGGTGGCGTTGATCTGCGTGCCGCCGCCCTGACTGAGCCGGTTGAGTTTGAACGTCGCGAAAAACAGATGCAGCAGGCTGGCGTGATAGGTGTCGCGCACGTTTTCCGCGTAGAGTTTCCAGTTGTTCGGCAGAACCTCGGTGAAGCGGCCGATGATCTCCAGTTGCCGTCCGGCCGCGACGGTGCGCAGCCGGTCGATCACCTCGGGACCGGCGAATGTCTCGATATCCGGTGTGGCATCGGACAGCGTGCCGAACACGATGCCGAACAGCACGGTGGTGCGCAGTTTGCGCGGGCCGTGATCCTCCATGCGGAAATCCGCCGGCATGCCGCCACGCCCGTTGACGCCACGCTGAAACGCGATCGAGCGCAGGTTGCCGCGCAGGTCGTAACGCCAGGCATGATAGACGCACTGGAAGTCCTTGGCGTTGCCGCCGTCGTCCAGACAGATCAGCGCGCCGCGGTGGGCGCACCGATTCTCGAACGCGACGATGGCGCCGTCGTGATCGCGCGCGACGACCACCGGCATTTCCCCGACACCCGTCGCGCGCCAATCGCCGGCGTTGGCGATTTCGTGTTCCAGACACAGATAGTTCCAGACCGGACCTTCGAACAGACGCTTCTGTTCGCGCGCCAGAACGTCCGGATCCTGATACGTCCAGAACGGGACACGCGTCAGCCCGGCCGGCCAATGGCGACCGCCATGGGTGTGAACGACGGCATCATCCGGCATCTTCGCCCTCCGCGTTTCGTTGCGTCAGCCTCGCCGCAACATGAACAGCCCCTGCTCCCCAAACATGTTCGCCAGCCTGGGCGCCCGCCGCCAGGGACCGCGACGGCCTTCATCGTCTACCGCGAGCCATTGCTCGACCACGTAATTCTCTTCCTCGCACAACGCGAAAAAATCCCGGATCGTGCAAGGATGGATGTTCGGCGTTTCGTACCAGTATCGCGACCACGTCGTCGTCATCGGCATCCGTCCGGTCCACAGCAACTGCCAGCGCAGCCGCCAATGCCCGAAATTGGGAAAGCTGACGACGGCCCGCGTGCCGATCCGCAACATCTGCGCCAGCACGATGCGCGGCTGCTCGACCGCCTGCAACGTCCGCGACAGCACCACATAATCGAACGCATGATCGGGATAATGCGCGAGGTCGGTGTCGGCGTCGCCATGCATCACCGGCAGCCCATGCGCGACCGCCTGAGTCACCTCCACCATGTCGATCTCGATGCCGCGCGCGTCGCAGCCTTTCTCCTGATACAGCCGCTCGATCAACGTTCCGTCACCGCAACCGATATCCAGCACGCGGGAACCGGGTTTGATCATCCCCGCGATCAGCGCGAGGTCCAGCCGCATGTTCTTCGCCACGAAGCGGACCGGGTCGTGCGTGCTCATGCCTCCACATCCACGATGCCCGGGCCTGGGCCTGGCTGGGCCAGTTCGCGTCGCCCGTGCCGCGACGGATCACCGGGTCGAGCCCGGAGATGACGATGACGGATGCGCGGCCGGGTCCGGCAGTCCCGGGGCAATTCACCTGACCGAAAGCCGATCATTCCTGCGCCGCCAGCCGGGCCGCCTGATCCTCGGCGGTCAGGGCATCGATGAACTCGTCCAGTTCGCCCATCATCACCCGGTCGATCTTGTACAGCGTCAGATTGATCCGATGGTCCGTCACCCGGCCCTGGGGAAAGTTGTACGTGCGGATCCGTTCGCTGCGATCCCCCGTTCCCACCTGAGATTTTCGGTCCGCTGCGCGGGTGGCGTGCAGCGACGCCCGCTGCTGCTCGTACATCCGCGCGCGCAAAATTTTCATCGCCTTGGCGCGGTTCTTATGCTGGCTCTTTTCCTCCTGCATCGTCACCACGATGCCGGTCGGCAAGTGCGTGATCCGCACCGCGCTTTCCGTCTTGTTCACATGCTGCCCGCCGGCCCCAGAGGCGCGGTAAACGTCGATCCGCAAGTCGCCCTCATCGATTTGCACATCGACTTCCTCGGCCTCCGGCAGCACCGCCACCGTCACCGTCGAGGTGTGGATGCGGCCCTGACTCTCCGTCGCCGGCACGCGCTGCACACGGTGCACGCCCGACTCGTATTTCAGTCGCGCGAACACGTTACGCCCGGTGACTTCCGCCGTGGCATCCTTCAGCCCGCCCAGACCGGTGTCGCTGTATTCCAGAATCTCGAACCGCCAGCCGCGGCCTTCGGAATACTTCTGGTACATCGTGAACAATTCAGCCGCGAACAACCCAGCCTCGTCGCCGCCCGCCGCCGGCCGGATCTCCAGGATCGCCGAGCGGGCGTCCGCCTCGTCCTTCGGCAGCAGCGCCAACTGGATCTCGTGCTCCAACGCGGGGATCTTGTCCTTCAGCTCGAACAGTTCCGCCTCGGCGAGTTCCCGCATCTCCGGATCCTCCAGCAGCGTGCTGGCATCCTGGCGCGCGCGCTCCGCGTCCCGCAGTTCGCCGATCCGCGCCACCACCGGTTCGATCTCGGACAGCTCCTTGGAGGCTTTGACGTACGCCTCGCCGCTGACGCCCTCCGACAGCAGCGCGCGCAGCTCGTCGGCGCGCGCGGCGATCCGGTCGAGTTTCAGTGCCAAATTCATGACAAATGCATCATGCCAAATGTCGGGGGATATCCGGCAGCTTCACCGCCTGCTGCGCGCCGCTGCGCAGATCCTTCACCTGCGCCACGCCCAAAGCCAGATCGTCGGCGCCGAGGATCACGGCGGCGCGCGCCTCGATCTTGTTCGCGCGCTCCATCCGGCGCCGCAGGTTGCCGCGATACGCCATCTCGGCGCGAATGCCGGCGGCACGCAGCGCTTGCAGGATGCCGATCGCGGCGGCCTCCGCCTCGTCCCCGATCGGCACCACGGCGACCGGCGCGGCCATGGGCGGCGGCGCGTCGAGCAGCATCGCCAACCGCTCCACCCCAGCGGCCAGCCCGACGGCGGGGGTCGCCGGACCGCCCATCTCGGCGACCAGCCCGTCATAGCGCCCGCCCGCCATCACCGTGCCTTGCGAGCCCAGTTTGGAGGTGACGAACTCGAAGGCGGTGTGACCGTAGTAATCGAGGCCGCGCACGATGCCCGGGTTCTCCCGGAACGGCACGCCGAAGCGGGCCAGATGCTCCTGCACGCGGCCGTAGAACGCGGCGGCCTCGGGCGACAGATACGGCCAGATCTTCGGCGCGCCGTCGATGATCGGGCGTTCCCGCAAGTCCTTGCTGTCGAGGATGCGCATCGGGTTGCGTTCCAACCGCACCAGGCTGTCGCTGGACAACGATTCCTTGTTGGCGGTGAAGTACGCGACCAGCGCCTCCCGGTACGCGGCGCGGCTGGCGGCATCGCCCAATGTGTTCAGTTCCAGGATCGTGTCCGAGGCGACGCCCAGAGCTTTCAGGATTTCCCAGCCGCAGGCGATCACCTCGGCGTCGGCCAGAGGCTCGGACGGACCGATCAGTTCGATGTCGATCTGGTGGAACTGCCGGTAGCGGCCTTTCTGCGGCCGCTCGTAGCGGAACATCGGGCCGGTACAGAACACCTTCTTCGGCAGCGACTGCGTCAGGCCGTTGGACACCAGAGCGCGGCAAATCCCGGCGGTCGCCTCGGGCCGCAGCGTGATGAAGTCGCCGCCGCGATCCGCGAACGTATACATCTCCTTCGTCACCACGTCGGAGGTCTCCCCGAGCGTGCGGGAGAACACCCGCGTGTCCTCGAAGATCGGCGTGATCCATTCGTCGAAGCCATAGCGCGCGGCGATATGCCGGGCCGTTTCGACGACATGATGATGGCGGCGCTGGTCTTCGCCGATCAGGTCGTGGGTGCCGCGGGCGGGTTGCAGATCGGTCACGAGAAGCCTTGCCGGTACGGGGCGCGCCCAGACGGGCACGCGGGGACAATGAAGGGTGGCGCGGATATCAGACGTCGGACGCCCCACTCAAGGCCTCCGGGCGCGACGGCGCGGTTATAGCACGGAATGGCCCAGGGGAACCGCCGCCACGATCCCGGATCGGCGCGGGCCAACGATCACCGCTGAGCACCCCATTCGGCGATGATCCGCAGGCGCAGCGTGTCCATGAGGCGGCCGATGATCGGCAGATCGAATTGCATCGCGCGTTGCCGCCCGGCCTCGCCCAATGCGACCAGCCGCGGCGGGTCGGCACCCAGTGCCCGGATCGCGTCGGCGAGTTTGTCGGGTTCGGTGAACACGGCCGCCTCGCCGCATACCTCCGGCAGCGCGCCCTCGCGGAAGCAAATCACCGCGGCGCCGCTCGCCATCGCTTCCAGCGCGGTGCGGCCGCTGGGATCCGGCGCGCGGCCGGGGATCACCACGATCGCCGCTCGGGCCATCGCCGCCAGCACGTCGGGGTGATCGCGATAGCCCATCATCGAGATGCCGGCCGGCTCGGCGGAGGCTTCCAGCAGACGCACGAACTGCGTCTCGTCGCTTTTGACGGTGTGCTCGGCGCCGCCGATGATCTCGGCCCGCCAGCCCGGCAACGACGCCAGCGCCTTGGTGCAGGCCGTGACAAACAGGTCGGCGCCTTTTTCCGAGACCAGCCGTCCGACGAACAACACGATCCGGGTCCGCCGGTTCACCTGCGGGACGCGCGCGTTGTCCATTCCCATCACCAACGGGAGCAGGTGCGCGAGGTCGATGCACGGCGGCACGACCTCGGGCGCGTGCTCGGGCGGCTCGATCCCCTCCAGGTAACGGTCCCGCAGCCACGCCGACACCGTGATCACGCGCGCCAGTCTCCGGAACAGACGCGCCCGGCGGACCGGTGTGCGCGTGAGCCGGTTTTCCGACGGCTCGTCGTGCAGCACCAGCACGACCGGAACGGTTGGGAACTGACGGCGCAACGAGAGCGCGATGGCCGGCTCGGCGTGCACCTCGATCAACGCCGGTCGCAGCTTCCGCAAGGCGGATCGCACGCCGATGATGTAGCGCGAGCGGAGTGTGCCAGGAATGAAGAACGGGATTCTGATCAGCCGAAACGTGACGTCGAGGAACACGCCGCCCGATTGCCGGCCACCAAGCACGACCGTGCGATGCGCGGTGGTGGCCAGCGCGTGATGCCGCACGGTCAATCCAATGCCACGCGCGCGCCGAGGGCCAAAACCCTCTCGCGGCGGCAGGACGACGGCGACAATGGGCGGAAGACCGGACGACATCCGGCATCGCTATACAGCGGGCACCACGAGCACGCCATAACCTGGCGACCGCGGCGGTACAGGTTCGTCTGGCCTGGCGATCCTACCTGGTTTCGTCCCCCCATCGAAATTCCTCGCCGCATCGTCGCGGTATCGCAACGTGGACCGACGCCGTGATGATGTTTCGCGTTGCGATCGTCGCCTGCGTCGTTCTGCTGGTGTGCGTGGCGCTCGGGGGCGCGATGGTCCTGACGCTCGCCCCGTCCGGCCCGGCGCATGGCTGGACGGTCGCGAACATCGTCATGCTGGTGTGTTGTCTGGGCGCCGCGCCCTGGGTTGGGTTTTGCGCGGCCAACGGGCTGATCGGCTTTGTTCTCCGATTGCCGCGCCCCGCCGTCCCGCCATCCGTGCCCGTCGTTGGCGCGCTGCCGCGCACCGCCATCGCGCTGACCGTCCGGAACGAGGACATGCGCCGCGTGTTGCCGCCGCTCCGCCGCCTGCTGGACGGTCTCGACCACGCCGGAGCTGGCGATGCCTTCGCGCTGTTCGTGCTGTCCGACACCAACGATCCGGCGGCCGGCGCGGCGGAGCAGACGGCGGTGGCGGAGTATCGCGCGGCGGACCGCGACCCGGATCGCATCCATTATCGGCGGCGCCAGGACAACACCGCCTTCAAGGCCGGCAACATCATGGAATTTCTGGAGCATCACGCGACGGGGTTCGAATTGATGCTGATCCTGGACGCCAACTCGGAAATGACCCCCACCGCCGTGCTGCGACTCGTCATCGCCATGCGCGACGAACCGTCCCTCGGAATTATCCAGCACCTCACGGTCGGACTGCCCGCGTCGTCCGCGTTCCCCCGCCTGTTCCAGTTCGGCATGCGCGCCGGCATGCGCACCTGGGCCACCGCGCTGTCGTGGTGGCAAGGCAACGAATGCGTCTATTGGGGTCACAACGCGGTCGCCCGCATCGCGCCATTCCGCGCGCATTGCCGCCTGCCGCCGCTGCCCGATGGCAGTCCGATCCTGTCGCACGACCAGATCGAGGCCGCGATTTTGCGCGGCGCCGGTTGGGGCATTCGCCTGCTGGCGGAGGAAGACGGGTCGTACGAGGCCAACCCTCCCGCGCTGCCCGAGTTCATGCGGCGCGAATTGCGCTGGCTGGCCGGCAACTTCGAATACCGGCATTTGTTGCGGTTGCCGGGATTGCGGCCAATGGGACGCTGGCAACTGGTGCAGGCCATCCTGCTGTTCGGCTGCACGCCCTTCTACGTGGCGTTTCTGCTCGCCGCGGCATGGGCGGCGGCGACCGATACGGTGTCGCCGTTTCCCTGCGCGCCGGCGCTGGCGGCGACGGCGATCTGGGCTGGCGGTCTGTACGCGCCGAAGCTTCTGGGCTATCTGGAGGTGCTGCTGTCGCATGAGAAACGCGAGCTTTATGGCGGTACCGGGCGTGTGCTGAGCGGTATCGCGCTGGAGACGGTGTTCACCCTGCTGATGGACGCCATCAACACCCTGGCCAAAACCATCGCGACGGTCCGCATCGCGTGTGGCTCGCCCGCCGCCTGGTTGCCGCAAAACCGCGCCGATCGCGGCGTTTCCTGGTTCGAAGCGACGCGGTTGCTGTGGCCGCAAACGGTATTGGGCGTCGTGGTGTTCACATGCTTCGCCCGCTCGGGTTGGACAGCGGTGTTGTGGGCGGCGCCGTTCGCCGGCGGCCTGCTGTTGGCGATACCGTTCTGCGTTCTCACGGCGGAGCCGCGCTTTGGCGCGTGGCTGCGCGGGCGCCTGCTGGCCGCGATGCCGGAGGAGTTCGGCGCGGCGCCGTCGGAGTGAACGCCGGCGCGCGGACCGATGCGACGAGATCGCCGATCATTGCCGCCTCGAACCGGTACAGGGGCAATGCCGGATTGCGTTTCCGGCGTGGCGGCTTCGGGCTTCCGTGACCGCGCCGTGCGACCGCCCGGCGCGGTCACGGAAGCCCGCCGCCGCGCGACGCGGATCATGGTCGGCGGCCGCGGAACATCGCGGCAACTTTTTTCCGGAACCGGCGGATCGCGGTCGCGCGCATTAATCCTCCGTTAACCTCGCGGATGTAATTTCGCCCTCGGTCGAATTGAGCCGCCGCGCGTGACGGGGCAAATCCGGACCGGCTGTCCAACGATCAATCCTGTGTTGGCGAGCGCAATGTCCGCGTGTGACCGGTGCTGCGCGGATGCCCGCTCGTCGCGGAAGGTCAACGATGTCAATCGTCCAAAACAAGAGTGCGTTCGTCGATCAGACCGCGGAGTCGATCGGCCTTTCGCAAATGTTCACCATCACCGCCGCGAGCAACGATCCGGCTTATCTCGTGCTGACACTGCTCGATCGTAACGAATACACCGCTGGAGCCAGCGGCGCGACCGGGAGCCTGACGGGCAACGGTCACACCTTGCAACTCAGTGGGATCGGCGGCGACGGACGCGGCACCGGAATTGTATTCACCTATCAGCCAGCGTCGGGGCGCTACTACAACGCGACCTACGGGTACGCCGATCAACTGACCTATAATGCGTCCGGCAGTCTGAACGATGTGACCAACCTGTCCTTGTTCGGCGCCAACAGTCTCAGTGAGGCGACGTCCTACGCCGCCAATGCGTGGTCCCTGATGCAGGTCGATGCCTCGGGCTACCTGGCCAGCGCCACGGTCGTAACGCAACCGAAATTCAGCGGAACCGTGCCCGCGCAGGCGACACCGTCGTCGATCGCGGCCGCGGCGGCCGGGTTTGTCGGCCAGGCGTGGAACATGGACGGCTGCTGGGTGCTCGCCAGCGCGATCTCCGCCGACGCCGGCGCGTCGTTGCCGGTGCAGAGCACGGCGATCGGCTTGCCGGGTCAGGCCAATGGCGAGTGGATCGTCGCGTTCAACGGTCCCTCGGGACAATCCGGCGCCTGGCAATCCCTGGTGAAAGAAGGTGAGGTCGTGGTGATCGGCACGCCGGGCGGCGGCGGCCACATCACCACCTGCGTGGCCGGCTCCGGATCCAGCGCGATGCTGGTGGACAACATCACGTACATCAACGGCAGCGGTCAGGTGACCAACCTGGCGAATGACGGAACGAGCAGCGACATCGTCGTCGCGGCACCGCATCCGGCGTCGCAGGAATGGTCCGGAGTCCTGGCTGCCTCGGTGGTCGTCTACGAACTGGATACGCCAACCGTCGTTGACGCGGTGGCTTCCGCGGCGGTGGCTCTGCATGGGTCCGAGGCTCTCGGCTCGCTGTTCACGGCAACCGACCCGGCGAACAGATCGATCACGCAATGGCAGATTTATGACACCGCCGCCAGCGACGCCCTGGTGCTCGCCGGCACCCAGTATGCCGACCATTCGGCCGCGGCCGTTCTGACCACGGCGTCGCTGACTTCGGTTTCACTGCTGGCCGGATCGGTCGCCACGACCGATACGCTGGATGTGCGGGCCTATAACGGCAGCTACTGGGGCGACTGGACAACACTAAGTCTGGCGGTGCTGGGCACCACCACGTCGCCGCCGGTGCTGACGGCGCGGACGCCGAACCAGACCTGGACCGACGGAAGGCCAATTTCGCTGGCCGTCAGTTTCAGCGATCCACAGGGACAGGCGCTGTCGTACAGCGCGAAACTGGCGAATGGACAGGCGCTGCCATCGTGGCTGGCCTTCAACGCATCCACGGACTCGTTCAGTGGGACCGCGCCCGCGGCGGCACAGAGCCTCAGCATCGTGGTGACCGCCAACGATACCGGCGGATTGTCCACGACCGATACGTTCTCGGCGACCGTGGTAGGCGCTCCGACCCTGACCGCGCAGACATCCAATCAAACCTGGACCGAGGGCAAAGCGGTGTCCCTCGCACTGCCGGCGAACACCTTCACGGATCCGCAGGCGGAAACACTGGTGTACGCCGCGACGTTGTCGAGCGGCCTCGCGCTACCGGCCTGGCTCGGCTTCAATGCCACGAGCAAAACATTCACCGGCACCGCGCCGGGCTCGGCGCAAAGCCTGAGCATCAAGGTAACCGCGACCGACAGCAGCGGCCTGACGGTGGCGGAGAGTTTCACCGCCAGTGTTCAGCCGGCATCGACAACTCCGGCCGCGCCGAAGCCGGGCATCGCGCTGACCCTGCCGACGGCGGCGCAGACCTGGATGGACGGTCAGGTGGTAAATCTGGTGCTGCCGGCGAACACGTTCACCGATGCTCTGGGCCTGAAGATGACCTTCGCGGCATACGAGGTGAGCGGACAGAACGTCACGTCGTGGTTGCGCTTCAATACGATCACCGACGCATTTTCCGGCACCGCGCCGGCCAACGCGAGCGGAACCTTCGGTCTGGAGGTGATCGCGACCGACGCGCAGCATGTCACAGCCGCCGATCTGTTCAGCGTGACGTTCGCGTCCGGCTCGGCGCATGTGGGCGCTCTCGTGGCGAATAATCCGCAAGGGGCGAACGCGCTACCGTCGCCGATGCAGATGTCGGATCTGATCATGTTCCACTCGTGAGCGGCATCCGTCCCGATGCCGGCCGTCACGCACGAACCCTCGTTGTCAGAACGGAATCTCCACCTCCAGCCGCCAGCGCAACGTACCGCGCGCGGTCGCGGGGGTGGCGCCGAACAGCCAGCCGACCTCGTATTTCAAATTGCCGGCATGCCCCAGACCGAGCTGATTGCAGTTTCATGACGCCCAACACCGACCGGGCCGGCGAGAAACTGCTGCCGCGAAAAGCCTGGCGTGCTGCCCAGTACGCCGGTGTCGCCATAAATCTCGATCGCCGGCGACAGCGGCGCCCAGACGTTCCAGCGGCTTTGCCAGGCGTAGCTGAAATCCAGGCCTTGCGAGGTCTGATCCGGCCCGAGTTGCCGGGTGAAGAACAGGTTGAGCGTATGCGTGGTGCGACCGATATCCTTCGCGATCACCGGCCCGAACGTCAACTCGTTGGAGCCGGCGGCGGCACCACGCGTCAGCGACTGTCCGTACTCGAAGTAAAACCCGACATCGGCGAACTGCTCGCCGGGTTCGGTGATTTGCATCATGTTTTCCCACACCAGCTGGGTCAGCAATGTCGGCTGGTTGTCGCCCGGCGCGCGATCGAACCCGAGTTCGATTTCGCTGTGCCACCACGACGTCAGGCCGGTGCCCAACTCTGTCGTATAGCTCGTGGCGCCACGCTGGTCGGGCCGCCGATCGAACACGGCGCTGCCGTTATGCTCGATTTCCAGCTCGCCCAGGTCGATCTCGTAGGGGGAGACGACGTGATAGTCGGCGTGCGCCGCCACCGGCGCCAGGATCACCAGCGCCGCGGCCAAACCTTGGATTGTTCGGATCATTTTGCTACCATAACGCCTTGCGCGGTATCCTGATGGAAGTCGCCGAAGAACTTGTATTGTCCCGGCGACAGCGGACCGAGGAACACGGTGATCGTCTGACCCGGCGCCACCAGTTTCTCGCGGTTGAGATCGACGCTTTCGAATTCGTCGGCGGTGTCGTCGTTGTTCTTCACCATCAATTTGAACTTTGACGTTCGCCGGCACCTCGATGCGGTTCGGCACGAAGCGATGCTGACGGAATTCCAGCGACAGCACATCCTGCGCGTGCGCCGCCGTGCCGCCGCTTACCAATCCGGTCAACAGCGTCGCGACCACCAGCGGGCGCACCCGCTTCGGCCGCCCGACGACGCGGGTCACCGCCGCCAGCATGATCAGGGTGCCGAGCCACGCCGCGAGTTGAATGCCCGATGGCCGGGCCGAGTAGCCGACCAGCGCATGCAGGCTGCGGCCGAGGAAACTGTCGTCCGCCAGGATCGCGCTGGTATTCCACAATTGCTCGCCCCATCCGGGCAGCAGGTCCGCGCCATGCAGGACGGCGGCGGCCTGTCCCGCCATGCCGGCCGCGAGCAACGCGATCAGGCCGTTGGTCACCGTGAACAGCCGGTGCAGCGGAATGGTGACAAGGCCGCGATACAGCAGCCAGGAGACCGCGCTCGCCAGGGCCAGTCCGGCGATACCTCCGCCCGCCAGCGACAGCGGGCTGGTATCCGACGCCGCGACAATGCCGAACAGGAACAGCACGACCTCGGCGCCCTCGCGCAGCACCGCGACCGCGACGACCACCGCCAGCGCCGCGAGCGAGCGTTGCCCCAGTTGCACCGCCTTGCCGACGTCGCGCATCTCCGCCGCCATGGCGGAGGCATGGTGCGACATCCAGCCGATGTGCCAGGTCAGCATGACGACGGCGAAGCACAGGATCGAGGCGGTGAAGACTTCCTGACCCGCGCCCTGGAACGCATCCGACAGAGCCGCCGCGAACAGGGCGACCAGGGTGGCGCCAAAGACGCCCGCCGCGATACCGCCGGCGACCCAGCGAGCGCGGCCCGGGACACCCTCGGTCGCCGCGAGGACGATCCCGACGATGAGCCCGGCCTCCATGACCTCGCGGAAGACTATGATCATACTAACGAGCATGCGGCCGTTTCCTGGTATGCAAATGCGAACCACTCGCAACTGTTTCGTGCATACACGGCTTGCCTGGAGGATGCAAGCCGGAGTTCCGGCCGTGTCAGGCCGTCATGTGGTCAGCGAGCCTCATCCCGGGATGCGACGCACCGGTTACCAGCGCACCCGCACGCCGCCGATCACCGCGGCGCCGGGCATCTGATAGCCATTCACCGGCTCGAACCGCGAATTGAAGATATTGGTGCCGTCCAGCCGGACCTGCAGCTTCGGCGTCACATCGTACGCCGCCGTCAGGTTCGTCACCAGACCATGCTGACCGACCCCATAACCGATCGCGTTGTCCTGATTGTCGTACAGGAAATCGTGCGAAGGCCCGGTATAGATCACGGTCGAAACGATGCGCAGTCCGGCGATCGGCGTGAGCGTCACATCGGCCGAAGCCGCGTTGCGGGGCCGTCGCAACAGCGCCGACCCGATCGAGGGGGCCTGATTGTCGGACACCGCGTCGGTGAAGGTGTAGCTCGCGTGCAGCGCGATCCACGCGGCCGGACGCAGCGTCGTTTCCACCTCCACGCCCTGCAAATGCGCCGATCCGACGTTGACCGAGGTCGAGATCGGGGTGAATACGCCAACGATCAGGTCGTCCACCTGCTCATTGAAATACGTCGCGCCAAAGCTGACGGCGTCGGCGTGCCCCGGTCCAGCAAGGGTCGTGGTGAAGCCGGCTTCCCAGCCTCGCGCCCGCTCCGGCTTCAGCGCCGGATTGCCGACCGTGCCGAACGAATCGACTCCATATCGTTCGAATAACGACGGCGCTCGGAACGCCGTACCGTACGCCGCCTTGAACGACGTATCGATCTCGGGAACCAGCAGCACCGAGCCAAGGCGCCACGTGGTCGGCGTATTCGCCTCGATCCAGTCCTGCCGGATTTGCCCGGTTACGATCAGGCGTTTCCACACCGTCGTCGTGACGCCGGCATAGGCCGCGTCGGTGATCATGCTCGCGCGCGCCGACTGCGTGTAGGGAAATCCGGCGAACGAGTCGTTGACCCGCACGTTGATCGTATCGATCGTGTGCTCATAACCGAACGTCGCATCGCTCGCGGTCAGCGCGGTGGAGGGAAACAGATCGTTCAGATGCACCGTGTTGTTCCATTGAAAATCGGTGCGGTACGCGTGATAGCGGTTGTCCTCGGCGGTCAGGTTGGGATCCGCCTGATCGAGCTGCTCCAGATATCGCCGGTCGTCCTGCTCGCGGCCCAGAAAGGCGCTCGTCTCATAAACGCCGTTGAACAGGTGCGACGCCGCGCCGATGCGTCCGAGCAACGACGTCACCGTGCCGAACGAATTCGAGGTATCGAACGTCGGCGAACCGAGCGTGTTGAACCCGAACAACGTTTCGCTGCCGCGCAGGAACAGCGACAGCCGCGTGCCGGGCACCACGGTGAAGCCGAGGTTGGCGGTGGCGATCCGATCGCGGAACCCCTCCGGTGTCCCGGTGTAAATTCCGCTCATGCGTTGCGGCGTGCTGTCGAAGCCGCGACGGGACTGACTCTCCGCCGTCAGCGCGTAATCGAACGGTCCGGTGACGCCGCTGGCCAGCGCGGCGCCCTGGATGGTCGCCGGGTAGCCGCCGGACAGGTCGAATTCCAGGCGAGGCGCGCCCGCGGTGCCGCGGCGGGAGATCAGGTTGATCACGCCGCCGATCGCGCCCGAGCCATACAGCGCCGCCATCGGCCCACGCACCACCTCGATCCGCTCCACGTCCCACAGCGTGTCGATGCCGAAGTTGAACGCGTCCGAAGGGTCGGAGCCATCGTTGATCGGCATCCCATCGCGCAGTACCAACACATGTCCCGAGTTCGTGCCGCGCAAAAATACGCTGGCCTGTCCGCCCGGCCCACCCGACGGACTGACATGCAGGCCGGGCACGGCGGCCAGCACTTCGCCCAACGTGGTGGCGCCGCTGGCATCGATCGCCGCGCGGTCGATCACCGTCACCCCGGCGGGAATGTCGGTCACCGGCAGCGGCGTGCGCGTCGCGGTGACGACGGTGTCGGGGATCGCCACGACGGGTTGAGCGTTTGCGGTTTGAGTAACGAATAGCAGTGCCGGCAGCGCGAATATCGCACGCATACGGGGCCTCCATCGGTCGTGAGCCGATCCCCCGCATCCGGGTTTCTCCCCGGCGCCATGGGTGCACCCCGCCCCGGCTGGCACGCGCGCGATCTCGACACTGGCCGGTCTCCTGGCTCACGAGTCACCGTCTGGGGTCGCCTTCTCACCTTTCGGCAATGGCACGATTGAGCCCAAACTCGTCGCTACAGTCGCGGGGGCGGCCGCCTCCAGGGTCCCGGCGCGGGAGTCCCGTTGGCTATTCCCGTTTCAGCCCTTGCGGGCCACCTGTGTCTGTCGCAAGTGATACCGCGTTCCAGAGAGCTTGCAAGATGATCCCTCGCGTTGAATTCGACCCCGATGCGCCCGTCCCGCTGTCCGGCCTGCGTGTGGTGGACATGTCGCGCCTGGTCGCCGGCAACATGGTCAGCCTGCAGCTCGCCGATCAGGGCGCCGAGGTGATCAAGATCGAGGACCCGACCGTCGGTGACCCGTTGCGCGCCTGGCGAGTGAAGGGACTGTCGCTGCACTGGAAGGTCTACGCCCGCAACAAAAAGAGCCTCGCGATCAATCTGCGGCCTCAGGCGGGGAAGGACGTGCTGCACGATCTGCTGGCGCAGTCCGACGTGCTGATCGAGAACTTCCGCCCAGGAACGCTGGAACAAATGGGCTTCGGGCCAGACGTTTTGCACAGGCGCAATCCTGGGCTGATCATCGTGCGGATCACCGGGTTCGGTCAGGACGGTCCGTATCGCGATCGTCCCGGCTTCGGAACGCTGGTCGAGGCGATGTCCGGGTTCGCCTCCAAGAACGGCTTCGAGGACCGGCCGCCGGTGCTGCCTCCGCTGGCGATGGCCGACATGATCTCCGGCCTGTACGGCGCTTACGCGATCATGGTCGCGCTGCGCGTGGTCGAGCGTGGCGGCAAAGGCCAGGTAATTGATCTGCCCCTGCTGGAGCCGATGATTTCCGTGCTGGGTCCCGACGCGGCGATCTATACTGTCAGCGGCCAGAAGCCGCGGCGGACCGGCAGCCGCTCGCTGACCACCTCGCCGCGCAACGTCTACGAGACGAGCGACAATCGGTTCATCGCGATCTCCGCCTCGATCCAGGCGATGGCGGAGCGGGTGTTCCGCGCCATCGGCAAGCCCGAGATGATCGACGACCCGCGGTTTCGCACCAATACGGATCGCGTGCGTAACATCGACGCATGTGATGCCGCGGTCGGAGAGTTCATCGCGTCGCGCACTCTGGCGGACAACATGGCGATTTTCGAGGCCGCCGAGGTAACCGCCAATCCGGTCTACGAAATCGACCAGTTGGTCGAGGATCCGCATGTGCACGGCCGCGGCGTGCTGGTCGAGGCGCCGGACGCGGAAGCCGGCTCGGTGCTGATGCACAACATCATTCCGCGGCTGTCGGTAACCCCGGGCCGCTTCCGTTCGCCCGCCCCTGTGCTGGGCCAGCACTCGCGTTCCGTGCTGCAGTCGATCGGCTTCGACAAAGGCCGGATCGATGCGCTGATGTCGGACGGTGTGGTCAAGGAAGCCTGAGCGGACCGCCCGGCCGCCAGGTCCCGCGGGAAACCTCCGCTGTCATGAACCGCGCCCTCGTCACGTTCCGCGGTCGCCCTCATGGACGGGGTGTCATGGACGGGGTTGACCCGGTCCTCGCTCGCCGCACACTGTCGAACGCAACGGTCCCCCTGCGCCGGACCACGGAGGAAACCCCCATGCGCGACGATCTGCCGGTTTGGCGTTCGCTGATGTTCGTTCCGGTCAACGTGGACAAGTTCGTGAAGACCGGCGCCGACCGAGGCGCGGACGGCATCATCCTGGACCTGGAGGACGCCGTCGCGCCCTCGCAAAAAGACCATGCGCGCACGCTGATCGCCGGCGCGATCCCGCACGTGTCGCGCAACGGCGCCGACGTGCTGGTCCGGGTCAACCGGCCGTGGCGGATGCTGGTGCGCGACGTCGAGGCGGCGGTGATCCCAGGCGTTTGCGCGTTGATGCTGACCAAGGTGGACAGCCCCGAGCACGTGCTGGCCGTCGCCGAGATCGTCGATGAACTGGAGGCGGAACGAAATCTGCCGGCGGGCTCGATGAAATTCGCCGTGCTGGTCGAAACCACGCGCGGTTTCTTCCGCCTGGAAGAGATCGCCAAATGCCATCCGCGGATTGTCGCTCTCAGCCTGGGATCTGAAGACTTCGCCGCCGATGCCGGCATGCAGTCGGAGCCCGAGGCACTGTTCTATCCCAAGCAGCACATGCTGTTCGCCGCTCGGGCGGCCGGCGTGATGCCGATGGGGTTCGTCGGCTCGATCGCCGACTTCCGCGATCAGGACGCCTTCCGCGCGATCGTGCGCCGGTCGCGACGACTGGGGTTCGTTGGCGCGAGCGCGATCCATCCGTTGCAGGTGCCAGTGCTGAACGAGGAATTTTCCCCGCCTCCGGCCGAGGTGGCGCGGGCGGAAGCCATGGTCGCCGCGTACGACGACGCCTACGCGCGCGGACTGGGCGCGGTGCAGTTCGAGGGCGCGATGATCGACGTTCCGGTCGTGGAACGGGCGCGCACGGTGTTGCAACGCGCGGCGGCGATCCGGAAGCGGACGGGAGCGTAACGAGCGTTCCGGGCGTCGCGACCTGCGCACAGGCAGACCGCTTCCTCCGCGTTCAGGCCCGGCCTGAACGGGCCCTCCGCATCAACAACAGGTTGAGAGCATAGGCGGCATGCCGCCTATGGGAGCTGTCCCGGGGCGCGAAACTCTCCTACCCGGCGTGTCCCGGATCCTCCAGCGCCGACCGCACGGCCTTCGCGAGATCGTATTGAAGGAACGGTTTCGCCAGAGTGACCCACGATAAATCCAATCCCCTGGGCAATTCGGCATAGCCGGTGGCCAGAATCACCGGCAGGTCGGGAAACTCTTTCATGATTTCATTGATGAGTTCCACACCTGTCATCCCCGGCATGGCGTAATCCGTGATTACCATCTGAAAGAGTTGCTCCCGTCGCAGCATGGCGATGGCATCGGGACCGCTCGCGGTTTCGACAACCTTATGACCAAGGTCTTCCAACATCGCGACCAGATTGGTGAGAACGAGCGGGTCGTCGTCGACCACCAGGATGCGCAACGATTGCGTTTTCGGTTCGGAAACCGGCCCTGATTCAGCCGGTGACGAAACCGCCGTTTTTCGTGCCGCCATCGGAAACCAGATCTCAGCGGTCGTGCCTTTTCCTTTCTCGCTTTTCAATTTGAGCTGGCCCCCGGACTCCTGCGCCAGACCAAGCACCATGGGCAACCCGAGGCCGGTTCCCTTGCCGATTTCCTTGGTGGTGAAGAACGGATTGATGGCGCTCCTGAGCGTATCTTCATCCATGCCCTCGCCGGTATCCGCCACCGACAAACACACGTAGGGGCCGGGCGCGAGGGACGCATGCCCCTTGTCGATCGTCGCCGTCCGCGCGGAGATAATGATCGGTCCGCCATGCGGCATGGCATCGCGCGCATTGACCATCAAATTGAGCAGCGCCATTTCCAGTTGATTGGGGTCGGTCGTGGCCTTGGGCAGATTGAGCGGGAACCGCGTTTCGATGATCACCGACGGACCCAACGCGCGTTCCAGCAACTCCGCCATGCCGCGAACCAGAGTTGGTATGTCGACGGCCTGCACGTCGAGTTCCTTGCGGCGTGCGAACATCAGCATGCGCTGTGTCAGCGCCGCGCCGCGCTGCGCACCGCGCATGGCATTGTCGATCAGGCGCTTGACCGCGGCGTCCGAATTACGGCGGCCGGCGATTTCAAGGCTGCCGATAATGGCGGTCAAAAGGTTGTTGAAGTCGTGCGCGATCCCGCCGGTGAGCTGTCCGAGAGCCTCCATCTTTTGTGACTGAAACAAGGCTTCGCGTGCCCGGTCGAGCGCGGCCTGCGCCTCTTTCCGTTCGGTGACATCGCGGGTGATTTTCGCGAAACCGATGATCGCGCCGGCATCATCGTAAATCGCGTCGATGACCACGCTGGCCCAGAACCGCTCGCCGTTCTTGCGAACGCGCCAACCTTCCTTTTCGAACTTTCCCTCCCGTTTGGCGGTCGCCAATGCCCGATCGGGTTCACCGTTCCGGCGGTCTTCCTCGGTATAGAATGTCGAGAAGTGCTGGCCGATGATTTCCTGGGGGAGATATCCTTTGATGCGCTGTGCTCCGGCGTTCCAGCTGGAGACCAATCCATCCACGCTCAGCAGATAGATCGAGTAATCGATGACGCTCTGCACAAGCAGCCTGAACTGCTCCTCGGTCTTGCGCAGAATCTCTTCGGCGGCCTTACGTTCGGTGAGGTCGCGGGTGATTTTGGCATACCCGACCAGATTGCCAGCCGGATCGCGGATCGGATCGATGATGACGCTGGCCCAAAATCGCTCGCCTGTTTTCCGCACGCGCCAGCCCTCGCCTTCGAACTTTCCTTCCTCGCGCGCCGCGGCCAGAGCGCGCTCGGGCAGGCCACTTGCGCGGTCCTCTTCGGTGTAGAACCGAGAGAAATGCTGACCGACGATCTCGGCTTCCTCATAGCCCTTGAAGCGGCGCGCCCCTGGGTTCCAGCTGGTCACGGTCCCATCCGGGTCGAGCATGTAGATGGCATAGTCGGTGACCGCCTGGATCAGCAGCCGGTAACGTCCGTCCGCCGTGAGCGAATTATCGAAGCGGCTGGGGTCCAGCCTGCGGTCCGGGGTTGGCATCAAAGTTCCTTCTCGCGTGGCGGCATCGGCGAGAGGGCACCGATCGACAGCTCCTTGCTCGGTGGTGCGCTACCTCTGATAGCCCAATCCGCCCGGACGGCCATCCGTTCCACCGCACCGGCGTAATAGTGTCGCCCACCGCTCAAAGAGCCCCGAACTGGCGCTCTCCAGGGCCGTCGCGATCCGAACGGCTTTCCGGCATTTCCCGGGGCAGGTTGGTCGAGGGGCAACGTCGGTCATGCGACCGAAATCGGCCGCGCCCTACCCCTTGCGCGCCAGATGCCGCTCCACCAGCGTCGAGTACCACGACGACCCCATCGGCAAAATCGCGTCATTGAAATCGTATTTCGGGTGATGCAACAGCGGCTCATCCGTGCCGCGGCCGCCGCCCAGCATCAGATACGCGCCCTGCTTCGCTTCCAGCATGTAGGCGAAGTCTTCGCCGCCCATCGTCGGCATCGGCATGTGCTTCACCTTGCCGATCCCGGCGATCGTTTCCGCCGCCGCCACCGCGATCGTCGTCGCGTCCTCGTCGTTGACCGTCGCCGGGGCGTGGCGGCTGAACTTCACCTCCGCCTTGGCGCCAAAGCTCTCCGCGATCCCGGTCGCGAGCCGGTGCACGCCCTTCTCGATGATGTCGCCCACCTGCGGGCGGAACCACCGGGCGGTCCCCTTCATCACCACCCGCTCCGGCAGGATGTTGTACGCGTCGCCGCCCGAGATGTGCCCGATCGACACCACGCCGCCCTGGATCGGCTCCATATTGCGCGACACGATCGTTTGCAGCGCGTTGACGATCGTCGCCGCCACCACCACCGGATCCACGCCCTGATGCGGGAACGCGCCATGGCTGCCCTTGCCGGTGATCGTGATGTCGATCCACCCCACCGCCGCCATCACGTCGCCGGAGCGCCAGAGAAACGTTCCCTCCGGCGACTGCGGCCAGTTGTGCAGGCCGAAGATCATCTCCATCGGGCAACGGTCGAACAGGCCGTCCTTGACCATCGCGTCGGCGCCGCCCTCGAACTCTTCCGCCGGTTGGAACACCAGATACACCGTGCCGTCGAAGTTCCGGGTTTCCGCGAGATATTTCGCCGCGCCCAATAACATCGTCGTATGCCCGTCATGGCCGCACGCGTGCATGACTCCGGCGTTCTGACTGGCGTAATCGAGGCTGGATTCCTCCTGGATCGGCAACGCGTCCATGTCGGCGCGCAGCCCGATTGCCCGGCCGGAGGTGCCCGCCCGGATCACGCCCACCACGCCGGTGCCCGCCATGCCGGTGATGATCTCATCCACGCCGAACTCCGTCAGCTTGTCTTGCACCATCTTCGAGGTGCGGAATTCTCGCATCGACAACTCGGGGTGCGCGTGCAGGTCACGACGCCACTCCGTCATGTCGGCGTGGAATTCGGCGATCCGGTTGATGATGGGCATGCGGGACTCCGGGGTAACAAAGCATGTGATCAGACGACGAGAGGCCGGATCCGCGGCGGCGGCGGCGGCACGGAAACCTCAGGTCTCGGCTTCGCGCGAACCATGATTGGCCGCGAAAGTCAGCGCAAGCCCCTCGTGCAGTGAGATCGGCGCCACACCGAGGATCGCGCGCATCGGACCCACGTCGAACGCCTTGTCCTCCAGCAGCCGGCGGATTTCCGCCGCCCGCACCGTCGGCACGCCGGGGATCAGCCGAGTCAGCGCCGCCAGCGCGATCAGCGGTCCCGCCGGCACGGCGATCGTCCGCGGCCGCGCCAGGCCCGCCGCCTTCGCCACCGCCCGAATGAAATCCAGATACGACACCGCCTCCGGCCCGCAAATGACCAGGGTCGAAGGCCCGTGCCAGTCGTGCTCCAGCGCCGCCAGGATCGCTCGGGTGACGTCGCTCTGATGGATCGGCTGCACCAGAGACCGGCCGCCCGCCGGCAACGGCAACACCGGCAACCGCCGCAGCAACGCCGCCAGACGCCGCACATTATCCTCCCCCTGGGCGCCGTAAATCATCGTCGGATGCAGCATGACGCCGGAGCGGCCCGATGCCAGCAACGCCGCCTCGCCCGCCAGCACGCCGTTGCCATGCGCGTCCGGCCAGCGGGTGAATTTCCGGGTACTGCCCAGCAGCACCAACCGCGCCGCTTCCGGCGCCGCCGCGATCACCCGCGTGGTGTGGCGAGCATGCGCGCAACTCACCACATGGGTCGCCCCCTCCAGCGCCCGCGCCAGGGCGGCCGGGTCGGTCAGGTCGGCGACCATGGGCCTCGCGTCGAAACCCGCCGCCGCCCATTTCGCCGCGTCCCGCACGACCGGTATGATCCGCGGCCCCAGGCGGCGGGCCAAAGCAATCCCCGATCGGCCCGAGGCACCGATCACATGCACCAGAAAATCAGCCATGACCCGAACATTGCGCCAAGGCGACGAGGCGGCCAGTGCCCCCGCGCAACGGTTTGGACGGTCTGGCCGTGAGGGCGCGACGACGCCGATCCTCTGGTTCGGCGCGCACCCGTCTGCTACTCGTGGGAGAGCGGTCGCCTGACGGTGCTACGATCCTGGATGCCGATTCCACATCGGAGAGTTTACATGGAACGCTATGCCGGTGGCTCTATTGTGGTCGCGGATTACGATTCGGCCTGGCCGGCGGCTTTCGAACAGGAGCGCGAGAGCCTCCACACCGCTCTCGGTCCCCTGGTGCTGGCTGTTGAGCATATCGGGAGTACGTCGGTTCCAGGCCTCGCCGCCAAGCCGATCATCGATCTCCAGTTGAGCGTCCGCGACCTCGAAGAAGCACGATCAGGCTGCATCGGGCCGCTTCAGGCGCTGGGTTATGCTTACATGCCGCAATACGAGGCTCGATTGCCAGGCGAGCTTTTCTTCCGGAAGGGACTTTCCGGACCATGGACACATCACCTCCATGTATTGCCGGGAGACCATCCAAGGTGGCGGCGCCGCCTGTTGTTTCGTGACTATTTGCGGGGCCATCCCGAGGTAGTTCACGCCTACGCGAAGCTGAAGCGAGATCTGGCCGCGGCGTTCGACGACGATATTTCCGGTTACATGAATGCCAAGACCGCGTTCGTCGCGGCAACATTGGCCAAGGCGCTCGGTCCGGGCGAGCAGGTGTCGCTGGATACACCCATCCCGCCAGAGACGTCGCGATCCTGATCGGAGGCGCGGATAGCCGGGCAAGCAGGCGCAAGGCCCGCCCAGGGTCGAAAGCCACGGTGCGGCGAGCCACGATGCCACCGCGAGGCGACCCGGTTCGCCCGGCGAACCGTCAAAAATCCCCGTGCCGCGGGATCGGTACTCCGCGCCGTCGTATGGCGTGTCACGATCGGGAACCGGGCGCGCCGGCCTGACCCCGCCATCTCGCGCGGCAGCGCGCCCCGCATGGAGTTGAGGCGCACCGTGAGGTATTTCACCATCCGTGTCCGAACGCTTCGGGCAGCCCCGACAAGGTCCTCCAGGAGAGATCCTCATGATGCGACGCCGTGCTTTGCTGTTCGGATCACTTGTTCCCCTGGTCTTGCCGCCGGTCCGCGCATCGGCCGCCGGTCTCAGCGCGGTCGCGAGTTTCTCCATCCTGGCGGACATGGTGCGGCAAATCGGCGGCGATCTGGTCAACGTCACCGGTCTGGTGCCCCCCGACGCCGATGTCCACATCTACCAGCCCACCGCCGCCGACTCTCGCGCCCTCTCCACCGCCTCCCTTCTGGTCGAAAACGGACTGGGCCTTGAGGGCTGGATCGCCCGCCTCGGCGAGGCCGCCGACTTCAAAGCCGCGCTGGTGGTCGCGACGACCGGCGTCACGCCCCGCATGATGCGCGAGGGCTCGGAGATGTCGCTCGACCCGCACGCCTGGCAGGATCCGCGCAACGCGGTGATCTACGCCCACAACATCGCCGACGGCCTGAGCAAAGCCGACCCGGCGCACGCCGCGACCTGGCGCGCCAACGCCGCCACCTTCATCGCCGAGATCCAGCGCACCGACACGTGGATCACTCAGCAATTCGCACCCATCCCGCCGGAGCGGCGCCGCATCATCACCACCCATGACGCGTTCGGGTATTATGGCGCGCGCTACGGCGTGAGTTTTCTCGCCGCCGAGGGCATCTCCACCGACGCCGAACCGTCCGCCAAAGGCATCGCCGCCCTGGTCGCGCAGATCAAACGTGAGAAGGTGCGCGACGTGTTCCTGGAAAACATGACCGACCCAAGGATCACGCGGATGCTGGCGCGCGAAACCGGCGCGACCGTGTCGGGTCCGCTATATTCGGACGCCCTGTCGAAGCCGGACGGACCAGCGCCGAATTACCTGACGATGCTGCGCTACAATACATCCTGGTTCATTCGGGCACTGCGGCCCGCATGACGAAAGCGACCGCGTCCGAGCGTTTCGCGGCCCATGTCGCCGGCATCCGGTTCGATCGCCTGCCCCCGCCGGCCATCGAGGCGGCGAAAATCTGGATCCTCGATACGTTGGGCGTGGGAGTCGCGGGCTCCTCGGCCGCCGGCATGGATGCGATCCGCGCCGCCTCCGACGGTTGGGGCAGCGGCGAGGCTGCGACCATCTGGGGCACCGCGCGCCGCGCTCCCGCGCCCGCCGCTTCGTTCGTCAACGGCACACAGGTCCACAATCAGGAGTTCGACTGCCTGCACGAAGGCGCGGTCGTGCACGCGATGGCGACGTTGCTGCCGGCTGTGCTGGCGGTCGCCGAGCGGGAGGGCGGCGTGTCCGGCCGTGACCTGATCGCGGCCGTTGTCGCCGGCATCGATATCGCCGCCAGTCTGGGGCTCGGTTCCACGGCGGGGTTCCGTTTCTTCCGGCCCGCCACCGCCGGCGGCTTCGGCGCCGTCGCCGGCCTGGCGGTCATCGCCAGCCTGAGCGCCGAGCGGATCGCCGATGCGTTCGGCCTGCAATACGGCCAGACCAGCGGCACCATGCAGCCGCATCTGGAAGGCAACGGCCTGTTGCCGATGCAGGTCGGCTTCAACGCGCAGAGCGCCGTGCGGTCGGTCGACCTCGCGCGCGCCGGCGTATCGGGGCCGCGCGATGTGTTCGAGGGCCGCTATGGGTACTTCCCGTTGATCGAAGGCACCTGGGACCTGGAGCCGATCTGGAACGGTCTCGGCCACGACTGGCGCGTACTGGAAATGAGCCACAAGCCGTGGCCCGCCGGCCGCGCGACGCATGGCGGCATTGAAGGATTGCTGGCGTTGCGGGATCAGCACGGATTCTCCCCCGGCGATGTGCGCGGTGTGCGGGTGATCGTGCCGCCGCTGACACATCGTCTGGTGGCCCGGCCCGATGTGCCGGAGCCGAACGCTTTCTACGCGCGGCTGTGCATGGCGTTCATCGGTGCGAAGGCGTTGTTGCACGGCGCGGTGGATATCGCGCATTGCCGCGGCGATGCATTGAGCGACCCGGCGACTCATGACCTGGCGCGGCGGATCGTGACCGAGTTGGACGCCAATTCCGATCCCAACGCCCTGGCGCCGCAACGCGTGGAGGTCATGTTGCGCTCGGGCGAAACCCTGCACTGGACGTGCGACGTCATGTTGGCCAATCCGGCGCGCCCTCTGACGCGGGAACAGCATCTGCGGAAATTCAGCCGCTGCCTGGAGTTCGCGCGCGAGCCGCTGCCGGCCGGAACCGGAGCGGCGCTGATCGATCGGGTGGATCGGTTGGAGCAGATCGCTGATGTGCGAGACCTGTGCGCGCTTCTCGCGCCGTCCTGAAGGAGAAGCCACGGGGACGCATTGGTTCAGCGGCCCGGTCGCCAATGGACCGGAGAAAGCAGAACGACCGCGTCTCGCCACCCCCCATTCACAGGTTCCTGGGCCCCGCGATCCGGGTCGTCCTGGCCGGGCACGGCGCCTCGCGCGGTTCTGGAACATCGGCCCGCGCGAAGCGCCTGAAGACCTTGCTTTTCCGCGCCCTCCGCTGCTCCCCGTCCTCCGTGATAAATTCCGACCTCGACGCACGCCGCATATCGAACGTGACCCCCCGTGCTGTCGTTCACCGCGTCATTCAAGCCGGCCGTATCCGAAAACGCGGCAAGTTCGCAGTCCGCGCACCATCGCCAGCTGATCGATGGCCCTCCCTGACTTTCCGCCAATAGCCGCCGCACAATCTTGAACGCCGCCACGCGGCCTGATACCAACCGCCGACCTCGGGTGAAACGATGGCCGCGACGCAAGACGACCTGTTTGCTTTCTTCGACCAGCTTGGCATCGAGCACAGCACGATGACGCATCCGCCGATCTTCACGGTCGAGGAAGGTCGCGCGTGGCACGACAAAATCCCCGGCTTACACTGCAAGAACCTGTTCCTGAAGGACAAGAAAGACAAGATCTGGCTGGCGGTGATGCCCGGCGACAAGCGCGCCGACCTCAACCGGCTGGAGAAGCGCGTGCACGCCGCGCGCCTGTCCTTCGGCAAACCGGATTTACTGCTTGACGTGCTCGGACTGACGCCCGGGTCCGTTACCCCGTTCGGGTTGATCAACGACGATCGACATCGTGTCACCGTCATCGTCGATGACGATCTGCCCAAAAGCGAGTGGGTCAACTTTCATCCGCTGCATAATGCCGCGTCAACGACATTGCGCTCGGCGGACTTGCTGCGGTTCATGCGCGCGTTGGGCTACGATCCGCTGATCGTGGATTGCGGCCGCCGTGATCAAACGCCGAAGATCGCCCGGCGCACATTCACGACGTCGCCTTCCGCGGCATTGACATTGCGCGGCGCTCCGGCCGAGGTCTCCCGCACGGTGAACGGCGTGTCGCTGATCTCCCAGAACCGGCCCTGACCCCAGATCGCCACGCCGCCGCCGGTATCGTCCGCGTACCAGCCGTCATGCACCGGCACGACCAGGCAGCCTCGCGCGGTCTCCGGATCGCCGTCGCAGAAGAAATCGCGCGTGCCGCCGGACGCGATCGCCGGTGTGCGCCGTGTCAACCGGATCGTAAATCCGGTCTCGGCCGGCGCGTCCCCGTCGGTGCGAATGATGAACATCATTGGCCTGGCCTCATGAATGACGTGACCGCCGACACGAACGCGCCCGGTTGTTCCAGTTCGGGGTGATGTCCGGCGTCATCGATGACGGTAAATTCCGCACCCGGAATGAGATCGGCGTACGCGCGGCCATAATCCGGAGTGACGATCCGATCCGCCGCGCCCCAGATCACCTTCGCCGGCACGCTGATCCGATGCAGCCAATGTCTCAGTTGCGGATTGAACATGTGCGGCCGCCAGGCATACAGACACAGCGAATCCCAGTTCCGGGCCAGCGCGATCATCTCCTGGTCGGTCATCTGATCGCTGATCGTTGCCTGCCAGCCAAGCCCGTAAATCCCCTCGGGTCGAGACGCCGGATCGTGCCAGCTTCGCCAGTTGAGTTCGCCCGGATCGGTATTGAAGAAATGCGCGATGTCGCGGTCCTCGCGGCCGCCGAGCTTGATTCCGACCGGATCGACCAAAATCAAACGGCCGAGATGTTTTGGGTTCGCAACCGCCAGTTCCGCCGCGATCCAGCCGCCGAACGAAAATCCGATGACGGTGACGTCGTCCGATGGAATCGCATCCAGAACGGCCAGATACAGATTGACCAGATCGTACATCGTATCGAAATCGGCCGGCCGCGGCGAACCGCCAAACCCTGGATGCGACGGCGCGATCACCTCCGCCCAGGACGCCAGCTTCGCCAGAAACGGCGAGGCGGGATGCATCGGATTGATGCCATGGATCAGCAGGACCGGCGGTCCGTTGCCGATACGCAGCGTATCAAGTTCGAATGGTCCCACCCGGATCGGCGTCATTGCGCCGCCGACGGAACGGCGAGGTCCACCGGGGCCCAGGTCCTGGAGGCTGGGGCAAGACTTCCTTCGCCGCGAGGGAGAAACTCTTCATCGCCTCCGCATGCGTGACGAGGCCCTGGCGGGTCATCATGATGATGCGCCCGACGCCGCCAACCCGCTGACGAAACTCCTTGATCTGGCGCACGACCGAGTCGGGATTGCCGCAGAACATCTGGCCCTGCCGGATCAGGCTCTCCACCGAGAGATCGGTCGGCCGTTTCGACACACCGGCCCGCCAGGCGGCGGGAGTCATCTCGGGCGCGATCTGGCCAGGCATGAACTTCGACATCTGCGGCGCGCTCTTCATGCTGACAGTCAGGAACCAGGGGATTTTCTGACCGATGCGATAGCGCCTCCTCATCCGTATCGCCCACGTAACAGAATGCCATGTAGGAGAACCGGTCCTCGCCCGGCGCCGGCAGCCCGGCCTCGGCGCGTGCCTTCTTATACGTATCGAATGCGGTGCGGGTGCGGTCATAGCCGCCGAACAGCAACGTGTTGATGATGTCCGCGGCGGCCAAGTTCGGCGCAGGTGGGAAGGTCGGACGTCGCGGCCCAGAATTCGGGACGCGGCTGATTGGTACGGCCGCGGCCAGATATTCACGTGCGCGTGGGTAAAGAACTTGCCCTCCCAACTGAATGGCCCATCGTGCGAGGTCAGCGCTTTCTCGATCAGGTCGATCGCCTCCCATTCGCGTTCGCGGATGCGCATCGGATTGGCGTCGCCGGACACCATTTCGGTGGCGCCGGATTTAACAAACCCGATGTCCAGCCGGCCGCGCGACAGCACGTCGATGGTCGCATATTCCGTCGCCACGCGCACCGGATCGGGCCGCACCGTGATCAGCGTGCCAAGCGACAGGATCCGCACCTTCTTCGTCAGCCGCGCGACGATCCCGGTGATCACTGGGCTGGCAGCCCAGAGATTGTTGATGCCGGAATGATGCTCATTGGTGACGATGTGCAGGCCGATATCGTCGCAGTGCTGATATTCCTCGAACACCTCATCGTAGAGGCGGGCGGCGATCTCCGGCTCACAGTATTTATTCGGCAGGCTGGCGCGCACCGCCGGGGCCGCGTCCAGCACTTCGGCCGGCACGAATGGATAAGGATTCTCGCAATGGTTCCAAAGTTCCATCGATGTCAACCGAGCCGGCGGCGATAGAGCGCGATCAGACGCTCCCAATGGCGTTCGGCGGCGGGCTTGTCGTAACACCAGCGTTGCGGAAACGCGAACCCGTGATGCACCTCGGGATACATTTCCAGCTTGCCGGGATTTCCGGACTTTCGCAAGCAGGCCCTTGAGTTCTTCGACCATCGGCAAGGGCGCGAGTTCATCGTGCTCGGCGCAGCCGATGTATAATTCCCCCTTGGCCTTGCCGAGATTGAGATGCGGACTTTCTTCATTCTCCGACACCAGCCAGGTGCCATAGAACGACGCGGCGGCGGCGATGCGATCCGGATACCGCGCGGCGGCGGCGAGCGAATACGGTCCGCTCATACAATAACCGTGCGTGCCGACCGGGCCGGGTTTCGCGGCGGCCCGCTGGTCCGCGTAAGCGATCATCGCGGCGACGTCCTCCATCACCGGTGGTATCGTCATCTTTGTCCGCACAGCGCGCATCCGCGCCTGCTCGGCGCTACCTTTGGTCAGCACATCCGGTCCATAAATCGTATCGCGGCCCGCGCGATAATAAAGATTCGGCAGCATCACGTAATAGCCAACCGTGCCCAGTCGTCGCGCCATATCGCGCAGTTCCTCGCGAATGCCGGGCGCGTCCATCAACAACAACACCGGCGGATGCGCGCCATGGTCGGGATGGACGATGAACGTTTCCATCGCGCCATCCTTGGTGGCGATGTCCAGCGTTTGCTCAATCATGGGCGGGGTTCCTCGACGTTCGCGGAGTCGAGGATTCCACCTTGGGTCGTGTGAGGCAAGGGCGAGAGTCCGGGGCGGCGGCCCCGGCCCTCAGCGAAACTCAATGCAGCCCGTAAAACGCCTGCGCGCTGCCGGCCATGATCTGCCGCACCGTCTCCGCCGGCGCGTTACCCAACAGACCACGCACCATGTCCGGCGCGCCCGGAAAGAAGCCGTCCGGATGCGGATAATCGGTCGCCCACAAAATTTTGTGTGGGCCGATATGTTCGGCCAGCACTTTCAAACTGGTCTCCACCGGCTCGAACGCGATCCAGCAGTTACGCTCGAACAATTCACTCGGCCGCGTCTTCAATCCGGAGTCGTTGAAGCCCTTGTCATCGAAGTGCCGGTTCATACGGTCCAGCCACGGCGCGATCCAGCCGCCGCCCAACTCCAGGAAGCCGATCCGGATTTTCGGATGCCGCTCGCATACGCCACCCCAGATCACGGCAAGGCAGGCCATCATCATTTCCATTGTGTGCGAAACGATATGGCGGGCGCCGCGCCCCTCGAACCGATCGGTGCCGACCTGCGGCATGCCCGCGCCGGCGCCCTCATGAAAGCATACCGACATGTCGAGCGCTTCCGCGGCAGCCCAGAACGGCTCGTACATCGGTTGGTCGATCATTTTGTCGCTGTAGGGGTTGGGCCGGATGAACGCGGCCTTCATGCCGAGCGTTTTACGGGCGAACGTCATCTCCTCGATGGCGCGATCGACGGATTGCAGCGGGATCATCGCCACGCCGAACAACCGGTCGGGATAAGCCTTGCAGTAATCCGCCAACCACCGGTTATACGCGCGCGCCACCGCGGCGGACAGCGCCGGATCTTTCACCGCGCCGCAAAACAGACCGACGCTGGGGAACAAAAACGCCGCGTCGATGCCGTCGAGATCCATATCCGGAATGCGCGCATGCGGATCGAAGCCGCCTTTGCGGCCCTGCTCATATTCCATGGTGTCATCGACCACGACGCCATCGCGCGCGCCCACCGCGCCAATCGCGCCCATGCCTTTCTTGCTGCCGAGCACCTGTTCCTCGATCAGCAATTTCTCCTTCCCATCCGCGTCCTTGATCAATCGAGGCGCGCGATCCCGGAACGCGGGATCCATGTAGTCGTTCCAAAGCGACAAAGGTTCCAGGATATGGCCGTCGGCATCGATCACATTGTAAGCGCGGGTCATGGCACGTTCCTTCTTAAGTTTCTTAAGTGGTTCGCCTGCGGATAACCGGTGGGTAGCCAAGCCAACCGAACGGTAGCCGGGGTGCGCCCGGCGATCAAGCGCAACTACGCCACCGGTTCGGTCAGGAACCGCTCCACCAGGGCCAGCGCCCGATCCCGTTTCGCCAACGCCTGCGCGCGCTGCTGATTGCGCGCCCCGGACGTGAGGTAAAACCGTTCGTACAATTCGACCCGCGAGGCCAGCGCGGTGCCGGCGTAATCCCACGCCAAACGGAACACGCGAATCCGCCGCTCCGCGCTGGTTTCATTCGCGCCATGCAGATATTTGTCGATGAACGGCCGCAGTTCGGGATCCCGCATCATCCGCCAGGTCGGCGTCGCCAACAGATTGTGCGAGCCCAGAAGCTTGATGATCTCGTTGGCGCGCGGCATCCAGAACGGCATCATCGCCTTCAAGGCCATCAGCGGCGGTCCATCCGGGAACCACACGCCGTTGCCCCATTCGTTGCAATGGTCCTCGGCGTTCTGCACCGCGGAACGCGCGAGTTCCGCGTAGCACCACAACTCCCCAAGCATCTGTTGCGCGGCGGCGCTCTTGTCGTTGATCGCCTCGGCGAGAGCGGTCGCGACCCCCCAGGCGAACTCCAGCTTGGTCGCGGCCCGGATCATGGTCTGCTGCATGACATTGGAGTGCCAGCTTCGCGTATTCGTCTGATTGTAAACCTTGACATTGGCGTCGATGAACAACCTGTCGCGCGGGACCTCGACGTCGTCGAAGATCAGGAACGCATCCTGTTCGTCGAACCGCGAGGACAGCGGATGGTCGAACACGTTGTCGGTGCCGGCGACACTGTCGCGGCACATGAACTTCAGGCCTGGCGTTTCCATCGGAATACAAAACGAGACGGCGAATTTATCGCCATCTTCGGGCAGCGGGCGCGCGGGATAAACCGCCAGTTCATCGGCGAACGGAGCCAGGGTCGCGAGGATGCGCGCGCCGCGCACGATGATGCCATGCTCGGTGTCGCACACCTTGCGCAGGATGACGTCGTTTTCCTGACCGGGGATTTCGTCCTTCGCCTTGTCGATAGTGGGATGGATCAGCGTATGGGTCAGGCAAATATCGTTGCGGCGCAGATATTTCTGATACTCGACCTGACGCGCGGCGCCGGCTTCGTTGCCGTGCTCCGCCCATTCGTGCGCGCACCCGGCGAACCCGGCGTAGGTGACGTTCATATAATCAGGCGTACGCCCCATCACGCCCACGGTATGTTCCGCGATGCGCCGCAAACCGCGATGCCGGCGTTTCACGTCCTCGGGCGACCGCGGAATCATGTGACTGACATTGATCAGCTCCCCGGTCTCCGGGTCGGGAAACAGACAGTCCTCCGGCGCCTCCCACTGCAGGTCGAACACCGCCGCCAACCCTTTGGCCGCGCCGGAAAACGCCGGGTGCGATACCACGTCGGTGACCTTTTCGTTGCCCACCCAGATCTGGCGGTCGTCCTTCAGTCCACGCAGCAGTTCCGCGCCGGTGCGAGCTGGCATCGTCTTCCTCCTTCGGTCTTGATCGAGCCATATTGACGGACCATGTTCCGGTCAGGAAGGACCATGCCGATCCGTCACAGGTGCCCCGACCGTTCGCCAGCCTCGCGGCCTTCCTGGTTGGGGTGGGCTGTGCTCACGTTTGGTCTGGCCTGCGTGGCACCCCGCCTGACACCCGCCTTGGCCGGACCCGCATTCGCGGCCGAGCAAAAGCCGTCGCCGCCGCCTCCGGCGAGGCCCGCGATCGCCCATTGCGCCGCACCGGTGAGCACGCCGCCTCCGGCCGAGCATGCCGACGACAGGTCCGACAACGATGCGCCGCCACCTCGGCCCGCGGCGACGGATGTCTGGACCGAGGGTTCGGTCATCGTCGGCGGCGCGCCGATCGCGTATTGCGCGGTGGCCGGCACGCTGGTGGTGCACGCCAGCGACTGGGACGACGCCGCGCCACAGCCGGACACCGGCAAAGGCGACGCGGACGACAATCAGAAAAATCCGCCCGCCGCGGCGTCGATGTTCTACGTCGCGTATCTTAAACGGAACGTCGACGCGACCGCGCGGCCGCTTACGTTCTTGTTCAACGGAGGGCCAGGCTCGGCGACGGTGTGGTTGCATATGGGGGCATTTGGCCCACTCAGGGTCGATACCGCCGATGCGACGCACTCCGCCGCGGCGCCGTACCGGTTGGTGAACAACGATGAGAGCCTGCTCGACGAGAGCGACCTGGTTTTCATCGATGCGCCGAGCACCGGATTCAGTCGGATCACCGGTCAGGACAAGGAGAAGGCGTTTTACGGCGTCGATCAGGATGCGCACGCGTTCGCGGAGTTCATCACGATGTTCCTGTCGAAATTCCAACGCTGGAATTCGCCGAAGTATCTGCTTGGCGAAAGCTACGGCACCACGCGAGCCGCCGTGCTGGTCAACCGGCTGCAGAACAATCCCGGGGTCGACTTCAACGGCGTGATCATGTTGTCACAGGTGCTGTCAGCGAATTTCTGGCCGGACCAGCCACATACCATGCCGGGCAACGATCTGCCCTATCAACTCGGGCTGCCGACCTACGCGGCCACGGCGTGGTATTACCGGCAGTCGGGCGGGCAACGATCCACCGACGTGCCGCTCACGCTGCTGCGAGATGCCGAGCGTTTCGCGATGGGTGATTACGCCTCCGCTCTGGCGGCCGGTTCGAGCCTGGATCCCGCAGCGCGCGATGCGATCGTCGCGAAGTTGCACGAATACACCGGCCTGCCGGAGGATTATTTGCGCCGGGCGGACCTACGTGTCGGCGCCGACGAATTCCGTCAGGAGTTGCTGCGCGATAGCGGCGAAATCGTGGGAGCGACCGATACGCGGTTCGCGGGACACACGCTGGACCGGCTGAGCCGCAAGGCGCATTACGATCCGTCCGACGCGGCCATCAGCTCGGCGTATGTCTCGAGTTTCAACGACTATGCGCGTCGGATACTGAAGTATGGCGATGGCAGGGCGTACCGGCCGTCGGTCGACGACATCGGCGATCGCTGGGACTATTCGCATCAGCCGCCGTCGGGGCCGGAAAATGGACCGCCATTCGATCAGAACGCGAACGTGATGGCGGATCTGGCACAGGCGATGACGGTCAATCCGCTGTTGAAGGTGCAGCTCAACGCGGGATATTTCGATCTGCTGACGCCGTATTTTCAGGGCCGGTATGAGATGCGGCATTTGCGAATTCCGCCGGCGTTACGCGGCAACATCGAATACCGATGTTATCGGACCGGGCATATGATGTATGTCAGTCAGGACGCTCTGGCACGGTTGCACGACAATGTCGCCGACTTCATCGCGCGAACGGACAATCTCCCGTCAACGACGGCGCGGCCGATGCTATCGGCGTCCGCGTGTCCTTCCGATCAATGACCATCCTGTTCGCCGGCGATCCACACCGGAACTTCATGCCGATTATCCGGGCCTGCCTCGCGCGAGAGCCCGGGACCCTGGTGCTGCTGGGCGATCTGGACTGTCCGCTGCCGTTGCGGGAAGCGCTCGCGCCGGTCATCGCGGCGAGTTGGCGTGTCCGCTGGATCCTCGGCAATCACGATTGCGAGACGGAAACGGCATACGACAATCTGGTCGGCGACGACCCGGATGGCGACCTTGGATATCGAGTTCAGCGAATTCGATGGTGTCCGGGTCGCCGGCCTGCCGGGCGTGTTCAAACCCGCGGTGTGGTATCCACGCCGGGAGGATGGCGCGGACGCGATCGACCCACCGCGCTTTCGAAATCGCGCGGCGTTTCTGGCGGTACAACCGGCCGCACGCGTCTGGCGCGGGGGTTTGCCGTTGTGGCACCGGAACTCGATTTTTCCCGATGATGTCGCGCGACTGGCGGACCAGCGCTTCGATGTGCTGGTGACGCATGAAGCGCCGTCGAGCCATCGGCATGGCTTCACGGCGATCGACGATCTCGCGGCGGCGGGCGGCGCGCGGCTCATCGTGCACGGCCATCACCACAATTCCTACAGCGCCACGCTGCCGAATGGGATCGCGGTGCGAGGGCTTGGTCTCGCGGAGGCATGGCCGCTCGGACCCATCGGGTGAACCGCGACAACGGCCGTGCCCGGTAGGCTCATACCGTATTCGGCACCGGGTATGACCGGAACGGCCCGAACCCAAACCCCGGCAGCAACGCCGCCGTCAGCAACGCCAGGCGCTTCAGGCCCGGCGCCGCGCGCACCGAGCGGCGCAGGTAGCGACGTCCTTCCGTCGGCTTGCCGTGGCGGATCAATTCGCGGCCGACGATCCAGTCATTCTCCGCCTCGGCCCGCCGCCGCAGACCGGCAAGTTCGACCGCGCTGAAACGGGCCCGAAGCGCGGGCGTGCTGAACACCGCCTCCATGCAGGGAACAAATGCGTCGGGGCGAAGCGCCATGCCGCGGCACGCGCTGTCCGATCGCTCTCGTACGAACAGCACCGGCGCTCGCCCATCGGTTGCGGCGAACGAACCAAAGCAGGCGAGACGGATCCAGTATTCCCAGTCCTCGCCGTAGGTCAGGCCGGGGTTGAACGTTCCCGCCGTCTCCACCTTGTGCCGCCGGATCAACAAGTGACCGCCATTGGCGAACTGATTGCGTACGAGCAACGCCCTGAGCAGATCGCCCGATGCCGGAGCGCGGACCCGGCCGTCGCTGACCGCGCCGGTCGCCGCGGCCAAGGGGCCCGGGCCGTCGAGAACCCGCTGATACGGCCCCACGGCCGCGATCGCGTTGGGCGCGGTGCGCAGTGTCTCGGCCAGCGTCGCCAGGGCGTCCGGACTCAACCAGTCGTCGGCGTCGAGAAACAGCACAGCCTCGGCGTTGGAGGCCACCAGGCCCAGATTGCGCGCGGCGGATACACCGGCGTTGCGTTGGCGAAGCAGGCGGATGCGCGGATCGTCGAAGGTGGCGGCGATCGCGGCGGTCTCATCATTCGACCCGTCGTCCACGATCGTCATCGTCCAATACCGATGCGACTGGGCCAGCACCGAGCGGATCGCGTCGCCGATGTACGGGGCTACATCGTACGCGGGCGTAATGATATCGATGCGCATGCCCCTCGTCTCCTCGGGTGCGGGTGGGGAGGCGGCCGGCAGCAGCGGCACCTCGATCGCCACGGGATCAAACGGAAGAGTAACGGCGACAGGTAAACAGCGCGTTAACGGCAATCTCAGGTCGTTGGTATCGCGCCGGCTTTATGTGGCGATCATCGCGAATCCGAAGGAACCGGGAGCCAGCCACCGCGCGTCATACCGCGAGCCGTGGGCACTCCGGTCGTCACGCGTCCAAAACGCTGTCCCACGCGCCCCGCCCGAGTTTGCCGCATGAGCCGCGTCGCCTTAGTGATGCGTTAAACTTTCCCTGAGAGAAATACCGCCGTCCGGTGCGAACCGAAGCGCGGCGACACCCAGTGGGGACGCCCAGTGGGGACGCCCAGTGGGGACGCCCAGTGGGGACACTCAGTGGGGACGCCCAGTGGCGGCGACCGGGAATACCGCATGCATGAGGAGTTCTCCGATGACGATCACGCGCCGCCTCGCCTTCCTGGCGCTGTCCTGCCTTCCCGCGCCGATCGCGACGCGGGCCGCGCCCGACACTTTCGCCACCAAGGATGAAGCCGTTGCGCTGGTGAAGCGCGCGATCGCCCGGGTCGCGGAGGTGGGCATGGACAAGGCCAAGACGGAGTTCATGGACCAAAATGGACCCTGGATCGATCGCGATCTTTATCTGATCGTCATCGACAAGGCGGGCATCCGCGTCGTGCATGGGCAAAACCCCAGGCTGGTCGGCAAGCACCTATTACGATGCCGTCGACGTAACGGCAAAGAATACGGCAAGGAAGTCCAG
>CAVRDN010000084.1:0-15505 GCA_963719675.1 uncultured Alphaproteobacteria bacterium | reverse complement strand
GAACACCGGTTCCATGCGAATGGATCCATAGGCAATGTGAGTCGCTGACAAACAAACGGGCGCCAGCAGATTGGCGCATTCGCCGGCCCTGGGAACCACGGCGCGAAAGGCAATCGGATACGGCGTCGGCGCACCCACCTGCACGTCGCCTTCGTTCTCGGCGTGGCCGTTCTTGACGATGCGCTGGCAGTTATGCGAGTCCATGTTGTAAGCGGCCAGGCCAACCGAATCCGCGGCCACTTCCGTCCCGCGACAGTTCTTTTCCGTCATCACGTAGCCGGAAACCATCCGCCGCGCCTCGCGCACATACATTTGCGGCGGCCATCCGCCGTTGTCGGTGAACTCGTCCTTGCACGGACCCCACCGCGCAAATTCACGTCGAAGCGCCTCCGGCACGCGCAGACTCGTGGCCAGAAACGTGAGCAACCCGCGCGTGTAATTCTCGTGCTCCTTGGCGATATGTTCGCGCGTCGCGTAATCGGCTTCCGGGTAGTTCCAGTTCATGCCGATGAAGTCGGTGGAGAAGGGGCCGTTGTTGTTGATGTCGGTTTTCTGGTTGGGCATCCAGATCGGGTTCCAAAAATCGGACGGCACGGGCGGATGGCCGGCTTTGACCAGCGCTTCGATATAGCGAGCCAGCAATTCGTAATCAGCCGGATTGTAGTTGGGCGGCGGCGTCACCGGCAGCCGGTTTTCCGGCACGGTCGTAAAACAAAGCCGGTAATTGTAGGCCTGAATCCGCTGGTCGCCCTCCCCTGCCCTGCCGCCGTCGCCGGCCTGGATGAATGGAAGCAGGCCGCTGGCCGGATCGCCGGGTTTGACGTAAGGGTCAACCGGCACGAGGAACTGATGTTTGGGCGTGCTGGCGCGAATGCCGTCGAGCGTCTCGCCGTACTGCGCGTTGGCCTCCCGCCCAATGCGGCACGTTACGCCAGCCCGCGCCATCAAATCGCCTTCGTAACTGGCGTCAATAAACATTTTTGCCCGGAACACGTTGCCGTTTTCCATCCGTATTTCTGTGATGCGCGTCCCCTGTTTCTCGACGGCGGCCAGCTTTTGTTGCAATCGCATTTCAATCCCCGCTTCCGCCAGCATCTCCCGATACACTTGCGCGGCGACGTGCGGCTCGAAAGTCCACATCGTCGCGTTGGTCGAAACCAGATCGGCGGCCTGCGTTTGCGAACTGCCGTGCCGGGTGAAATACCCGCCGCTTTCCTCCCGCGTCCAGGCCGCCGCCTGGGAATAATGCGCGGCGATGCGATGGTAAAACTCCCTCGCCAGGCCACCAATCGCCGCCTTGTTGCCAATGTCCGTCGCCCCCAATCCGCCGGTGGTCAACCCGCCCGCGTGCCCGCCCGCCTCCACCAAAATCACCGACTTGCCCATGCGCCGGGCCTGCACCGCCGCCACAATCCCGGCGGATGTTCCTCCGAAAACACATATATCCGCTTCCTCCACGGCGGCGGCGCAAAGCGTCCCCCCCGCGGCCAAAAAGGCGGCGCAAAGGATGTATTTATTCATGCAAAAAATTCGGGCAGTGTCCTATTTTGATGTAGCGTCGAGCCTGTGGCTCGACATCGGCGCACAGCGCCGACACTACAACAATAGAATTCGCATATCGTTGCCAGCGTAGTGCGAAAGGAACTAAATTGAAAACCATGATTACATTCGGGTGCAGGACAGAATTTCTCAAAAGTTGGGGCGTCGCGCTGCGACGCCCGGACGGCGCAGCGCGCCGTCCCTACCTGGCGAATAGAAGAATTATTTCGTGCGACCATGCACTCAGTCCGATGCGCTTTTTTGTGGTCGCCGCTTTGTGCGTTGCCTTTGCCGGGAACGCCGCCGCCCAAACGCCGCCAACGCCCGCCGCCCAGCAGCGCGACGACGCAATCCGGCGCGAGGCCTGGCACGATCCACACGGGGATTCCGAAGGTGTTGGCGCCCGCCATCTCCAGATCGACCAGGTCGCCGTTGCTCAGATGGGACGCGCGCGCCGTCGCGGGCGCGATCAGCAGCGGGTTGTCCCAGGCGAATTTGGTCATGGGACGCGGCAGTTCCTGCAGCCACGGATTGTTGGCGTGACGCCCCATCGATCAGGTTGGGGTCGGGCCGGATCAGCAGGTTCAATGCGCGCCGCGGCGGTGGCGGCGCGGTCGCGACCTTCGCCAAAGCCGCGACGGAGACTGGCGCGGACGCCGTTCCGGGCACCACGCCCGCCGCCACGCATCGCTCCAGGCCGCGTCGTCGAGGTGTTCGCGCCAGGCGCCCCACGCGATCGAGAGCCGCGGACCGGCATGCCATCCGCGAACAGCGCGAGCACCCTCGAACGCGTCGCGTCCCTCGTACAGCGGCAGCGCCTGCGGCTGTTGAGATAGATACGGTGCCGTCATGCGCCCGCGCGTCGCCCCAGGCCTCGAAAACATGCGTGCCCGGAACGTGCCATGTGGCCGCCTGCGCGGTCTCGTTCGGCGCCGGCGCGGTGCACAGGCTGAACTTCACGCGTCGCAGTGCCTCACGGAAGCCGGGCATGGCGTAGACCGGATTGGCGTCCAGGATCAGCAGCGTTTCGACCTGACCCGCGCGCATGGCATCCAGCAGGCCGGCCATGCCGGCGGCCTCGTCTTCGGTCCGGTACACGATCGGGTCGATGAGGTCGAACGTCATGCCGCGTCCGCCCAACCGTTCGTTCACCCGGTGCACCAGAGCGTGGGTCTGGGCGGCAGGTCCGGGCCGGCGTGGATCAGCGCGCGCGATCCGGCCGCTTTCAGATCGGCGGCGACCCGCGCGACCCAGCCCGGCGCATCCACGCCCGTCGCGCCGCCCAGAATCGCGCCCGCCAACCCATTCACCGCCGCGACCATCTCCACCGGGCCGGCGATGAACCGGTAATCGGCGGCGGTGCCGATCAGCGACGGCACCGGCTCCGCCGCGTAAACCCGGCTCATGCGCCCGCGGGCCGGATTGCGGCGGGAGGCGAAGTCGCGGGCATGGCGCAGGTGGCCCGGCGCCCCGCCGATCAGGTCGCTGTCCAGCGCCAGGATCACGTCCGCCGCGGCGACATGCGGCAGCAGATCGACGGGTTGACCGTAGGCCAGCGCGGCGCCGCGTTGAACGTTGTCGCGCGAGACCGGCTCCCACTGATGCCAGCGCGCCTTCGGATAGCGGTGCAGCAGGTCGTCGAGCGCCATACCCAGGCTCGGCGAGATCACCCGCCCCGTCAGGATGCGAAATCCGGCGCCGGCCGTATCGGCCAGCCGCGCGCGCTGCGTCAGCATCTCGCCGAGCAATCCCTGCCACGGCGCCACCTGCGCCACGCGCAGCAAGCCGGACGAGCGGTCCGGATCATAGAAGTCCAACAGCGTCGATTGCGCGTGGATACTCACCGCGCCAAGGCTGCCGGGATGCGCCGGGTTGCCCTCGACCCGAATGGGCCGGCCCATGTCCTGCACCACGACGACGCCGGCCGCCGCGCCACCGTCCGGCAAAGCGGTCGCGTAGCGGTTTGGCAACCCGGGGACGATGTCCTCGGCCTGGGTCACGGCGGAGACGTAGGTCTCGTCCGGCGCGCTCGGATCGCACCCGGTAAGTCCGCCGAGCGCCATGCTGGCCGCCATCAGCCGCAGCACCCGCCGGCGCAACTCCGGCCGCGCCAGAGCGCTCGCCAGCGCGGGGAATTCGCGCGCCATCCGCTCCGCGTCCTCCGCCTGGCCGCGCCATTGTTTTGGCCCGCGGCTTACCGGTGACATATCGAGCAATCCGTCAGATCGCGGTCCGGCACGTGGTAGTGCGCGCGCAACGCGGCCGGCGATGGCGTGTCCGGCGTGCGGGTCCAGCTTGTGTTGTAGATCTCGCTCTCCGGCCGCAACCGAGGGCCAGGGTCGCGATGGCAATCCAGGCAGAATTGCATCGTCAGCGATTTGGCTTTGTAGGTCAGCGGCATCTGGTCCACCGCACCGTGGCACGACGCGCAGCCCACGCCCTTGGCGATGTGGATCGCGTGATTGAAGTAGACGTAGTCGGGCAAATTGGTGACCCGGCCCCACACCAGCGGCCGGTTCTTCGCGAGGCTGTCGCGCACCGGCGCCAATAACGCCGCGTTGGTCCAGATTTGCGAATGGCAGGTCATGCAGGTACAGGTCGGCGGCAACCCGGCGTTGGCCGACACCTCCACCGAGGCGTGGCAAAACCGGCAATCGATCCCCAGTCCCGCCACGTGATGCTGGTGACTGAACGGCACCGGCTGCGTGATGGTGAACCCCACCTTACGCGACCAGTCGGTGCGCGGCGCGAGCCACCACCAGCCGACGCCGGCGATCGCGAGCAGGGCGCATCCCAGAAGGATGGCTCGCCCGACCAGCGTCGCCTGAGGTGGGAAGACAGCGGCCATGTGACCGGCGGCATTTCAGGATGGGGTTTCCATACACTCGCGACACTCGCGCACGCGGATCCATCGCGGCCGGCCCGCGCGCGTCCCGATCGGGTGCGGCTTCCGTCCGGAAGTCATGAATTTCAGGCAACGGATTTTGACTTGTGCCAATTCCCGCGCCATGACGTTGCTCCGCCCGTTTCGCCCGCGCTTCCCGGTCGCACCGTCGGCCGCCTCGGACTGAACCGAAGCGTGCCGATGACGAGCGGGCCGCTCAGCTCTGGTAATTGTCCGACGCGCGAAAAGGTTCCCTTTAGCCAGCGTGTGTTTTTGTTCAGCCGGCGACAGTGGTGCGTTGTGTTCGATTTCGTACTCATGAGCCGGCGCGTCGGATCGACGTCGATCGTTGCGACGCCTGGTCTGCCAACGCAACGACCCGCCGCGTGCCGGAACCATCGCATCGGTGTCGAGTTTCAAATTCAGGCGTCTGTGACCCGAAAGATCGGCGTTTCGAAGATTGGCGTCCTCCAGTGCTCGCGTCAGCGCGCATTGTGCGGCGCGCGTCAACTTACCCACTCCGGAGTGCCCTCGCATGGCCATGAATGTGAGCGAATTTGTTTGGCATCGCGTGCGCGAGTGGGGGATCAGGCGCGTTTACGGTTATCCCGGCGATGGTGTCGGCGGCCTCGATATCGCGCTGGAGAAGTACAAGGACGAATTGCAATACGTCCAGGTACGGCATGAGGAAATGGCGGCGTTCATGGCGTCCGCGCATGCCAAATTCACCGGCGAGGTCGGGCTCTGCTATGCGACCTCCGGTCCGGGCGCGATCCACCTGCTGAACGGCTTGTACGACGCGAAGATGGACCACGTGCCGGTGGTCGCCATCGTGGGCCAGCAGGCACGCACCGCGATCGGCGCGCATTATCAGCAGGAAGTCGATCTGGCGTCGTTGTACAAGGATGTCGCGGCCGACTTTGTCGCCATGGCCAGCGTTCCGTCTCAGGTCCGCCATTTGATCGATCGCGCCATTCGCATCGCCGCCACGCGGCGCACCGTGACATGCGTCATTCTGCCGAATGATTTGCAGGAATTGCCCTACGCGGATCCGCCGATCGCGCATGGCACGACGCACACCGGCATCGGCTACGCGGGGCCCGCCGAGTTGCCCAATCAGGAGCTGCTGCGCCAGGCCGCCGCCGTGCTCAACGCCGGCAAGAAGGTCGCCATGCTGGTGGGCGCCGGTGCGCTCGGCGCCACCGACGAGGTGATCGCCGTCGCCGAGCGTCTGCAGGCCGGGGTCGCGAAGGCGCTTCTGGGCAAGGCGGTGCTGCCGGACGATCTGCCATGGGTCACCGGCTCGCTCGGTCTGCTGGGGACCAAACCGTCATGGGATCTGATGAAGGGGTGCGACACGTTCCTGATGGTGGGATCGGCGTTTCCTTATAGCGAGTTCCTGCCGGACCCAGGCGACGCGCGCGGCGTGCAGATCGACATCGACGGCACCCGCGTCAGTCTGCGCTATCCGATGGAAGTCAATCTGGTGGGCGACAGTGCCGTCACGCTGGCGGCGTTGCTGCCCCTGCTGGAACAAAAATCCGCCAACGGCTGGCGGCGCGGGATCGAGAAAAGCGTCGCGACCTGGTGGCAGACGCTGGAAAAGCGCGCCATGGAGCCCGCCGATCCGATCAATCCGCAACGCGTGTTCTGGGAACTGTCGAAACGGCTGCCGGAACACTGCATCATGACCGGCGATTCCGGTTCGGTCGCGAACTGGTACGCGCGCGACATCCGCATGCGCCGCGGGATGATGGGATCGCTGTCGGGAAGCCTCGCCTCGCTCGGCGCGGCCACGCCCTATGCGTTCGCCGCGAAGATGGCATTTCCGGATCGCGTGGTGATCGCCTTCATCGGCGACGGCGCGATGCAGATGAACGGCCTCAACGTGATGATAACGATATCGAAATACTGGAAGCAGTGGTCCAATCCGCGGCTGATCGTCATGGTGCTGAACAATCGCGACCTTAATCAGGTCACCTGGGAGGAGCGGATTTCGCTAGGCGAGGGCAAGACGGAATTCGACGCAGAGCATTCCCGACATGCCCTATCACAAATACGCGGAGCTGCTTGGCCTCAAGGGCATTTTCGTCAACGATCCGGAACGGCTTGGCGCGGCCTGGGACGAGGCGCTGTCCGCCGATCGCCCAACGATCCTGGAGTGCTACACCGATCCGAACGTGCCGCCGCTGCCGCCGCACATCACCCTCAAAGACGCCAGGAACTTCATGGCCATGACCGGCAACGAGCCCGAACTGGGCTCTGTCCTCAAGAACTCCGCCCGACAGTTGTTCGCGAACCTGCTGCCCACCGGCAAAGAGTAAACCGACGTGAAGGTCACGAAAGTTCATGCGCGGGCCTACACGATTCCCACCGACCTGCCCGAGGCCGACGGCACGGCGACGTGGAACTCGACAACCCTTATCGTCGCCCGCGTCTGGGCCGGCGATCACATGGGGATGGGATACACGTATTCCGATGCCTGCGTCGCGCCACTGATCGGAGACAAGCTGGCACCGGTCGTCATCGGCGCCGATGCGATGAACCCTCAGGCGGCGTCGGCGGCGATGTGGCGGACGGTACGCAATCTCGGCCGCGAAGGACTGGCGGCGACCGCGATCTCCGCCGTGGACGTCGCGTTGTGGGATCTGAAGGCGAGACTTTCGCACCAACCGCTGGCATCGCTGCTCGGCTGCCTGCGAGATGAAGTCGCGATTTATGGCAGCGGCGGGTTCACCACGTACGACGATCGTCAACTCGCCACCCAGCTTGGCGGGTGGGTGGAGCGAGACGGCTGCCGCTGGGTGAAGATGAAGATCGGCACCGACCCCGACCGCGATCCCGCGCGCGTCGCGGCGGCGCGCGCGGCGATCGGTACCGCCGGATTGTTCGTCGATGCCAATGGCGCGTACGGCGTCCGCCAGGCACAACACTTCGCGGCACGGTTCGCGGCGGAGCAGGACGTGCGATGGTTCGAGGAACCGGTGTCGTCCGACGATCTTCAGGGGCTGCGCCGGTTGCGCGACACCGCGCCCGCGACGATGGAGATCGCCGCCGGAGAATATGGTTACACCATCGATTATTTCCGCCACATGCTCGAGGCCGGAGCGGTGGACGTGCAACAGGCCGACGCCACGCGCTGCGGCGGCGTGACCGGTTTCCTGCGAGCGGCGACGCTCTGTGAGGCCTGGCATACCGATCTGTCGGCGCACTGCGCGCCCGCGTTGCATCGCCATTTGGGTTGCTCTGTCCCGCGGTTCCGCCACGTCGAGTGGTTCCACGACCACGCGCGCATCGAGCACATGCTGTTCGATGGCGCGCCGGTGCCGAAAGCCGGCGCCATCGCTCCGGATTTCGCCCGTCCGGGACTGGGACTCGTGCTGAAGCAACGAGACGCCGAGCGTTTCGCGGTCAATGCCGGAGTGGGACAATGAACGTGCGGACCGTGGTCCGTCCCCGACCGCGTGACACGAGCGCGCTCGATCTCACCGCGGCCGGCGCCGTCGCGCTGGGTGTGCTGGCGCTGGCGCTGCGGCCGAAGCGGCGTCCGTTCGAACGGACCGCCGCGGTTCGCGCGGCGCGGCGCATGAACCGAGCGGCGGGGTTGATCGCGACATCGGTCCTCGCCGACAGCGCGGTCGAGCATTACCGCGGATCGTTCCACAACAAGGCGATGGTGGCGCCTCTGATCACCGCGGCCCTGTCTCTGGGCGTCAGTCTGCACGGCAACGCGGACCGGCGTCCCGTCGCGCATCGCGTGCGCGACTGCGTTTATGCAGCGGCGGCGCTGACGGGTCTCGCCGGCACCTGTTTTCACATCTTCAACATCAGCAAAAAACCGGGCGGTTTCTCCTGGCAGAACCTGTTCTACTCGGCTCCGATCGGCGCGCCGATGGCATTGACCCTGTCGGGATCGATGGGTTTTCTGGCGGAGCGGGTGCGCGACACGACACCGGGCGAGGCGCCGACCATCGCAGGTGTTTCCGCCGGGCGAGCCGTCGCCGCCGCCACCGCGTTGGGACTTCTGGGTACCGTCGGCGAGGCCGGCCTGTTGCACTTCCGCGGCGCTTACCACGATCCGTTCATGTATCTGCCGGTTACGGTGCCGCCGCTCGCCGCCGCGTTGATGGGCAACGCCGCGGTCGGCTCGACCCACCGCCGGCGGCCGTGGACGCGGTTCTGGTTGCGCTTTACCGCGGTTCTGGGGTTCGCCGGCGCGGCGTTCCACGCCTTTGGTGTCGCGCGCGACATGGGCGGCTGGCGCAACTGGCGGCAAAATCTGCTGAATGGGCCTCCCATTCCCGCGCCACCCAGTTTCACGGGGTTGGCGCTGACCGGGCTGGCCGCGCTGGGGCTGATGGAGGATCACCCGGATGACTGAGCGCTATCCCGGATACGATGTGCTGACGAAACGATGGACGCAATCGTGGAACGCCCAGACGCGCGAGGTCATCGATCGCCGGCTGGCGATTTCCGGGGAGCCGCGATTTTTTCGGCGGTGGAATGGCGGACTTTGGCCGCGGTGTGCGATCGCATCATGCCGCAGCCGGACACGCGTCCGCCGGTACCGCTGCCGGCGTTCGTCGATCAGAAGATCGCCGATGGGATGCTGGACGGTACCGCTATGCCGAGATGCCGCCGCAAGGCGAGGCCTGGCGGCGCGGTCTGGCCGCGCTGGACCAGGAAGCGCGCGATGCCCATGGAACCCCGTTCCACGAGTTGTCGCCGGAGCGGAAGGACAACCTGCTCCGCCGCATGCAGCACGGCGAACTGACGGCGCCGGTCTGGGCTGGTATGCCCTGCCGGCTGTTCTTCGAGCATCGGGTCATTCCCGACATCGTCCACGCCTATTACGCGCACCCGGTCGCGTGGAGCGAGATCGGCTTTGGCGGCCCCGCCAGTCCGCGTGGCTATGTGCGGATGGGATTGAACCGGCGCGACCCGTGGGAACCGGTTGAGGCGACCTCCACCGATGCCGATGACGCGCGGCGGAAAAACGCGCCATGTCGGCTGATCCGTTCGCCGCGCCGCGCGCCGCGAACGGTCGCGCGCCCGATGTGTTCCGCCCCGGTGGCTGGGTGGAGATGCGGCAATATCCCCAGACCGAGCCGGTGGATTTCGCGATCATCGGCACCGGAGCGGGCGGCGGCCCGTTGCTCGCGCGGCTGGCGGAACAAGGCTTTTCGGTGATCGGTTTCGATGCCGGACCGTATTTCCGGCCGTTGGAAGACTTCGCCTCCGATGAGCGGGAGCAGGAGAAGCTCTATTGGACCGACGAGCGCATCGTCGATGGCGCCGACCCGATCACCATGGGCGGCAAGAACAGCGGCAAGGCGGTCGGCGGCAGCACGGTGCATTTCGCCATGGTGTCGTTGCGGTTCCGTCCGGAATGGTTCCGCTCTCGCAGCGTGCTGGGCTATGGCGCCGACTGGCCGCTCGATTGGCGGGAGATGTGGGACTACTACGCCCAGGCCGAGCAGGCGTTGAGCATTTCCGGACCGGTGACGTATCCCTGGGGACCGAAACGCCCGCGCTATCCGTATCGCGCGCACGAACTGAACGGCCCCGCGGAGTTGCTCGCGCGCGGAGCCGAGGCGATGGGGCTGAAATGGACCGCGACGCCATTGGCCACCGTGTCGGCGCCGCGTGGCATGTCGCCGTCGTGCGTTTATCGTGGGTTCTGCCGGTTCGGCTGCTCCACCAACGCCAAGCAGAGCCAGTTGGTGACGTTCATTCCGCGCGCGTTGCGGGCCGGCGCGGAGATCCGCGACCTGGCGATGGTCGGGCGCATTGAAACCGGACCGAACGGACGGGTGACCGGGGTGCATTACCATCGCGAGGGCGGTTGGCACTTTCAGCCCGCGCGCCATGTCGTGGTCGCCGGCTACGCGGTCGAGACGCCGCGCTTGCTGCTGGCCTCCGCCAACGATGCGTTCCCGGACGGATTGGCGAACAGCTCCGGCCTCGTCGGCAGGAATCTGATGACGCAATCCAATCAGGCGGTGTTCGGTGTGATGCAGGACGAGGTGCGGTGGAGCAAGGGACCGCCGTCTCTTTCGATTACCGAGCACTGGAATTACGAGGATCGGAAGGATTTCGCCGGCGGTTATTGCTGGATGGCGCAAGGCCCGTTGCCGGTGGAGTGGGCGACGATCCAGACTACTGCCCGCGGGCTGTGGGGTCAGGCGCTGCGCGACGAGATGCAGTACTACAACCACCAGGTCGGTCTGAAGATGGTCGGCGAGATGCTGCCCAATGAGCGCAACCGGGTGACGCTGGCGGACGACACCGACCAGTACGGTTTGCGGGTCGCGCGGGTGACCTACAGTTGGGGCGACAACGACAAGGCGCTGATCCAGCACGCGCTCGGCCAGATGCAGACCAGCCTGGAGGCGGTGGGCGCGACGAAGCTGTTCCGTCAGGAGAATGACACCAACCATTTGGCCGGCACCGCGCGCATGGGCGAAGATCCGGCGACCAGCGTGGTGAACGCCGATTGCCGAAGCTGGGACATTCCCAACTTATGGGTCTGCGATGGCTCGGTGTTTCCGACCACCGGCGGGGTCAATCCATCGCTGACGATCACGACGATCGCGTTGCGTACGGCGGACCGGATCAAGGCGCTCGCGGCGCGTGGGGAGCTATAGGGTCAGCTCACCGGTCCCGGCGGCCACAGCGTTTGCTTCATCACGCGTGCCATCACGTCGATCGCCTGATCGGCGGCGCGGATCAGCCTGCCCATGCCCAGAAATCCATGGATCTGATCCGAGTAGTGGAGGTGAATGACGCGCACGCCCTCGCGCTCCAGGCGGCGGGCGTAGTCGATGCCCTCGTCGCGCAACGGATCGTGCGCGCAGGTCAGCACCAGGGCGGGCGCGGTGCCCGCGACGGTGGCGGCGCGCCCGGGGGAAGCGCGCCAATCCGTCTCGTGCCCCTTCGCGTAATGGTCGATGAACCACTTCATCGTCGCCGAGGTCAGCGGCACGCCCGGCCCGATCGTGGTCGAGGACACCGTCGTCATCATCATGTCGGTCGCGGGATAAATCAGCAACTGAAACGCCAGCGGCGGCAGCGTGCCGTCGCGCGCCATCAGTGCCATGACCGCCGCCAGGTTGCCTCCGGCTGAATCGCCGCCGACGGCGACCTTGCTCGTGTCCACGCCAAGCGCCGCGGCGTTGTCGAACAGGTATTTCGTCACGGTGAAGCAATCATCGACGGCGGCCGGAAACACGTGCTCGGGCGCCATGCGATAATCGACCGAGATGACCCGGCAGTTCGTGGCATTGGCGAAGCGGCGGCAGATCGTGTCGTGCGAGTCCAGATCGCCCAACAGCCAGCCGCCGCCGTGATAATACACCAGCGCGGGCAACACGTCCGAGGGCGCGGTTCCGGTGGGCCGGTACAGCCGGATGGCGATCGGCCCCAACGGGCCGGGTACCGAGCCGTCCCGCGATTCCGCGACGTCCTCGGCTGGCGTTTGCAGCATATTGCGGCTGGCGGCGTACGCCTGGCGCGCCTCGGCCGGGCTCAACGTTTCGAACGGCGGACGGCCCGCCAGCCGGATCAGGTCGAGGACTGCCTGGGTGTCCGGATCGATCGCCATATGCGGGTTCCTCGCCGCTCAGGATGTGAAGTCGAGGATCGCTTTGGCGACCTCGGCGGGCTTGTCGAGTTCCGCCAGATGACCGGCGCCGGCGATGATTTTCGTTTCGGTCTTGCCGGAAATGCCGCGCGCGAACGTCTCGGCGTATTGCCGCGGCATGACGCGGTCGTTTTCGCCCCATAACAACAGCACGGGCGCCTGGATCAACCGCAGCCGCTTTTCGATCCGGGTGTTGCCCAGCGGCCAGAAGATGCGGGCGGCGGCCTCGGCGGCGCGGGTTTGCTCGATCGGCCATTCGATCGAGTTGGCGCCGTCCGGCGCGGCCTTCATCGCTTTCCAGATCTCGGGATCGGCGCACATCAGACCGGGTACCTGGTCGCCGCGTTGCGCCCAGGGATCGGTGGGTGGATTGGCTTCGTCGAAGAGGCCGAAGGGGGCGATGACGGCGAGGCGGCGAACGAACCCGGGCCACAGCGCCGCGACCTCCAGCGCCAGCGAGGCGCCGACCGAACTGCCGGCGAGATCAGAGCCCACGAGGTCGGACTTTTCCAGGATTTCCCGAACCGCGAGCATCCAGTCCAAATGCGAGTCCAGCACGCTGTGACCGCGGTCGCCGCCCGGGAAGCCGGGCAGCGACGGGACGATCAGGGTGCGGCTTTTCGCCAGTTCGTCGAGCACGGGCATCCAGCGCGGCAGCCCGCCGAATCCCGCGAGAAAGCCGAGTTTCGGGCCGGAGCCCTGGCGCCACACACGAGTGGAAAAGCCGTTGACGTCGATGGTCAACGCCTGAGGTTCGCTCACGATGTTTGCTCCCTTTATTCGGCGGCGAGGCGGGGTTGGAACGCGGCGATCTCAGCCCGCTCCGCCGCTTGCATCGGGTTCGGCCACCAGCGATCGTCCCAGCCGGCGTGCAGATCTTTCAACTTCGGCATGACCTGTTCGGCGAACAGCTTCGTGTTGTAGCGGGTCAGATCCTTGCTCATGTTGCCGTATTGCAACAACAGCATCAGGTGCCCGACATTGAGGTTGACGGCGACTTCGCGCAGTTGTTCCGCGACCTCATCGGGGGAGCCGATGATGACATAGCCGTTATCGACGATCGCTTCCATCTCGCGCGCGACGGAGGCGAAACGTTCGCCGGTGGATTTGCCGCGCACGTTGGAGTCCGCGGCTCGCTTCACCTGGCTTTCGATGCCGGCGCGTTGGCTGCCTTCGCTGGTGTAGCCTGGCGGCGTCGCCCATTTCGGATCGACGTGCAAGCAGCGGCCGTAGAAATATTCGGCCGCTTCGGCGTAAAGATCGAAGGCGTGCTGGCGGCTTTCGCCGACGCCGATGAATTGCAGGAAGCCCGCCTGATAGGGGTTGCGCGGCTTGCCCAGCCGATCCATTTCGGCCCAGAAACCATCCATCGTGGCGCGGCCGGCTTTGTAGCCGTAGTACGACAAATAGCAGTAGACGTAGTCCATCTCGGCGCACCAGCGCCACGTCTCGACCGAGCCGCCGCCGGGGACCCAGATCGGCGGATGCGGAGTCTGCACCGGCCGCGGCCAGATGTTGACATAGCGCTGCTGATTGAAGCGGCCATTGAAGGCGAAGGTGTCCTTCTCGGTCCAGGCCCGCACGACCAGATCGTGAGCCTCCATGTAGCGCTGCCGGAGCTGGCTCGGGTTTGTGCCGTACGCGTAACAGGTGTCCATCGGCGTGCCGACCGGGAACCCGGCGATCAGGCGGCCGCCGGAGATCACGTCGATCATGGCGAATTCCTCCGCCACGCGGGTCGGCGGATTGTACAGCGCCAGCGAGTTGCCCATCACGCAGATCGCGGTATCGCGGGTGCGGCGCGACAACGCCGAGGCGATTAAGTTTGGCGACGGCATCAGGCCGTAACCGTTCGAGTGATGCTCATTCACGCAGATGGCGTCGAAGCCGACCTCGGCGGCATACTCAAGCTCATCCATGAAGTCGTTGTACATGTGATGCGCGCGTTTCGGATCGAACAACGAGGAGTGGATATCGACCCACACGGAGGGGTTCGCCTCGCGAAAGTCCGCCGGCAATTCCGTATATGGCATCAGGTGAAACCACATCAGCTTCATACGTGTTGTCTCCGGCTCCGGTTCATGCGCGATGCGAAAGCTACCGGTGAGTATTGCGAGGACCCCAAGGGTATGTCAATCGAGGAGGACGAGCGAGGGAGCAAGCGGATGAATGACGCGGCGATGACCGGTCCCGTGGCTGGTTTGGGGACATCCGGCGCGGACTGCCTTGCCCGGGCGCGCGCGTTGATCCCGCTGTTGCAGGCGGCCGCGCCGCGCATCGACGCGGGATACGAACTGCCGCCGGACGTGCTCGACGGGATGCACGACGCGGGGATGTTTCGGCTGCTGCTGCCGCGCACGTTCGGCGGGTTCGAGTTGAAGCCATCGGAGTATGTGCGCTGTGTCGAGGCGATCGCGATCGGCGACGCCAGCACGGCATGGTGCATGAACCAGGGCTCGGGTTGTTCGATGACGGCGGCCTATCTGGCGCCCGAGGTGTCGCGGGAGATCTGGGGCGGGAAGCGCGACGTGCTGGCGTGGGGGCAGGGGCCTGGAGCGAAAGCGATCCGCGACGAGGGTGGCTGGCGCTGCACCGGCACCTGGAGCTTCGCCAGCGGCTCGCGGCACGCGACGTGGCTCGGCGCATTGTGTCCGTGTTTCAACGCCGACGGCTCGGCGGTGCGGCATCCGGATGGCCGGCCGTGGGAGCGGACCATGCTGTTCCGGCGCGAGTTGGCCCGGATTGACGACGTCTGGCAGGTGATGGGCCTGCGGGGCACGGGCAGCGACAACTATACGCTCACGGATCTGTTCGTGGACGATGCGCACGCGGTGACGCGAAGTCGGCGGCGGAGCGACGGGAGACCGGCACGCTGTACCGCTTTCAGTCGATGCAACTCTACGCGTCCGGGTTCGCCTGTGTCGGCCTGGGCACCGCGCGGGCGGCTTTGGACGCGTTCATCGCGCTGGCGAAGGGCAAGAGCCAGGCCTGGAGCTCCGACCGGTTGCGCGACAATCATGCGGTGCGACACATCATCGGATACTCGGACGCGGCGCTGAAAGCGGCCCGATCCGGGCTGTTCACAGTATTGGACGCGGTGTGGGACGACGTCGCGCGGACCGGCGGGCTGACGGTGGAAAATCGTGTCGCGGTGCGTCAGGCGGCCACGTTCGCGATCCACACGGCGCGCGACGTGGTGCATCACGTATATCACGAGGCCGGCTCCACGGCGATTTTCGACAACCAGCCGTTCGAGCGGCGGCTGCGCGACATCAACAGCGTGTCGCAGCAGCTGCAGGGCCGGCGGACCCACTTCGAGACGGTTGGGCTGTATCTGCTGGGTGGGGAGCCGAACCTCCGCTGGGTGTGATTTTTTGGCGCTTTGCCGCGGCGCGAAACGGGGTTTCGTCGAATTATGATTGATTTTCAATGGGTTAAAG
>CAVRDN010000083.1:0-36490 GCA_963719675.1 uncultured Alphaproteobacteria bacterium | reverse complement strand
AGGAACCCGCACGCGCAGCGGGCGAGCAAGATGCTTCCGCTTGCCTACTCGGGTACTCCCAACTTTTTTCCATACGTCGAAGAGCTGACCGTAACTGTCAGGCGCCGTGGCAAACGCCAAGGCCTCGTCGCTGAACCGCATCCAGGGCTGCACACTGCGGGTCCAGACATGAGCAACCGGCATCAACCATGATGTATCGTCCAGCGTTCCGGCTCGCACGCCAATCTCCTCAGGTTGACTTGTACTTTCGCTGTAGATTGGCCGCCGCAATCGCCGCAGAACCACATCGTCCATTGGCCGCCCAACGTCTGCGTCTTGCGCCAAGCCTTTGGTCGCCCCTAAGTCATCTCGAAGCCATCGCGGGCCAGCCGAAGCGGTCATGCGAGCGAAGCTCCCGACTGTGTCTGACAGTCGGTGCAGTGACAGGCAATGAGAAGCTGTGGCTTCGCGGTAATGCGATAACGGAGCGCTCGGCACGAGCAGCCTCCGAGCAACGGCAAGGGCGGGATCATGTTACCTCCTTCCGACGCTCAGCAATGGGCATAGGCGCCATTGCTGTTGCGATGGACCATTTCACCGGCAGGTTATGCGCGGCGAGACCATTCTCCAAGGGCGATGACAGGTGGTCGGGGTGCCCGTCCTACGTGTCGCGTGGTGCCCGGCTTCGCGCGACCGCCATGACCCAATAGCCCCCTGGACACCGCGGGCGGCACAATTGGGATAGCACCGCCACAACCGACCGGCGCCCTGTGTGTCCGCTATAGGGGCGGACTGACAGGGCATGCCATGCCCGTGTTGGGTCGATTGCAGCGGTTCACGCACCGCCCCAGCGTATCACCGCCGCGAGTGGAAACCAGTTAGGTCCCCGGTCGTCACGGCCGGCCCACCGCTCATGGCGGTCAAAGGTCGCCATCGTGTGGCCCCGGCGCCTGATGCGCCGGAATTTGTCGGCCGCTTCCGTCGTGGCGCCCTCCTTCCTGCCGGAGGCGCGCGATGATAGTGCCGTCATGGTTCCGTAGCGCGGCAGGTCGTGTCCCGAGGCGCGCGGCGGGCCCGCCAATCCGAGAAGGAAAGCTCCGATGGCTCTGACGATTTCCGGCACGACGCTTACCGGCGTTAACATAGATACCACGACGGATAACCCCATCACGATCCTGCCGTCCGCTTATCTCTTCGGTGCCGGCGATCAAAGCGGGCTCGCCATCAACGGTAACATCAACTGGACCGTTACAAACTCTGGACGGATCAACGGCTTTCTGTTCGGGGTTTATCTGGGAAACCTCACCGCCATCTCGAACGGGACCTTCATCAACAGCGTCATCGGCCAGATCGGCGGCGGGATCATAGTTGACGGGACCGCCACGATCGAGAACGCGGGCGAGATGTCCGCCGGCATCGACGACCAAAATGGGAGCGTCGCCAACCTGAGCACCGGTACGATCAGCGGTGAAACTGGCGGCATCCGTCTTGGCACCGGCTCCGTCACCAACGCGGGACTCATCTCGTCAACCGGGGGTGCCGTGGAAGTGACCGGCGGCGCCAGCGTTACGAATCTCATTGGAGGTACGCTCGCTGCGGGGACCGGAGGATCTTGCGTACTTGCCGTGAACGAACCGGCGACGATCACGAACGCGGGTCTGATAAGCGGATACGAGGCTGTCGATCTGGACCGCGGCGGCAGCGTCACCAACCAGTCCAGCGGCGTAATCCGCGGCTCGACGTTTGGCATCTACAGCTACAGATACCTTGGCGGCACCTACACCGCGAACGTCATCAACGGCGGTCTGGTGACTGCAATCCAGGCGATTTACCTGAAGGACGGGGGCACGGTCAGCAATCTGCCGCTCGCCGACATCGCCGGCTCGAGTTACGGAATCTCGATTAAAAACAACCTGGGAAGCGTCACCAACGCCGGCAGCATCTCCGGCGCCGGCGTCGCGGGTATCCTGATCGCTGGCGGCGGCGTGAGCAATCAGGCGGGTGGCGCGATCAGCGGCCCGATCGGGGTCTATGGCTATCTCGGAAGCTCGGTCACAGTCACGAACACGGGCCTGATCGCGGGGGCCGCCCGCTACGGCGTGTGGTTGCGCGGCGGTGGCGGCGTTACCAATCAGAGTACCGGTCTGATTACGGGCAACACAGACGGGATCTTTGGCGGCGGCACGATATTCAACGCCGGCACAATTGAGGGCAGCGCGTACGCCATCGACTTTTACGCACGAAATACCGACCGGTTGATAGTCGCACCAGGCGCGGTGTTTTCCGGCAAGGTCAACGGCGGCAACCCGGTCGGCGACGGCTTCATCAGCTCCCTGGAATTCGATTCAGCCGCCTCGGCCGGCCAGGTCGCCGGTCTGGGCACGGAATTTACTAATTTCGCTCAATTCACCGTCGATAGCGGGGCGCAATGGACATTTAGCGGAACAAATACGCTCGCGCCGGGAACCGCACTCACTGACCTCGGAGCGTTGACGATCTTCGACGGTAGCCTGACCGACGCCGGGAGCGTGATCGACAGCGGCGTGCTGCGGGAGGATGCCGCGTCTCTGACGGTGGGAACTTTGAGCGGCGCGGGCGAATTGCTGATCGGTGGCGGCAGCACGCTCATGCTCGGTGGCGCCGCGGCCGGCATCATAGACTTCGCCGGTACCGGGCTGCTGGCGCTGGTACCGTCGAAGTTCAGCGGGCAGATCAATGGACTTGGCGGCGGCGGCCGCATTGAACTGAGCGGGATCAGCGACGCGACCTCCGCGAGCGTGATCAATGGCAATACGCTGGCGATCCAGCAATCCGCCGGCCCGGCTCTCGATCTGACGCTCGATCCGACCCAGAGCTACGCGGGCATGGTGTTTCCGGTCACGACATTGGGTGGCGTGCAATTCGTGGATACGTCCGAGCAGGTTGGTCCGACCGTGATCAGCCAGGGCGAGACGAATACGGTGACCGGCGCGGCGGCGTCGGTTCTGGCGACGATATCCGGCGGCGTCGGCGGGGTCACGGTCACTGGCGCCAGTTCGTTGCTAAATGTCACCACCGGCGTGTTCATTGTCGGCGACGCCGGTTCTGGCAACGTGTCGATCGAGGCCGGCGGTACCGCGCAAGCCCAGGATGGGGTCGTGGTCGCGGACAGTTCAGGCGCTTCGGGCTCCTCGGTCGAGGTTTCCGGCGCCGCAGCCGATTTCGACGTCATCGGTTCGGTGATCCTCGGCGCCGCCGGAGAGGGTTCCTTGGCGGTATCTCAGGGCGCCCAGGTTGAAGCATCCAGCATCGACGAAGCATCGGTCTATGGTGGCGATGGCATCGTCTCAGTCGCCGGCGCCGGTTCAGCCCTTACGCTGACCGGGAGCCTGACCGTTGGCGATCAAGGAGCGGGCGAGGTGTCGATCCTCAGCGCTGCGACTGTCAGCGCGTTGAGCGTCACGATTGGGAGTGCCAATTCGTTATCCTCAGGCAACGTCGATGTCGAGGGGACTGGCAGCGAACTGCTGATCGGCACCGGCGGCGTGTTGAACGTGGGCGTGGCCGGCGGTGGCAGCGGCGTGCTGACGATCGGCGCGGGGACGACGCTGCGTTCGAATGCCGGCGTGGTGGAGGCAGGTCATGCATCGTTCAACAATAACGGCGGGGTGGTCGACCCGCCGTTCGTCGACCTGACGACACAGAGCAACTCCGGATTGGGATCGAATTTGTACGACCTCTACGTCGAGAACATCGGCGCTGTGCAGATCGTGTCCGGGACCGGCACGTGGGACACGCCGATGCTGCTGACGGGAACGTCGATCTCGGACGCGGCGAACAACATCAACGTCAACGGCGATCAGGGCGAGTGGCAGTTGAGCTCGAACGGCACGCTGATCGTCAACGCCAACACGATCGATTCCGGCCAGGCGATCGTGTTCGAGGACGCGACGGACACGCTGATCATCGGCCAGATCGTCAACAACGGCTCGCCGGGTGTGGGCGGTACGGCGCCGGTCGTTGCTCCAGGCGCGGAGAACCTGCTCCAGGCAGGCGGATTCGCGGGCGAGATCTGGGGCTATGTCGCGGGCGACAAGATCCAGTTCGACAATATGAACGTGTCGTCGGCGAGCGTGGTCAACGGCAACACGGTGGATTTGTTTGGCGTTGGCAACGTGTCGCTGGGCTCGCTGGCGTTCTTCACGAAGTCCGGGTCCAAAGCATCGAATTCCGGTGCGGCGGCGGCGGCGGCGCAAATGCAGTGCTTCTCCGAAGGTACACGGATCGAGACGGTGGACGGACCCGTGCGTGTCGAGGACCTGCGGGTCGGGGATCTGGTCCTCGTCGCGGATGGCGCGGCCGAGCCGATCGTGTGGATCGGGCACCGGGCGGTGAGCTGCGCCCGGCATCCAACGCCGGAGAAGGTGTGGCCGGTGCGGATCGTGGCCGGTTCGTTTGGCGAAAACACGCCGGTGCGGGATTTGTATTTGTCTCCCGATCATGCGGTGTTCGTGAATGAGATGCTGGTGCCGGTGAAGCTGTTGATCAACGGCACGACCATCGCGCGAATGCAACGATCTGAGGTCACGTATTTTCATGTGGAACTACCGCGTCACGCGGTCATCCTCGCTGAAGGCCTGCCGGTGGAAAGTTACCTCGACTCCGGCGACCGGACTGACTTCGATGGCGGGGAGACAATCCGGCTTTTCCCGGAATTCGTCCCGGTGCTTGCGCCAGAGACCGCGTTGGTGTGGGAGACGCGTGGGGCGGCGTCCCTTGTAATGGTGGGCGAGGCACTCGCGCGAGCGCGACGTCTGGTCGCCGCGAGGGGTGTCGCGGCGACCGTGCCGGTCCGGGACGGCAAGCCGGTAGGGAGCCGCCGGCCGATGGCTGTACCGGATACCGAATGTCCGCAACGGAGTGGATAGCTCTGCCCGGCCGAGCTTGTGCCATGATCGTTCAGGGTGGTTTCGGAGCGGCTGTGGTGTTACCGATCTTCGCGTTCACGCATGTCCACGATTTTCGCTCACCAACGAAGTCCGGATGGGCCGATCCGATGGCAACTGTCGGCCCACATGGCCTGCCCGAGGCGGGGTCGACCGGTTGATGGACAGGATGCGCCGACCGATTCATGGTGACGAGACTGTTGTGTCTGGCTCAGACAAATCTGCACTGGAGCTCAGCCAGGCTTGTTCGTGGCGGCAACGAGAGTCCGGAAGCCGACCCATCCCCAATAGACCCGCTGATGGCGATCAGACCATCGACGACGTCCATAACCTCGACCAAATCAACCTGGTCGCCCCGCGGTGTCTCGCGCGGATACTCCCAGGTTAGCTGCCGTCCGTTGGGAAAGAACTGGTCGGTGCGATACCAGCGGCTGAGTTCGCTTCCGCGCTTCCGAAAGCCTGCCTCGAAAAACGGCCTGATCTCGCCCTTTCCCCGCACAATTCCTGCTGTGTGATCCTTCAGCGTCACCAGGATCGCCGGAGTTTCAAATATGGCGTCCTCTCCCCCAGGGTTTTGCAAGGTGCTTCGCGAGTCAACCCCAAAACAGGCGCACGCCCGGGAAGATATGCGCCTGTTCTGGGGGTTAAAACGGACCCTCGGGCGGAACCACAGCCAGTCGACATCTAAATCTTCATTGCGTTCTATTGTTCCACTCCATCGCCTACGCTTTTCGTACATCCATGAGAAAAAAGGCCTTCATCAGCCAATCGACAAGTTGTGTCGTCGTCAGCAAGGTTCCTCCTAAGTCAGCGGAGGGATCGCTGATCAGGTCAATGGTGCCGTTCGTGTCAATGAACCCATCGATCGTGGCATTGGTGTCCACGCCCGCGCTGTCGTTATAGCTCCCAACGATCTGATCATTATTGTTGAGACCGGCGAACGTATAGTATGCGGGCGACACGATCCGAAGGAGCATATACACGTAACTCGGATCTGACATTCACGGCCCCTTTGATGGGCATCGCCTGAGCCAGCCCATCTTGTTCATCTTGGCCATTCGCTGGTCATATCAACCAATCATAGCATTATGGTCCGATACCGCAACCATAAGGTTGGCACGGCACCGTTGCTTGTTATTCAGTGCGGTGCGGTGACCCTTGTCGGCGCCGATTCACATCGTTCAGCCCAAGGACGCAAACGTCGCGCTGTCTCAGCGGTCACCCAGGGGCGACGCGCACCCAAGGAAAGGCCGGGAAGCCATGAGAAGTGATGTTGACCGATTGAACGAGCGGCAAGATGGCTCCGCCCCCGGCCACCGGACGTGAAGGGCTGATGCCTTGCGGGGCTCAGTCAGACGGCTCGCGAAGCCAATTCCTGAAACTGAGAGCTCCGTGGAGCATTTCCCAGTACCGCCAGGCGCACCGCCTCAAGCGCCTCCCCCGTTGTTACCCGCGGCGCCGCGCCGCGAGCCTCCCATACCGTAGCCGTGTCCGGCAAAAATCGCGCGGAGAAGTCGGGGTGCAGCCGGATCATCCCGTCCTGACCGAAATCCGCCCGGTCACCTGTGTTGAGATGGGATTCCACCGCCAGACCTTCGGCCAGGATGACGGCGTGCTCCGGCAGCTCCACGTGATGATACGTGATCTGATCGCGTTTCACTTGAGTAATGCTGGTGCCGTTGATCGGAAACTTCACCGCCGCCAGCACATCATTCACGAACACCGCGTGATCCGGCGACAGGTACAGATCCCGCACCGGAGCGTTCTGGCCAAACGCGCCGGCGGCGACGCGCACCGGCGCCCTGAGGCAATTAGCATTCAATCGCCGCTCAGCAGGTGAAACCGCGTCAATTCCCCAAACATCTCCAGTTGCCGCCGCTGGCTTCAAACGCCGACTTCAGTTTAGCCGGAAGCGCTTCCCGATAATCGAGGTCGATGACGCGCCGGACGATCACATTCTGGAAACGTGCCGCCAGCTGGTATACGAAAGTGACGATTTCGGAGCAGTAGAACGTGTTGCGCGCAATGTCGTCATCAACACCGACGAAGCGGAGGAAGTTGTCCAGTTCGTTTGCCTGCTTGTCATTCGACCGCTTCCTAACCAGTTTCCCGGCCACCGCGTGCTTCAACGCGTTCTTCAGCGCGTAGCCGCCGAATGGATTGGCGCTGGTGTCCGTATGTTTGCGTTCGGCCAGATTGATAGCAATGTCGGCTGCCAGTTCGCGGATCTCGCCAATTAGCTCGTACCGCCAAAACTCCCACTTGTACTCTGTTCGACCCGCATCGAACCGGTTGAGACTCAAACCTTCCCCCACGGCTTCTACCACCGTGTTGGCGCCCACATAAATTGCCGCATGCACGACGCTGGAATCACCGCTGAAATGTTGGAGCTTCTGTGTGGTCCTGATGAAGCCGTGTGCGAAGAAATCCTTTATGCTTGCACCCTGATTACTGTGCTTCAGCAGCACATCGCCCGGAATAAGCTCTTTTCCATTCACATCCATGACAAGATCGCCTCCACCCATCACAACCATTGACACTCACCGCTCAAGGACGCCTGCTGGCGCATCGCCCGCGGCACGTCCGCGATCAGATGCTGGAAGGCGGGAGAAGTCTTGAAACTGAGGTGAAAATGAAGTGAAAATTCTCTGGCCGGTCGCGGCGCCAGACGGGGAGTTCCGATCCTGAGGCATGATACATTGGGCGTGATCCATCGATTTGGCGGCTTCACCCTGAACCTGAAGCGCGGTGTTCTGCTCGCCGCGGATGGGACGGAGCGCACATTGCGCCCGAAATCGTTCGCATTGTTGCGCCACATGGTGGAAAACGCGGAACGGTTGCTAAGCCGTGACGAATTGATGGGTATTCTCTGGCCAGGGTTGTTCGTCACCGAGGAAAATCTCGCGCAATGCGTGCGGGATGTGCGCCGTGCTCTTGGCGACGAGGCCCAGATGGTGCGTACCATGCCTCGGCGGGGCTACCTGTTCACGCTGCCCGTAGCGCCTGAGATCCTCATCGACGAAACCAGATTGCATGTTGCCGCCGAGCGGGACGACGAAGTTCCCCCACGCCCGATGGTGGGGCGTCCGATGATAGTCGTGCGACCGTTCGCGACCATCGCTGGTGACTCCGAGCAGGTGTGTTTCGCAGACGGGCTGACCGCTGATCTCGTGGCCGACCTCACGCGCTTCCAGGATCTGCACATTGTCAGCCCATACCGCCCATCCGGCCCGCACAGGGGAGCGGAAGCTCTCCCCGGTGCGGCGAGCTATGTTGTCTCTGGCGACATTGTGCGCGTTGGTGGGCGGATTCGCGTTGCCGCGCGGCTCGATGATGCGCGGGATGGTGCCAGCCTCTGGGTCGGGCGGTTCGACCGATCACTTGATGATTTGTTTGATGTGCAGCAGGAGCTGGCCAACCAGATAGCCGGCCGCCTCGAATGCCAGGTCAGCCACGAAGGGTTGCGCCGCGCCCGGCGCCGTGCCCCCAACAGTCTTGGCGTCTATGATCTGTGCCTGCGGGCCCGCGCTCGGTTCAATGCCACGACCGAGGACGGTACACTCGTCGCCCGGGCCCTGCTCGACCGCGCGATCGCGTTGGACCCTGAGCATGCTCCGGCTTACGCCTGGAAGTCACGCGCCGTGCAACGTGGCTTCACTCTTCACTGGGGCGAACCGCGAGGCCGCGCGGCGCTTGATCCCGCGCTGCACCTCGCTCGTCACGCTGCCGCGCTCGAACCCGATTCCTCCGTCTGCCTCATCCTCCTCGCCTGGGCATTGTCGATGACGGGCCGCCATGATGAGGCCCTGGCGATCGCACATGATGCCATCACCGCCAACCCGTCCGATTTCAACAGCCGGACGACGTATGGGGAAATCCTTAGCCGGGCCGGCAAACACGCGGCGGGTGTTGAGGAACTGCGGCTTGCAATGTCGCTCAACCCCTTTCTGCCGCCGTTTTGGAGAGCCACACTCGGACGGGCGCTGTTGCTGGCCAACGAGCCAGAGGAGGCGCTGGCTCATTTGCTCCAATGCGCCGCGCTCGCGCCGGATTACGCGCCCTGCCATAGTTCTATTCTCGTCGCCTGTATGGAGACCGGCCGCCTGGAGGAGGCGCGTGGCGCCATGCGAGAGCTTCTTCGCCTCCGGCCCGGTTGGAAGAACGATGAGCATGATGGCGTTTGGGGCTTTCGCCGAGAGGCCGACACGGATCGTTTTCTCTCAGCGTTCCGGAATATCGGCATGCCGGAAGGGACGCCGCGGACGAGGCATGATGAACGGATGTGAGTTGCTGGATTTTCCCTGGCGAGCGGGTTTTTGTTGTGTTGCGGATCTTAATACTTGTCGGCCGCGCGCGGCATGGGAATGGGCGAGCGGATGCAATAGGATACGAGCAACGCGCCCAGGTCTTCGGCCCCAATTGAAATGGCCTGCGCGGAATGACCGCTGCCATACATGACATCAAGGACCAGCCGCCAACAAGTTCGTGATCTCGCCATTCCGGGGGCGATGGTCCGGTGTTGGCGATCAGCAGCAGCATCACCTCTTTGAGGGTGTTCATGTTGTACCAGCCAGAGCGGGTCAACCGTTGCCAATCCTTCGTGAAACCCTTCTCGTAGTACGACTGACGAGGAAGCGGTGCCCGTTTACCGGCTGGCGTTGGCGTCAAGGTCACGGATCAGGTCTTCGCCACTGGCGAACGGTCCAATGAGGTCATGGCTCTCCATGGCCGCTCTCGTCGTCGCATTGGGCACCTTGATCGGGAACGGGAACGCCTGGTCGCTCGCCACCCTGACCAGCAGAACGCGAACCGCCTCAGAGACCGTCATTCCCATCTTGGAAAGGGCCTCAGTCGCCCGAATCCATGTGACAGCCTGGGGATCGCTTCAGCCGGCCTCAGCCGCGCGGCGGAGGTCGTTCGGCGATCGGCGGTATCGCGCGGTCCGGACAACGTGAACCTCGAGCTGCGATGGCCCCGCGAGCCCCGCGAACAGCGACGACGGCAGCCGCGCGTCGCCATCGGTCCAGCGAAAGCCCTGTTCCGGCTCGAACTCGTGAAACCCGTGGACCAACGAGGGATCGCTTGCCTCGACCATCGCCACCCGCGTCCCATACCAAACCGCGATCCGACCCAACGCCACCCCGAGATGCCTGGGGTCGCGGGCCAGCCCCAGTTCATCCTGGGCGTCGGACCGCGACACGACCCGAACGTCAAGCGGACGCCGCGGCAACGGGAAGACATGCACGCCGTCGCCACACGATCTCCCGCGCACCGGCTCGCCATCCACCAGCAATGTCAGATCGGGCTCGGCGGTGGTGGGTTCAGCCGGTCCCGGATTGGCGCGGTCGCGCAGCCGGCGCCAGATGGCATCGACCAAAGGTCCACCGGTCACCACCTCGGCGCAGGGTGGTTTCGGCGGCGCTTCCCGGCCTTCGTTCCAATTCCGGAACAACCAACGGTTGCCGTCGTCGCGATAACTTTCGGCGGGGGCGCCATTGGCCAGCAGCACGGCATGCGTCGCCAACTCGACATGGAAGAAACTCACCTCATGCGCGGCGTCGTCCCATGCAATGGAGAGGTGATTGATCAGGAATTCGACCGGGATCAACACGCCGTCGAGCCACAGCGCGTGTCCCTTGGTGACCCGCAGATCCTGGAAGGGCACGCCGTCCGCCAGGGCATCCTTCCGGATCAGTACCCGGAGTTGCCGCGCAGCGCCGGCCGGGAACGAGCGTCGCGCCTCCGGTCCCGATCCAGACCGCCGACATGACTTCGCCGGAATGGGTCAGTACCAGATCGCCGGCCGTCAGGCGTTCGACGGGAAACGGTCCACGTGGCGTGGCGATCAAGGTGCCCCGACAGAAGCAAAGCTCAACCGCGGTTCCGGTACCGGTATCGGGGACCGCGAGGAACTGGCCATCCGGCAGTCCCGACAGGGTCAGCGTCAGCGTTTGCGCTCCGCTGGCGACCGTCAGCACACCGCCCATCAGGTTCGCGCCAGCCCCCGAAACATAAGGCAGGTCGGGCAGATCGATCAGATCGCTATCGGTGAAACCGGCGATGGGATTGGTGAATGCGGAGGCGTCGAATGCCGTGCCGGTCAGGCTCAGCGTCGCGGTCGCGCCGGAGCCAAACGCGATGTCGCCCATTCCCGCACCGGTCGCGTCGCCGATAGTTAGCTCGCCCGAGTTAAGCGTGGTTCCTCCGGTGTAACTATTGGCGCCGTCCAGAATGACCGTTCCCAGCCCGTTGATGACAACCGAGCCAGCGCCGGTCAGACCGCTTGGGTCGTTCGATCCGGTCATGTCCGCGATGACGTCGGCGATGGTCAGCGTCTCACCGGCACCGGGGGCGAAGGTCACCCGTTGATTGCCCTGCATGAAGATGCCGGAGCCGTAATTCTCCCCGTCGTTGCCTTGGCCTCCGATGCCAGGCGCCACGACCCCGCCGGTCAGACTGGCGCCCTCGATGGTCAGAAGTCCCCCGGTCTGGACAAAGATGTCGCCGCCCGCGCCGAGGCCGCCGCCGCCCGCCTGAAGTCCCGCGCCACCGCCGAATTCCGCCCTGGCCGCTGGTTCCGCTCTCACTGTCGCTGTTGTTTCCACCGCCACCGCCGCCGAAGCCCCCTCCGCCGCCTGTCGAAACACCCGCGCCGCCGCCGCCGAAGGAGCCGCCGGCACCGCCGACGCGGTAACCGCCGCCACCGCCGCCGCCGACGCCGCCCTGGCCGCCGGTCCGCGTCGCGGTCGGCACCGCGCCACCGATACCGCCGCCACCGCCGGCCTCGCCACCGCCGCCACCACCGCCATTCGGGCCGCCGGTGCCACTCGCGCCGAGGCCCGATCCGCCGCCTGCCACGCCCGGCACGATGCCGCTGCCGCCATTGGCTCCCGGTGGTCCTCCGGCGCCCCCGAAACCGGTCGTGCCAATGCCGCCGCCACCGCCGCCCGACTCGCTGCTGTCTCCCACGATCCCGCCGTCGCCACCCGCGCCGCCGAGGCCGCCACCGCCGCCCAGACCAAGGCCGTAGCCGCCGCCGGCACCGCCGGTCGCCGCGTCATGCTGAAACGTGACGTTATCGACGGTGACTTTCGCACCGGATCCGACAAACAGGCCACCGCCCAGTCCGGCACCGCCGCCGCCGCTGAGGTAACCCGTGCCGCCCGCGCCGCCGATCGCCGCCGCGTCCGCGATCGTCATGTTCCGCAGGCTGACCGTTCCCGACCCGACGAGAACGCCGCGATGCGCGCCACCGCCGTCGATCGTGAAACCGTCTCCGTCAATGGTGAGGCTGACCCCCACGGGAAGCTCGATCGCCGGCAAATCGGCGGTCAGCGAAAGCCCCGCCGTCAGGTCGATCGTATAAATGCCGCTCGCTTCCCCTTCGACCACGCCCAACGCGGCGATCAGACCGCTGACATCGCCGACCTCGGCGGCGACCGTCACGTCGGTGCCCCCCGCCCCATCGCTGAACGCGGTGAACTGATCCGGCGCGTAGCTTCCGTTCAGCGGCACCATGTCGCTAACGCCGCCGCTGCTCACCGTCAGGGTGCCGTTCTCGAACACGGCTCCGTGATTGGCCGAGCTCCAGGACAACCCGGTCAGATCGAGGACATCGCCGAAACTGAAACCGCTGACAGGTTGGCCGAACGCGCCGCCGGTCAGCGCGGTGGCGTCGAGCGCCAGAGTGCCCGTCAGCGGTCCCTGAAACACGACACCGCCGGATCCGGCGGCATCCGGCGTGGTGAGGCGCAGCGTACCGGCGGTGATCGTCGTGCCGTTGGAAAAATTGCTGTCGCCGCTGAGCGTCAGGGCCCCGACACCGGCTTTCACCAGGCCACCGGTGCCGGTGAGCGTTCCGGCGAAGGTTGTATCACCGGTTCCGTCGGCGATCAGACTGTGGCCACTCAGGGAGATGGTGCTACCCGAGGGGCCGGTCAGATCTCGCACCGCCTGATCGGAGTCGCCGGAAATATCGAACACGCTGGACTTGCCGCTGAGCGCCAGCCGGCTGTTCGCGATCGACCCTCCTGGGCCAAGCATCAGGGTGCCGTCCAGAATGGTTGTCGCGCCGGTGTAGGTATCGGCCGCGGACAGCACGACGGTGCCGCCGCCATCGATGGTCACGCCGCCCGCCCCCGTCTGACCGCTCGGGTCCTGCGACCCCGTCATGTCGGCGATGACGTCGCCAATCGTCACCGTCTGGCCCAGAGCGGGCGCGAACGTGATGGTCTGATTGCCCTGGATGAAGATGCCACCGCCATATCCGTGACCGCCGCCGCCGCCGTTCTGGCCCTGGCCGCCGGTCGCGCTGCTCTGGGACAGGCTGCCGGAACTCGATGGTGAGCAGGCCGCCTTGCTGGATGAAGATGTCGCCGCCGGCGCCGAGACCGCCGCCGCCGCCGGCGTTCTGGCCGCCTTGCCCCCCGACGCCACCGGAGCCTCCGACGCCACCCTCGCCACCCACTCCGCCCACGCCGCCGCTGCCGCCGGCGCCGCCTGAACCGCCTTTGCCTCCGGAGCCGCCGACGCCGCCCGCGCCCCCCTTGCCGGGATACTCGATCGTCTCGTTGCCTGAGGTCACGATGACCGCGCCCGAGCCGGGGTCGCCGTCCTCGCCCGTACTCCCGGGATCGCCACTCTGGCCGGAGTCGCCCGGAAGGCCGGCCGACCCTACGCCGCCGGCCGTTCCTGGCGTCGCCGCGGTTCCGAGACTGCCGCCCTGGGGGGCGCTCCCCGTTCCGCCGGCACCGCCGCCAAACCCAGCCGCGCCACCCGATCCACCGTCGCCGCCATAGCCCCCGCGACCGCTATACCCGCCGGAGCCACCTGACCCGCCGACCGCGCCGGCGCCACCTGCTCCGCCAGCTCCGCCGGTGCCCCCGACGCCGCCATCGCCGCCCCGGCCACCACTGCCGCCTACGCCGTTCGCGCCGCTCGGGGCGTCGCCACCAAATAGCTGAACGTAAAAGCCACCGAGACCGCCTGGGCCCCCAGCGCCGCCCGTGCCGCCTTTGCCACCAGGATGACCTCGGCCGCCCTGACCGCCATTGCCGCCGACACCACCGACACCACCCACGTTGCCCGCGCCGCCATCGCCGCCGAGGCCGCCGGTGCCGCCAGCGCCGCCGCCGCCACCGCCGCCGCCGAAGCCTCCCGCTCCACCCGCGCCACCGGCACCGCCGGTTCCACCCAGACCGCCAAAGCCGCCCTGGCCGCCGAGACCCCCAACGCTTCCCGCCGTGCCGTCGCCGCCGTCGAAACCGACCAGGCCGGCCTGCCCATCGCCGCCCCGACCACCGGTACCGCCATTCCCGGCGTTCCCCGCCGGGCCATATCCGGTCGCGGCGCCACCGTAGGCGCCGGCGGCGCCGCGCGTGCCGTCGGCCGTCGTGGTGGCATCGCCACCACTGCCGCCAGGCGTGCCATCGCCGCCGATACGGGAGTTGCTGCTGCTGCCGCTTGGCAGATTGAGGCCGCCGCCGCTGCCGCCATTGCCGCCGGCGCCGCCAGTGTATTGACGGCCGTCGGCGCCGGCACCGCCGACACCGCCATTCGCGCCGTTGCCGGCGTGGCCCGCGTAACGGGCGGTGATCGGATTGGCCGGATTGCCCTGGTCGGACCAGCCGCCGCCACCGCCATCACCGCCAACGCCGCCTTTACCGCCGTTATACGCGAAGCTGGAATAGCCGACGTAGTTGCCCGGTGCTCCCGCCCCACCGATCCCGCCGATCCCGCCGAGCCCACCGCGACCGCCCACGCCCCCCGCGCCACCGGTGCCGCCCGCGCCGCCGCCACCGCCAAAGCCACCGGCACCGCCCGCGGTCCCCGCCGCTCCGGCATCACCCGACGCGCCCTGGTAGCCAAAGTCACCGCGATACCCCGGATGGCCTGGCGCGGCGGGGATGACCTGGTTGCCCGCCGCACCATCCGCGCCGTCGCCTCCCGTATCCCCATTCGAGCCCGCGCCCCCGGCGCCATTCGTGAGCCCGGAACCCGCGCCACCCTTGCCTGGGCCACCCGAGCCGCCCAGCCCGCCCAAAGCGAGGTTGTGCTGAAACGTCACGTCGTCGACGGTGACGGCGCCGGCTGCACCAATGAACAATCCGCCGCCAAGGCCGGCACCGCCGCCGCCGCCGCCGGTGCCCGCCGCGCCAGACGCGCGGGTTTGTTCGATGGTCAGATTCTCCAGCGCCACCGTGCCGGCGGAGACGAAAAACCCTTGTTCCGCGTTCTCACCGTTCAGCGCGCCGTTACCGCCATCGATGGTGAGTGTGGTGCCGCTTTGCAAACTGATCTTCAGCAGCGGAACGCTCAGCGTGATTGTCGTTGTGAAATGGATCGCGTAAGCACCCGCGTTTTCGGGCTGGGTATCGACCTGAGCGATGGCCTGATTTAGATCGGCTTCATCGCCGACATCGATATCGATGGTCATCGCTTTTTTCCCCCTCAGAACGATCGGATCTGATCAATCCACGCGCCCGACCGCCGAGATCAGGTAACATCATGTTACAAAATTAATCCCACGCTGGAACGAATGGCAAGAGGCAAAGATATTGATGTAAGGCAATTCATTATTAATACGTAATCGCACCGGATTCTGCGCAGCGCGGCGAGCAGCGGACCGAGATGCTCTTCATAGCCGCGCCAGCGACCGATACCCCGCGCGTTGATGGGCTGTTTCACCTGACTCCGGCTTACCGTCCCAACGCGGTGATCCTGTTCATGGAAACGTTCGCAGCGCGGATCGTACGGCAGATCGAGAAACACCAGGATGCGCCGCAAGGTCGCGCTGAAATCATTCACCCAGTCGCTTAGTCGCACGGTCAGCAACGGGTTTGGCAACGCACCGTACCAATGCGCCATCAGCCTGTCGTGCTCGCCGATATACCAGCCGAGATCGCCAAGATCGTGCGCGTACGGATGGTGGCTAAAGAAACGATAGGTAAAAATCGACAGCCCGACGTCGCGCGGGTCGCGCACGCAATGGATGATCCGGGCCCCCGGCAGCATCAGCGCGACAAGCCCGAGATACAGGAAATTGCCGGGCATTTTGTCGACGATGCGCGCCGCGTCCGGGGCCAACGCGCGAAGCCGTGCCAGGAAGCCACGTGCCGCGGCGTCCAACGCGGGCCCGTCGAGCGCCGCGACACGTGCCGCGGCGTCGGCCATTGTTCCGTTACCAAGACGATTGAACGCCGCCCCCAGATCGCCGCGTTCACCGGCGGCGAAAACATGAGGATGCGCCGCCAGTATTTGTTGCGTCAGGGTCGTGCCGGAACGAGGCATGCCGACGATGAAAACGGGAGCGGTGTCGCTATTCTCCGCCCTGCCTCCCTCGAACAGGCGAGTGCGGTCGAAGTGGTCAATCGTCGCGTCGACGAACGCGCGATGCATGTCGCGGGAAAATGGCTGGAAGCGCCGAAGCTCCTGATGGCCCGCGGTCCAATGCGGAAACGCGCGGCCAGCTTCGTTGCGGCCCGACCAGAACTTCGCCAGGTCGAAATGCGCCATGATGCGATGTTCCGGAAGCATATCGGTCGCGGCCAGGGATTGCTCCATCGCCTCCGCGAGACGGACCGCGCGCGGCGCGTCGCCATCCGCCAACGCCAGCAGGACCCGCCGCCAGGCCAGCAGTGGGCCCATGCCGGCCGGTGGTTCGCCTATATCCACCAGCAAGGCACGCGCCTCGTCGGTCCTGGCGAGTTGCAGCAGCGCCTGGGCCCGTTGCAGGCGCCAATGAAAGCCAGGCCGTGGATCGGACGGGGCGGCGACGGCGTCGAGCAGTGCCAGGGCATCCGCGCCGCGCTCCTCGCGCAGATGTTCGGCCGCGGCGTTCAACCGCGCTTCCACGGCATTGGGATGCCGCTCCAACAGGCGTCGCGAGATGGCTTCCGCCGCTTCAGTTTCACCTGTCAGCCGCAGGAACGCGCCAAGGTTCGCGGCGGCGGAGTGATTTTCCGGGTCAAGGTCGAGTGCCCGCCGCATCGCGCGGATGGCGCCGGCGATGTCGCCTCGGCGGTATAGCGCGACGCCAAGGCTGATCCAGGCTCCGACCAGGCGGGGCTCCAGGTGGAGGGCCGCCGCGAACGCGGCCTCGGCGTCCGCGGTCCGTCCATTGGCGAGCAATGCCATGCCCACGATATAGGCCGCCTGGGGCGATCGCGGCGCCCGCCGGCGCGCGCGCCTCGCCGCGTCGAGCGCGGTCGCGGCGTGCCCCAGCGCCAGCAGGCTGGAGGCCAGGTTGAGGAACGGCGCCGGGTCGTCCGGCAGGGCCGCCGCGCTGGCGCGAAATTCCACGACTGCCTCGTCGTGTCGGTCCGCCGCGTGCAAAGCGATCCCGTGATGCAGTCGAGCGAGCGGATCGTCCGGTGCCAGTTCGCGCGCCCTGGCAAGCAGTTCGAGTGCGACCGTGGTCTCGCCCAACCGCAACCGGCTGAGGCCGAGCCCACGCAAAGCCACCGGCCAATCCGGCCGAGCGGTGGCGAGACGAGCGAATATAGTTGCTGATTTCGTATAATATCCGGCGCGGTAGCGTTCCTCGCCCTGAGCGAAGACCCGATGCCAGACCGTATCATCCGAAAGGTCGATCGGCTCGGTGCCGGCGGCTGGCCGATCGGCCATCGCGGCGCCGCCGGCGACTGACGCGGATGTCGTCACCTGCCCGCGCATCCACGCGCCCGGGTTCGCCCGCACCGTCCGCGTGCCGGGAGCGGCCACCGGAAACAGGTGTCGATAGCCCTCGCGCGTCGCGCGAATTGGAGATAGTCCAGTGGTCGTGTAGGGGCCGCGGTCGGCATCGGCGATCACTTCATCGGACAGGTCCGATCCATCTACCTCCAACGGCGAGCCCGCGCGAGGCTACATCGTGTCGCCATGCTCAGGTGCGACACCGACCAGGACCATCGACCAATCGCCGGACCCGCGTCATCCGGGGCGGCCACCGGTCAGGCGGCTCCCCGACGGGGTTGCTGCGCGAGGTCGACAATGTTGCCGCCACGATGCTGGCGGCGGTGACGGCGTCTCCAGATCCCCCCTGGGCATCCGCGACATCGAAGCCCTGCGATGGGGCGGAGATATTTCCGCCATTCTGCGGCGTGGCTCCGTTCTCGACCTGAAGATCGCCGGCGCCGGCCATGCCGACATCGACCTCACCGATCGTATCGAACTGCGTCCCCACGCCGGATACCATCAAGGAGCCGTTGCCGCCGGCGCTGACGCCCAGGATCGGGTCTGCCGCGTTGGCGATCTTCGCGCCACCGTTGACGGTGATCGCGCCAGCCCCCCCCCGCCGCCGATCTGGACAAATGCGCTGACCAACCATCCGACATTTCTCCAGCGATGGATCAAACAGGCGGCTGAAAAATCCTTGGCCGTCCTGGATTCAATTGATTCGAACAATTCAGGATCAACCAGCCGGTCGAGGACAGCACGCGCGGCACCAATCAACCAGGCGTTGGTTTCCCGGGATCTTTCCCCGCATCCCCGATGAATGGATCGTTGACTGATGAAGTAGGTCCGCGTGACCCCTTAGCTCGTAGAAGCACCGCGGTACGATGCCTGCATACGACCTGGCAACATCAGTGAACCCGTGCTCAAATCACGCGTGGACGCGTGAAAGATCCAGCAATACGTTAGCCTCCAGCTCCTTTTCATCGAGCCGGTGCTTCACCAGATCGCCGATACTGACAATCCCCTTGAGCACGCCATCGTCGATCACCGGTACGTGACGAACGCGGGCCATCGTCATGGTCGCCATCACAGCCTCGACGCGGTCTGTCGATCGGCAGCTCCGAACTGGCGATGACATCAAACTCGCGACGTCAGAATTGAGGACCCCGGCACCCTTGCTTGCGATGGCGTTGATGATGTCACGCTCCGACAGAATACCCACCGGCTTCATCCACTGGTCTTCAACCATCACGGCGCCAATATGGTGGTCCGCGAGTTCGTGAACCGCGTGCGCGACACCGTCGGTGGCGCGAACAGTGATCACGATGTTACCCTTGTGCTTCAGCACATCCGAAACCGACATGGCGCGACCCTTTCCGGTCAGTGTTGATCTGACCTCGTCCGTCCGGCGGTCCTTCCGCCGAGGAACGGAGGCAGGCTTACCTCAGATGGGTTTGACGTGGCTCCGGTGCAATCCGCGTCGGCGGTCCAACGCCGCCATCTCAACGGCCCTGCGGTGGCTCTACGACGAGTTCCTACGGCACGACCGTCGCGATGACCCTCGCGGCGCGGCATCCCACGACTCACCGTCATGCCGAAATCGTTCAGGGCGATGCCGCGTGCTTTCGCGGTATCGCGGCGGCGCGGCAGCCATCCCGGCTGGTGCCCCGAAGCCGGCCCACGCGGTGCCCCTGGCCCACGCTGTCCGGCTCGGATCAATTCGGCCAACTCAAGGCGGGGTAAAACCCCTGTCTTTGAAGACCCCGCGGCTCTCCGGCGAGGCGAGCATCAGAGTGAAGGCCTTGGCCGTCGCGAGATCGCTGGATTTGGTCGCCGCGCCGGCGGTCCAGGTAAAATCCTTGGGATCCTGCAATTCCGGTGGCAGAGGGCCGACGAACTCATAATCCGCCGCCTTCGACAACAGTGGCGGTTGCCAACCGATGAGCAGATCGACGCTCTTCTCGGCAATCGCCTCCTGCACGGATTCCCACAGCCTGGCCTTGGGCGCTACCTCCTGGGCGATGCCGAGCCGGGCGAGGTCGTGCTCGGCCAGGATGCCGTCCGCGCCGCCGGCTGCCGCATCGTAATAGGCGATCGTCCTGGCCGCGAGCAGGGCTTCCTTGACGGCCGCGAGGGAGCTGATATCCGGCTTCGCCTGGCCTTTGCGTACCGCTATGGACAACGCCGTGCGCGCGATGTCGTGCACCGAATCGGGGGCGATCTTGCCCGCCGTGACGAGCGCGGCGATATCCGGTTTCGGCAGGATCACGACATCGACCGGTTCGTCCTTTTCGACGCTGGTCTTCACGCGTTCGGCGCCGCTGAAGGTGATCGCCAGCTTCGTGCCAGTCCCGCGAGTGAAATTGTCACCCAGGTCCTTCAGAGCGAAGTGCATGATCCCGGCGCTCAGTACCTTTCAATTCGTCAGCCCGCGCTGCCGCTACCAGCGACGACAGCATGGCGGCGATCGAAGCGAGAACGGCAATTCTCTTCATCAGGGCCTCCCCAAGAACGTTGCGGCTTTATGGCGCCTTCCCGACCGTCCACATGATACTGGGGCGGCGCGGGTAACGCTTTACGGCCGCCTTTCTTCTCCCTTACGGCGGGCTTATGATTCGAGGAGAAATGGAGGAGATTTCCGGAGGACCGGACGTGGTTTTGGCGTTTGGCGACCACCAACTCGATATCGGCCGGCGCGAATTGCGCCGCGGCGCCGCACCGATCGAACTCGAACCCAAGGCCGTCGACCTGCTGGTCTTCCTGGTTGAAAACCGCGACCGCGTGGTCAGCGAGGATGATCTCCCGCGGGCGGTCTGGGGCGGTCGGTTTGTCTCGGAATCCGCGTTGACGACGCGAGTTAATGCGGTGCGGCGGGCGCTCGGCGACGACGCGATCGCCTATGCCTTTCTGATGCGCCCAGTTGACGTTGTATCGGCCAGACCCACGGCGCGGCCACCGCCGGTATGCCTCCAGAAAAGCAAGCAACTATGGCCGCGACATCCAACCCGAATCAAACAGGCCAGCCCGTCCATCATCCATGGCCGCTTCGTCCCCGTTCACGCATGCCCATTCACAGTCTCGCCGGGGCGCCAGGGTGAATGAAGCGGCAACCGCCTGTGTTTATCCATCGCTCTCGATCAAATGCACCGCGTCACCAGGCAGATCGATATCAATGTCCTGCCCGATCGCGAACGATGTTGCCTCCGACGGATTCGATCGGGTGGCATGCAGCAGCCGATCGCCCAGACGCAGCGTGAACTCCATCTTATCGCCCAGGTAGACCCTGCTTTCGAGCCGTGCTTTCACGCCGGATCCGGTCGTGCCGATGGCGATCGCTTCGGGCCTCACGACGGCCGAGAGTCGGGTGCCTGCCGCATACCGCCGGTCGGATGCGAAGCGCATGCGCCGCCCGTCAATGTCGAGTTCGACTGTCCCGTCATCTGATCGCAGGACCGTGCCCGCGAGAATGTTCGCCCGGCCGATGAAGCCCGCGACAAAGGTTGAAGCCGGCCTGCGGTACAGATCAGCGGCCGTGCCCATCTGAGCTATCCGGCCATCCTTCATCACGGCGATACGATCAGAGATCGCCATCGCCTCTTCCTGGTCGTGGGTAACGTAAAGCGTTGTGATGCCAAGCCGCTTTTGCAGGCTCTGGATCTCGCCGCGCATCTCGACCCGGAGCGTGGCATCGAGGTTGGACAGCGGCTCATCGAACAGCAGAACTCTGGGCTCGATCACGATGGCGCGGGCGAGCGCCACTCGCTGCTGTTGGCCACCGGACAGTTCCGCCGGCGGACGATCGCCATGACCGGCGAGACCGACCAAGGCCAATACTGAAGTCACCCTCTCGCGGATTTCCGCTTTGGTTTTCCGCCTGACGCGCAGGCCGTAAGCGACGTTCTCGAAGATGTTCATATGCGGGAACAGCGCATAGTTCTGGAATACGAAGCCGATATCGCGCCCGTTCGCCGGCACGTTCGTCACGTCGCGTTCGTCGATGAAAATTCGGCCGTGCGACGGTTCCTGGAAACCCGCGACCATCCGCAGCGTGGTGGTTTTGCCGCAGCCGGACGGCCCGAGCAGCGTCATCAGTTCGCCAGGCTCGACGTCGAGATCGACCTCGTTGACCGCTGGCAACGCGCCTCGTTCCGGATGGTGGAAGACGGCGGAAACTTTGCTCAGTCGCACTCCAGGTGAAGAGGATTGGGCCATGGCTTAATGGAGTCCCGCGGTCGGCCACGGCTCCGCCCGCACCAATAGCTTCATTGCCCATTCCAACAGACTGACGACGACAAGCACGATCGCGATGACAAAGACTGAGAACGCCGCGGCGGGACCGAGCGACAACTCCGTCATGTTTTCCAGAATGCGGACCGTGATCAGTGTCCAATTGATCGATACCAGGAATATCGTAGCGCTGATCGCCGTCATAGACCGGATGAAGACGACCTGCAGGCCGGTAAAGAAGGCGGGCAGGATCAGCGGCAGCGTAACCCGCCGGAATGTCGTGACGCTGCCGGCACCCAGGCTAAGCGAGGCCTCCTCGATGCTCCGGTCAATTTGTTGCAGCAGCGCGATCGAGGTCCGGATGCCGGCCGGACTATAGCGAAAGATGTAGCAGGCGATGATGATGGTCGCGGTGCCGGTCAAGGCGATCGGCCGGTTGTTGAAGGCGATGAGATAGCCGATGCCGACGATGGTCCCCGGCAGGGCGTAGTTGATCATCGAGACGAGTTCCATGGCCCGCATGTTCCAGGACCGGCCGCGGCTGACCAGGTAACCAACGACGACGCCATACAGCCCGCCAAGGGGCATGCCGATCGCGGCGATGATCAGCGTATCCTCGATCGCGGGCAGCCCGTCGGTGAAGATCGCGCGGTAATTGGTCAGCGTTGGCGTGTCGTTGGCACCGAAGGTGACCACGCTCGCGGCGCATACCAACAGGGCGTAGAGATAGCCGATGAACAGTGTGACCGCGAGGCAGGCGGCGACCAACGCGACGCCCAGCCAGGGTGCCACTGCTTCGCGCCGGCCTCGGCTGCTCCCCTTGCCCGTCACGGTGACATAGCTACGCCCGGCGACCATGCGACGCTGTGCCATGTAGACCAACGCCGACGGTACCAGCAGCATCAGCGACAGGACGGCGCCTCCCTTCAGGTCGAACATTCCGGTGATCTGCAGGTAGGCCTCGGTCGGCAGCACCGGCAGGCTGTTGCCCGCCAGGATCAGAGGCGTCGCGAAATCCGCCAGTGAGGCCGCGAACAGCAGCAGGAACGCGTTGGCGATGCCCGGCAGGCTCAGCGGCAAGGTGACCGTGCGGAATACGCGCCAGCGCGAGGAACCGAGGCTGTAAGCCGCCTCCTCCAGATGATTGCCGATCTGACCGATGATCGGTCGCAGCGCCAGATAGGCGAGCGGAAAATACGTCAGCGCCTCGGCCGCCAACGTGCTGCGCAACCCGTACACCTGGGCGTTATTCATGCGAAACAAATCATGCGTGATGAGCCCACGCGGCCCGAACGAGAACACGAACGCGATGGAGGTCGTGAACGGCGGCGAGATCAGCGGCAGCAGAGTGGCGAGATCGAGCAACTTTCGTCCGGCGCGGCCGATCTCGATGCGCTCCACCGTAAACGCGAACAGAAACCCCGTGGCCGTGCCGGCGACCCCGACCAGGCTGGCCAGCAGCAGACTGTTCGAAAGTGCCTTGAGGTGGTTGGGATCGCGAATGACATCGATGAGCGGGCCGATCGCGACCGCGCCATCGTCGGTGAAGGCGCGGATGAACAGGCAGGCCAGCGGATAGAGGATGAACAGCCCCATCAGCAACCACAGCGTAGCGGTCGCGAGCAGACGGACCGGGTCCACCGATCCCGTGGTTCTCCCGCGTGAGGCCTCGAACGCCATGGTGTATTTAACTGTTCAGCACCTCGGCGACCCACCGCTGCACGATCCGCTGGCGGTTCTCGCCCGCCCAGGTGTCGTCGATCTCGATGATTTTGGCGCCTTTCAGAATGGCGGCGAGGCCCGGATCGGTCCGCACTTTCGGGTTGGCGGGAATGAAATTGATCTTGTTCGGCGCCAGCAGCGACTGCATGGCGTCGCTCGTTGCCCAATCGATCAGCTTTTTGGCCGCCGCGGCGTTCTTCGCGCCCTTCAGCAGCGCGATACATTCGGCGGCCGAACCGATACCTTCCTTAGGGAAGCTGATCTCGACTTCGTAACCTTGTTGACGCGTGAACAGCGCGTCGACAATGAAGAAGATGCCGCCGCCGGCCTGACCGAGGCCGACCGGCAATGTGCCGCCGCCGCCGCTTTTGGTATAGACCTGCACGTTCTGGCGCAGCTTCTTCATGTAAGCGAAGGCCTCGTCTTCGTTCCGGTTGTGCACCTGCAGGATCGAGAAGATGCGAGTGACGGCCGTGCCCGAGGTTCGGGCGTCGGCCATCTGCAGCATGCCTTTGTAGGCTGGATCGAGCAGGTCGTCCCACGACGATGGGGCCTTGAGATTGTGTTCCTTCAGGAATTTGGTGTTGGTCATGAACACCAATGGATCGTCGGCGATGGCGGTCCAATTCCCCGCCGGATCCTTGAAGCGCGCCGGCAGTTGGGCGGCGCTCGGCGGCACATAGGGTTCGAATACGCCTTTGCCCTGCCCGGCGGTGAACGTCTCGACCGGGCCGCCGAACAGCACGTCGACCTGGGGATTGCCCTTTTCCGCGATCACACGAGCCAGCGCCTCGCCCGAGGACAATCGGACGAAGTTGACGTGGATACCGGAGGTCTTCTCGAATGCCTCCATCATCGGTTTGGCGTAGTTTTCCGGCCAGATCGAATAGGCGTTGATCGTGTCCGCGGCCAAAGCGCCGCGGATAATGAAGGGGCCGGCGGCCATGCCGCCGGTAAAGGCGCGCCGGGTCAGAAGACCAACCGGGTTGGTCACGTGCCAATTCTTACCAGTCATAACCTGTTTCCTCGCAGACATCCTGTTGATTTATGATGGTTTTGTGACAGTCGCGCTGCGGTTGTCGGACTGTCAAGGCGGCGGGCGGCGACTTCGCGATCGTGGGCGCGATTTGGCACGGCCTGCCTAAGGCCCGGCGATGCCGCCGACTTCTGCCAGCCACGGCTCCGTCGCCGCGCGAAGCCTCGTGGCTATCTCGGGCGTACAAGCGATGATCGGGTTGCCGTTCATCAACCCATCGCCGGCAAGGAAATCGTTGCATTGACCGCCGGCCTCCCGCACCAGGATAAGCCCCGCGAGCACATCCCAGGCGTTGATGTGCAATTCCAAATAACCATCGTTCAGGCCAACCGCGGTATCCGCGACGGCCAAGGCCCCAGACCCGAGCCGACGAAATTCAATCCCATCGCCGATCAATCGCTGGATCACGCCGGCATATTGAGTAATCGGCCGGCGCGGCGACCAACCCACTTCCACCAGCGGCGACGCACCGTGCCGAAGTCGGCTGACCGACGCCTTCGCTCCGTTCAGGAACGCACCCGCGTCGCGGCGCGCGGCAAATAACCTGTCCTCATCGGGAGCGTTGATCACCCCGCTGACCACATCGCCGTCGACCACCAATGCGATCGAGACGCACCAACGCGGCATGCCGTGAACGTAATTCACCGTGCCGTCGATGGGATCGACAACCCAAACGACATCCGCCGATACGCCGCCGTCTTCCTCCCCAATCACCGCGTCACCGAAACGTTCGCCGATCCGTCGCCGGATCAGCGCCTCAACCGCGTGATCGGCGCGCGTGGCGTAATCCATCGATTGTTTGGCTTCCGGCAAACCAAGGGTGCGACGCATGTCGGACGCCAAACCGCCGGCCTCGCGTGCCAGATCGATCGCGAAATCGTGCCGCGCGGACAACGCGTCGATCAACACGATGCCGCCGGCAACAATGAAAGCCCAGCGGTGGAGAACGCGAGATCGACGACACCGTCCATAGCGAAGGGCGCTGAAACATTGGTGTCGATCACGAAAATCATGTCGGTGAACCCCGCCATCATCACTTCGTACTCCATGTGGTCTCCGCCATATACCGCGCGGCGAACGATTCCCCGGGGCATCCCGTTCACGCCGGAAACAGGTGCCAAATGCACGGCGTGCGGCCGGACCGCCAGGCTCGCCGGGCCGGTGTGGAGACCGCGTGCCGGCAGGGCTAAAACAACGTCCCCAAGACGCACCGCGGCGGTGTCGCCTTCGATGCCGGTAATCTCGACCGGCAGGATACTCGCCTCCCCCATGAAATTAACCACGAAACGATCCGCCGGCGCCTCATACAACCCTCTCGGCGTCCCATCCTGGGCGATGCGTGCATTGTTCATCACGATGATACGGTCGGAAATCGCCAGCGCCTCGGACTGATCATGAGTTACATAAACAACAGTCAGTCCTAAAGATTGTTGCAAAGCGCGAATTTCATCCCGTACCCGCCTGCGCAGGCGCGCGTCCAGATTTGAAAGCGGTTCATCGAACAACAACACCTTGGGCTCCAGTACCATCGCCCGGGCCAACGCCACACGTTGCTGTTGACCACCGGACAACTCGCTCGGCAGCCGGTTTTCCAGGCCTGTCAGGCCAATCATCTGGAGTTTTGTCCGCGCCTGCTCGATCGCCTGACGCTTCGGCACGTGCGTCGATCGCAGACCGTAACAAACATTATCCATGACGGTGAGATGCGGAAACAGCGCATAGGACTGGAACACCATGCTGACATCGCGCTCGGCGGGAGACAAACTGGTGACATCAGCGCCATCGATCAGGATGCGGCCCGAACTGGCCTGCTCCAGGCCCGCGATCAATCGCAATGTCGTGGTCTTGCCGCAACCTGACGGCCCCAGCAGTGTGACCAGCGTGCCCGCCGCGATCTCGAAGCTGACGGCATCGACGGCGGTGACGCCGCCATACAATTTGCTCACGCGATCGAACGTAACGGCGGTCATGAGGTCATCGCGAGGCTGGTGACGACCACGCCGCGACGGCCCAGTCGGGTGTGACCGACGAGGATTTGGATCGAGGTAAGGACGATCATCATGACCAGGATCAGGACGGCGGAATACACGATCGCGATGCCGTATTCCCCGACGTCGGCGCGGCCGACGATGTAGACCGTCGCCAGGTTATAGCCTCCCGTCACGAGGAAGATCACCGCGCTGATGGCGGTCATCGCCCGCACGAAACCATACGTCATCGCGGTGACGATCGCCGGCCGCAGCAACGGCAGAATGACCCGCCGCAACGTGGATGCCGGGCCCGCGCGCAATGTCAACGACGCCTCATCCAGACTGCGATCGATCTGACTGAGTGACGCGAGGCCGGCTCGGATGCCGACCGGCATGTTGCGGAACACGAAGGCCACGACGATGATTGTCGCGGTCCCGGTCAGTTGTAACGGGGCAACATTGAACGCCAGGATGTAGCCGATCCCGATCACGGTACCGGGAATGGCGAAGCTCATCATGGTCGCGAACTCAAACAGATCGCGGCCCGCGAACCTTATCCGATCCAGTAGCCACGCGGTCAGAATGCCCAGGGCGGCGGTAATCGGCATCGCGATCAGAGCGAGTTCCGTGGTCGTAATCAACGACGGCCACGCGGACCCGCTGAGGAACCAGCCCCCGACACCGCGATCGACCGAGAATGCAGTCCAGAAGTAACGCAATGTGGGGGTATTGTCGCGGCCGATCTGTTCCACGAAGCCGCCGGTCAAAATGGTGCCGTACACCGCGATCGTCAGCACCAACCATGCCACGACGGCGACCACGCACAGCGCCGTCAGAGGGCCCGGGAGCGGCGCGTGCAGTCCGGCGTCGCCCTTGCCGGTGACGGTGGTGTAGCGCGCGTTGCCTTGCCAGGAGCGTTGCGCGGCGAACGCGGCCAACGTGAAGCTCAACAGGATCAGCGCGAGCACGGCGGCGCGTCCCTGATCGTGCGCGGCACCGACGACGGCGAAGAAGATCTCAGTAGACAGCACGTTGAAATTGCCGCCGATCACCAGCGGGTTGGCGAAGTCGGCGAGGCTCTCGACAAATCCAATGAGGAACGCGTTCGTCAGACCCGGGACGCAGCAACGGCCAGGTGACCGTCGCGAAGGTTCGCCACGGCCCGGCCCTTAAGGTGCGCGCGGCTTCCTCCAGGCTGGGGCTGAGGCCGCGCAGCATGCCCGCCAAAATCATGAACGCGATCGGCGTGAACGCCAGGGTCTGGGCGATCGAGATGCCCCAGGCGCCATATATCCATCGGCTGCGGGGGATCCCCGCGTAAGTCGCCAGGAAGTTCGTTACCATTCCCGCGCGGCCCAGCAGCAGGATCAAGGCGAGCCCGATCACGAACGGCGGCGTGATGATCGGCAACAGCGTCAGGCCTCGCAGCAGCGGCTTCAACGGCACCTCCGTGCGAACCGCCAGCAGCGCGAACGCCAATCCCAACAGCGTGGTTGCGATACCGACCAAAATGGCCAGGGACACCGTGTGCCACGCCACGCCGCACTCTCCGCCCGCGAGGCAACCGAGGCTCCAGATCGACCGGTCTGTCAGCTTGGCGAAAAACAGGCCCGGAGCAAAAAGCCCGCTGTCGTCTTCGACCGCGGATGCCAGAACACTCAGGATTGGCCAGAATACGAACAGCAGCAGACCGGCGCCGATCAACAGCAACGATCGGGTGATGAACACCTGACCGCCGCCGAAGCCAACGCGAGCAAGGCCATCGGCCAGCAGCCCCGCGCATGCCAGGGCGTAGGCCAGCGCACCCCAACCCAGCGGAGCCTGTGCCGGAAAAGAGAATGCCGACGTCGTCCAGCCTTGGTGTCCGATTAACACCGCCTCCAGCACCAACCAGAGAAGGCCCAGGGCACCGGCAGCGATCTGCCCGCGCGGTCCCGGAACCAGTCCGAGCAGCATCGGCACGGTCAAAGGCCAGAGCCAGATCCGGCCATTGAACAGCAGAGCCGATTGAAGCAGTGGCGTGTCGGCGTACCAAGGCAGCAGCAGCAGCCCGATGCAACCCAGTCCAACCCAGATCAAAGATCGGGACAAGCTATTTCGGTGCCGACTTTACGTCGGTGCTCCATCGTCCGAGCAGGCGCTTGCGCTCGGCCGATGAGCCGTATTTGGCGAAGTCATAGTCGATCAATTTGATCTTGTTCAGATCCGGCGCCTGCGGCGGGATCGGGGTTTCGGAGTTGGAGGGCACCTGATAACTGCCATTCGCCGCGCCGAGCTTCTGGGCGTTCACGGTCAATGCCCATTCGTAGAACTTGCGGGCCTCGGCTGGGTTTTTCGCCCCTTTGATGAGGCTCATGGAGCCGATTTCAAAACCGGTGCCCTCGCAAGGGGAAACGACCTGCACTGGTTTGCCGCGAATGGCGACGTCGATCACGTCGTGTTGGAACGCGATGCCGATCAGTGTTTCGCCCAGTCCCGCCGCCTGGGCCGGCGCCGCGCCGGCCTTGGTATACTCGTTGATGTTCGAGTTCAGTTTTTTCAAATAAACGAATGCGGGTTCCTCGCCCATCAACTGCACCAGCGTCGCCAGCGCGGTCCACGCTGTACCGGATGAGTTGGGGTCCGCCATCTGCACCTCGCCCTTGAATTCGGGCTTGATCAGATCAGCCCAGCAGGCGGGGGGTGTCAATTTGCGTTGGGCGATTTCCTCGGTGTTGTAGCCGAAGCCGAGCGCACCCAGGTAAATTCCGACCGTTCTGTATTGAGAACGTTCCGCCTGCTTGCGAGCCCAGTCGCGCAGTTGTGGGAGTTTGTCGGACTTATAGATGTCGGTGAGACCTTCGTCGGCGGCCTGCAGATGCGGATCGCCGGTACCGCCCCACCAGATGTCGGCTTGCGGATTGTCTTTCTCGGCGCGCAGGCGCGCGTAAATTTCACCGGCGCTCATGCGCGTCATCTGGACGTTGACGCCGGTTTCTTTTTGATACTCGGTCGTCATGGCGCGGCACCAGTTTTCGTCCACGCCGCAGTACATGATCATCGTGCCCTGCGCGGCCGCTCGCCAGCCGATCGCCGACAACACCAGCAGCATGAGGGCGACGCCCGCGTTTTTGATCATCGATGTTTTCCTCCCAGACCCGCGCGCCTGTTGGCGCGCCTCCTGCCTTCATAGCAAACCGGCGTGCTTTGCGAAGCCGGTCAGATTGGCGTGCCCCATCCGCGCATAGCTCAGCGGATGGGCTTTGGCGGGGTCCTGCTCGGCCTCGACGACGAGCCAGCCGTCGTATCCGCTCAATTCAGCGAGGACGGCGGGGAAATCCACCACGCCGTCGCCCGGCACCGTGAACACGCCGGCCACGACGCTGTCGAGAAAGCTCCGGTCGTTGCGCTGTGCTTCGGACAGCACGGCCTGACGGACGTCCTTGCAGTGCACATGGGCGATCCGGCCGCGATGGCGGCGAGCGAGCGCCACCGGATCGGCGCCCGCGAAGACCGCGTGTCCGGTATCCAACAGCAGATGCAGCGAAGGTCCGGTCTGTGCCATCAGGCGATCGATCTCCGTCTCCGATTGCACGACGCTGCCCATGTGATGGTGATAGGCGATCGCCATGCCTTCGGCGGCGGCCGCGTCGGCCAACGCGGTCAGCCTCGCCGCGAACAACGACCATTGGGCGTTGGACAATTCCGGGCGGGTCGAAAGCCGGGCAGCTCGGTCGCCGTGGATGGCGTTCGAGGTCTCGGCCAGGATCAGCACGGAGCAACCGAGCGCCTGCAACAGTCGCAGATGGGGCTGCATCGCTTCCCATTCGGCGGCCTCGTCACGCTCCAGCAGGCGAGCGGAATACCAGCCCGAGACCAGCGCGAGATCGTGACGCTCCAGAATCGGCCGCAGTTCGGCGGCGTCACGGGGGAATTTGTGGCCCAGTTCGATGCCTTCGAAGCCGGCGAGGCGCGCTTCGGAGAGGCAGGTGTCCAACGACGTCGCGCCACCGAGATCGCGCAGATCGTCGTTCGACCAGGCAATCGGATTGGTGCCCAACCGCACGGTCACGGTTTGGCTCGCGCGGCGTCATAGGCTGCGCGGGCGTGACGGACCTCGGGCCGGTCCGAGACTTCCGGCACGGCGACATCCCACCAATGACCGCCGGCCGAGGTGCCGATCGCCGGGTCGGTCTCCACGACGATCACCGAGGTGCGCGATGCCGATTGGGCTCGGCGGATCGCGTCCGCCAGATCGGCGGTATTGCCAACCCGTTCCGTCAGCGCCCCGAGACTGGCGGCATGTGCGCACAGATCGACCCCGTGCGGCACGAGGTTATTGAATGGCGCGCCGCCGGCGGATTGTTGCAGCCGGTTGATGCAGCCGAAGCCGCCATTATCCAGCAGGACCACCGTCAGCCGGTGCCGCATCGCGACCGACGTGGCGAGCTCGCTGTTCATCATGAGATAGCTGCCGTCGCCCACCATCACGATCACCTCCCGCTCCGGGTCGGCCATTTTCACGCCGAGACCGCCGGCGATTTCGTAGCCCATGCAAGAGTAGCCGTATTCCAGGTGATATGTCCCCGGTCCGGCGACCCGCCACAGCTTGTGGAGTTCGCCCGGCAGGCCGCCCGCCGCACTCACCACCACCGTCCCGGCCACCACCGCCCCTTCTACCGCTCCAATCACCTGGGCGTCCGACATCAGCCCGTTGCCGGGGTCGGTGAACCGGCGGGCGAGAGCGTTCCACTCCGATCGCCAGCCGGTTGCGCGTTCGGTCCAATCCGCGGGCGCTCGCCAGCCGCCCAACCCGCTGGTCAACGCCGCCATGCCCTCGCCGGCGTCGGCCACCAGAGGCAGCGCGTCGTGCTTGCCGGCATCCACGGGTTGCACGTTCAGCGCTATCAAACGGCCGAGGAACAAGCTGCGCGAGCCAGTGGTGAAGTCCTGAAGCCGGGTGCCGATGGCCAGGATGACGTCCGCGGCCGCCGCCGCCCGGTTCGCCGCCGCGGTGCCGGTCACACCGATCGCCCCGAGATTGCACGGATATCCGTCCGGCAAACTGCCCTTTCCCGCCTGGGTTTCCGCGACCGGAATGCCATGGTTGTCAGCAAATTCCGCGAGCGCCTGTTCCGCTTCGCCGTACAGCACGCCGCCGCCGGCGATGATCAGCGGCCTGTGCGCGGTGCCGAGCAGTTGGAGCGCGCGGGACAGTTCCCCGGCGTCAGGCGGCGGGCGGCGCGGGCGCCAAAGCTGGCGGGCGAACAGCGTCTCCGGCCAGTCGAACGCCTCGGCCTGCGTGTCCTGACAGAACGCGAGCGTCACCGGACCGCATGCCGCCGGGTCGGTCAGCGTCTGCATCGCCCGCGGCAACGCGGACAGCAGTTGCTCCGGGCGGGTGATGCGGTCGAAATAGCGGGACACCGGACGGAAGCAGTCGTTGACCGAGGCGGTGCCGTCGTCCCACGCCTCCAGTTGCTGCAGCACCGGATCGGGGCGGCGCGAGCTGAATACGTCACCTGGCAGGAACAGCACCGGCAGCCGATTGACATGGGCCAGGGCGGCGGCCGTGACCATGTTGCTCGCACCCGGCCCGATCGAACTGGTGCATGCCATCATCCGGCGGCGGCGCGATGCCTTGGCGAACGCGATCGCGGCATGGCCCATCGCCTGTTCATTATGGGCACGGAACGTCGGCAGCACGTCGCGAACAGTATGCAAAGCCTCCCCGAGCGCGGTCACGTTGCCATGTCCGAAGATGGCCCATACGCCGGCGAACAGCGGGCACTCGGTGCCTTTGTATTCGCCATATTGCGCGGCGAGGTAACGCACCAAAGCCTGCGCGGCGGTGAGCCGGATTGTCGTCATCGATGGTCCTCCCGGCCGGAAGTCTCTACATATCGGTACAGTCGGCGCAATCGGTGAATTGACGAACCGGAGGGACACATGCTGGACATCGCGGTCATTGGCGCGGGCCGGATCGGACGAATCCACGCCGGTAATATCGCGGCCCATCCCGGCGCGCGTCTGGCCGGCATCGCGGATACCGACCGGGCGGCGGCCGGGGCACTGGCCGCTTCGCTCGGCAGCCGCACGCTGGAGGTGGCGGAGGCGATGGCGGCGGACGCGGTCCTGATCGCTTCCCCCACGCCGACGCACGCGGCGTATATCGAACAGGCGGCGGCGGCGGGCCGGTCGACATTCTGCGAGAAACCGATCGATCTGTCAGCGGAACGGGTGCGCGCGTGCCTCGCCGCCACCCGGCGTGCCAGCACGGTGCTGATGGTGGGCTTCAACCGCCGCTTCGATCCGCATTTCGCATCGCTCAAGCAACGGTTGGACAGCGGCGAGATCGGGTCGCTGGAACTACTGACGATCGTCAGCCGCGATCCCGCGCCGCCACCGCCCGACTATGTCGCGCAATCGGGCGGATTGTTTCGCGATATGATGATCCACGACCTGGACATGGCGCGCTTTCTGCTGGGAGAGGAACCGATCGAAGTCTCGGCCACCGCTTCCTGCCTGGTCGATCCCGCGATCGGCGCGGCGGGAGACGTCGATACCGCGCTGGTGATGCTGCGCACCGCGTCGGGCCGGTTGTGTCAGATCTCGAACAGCCGGCGCGCGGTTTATGGTTACGACCAGCGGATCGAGGCGCATGGCTCTGACGGATTGCTGCGTGCGGGGAATGTCGTGCCGACGACAGTCGAAGTCGCGAACGCGTCGGGTTTCCGGTCGGACCCGGTGCTGCCGTTTTTTCTGGAGCGCTACGCGGCGGCGTATCGCGCGGAATTGGACGCGTTCGTGCGCGCGGCGCGCGGCGAGAGGGCGGCCCGGCCGGATGGCGAGGACGGTTTGCGCGCTTTGCTGTTGGCCGACGCGGCGGCGGCGGCGGCGAAGTCCGGCCGCGTCCAACATGTGCCGGAGGTTTGAGCAATGCGGATCGGATTGGTCACCGATGGGCTACCGGAATTGCCGCTCGAGGACCTGCTTAGGACGGCCGCGGAACTGGGGATCGAAACGCTGGAATTTGGCTGCGGCAACTGGTCGGCCGCACCGCATCTGGATCTGGACGCGATGCTGGCGTCGCGTCGGGCACGCGATGCGTTCCTTGGCGGTATGGCGGCGCATGGACTGGCGATCAGCGCGCTGAATTGCTCGGGCAATCCGCTGCATCCGGGTGCGCATGGAGAAGCGCACCGCCTGGTCACCAGCAAAACGATCGCTCTGGCGGGGCTGCTCGGCGTGCCGCGCGTGGTGATGATGTCGGGATGTCCTGGTGGACCGGGTGACACGAACGCGAACTGGGTGACGACGGCCTGGCCCCCTGAGGCCGCGCGGGTGTTGAACTGGCAGTGGAAGGAACAGGTCATTCCGTATTGGCGAGGGCTCGTGACCGAAGCGCGCGCGGCTGGTGTCGAGCGTCTGTGTCTCGAGTTGCACGGTCAACAGAACGTTTACAACGTGGGCACATTGTTCCGGTTGCGCGAAGCGGTTGGGCCGGTGGTCGGCGCCAATCTCGATCCCAGTCATTTGTTCTGGATGGGGGCCGATCCGCTCGCGGCGGTGCCGGCGTTGGGTGAGGCGATTTATCACGTGCATGCCAAGGATACCCGGATCAACCCATCGGTCGCGGCGGTTCAAGGATTGCTCGACGTGATCCCGACCGATCAGGTCGCGCGTCGTGCCTGGTCATACGTCACGCTCGGCGACGGTCATGACGGTAATTGGTGGCGGGCCTTCGTGAAAGCGCTGCGGGTCGCGGGCTATGACGATGTACTGTCGATTGAGCACGAGGATCTTGCCTTAACGCCGCTGGAGGGAATTGACCGCTCCGTGCGGGCATTGACATGCGCCATCCCAGATTAAACCGCCGGCCGCGGCGAGCTTCGCCGACGCCGCCATGTGCGGCGCGGATTTCTCTGGTCTATCCGGTCCAGCCTGGAGCCGAGCTGAGCGGTGGTGATGGCAACAACACCCGTCCGATGAGATCGGTCAGGTGAACCGGTCGTTGGCCATTCCGACGCTGCCATGCCAGAGGCCTTTCACAGATCACCGCGTTTGCCGCGGAAGATAACGATCGCCTGTACGCCGATTGCGCCACAACGCCAAAGCGGACAAGGCGGCTCTCGCCGGATGACGCCTTCGCATGTGGAGAAGGACTTTAGCCTGTGGCCTTCTGGCCTGGAACATGCGCCGAAAGATATGGTCGTTCGTTCGCGATGCCTGTGCAAAATCGCATGTTACACTATAACATATCGGGGTTGCGGGGACAGGATTTGAACCTGTGACCTTCAGGTTATGAGCCTGACGAGCTACCGGGCTGCTCCACCCCGCGGCCGGTGGTTTGCGTTCAGTCGTTGGCGTCCGGTTCGTTTTGGTCGCTTGCGGCTGAGGCGTGTCTCGCGTGGATGGACTGGAAGACCTGGCGGCGACCTACTCTCCCGTGCCTTGAGACACAGTACCATGGGCGCTGGGGGTTTTCACGGCCGAGTTCGGGAAGGGATCGGGTGCGGGCCCCCCGCCAAAGCCACCAGGTCGTCCAGTCCATCCAACGTTTATCAGTGTTCCGTCGCCGGTCAGTGGCCGGACGGATCCTGGTTCGGGATCCGTCCGTCCGCGTTCCGGCGGCTGGGTGATGGGTTCTGGTGTGTGTGCGCCGATGATATCCCCGGCCGATGCATCTGGCGATGATTTCCATGCATGATGTTTTGGATCGGAGCCTGTCGGGCGATCAGAACCGGTCAGCTTCATGGGTTACCCCACTTCCACACCCGGCCTGTCAACGTGATGGTCTTTCACGGCCCTCGGGGAGAACTCGTTTAGAGGTGGGTTTCCCGCTTAGATGCTTTCAGCGGTTATCCCGTCCATACTTAGCTACCCGGCCATGCCACTGGCGTGACAACCGGTGCACCAGAGGTATGTCCATCCCGGTCCTCTCGGTACTAGGGACAGCTCCTCGCAATTCTCCTTCACCCACGGCAGATAGGGACCGAACTGTCTCACGACGTTCTAAACCCAGCTCACGTACCACTTTAATCGGCGAACAGCCGAACCCTTGGGACCTGCTCCAGCCCCAGGATGTGATGAGCCGACATCGAGGTGCCAAACCTCCCCGTCGATGTGGACTCTTGGGGGAGATCAGCCTGTTATCCCTAGAGTACCTTTTATCCGTTGAGCGATGGCCCTTCCACGCGGGACCACCGGATCACTATGGCCGACTTTCGTCTCTGCTCGAGCTGTCACTCTCGCAGTCAGGCGGGCTTGTGCCATTGCACTCAGCAGCCGATGTCCGACCGGCCTGAGCCCACCATCGCGCGCCTCCGTTACTATTTGGGAGGCGACCGCCCCAGTCAAACTGCCCACCACGCAGGGTCCCGGACCGGGATGACCGGTCTCGGTTAGACAGCAAAAGCACTCAGGGTGGTATTTCAAGGGTGACTCCACCTGACCTGGCGGCCCGGCTTCAAAGTCTCCCACCTATCCTACACAGAGTTCTCCTGCTGCCACTGCGAAGCTACAGTAAAGGTTCATAGGGTCTTTCCGTCTGACCGCGGGTACCCCGCATCTTCACGGGGAATTCAATTTCGCTGAGCCGATGCTGGAGACAGTGGGGAAGTCGTTACGCCATTCGTGCAGGTCGGAACTTACCCGACAAGGAATTTCGCTACCTTAGGACCGTTATAGTTACGGCCGCCGTTTACCGGGGCTTCAATTCAGTGCTTGCACACCTCCTCTTAACCTTCCGGCACCGGGCAGGCGTCAGACCGTATACGTCGTCTCTCGACTTCGCACAGCCCTGTGTTTTTACTAAACAGTCGCTACCCCCTGCTCTGTGCCACCCACCGATGGTTGCCCACCAACGGGTCTCGCTTATCCCGAAGTTACGCGAGCAATTTGCCTAGTTCCTTCAGCATCGTTCTCTCAAGCGCCTTGGTATGCTCTACCAGTCCACCTGTGTCGGTTTCGGGTACGGT
>CAVRDN010000082.1:0-157828 GCA_963719675.1 uncultured Alphaproteobacteria bacterium | reverse complement strand
CCTGCCGCCTCGTTCAGGTTGGTCTTGCTCGGGGCAAGCGGCTCGAGCCGATCGAATCCCACGGCTCCCTTCAGCAAGCTGCCCGTCACCGCGTCGGTCATGCCCGTGAAGCGCAGCCCGCGCACGCCCGCCGCATGCATCTCCATGAAGCAGCCCTGCGACATCGGGCATGACGGCGGCCACGCCCCTTAGGTTCCCTCGCCTTCGCCGAGCGCCGCAAGCAACGCACTGCCGTCCGTTCCATAGGGACTCGGCTGCACCAGCACGCTCCGCTCGATCCCTGCGACGCGCAGCATCGCCCGATGAAGCTGGGCAGGGGCAAGGGGCGCGGGATATGCCGGGCGATGAGCCATGGGGAAGCGGTCAAAGGGTCCGAACACATGTGTATGTGTGTCGCAGGCGCCGGCGGGAACTGCCTGATGTGGCGTCGATGGCATTCGTGGCGCTACAGTCTCCGGATTGGCCATTTAAGCCTCTCCTGCGCGGCGCGCAGGCGGCAGCGGTCCCGTATCCGAACCCAGTGGTTGCTCGCCTCCATGTTGCTCTCCACGAGGAGGATAAATGTGGTGCGCGTTCAGTGTGAGGGCTACCATCGTATAGTAGCCGGAGATCGCACTCAGTTCTACCAGACCGGCGGTTCCCAGGCAGCGGTACGCTTGGTCGTTATGCAGAATCGGAAACCACCCCGTTCTGCTGCAACTGACGGGTAAACTCAAACACCGCCGCCTGCGAGGGATCGGGCAGCAGGGTTCTTCCCCTTGCGAATGGCTTCGATCACATCCGCCCGAATGCCCGCCTTCGCGGCCGCCTGCGAGTGGACGTGCCATTCGAGCTGCGAACGCCATCGATACGCGGTCACCAGAATCGCCAGTTCGCTCAATACCGGCGGAAGGCTGGTGCGGTAGCGGAATTTTGTATTCCCCCAGGGACTGCCAGCGATCGGCCAGTTCGGGCACATGTAAGGCAGCTCGCAGCGGACCCACCACCGCGCCCCGCGGCCCGGAGATCACTTTGTTGTATACAGCCTGTTGTTCCGGCGTCAGGTTGTCGCCCGTGAGCGGAATTCTCGCCGTAAACCACTCCCTTGACGCGCAGCGCCGCGATGTCGGCATCGCCGAGACCCAGTTCACGCAGGATCTGGTCTGTATGCTGCCCCAGCAGAGGCGGAGGCACGTCGAAAGACAAAGGATTTCGCGGAAGCGCATCGGGCTCACCACCTGCGGCACGGGACTGCCCGACGCATAAAATACGACCATTTCGCGGTGTGTGGTCTGCGGATCGGCCAGCGCCTGAGGAATCGAATTGATGGGGCCGCAGGGCACACCCGCGTTGTCGAACAGCGCCACGCATTCCGCGACACCGCGGCGCGACAATTCCTCCGCCAGCAGCGCGCGGAGCGGGGCGAGGTTCCGTACACGCGCGGAATTGGCGCGGAAGCGCTCATCTCCGGCCAGAGCGGGTTGGCCCAGCGCTTCGACCAGCCGGGCGAACTGCGCATCGTTCCCGCAGGCGACTGCCACGTAGCCGTCGCGGCACTGAACACATCCTGCGGCTGGATGTTCGGATGCCGGTTTCCCGTCCGCACCGGCGTTTTATGCGAGAGCAGAAAGTTCATGGCCTGATTCGCCAGAAAACTCACCTGAACGTCCAGCATCGCAATGTCGATGAAATCGCCCGCGCCACTCTCGCCTGCGTTCGAGAGCCGCGAGCACCGCCACCGCCGTATACATGCCGGTCATGATATCGACAATCGGGACCCCAGCCTTTCTGCGGACCACCGCCCAGGATCCATCCGCCTCGCCCGTGACGCTCATCAGCCCGCCCATCGCCTGGACCATGAAATCGTATGCCGCCTGCCAGGCAGCGGGGGCCGTCCTGACCGAAACCGCTGACCGAAGCATCGTCGGGCGCAGGACTGATCGCACGCAGATCCTCATAGCCCAGCCCGAATTTCGCCAGCGTGCCAACCTTGTAATTCTCCAGCAGAATATCCGATCGCGCGGCCAGATCCCTGATCGCGCCTTCCGGGGTGTCGAGATCGACGGTCATCGAACGCTTGCCGCGGTTGACCGAAAGAAAATAGCCGGAGTTGTTGGTCGCGGCTCCATCGGCATCGCATAGAAAGGGAGGTCCCCCAGGATCGTGTATCGTCACCAGTGCCGGGCCGTTCCACCTTGATGACATCGGCGCCGAGGTCGGCAAGCATCTGTCCTGTCCGGGACCCGCCATAATGCGGCTCAAATCCAGCACGCGGACGTGTGATAGCGGTTCAGGCAAAGTCGTATCTTCTTTCGCGGCGGCATATGGCATAATAAAACCCGTGCCGCACTTCATTGTCGAGTATACCGACAACATTACAACGACCGCGCGCATCCGCGAAATGATGCAGAAGGCCGTCGATATTATGTCCGCGGAAGGCTATCCGGTTGCTGGAATGCGGGCCCGCGCTGTTGAGCTGCATGATTACGTTCTGGCGGATGGTCAAATCGACTGTTCCATGGTGCACAGCGGCCCCTCAAACTTGCGCCCGGGCATACTCTCGAGGAGAAACGCCATATTTGCGCCCTTCTATTCGAAATGATGAAGTCTCATTTCGCCGAGCTCTATGCCAGCCGCAATTTCCTGCTCTCCTTTGAATTGTGGAAGTCACCTCCGCCGATGGACGTCCGACACTGAAATGGAGCAATATCGCTCACCTGTTCCCCGGCGACGCCGTACAAGTGCCGGCACCGCGCAGTTGAGCGCCTCCCAGCCAAACTACAATCCGCTCGTGATACAGTTGTTTCCTAAGTATAAGGGCCCTCGAAGTCGCCTGGGCCCAGTCCAATAGCGGAGAGGAATCATGCTTCGGATGCAATCGCTCATTCGAATTGCCATCGGTATTACAACTGTTGTCCTGGCAGCACCGCTGGCAAATGCCCAGTGGTCGCTGTTGGCGCCGGGCACCCGTGAAGGGAGCGCCGGCAATAATCGCTACTATTACCTGGTCTGGGCCACCCCCGTTCCGGGGATGGAAACTCAATTCAACGACTGGTATCAGAACCAGCACATGGGCGACCTGGTGCAACTGCCGGGCTGGGTAGGTGCGCAACGCTTCCGGATCGTTACGGACGTGGGAGCTCGTCCAGCAAGGGCGGCTACGGCGCAGGTTACCTGATCGTGTGGGACATCGACGACAAGGACGCCAACACAGCCATGCGGCGCGTGACCGCCGCGATGGCCGGCGGCAAGAGCCGGCGCGGCCCCGGGTTCAACTATAGTGGCGACGGCGGCGGAAGCGCAACCTATAAGGTGGTCTCCCCGCGCGTAGCGCGTCCCGACGGCAAGTCGTGGACGAAGTTGGATCCCAACGACCCCAAGCAGACGCGTCCCGGCCGTTACATCCTGATGGAGTTCACCAACGCCGTCGCCGGCAAGGAAGCGGAATTCGACAAAGGCAATCAGGAGCACATCCAGCAGATGCTCCAGCTTCCTGGTTTCCTGGCCGCGCAGCGTCTGGTCCCCGATTCAGTCCCCGCCCGCGGAGCGCCCTATAAGCCGAAATATCTGACTATTTTTGAGCTCGAGGGCAAGAGTGCTGCCGACCTCAATAAAGTCTTGACCGAGGCTACCAAGGCCGGCACGTTAAAGCCCAATCCCGCGGCTAGCACGGGCGACGCCGAAATCACCTTCTGGGAGCCGATCTCTCCTTACATCACGCCCGAGGATTTTGAGCGGTAGTTTAGGGGTAAAAATTCCATGCGCACCCAAACCATGCGGCTGATGCTTGCCGGGCTTGCCTGCACCGCAGTGCAGGCCCAGTGGTCGATTCTGGCTCCAGGGACTCGCGAAGCGAAACCCAACAATCACCGTAACGCATTTCTGGTTTACGCGAATCCGGTACCTGGCCGCGAAGTGGAGTTTAACGACTGGTATCAGAACACCCACATGGGGGACTTGGTCCAGCGCCCAGGTTTCATCGGAGCGCAGCGCTTCCGCATCGTTACCGACGTGAACCCGAAACCCACCCAGAACGGCTACTCGTATGGCTACCTGATCTTCTGGGACACCGAGGATGCCGATCCCAAAGCGCCGGTGCCTCCGAACCGCACCAGCCCCGCCTTTGGCACTTCGCGCATCGTGACCTACCAGGCTCTGGGATCGAAGATCACACGCCCGGATGGCAAGGGTCCCACGATGCCTGCGGATGACAAAACTTTCCGTCTCAATCGCTACATCCTAATGGACGCGGAGGAGGCATTTCCCGGTCAGGATGCCGAGTTCAATAAGGTGATGGATGAGAGGATCAGGCAGGTTCTTGCACTGCCGGGCTGGATGGCGGTCCAGCGCTTTTCGATGACCGACCGGCGCGCGACCCCTCCCAAGCAGAAGTATCTGACGATTTGGGAAACCGAAGGGCTAAGCGCTCAGGAAGTTAACACGACACTGACGGAAGCCATCAAAAGCGGCGCCGTAAAGGCGAATCCTCACTCGGACATGAATGCCGCCGAGATGGTCTATTGGATTCCGATTTCGCCCTACATCACCCGCGAAGATTTCGCACGCTAGAACCGATCGCAGCATCCTGCAAAGCGGGAGCGGCCGCGCGGAAGAGGAAGGTGTACGCGACGGATTCTGACGGCATGCCCGAGCCAACAAGAATGGCGAGAGTCTGGGCGGAGTTTACCCCACAGCGACAACGGAGCGGCGTTCCCGTTGGGACGGTGTGCGAGCCGCGTGCGTTGCCTTGCTTCGGATACGATCGATCCATGGCATCGTTGAGCCGAGGATCAGCAGCGTGTCGCAGTTCTGGATAATCCACTGGCTGGGTTGCGTCCCCAGATGACCGATCCCGCCTGTCGTGTAGGGCGCGCCAAGCGTTTCGGCTATCCATGATTCGGATTTCCGCAAACCATGGTTTTCCTTCGGCCGCTTGCCGGCAGAAAGTTTCATCGCCTGAAGATCTTTCGGAATCGTGACGTGTGCGACGCATCTGTTGCCGAACGCAGTTCGACAGGCGTGATTGACAACGATTGACGCGTGGGCAGGATCTGTGATCTGGACATTCAACTCCGCTATGGGGTCCATCACCTTCACCGTGTCCACGCCTTGCATGAACCGCGTACCGATCAAAACGTGAAATGTCGTTCCTGTTATGGCGAGCACTGGCGCACCATCATAGTGAGCGTCGTACAGACCGTTCCTCAGATGAATCGCGCCCGGCCCCGTGGTGCCTAAACAAACGCCGAGCTTGCCGGTGTGCTTGACGAAGCCGCCAGCCATAAAGGCCGCGGCTTCCTCATGCCTGGCGCCGACGAATTGGAGGTTGATGCCGTCTCCAACGAGTCCAAACACATGCGCTTGCTGCATGAACGTCACCCCCACGCATTAGATTCGTCAAGCTCATCTTTTATTACGCTGATCTACGGCTTTTACCGGACGCGAGATCTTCGTGATTCGCGTGGCCCAACACACTCGACTACTCGACATCGCTGACCTTCCCATCCTTGAAGGTGACCTTTAGATCCAAGTAGACATAGATCTTCTTCGCTCCCAGATCCATAATGTTCTTGGGCTGACCGAGGGTGCCCATAACCTGGTCGGGTGTCTGGCCTAAAGAGACGGTTTTTGGAGCTGCCGCTGGTGCCGCGGCAACTGTAGCCGGGGCTGCGATCGGGGCCAGCGTGGCCTGTTCGATCCTGTCGCCGTCCTGGAACTGCTGGTTGATCTGGGCCGCCGCCTGCGGATCTGACGGCGGAGCCCCGACCGTGAAGGACGCGGGTGTCGCCATCGCCATGGCCGATGGAGGAGGCGTGGGCAAACCGCCCTTATGCGTCTGAAGATCGGCGAGCCCCTGGTCCACGGTCTCCCGCATGTGGTTCTGCATGTCCTGTAGATCTGCGAACTGCACCGCAACCGGGAGCCCTCTACGGCACTCTACCCCGCCCTTGCTGGCCATCACCACAAGAGTTGCCGAAGTGGCCGCGGGCGGCGGCGGCGCGTTGAGCGCCAGCACATCACCCTCGCTGACGGCACACTCTTGACCCGTGGCGTCGATCAGGTCCAGATCGCTGCCTACTACAAACACGTGCCTCGCATTGTCGGCGAGCATTCTGGCGATCCCGCTGGAGGCGCCGTTAAAGTCGGCATTCTGCGCATTCTGCTGAGCTTCCGTGTTCTCCAAAGCAATCTGGGCCCGGATTTCATCCGCGATCATCTGCTTCACGTCCGGTGTAAGCACCACTTGTCCGGCGGGAAGAGGTGCGTTTAGCGCGAGTTGCGCATCGACTCGCGCCTGGTAGGCGGCTGCGAGAGACGTAGAGATCAGGTAGTCCGTCAACCACAGGGAGGCGTTGGCGTAAACCGGGTAAGGCGTGAATAAGCGCCGTAGTATGCGTACCACGGATTCACACCCCAACCCCACGCATAAGGAATCGGAGCAACCCACGGATCGTAAGCCCACCCGTAGAAGCCAAGCGGGTAGTAGTCCATCGGAGCGTAAACGTCCAAGTAGACGCCGCGATACCCGTACCTTCCGTAGAATCGATCATACGCGCGGCCGTGGTAATAGTAGGTCCTGTGACCGAACTCGTGACCGCGAAATGCATACGGGTGCTGGACGTAACCTCGGCCGCCACGCTCGGCGACGACGCGCGAGTGATCCGGGCCTTCGCGCGACACGCGCTGGCCTCCCGCCAGACCGTGGTGAACATCGACTCCGGATCTGGCGTCATGCACGTCCCGAGGCTTCCCATCCGCACGCCGGGAAACCTGATTGCCATTGGGTCTGGTCTCGACCCTCGCGTTGGCCGGTTGCGGGCGTCCCACAACGGCGCGACTAGCGGCGGGAGCAGCCGGACCTCTGGCGGCTCCAGCCGCTGCCGGGCCTCGAGCGCCGGCTGCACCAGGAGTAGCCGTCCTGCCGGCGGCTTGACCAGTCGCCGGACCTTTAGCCGCTGGGCTTGCGGTTCCCTTGGCGGCGGTTGCAGCCGGAGCCTTGGCTGCCGGAGCAGCAACATGTGCGGAAGATGCCCCTCCCTTGGCGGCCCGCAGAGTGGGGGATAGGAGCAGCAATGCGGCCAGTGCTTCGGCTAACAGTACCGCTATTTGGGATCGGCGAGTTTCTAGCTTGTTCATAAATGGAACCTCCTTCGAAAATAATCAGCGCGTATTACCAGCGGCGTTCTTAACCATCTCGATTCTGTCCGGTTCAGAGCCGCCAATCTGCCAGTCTCAAATGGTATTAGCGCAAAACCCGGCGGAAACTACTCATCGACAGCAAGCTGCTGTTAGCCCACACGATGGGGAAGCCCACACCTGGCGCCATCTCCGACACCTTGCGCCAATCAGCCAGCCGATTCGTTCTGATTCCTTTGCCGGCTTGCAAAAGGGGCGTTCGCCGAACATGAGCGATGGTCCAGGCGCCAGTAAGACCGTGCACGGCGGCCGCGGCCTAGCCAACGACGTCCTCCGTGATCGCGAGTGAACCTCTAATCGGCCGGATGAGGAGCAGGAGCGTGAGTGTACCACCGGAATCTCGGGCCCTCCCTTAGGCGGAAACACCCCAACTCCCCTATGTACATCGGATCCACAATTGCCGAGGTGTTAGGGAGTGATGGAATATCGTATCGCCAAGGGATTGCTGGGGGGCCTAGTTTGCCTGACTCTGATCCGGGCGAGTGACATCGAAGGCACCGTGATCGTCAAGCACACGCTGACGAAGCGCAAAGTCACGCCCGACGCTGGGTCGTACGATCGTGGCGCCGCCGTCCAGCTTGGCTCCCCCGAGAACATAGACCCGCTCGCATTCGAGCGAACCCATACCGTGATCTACCTAGAGGGGCAACTTCCCTCTCCGCAGACCACCGCCGCCATCGAGCAGAAAAACAGGCAATTCCTTCCTGACCTCGTGGTCATCCCATCGGGTTCGAGCGTCTCATTTCCGAATCTGGATCCGATTTTCCACAACGTCTTTTCGCTCTCCAAACCGAAGACCTTTGACTTGGGGAACTACCCGAAGGGTCAAACCAGGCTCGTGACTTTTTCGAAGCCGGGGATTGTATTTGTCAATTGCCGGTTACATCCAAATATGACGGCCACCGTAGTGGTGAGTCCGAACCGATGGAACGCAATTGCGGACGCCTCTGGCGGCTTTACGCTTCACGAGGTCATTCCCGGCGCCTACACGGTCGTTGCCTGGCACAAGACGGCGGGTTTTTTCCGCGAAAAGGTGGAGGTGACCTCTGATCACGGCGCCATGGTCCATTTCATCATCCCTCTCCCGGAAGAGGGAACCGCGATTTCGCACGAGTCGCATCAGGTTATGTCGAAGAGGTAGCGATGCGCTTCGGCTTACGCACCTTTCTATGGTCCTTCGTCCCATTTGCGCTCCTCTTGTTGGGAAGCTTTTGGGCCATCCAAACCAAGGTGATTTCGACGGTGAGAAACGGCCTCCGGGAATCCTTGCGCGAAAAGCAGGTGTCCATCGCTCATCTGCAATCGAGGGGCGAGCTTCAGAATAGCCGGTTCTTGCGGATTGTCGCGGAGAGTGCCGCCCTCAAGGCGGGGATGCAGTTGCTGCTGGCGAATCCACGGAGCGGCGACGCCAGGCTTACGGTCGAGGACCAATTGAGGGAGATTTGCGAAAACCTCGGCTTTGACTTCCTTCAGGTTTCGGACCTTGATGGCCGGGCCCTGGCCGGCGTGATGCGGGTCGGTGATCAGCTCGCGGCAATCGATGTCGCGCACGCTTCGTCGCCGCTGCCGGCGTTCTTCACCGCGGACGGACGCGCGTTCCAGGTCACCTCGATCCCAATTGATCAGGGCGATGAGCACATCGCGACGATGGCAGTGGGCGATTCATCGACGAGACCGGCGTCAAACGCGCCATCCTGATTGGTCATTCCGACGGAGGTTCCATCGCCGCGATTTACGCGGGCGCGGTGCGCGACCCCAGGATCGCCGCCATCGTGCTGATCGCCGCGCATTTCTTCGTCGAGGCCCTCAACATCGCCAGCATCGCGCGGATTCCACCGAGTACGAAACCACCGACCTCCGCGCCCGCCTCGCGCGCTATCACGCCGACCCCGACAACGCGTTCCGCGATGGAACGATGCCTGGCTGGATGCACGCTTTTCCGAATTTGACATCATCGCGTACCTTTCCACTATCGCGGTTCCGGTGCTGGCTCTGCAGGGCGCGGATGATCCGTACCAACCGCGGCGCAACTCCAGGCGCTGGAACGCACGGTCAAATCGCCGCTCCGGACGCATTTGATTCCCAACGCCCGCCACGCGCCCCATCTGGAAGCGAAGCAACCGACCCTGGCCGCGATCGCCGCGTTCGCGCGCACCAACCTCATGGACCCTCGCACATGATCGATTTCCAGACCGACCCCTCGCGTTACCGCCACTGGAAACTGTCGTTCGAGGGACCGGTCGCGACTCTGACGATGGACGTCGATCCGTCCGCGCCGCTGCTGGGCGGCTACGAACTGAAGCTGAACTCCTACGACCTCGGCGTCGACATCGAACTCGCCGACGCGGTCACAAGGCTCCGCTTCGAGCATCCGGAGGTCGGCGCGGTAATCCTTCGCTCCGGCAACGCGGCGGTATTTTGCGCCGGCGCCAATATCCGCATGCTCGCCAAGGCCAGCCACGGCCACAAAGTCAACTTCTGTAAGTTCACCAACGAAACGCGACTGGCGATCGAGGATGCCTGCGCCAGCTCGGACCAGCATTACCTCGCGGCGATCAGCGGCGGCGCGGCGGGCGGCGGTTATGAACTCGCGCTGACGGCGGATCATCTGATGCTGATCGACGACCGGCGCTCGGCCGTCTCCTTGCCGGAACTGCCGTTGCTCGCGGTGCTGCCTGGCACTGGCGGCCTCGACCCGGCTGACCGACAAGCGCAAAGTCCGCCGCGATCGCGCCGACGTGTTCTGCACCACCGAGGAAGGCGTGCGCGGCAAACGCGCGGTGGAATGGCGGCTGGTGGATGAAATCGTGCCGCCCTCGGCGTGGGAGCAAACCGTGCGCGAACGCGCCGCGGCGATGGCGCGCCGGCCGGCCGCGAAGGGGATCGCCCTCACCCCGCTGCGCCGGGATATCACCGCCGACGCGCTGCACTATCCGCATGTCGAGGTCGCCCTCGACCGTCCCGGACGGCGGGCGACGATCACGGTGCGCGGACCCGACGCGATCCCGGATGACCTCGCCGGCATTCATGCCGCGGGCGATACGTTCTGGCCGTTGGCGATGGCGCGCGAACTGGATGACGCACTGCTGCATCTACGACTGAACGAGCCGGACCTTGGCCTGCTGGTATTTCGTTCGCGGGGCGATCCGAACCGTGTGCTCGCCACCGACGCGCTGCTGACCGCGCACGCCGGCGACTGGCTGGTGCGCGAAATCACCCTGCTGCTGAAACGCGTGTTCAAGCGCGTGGACATGACCGCGCGCAGCCTCGTTACGCTGATCGACGAGGGCTCCTGCTTCGCCGGCAGCCTGGCGGAACTGGTGTTCGCCGCCGACCGTTCCGTTATGCGGATGGAGAACGCGACGTTGCACCTGTCGCCGCTGAATTTTGGCCCGCTGCCGATGGGCAACGATCTGACACGACTCGCGACCCGCTTCCTCGGCGAACCCGAGAGCGTCGATACCGCCCGCGCCCGCATCGGAGACGCACTCGACGCCGACGCCGCCGACGCACTCGGGCTGATCACCGCCGCCTACGACGACGTCGACTGGGACGACGAGGTCCGGCTTCTGCTGGAGGAACGCGCCTCGTTCTCCCCCGACGCGCTGACCGGGCTGGAGGCGAACTTGCGTTTTCCTGGCCCCGAGACCATGGAAACGCGTATCTTCGGCAGGCTGACCGCCTGGCAGAACTGGATCTTCCAAAGGCCAAACGCGGTGGGTGACAACGGCTCGCTGAAGCGCTACGGCACCGGTGAACGGCCGGCCTTCGACCCCGCTCGGGTCTGACACACCGAACCACGGAGTTGCCTCCATGCCGGATGGTATCGCCATCGATTATGACGGGCTGATCCCGAACAACGTCGGGCTCGCCGACGACCTGCGCGTGCGCAAGGCGCTGGAGACCTGGCATCCGGGCTACATCGACTGGTGGAAGACGATGGGCCCCGAGGGCTTCCAGAACTCCCCCGTCTTCCTGCGCACCGCCGTCGGCGTCGGCTCCGACAACTGGGCCAAATTCGATTTCGTGCGCATGCCGGAATACCGCTGGGGGATCCTGCTCGCGCCCCAGATCGAAGGCCGCACCATTCCGTTCGGCGCCCATAAGGGCGAGCCCGCGTGGCAGGAAGTCCCCGGCGAATACCGCGCGATGCTGCGCCGCCTGCTGGTCATCCAGGGCGATACCGAGCCCGCCAGCGTCGAACAGCAACGCCATCTGGGAGCCACCGCGCCGTCGCTCTACGACCTGCGCAACCTGTTCCAGGTGAATGTGGAGGAAGGCCGCCACCTCTGGGCCATGGTCTACCTGCTGCAGAAATACTTCGGCCGCGACGGCCGGGAAGAGGCCGAGGAACTGCTGAAACGCCGCTCCGGCGACACCGATTCCCCGCGCATGCTGGGCGCCTTCAACGAGCGCACGCCGGACTGGCTGTCGTTCTTCATGTTCACCTTCTTTACCGACCGGGACGGCAAGATGCAGCTCGCGGCGCTGGCGCAGTCCGGCTTCGATCCGCTGTCGCGCACCTGCCGCTTCATGCTGACCGAGGAAGCGCACCACATGTTCGTGGGCGAAACCGGCGTGGCCCGCACCATCCAGCGCACCTGCGAGGCGATGAAGGCCGCCGGCATATCCGACCCCAACGACATCGACCGCGTACGCGCCCTGGGCGTCGATCGATCTGCCGACGTTACAGAAAAAGGCCAATCTGCACTTCTCACTGACGCTGGATCTGTTCGGCAATGAAATCAGCACCAACGCGGCGAATGCTTTCAATGCCGGATTGAAAGGCCGCTATCAGGAAGACAAGCTGACCGACGATCATCAATTGATCCATGCGACCTATCCGGTGCTGCGCCCGCGCGACGGCGCGATCGTGAATGAGGACGTACCGGCTCTTGTCGGCGCTGAACATGCGGCTGCGCGACGATTATGTGGCCGATGCCGCCGCCGGCGTGAGCCGCTGGAACAGGGTGTTCGCGCAAACCGGCATCGATTTCCGCATCACGCTGCCGCATGTCGCGTTCAATCGCCGCATCGGCGAGTTCGCCGCGGTACACGCCGACACCGAAGGCCGCGTGCTGACCCGCGAGGCGTGGGAGGCGCGGTGCGAGACCATGCTGCCGTCGGCCGACGACAACCGCTTCATCGCCAGCCTGATGCGGCCGGAGCGGGAGCGTGGCGCGTTCGCCTCCTGGATCGCGCCGCCGCGGCATGGGATCGACAACCGGCCGGGCGACTTCGAGTACGTGCAGATCGAGGCGTAACGAAGGCGCACTGTCTCAGGACATACTCGCCGACGCTCGTCGTCATTCTCGGACCCGACGATCGCTCTCAGCACGCATGCGCCAACTCTCGCCGTCATTCTCGGGCTCGACCCGAGAATTTGTCTAAGCGCGTAATGGCTTCCATCGGGCGGCTTTTCGCTGCCGCGCGCTGTGAGCGATGGTCGGGTTCGAGCCCAATACGCTCCAAAACGGCGGTTTCCGCACTGGAGCACCCCCTGTGAACGTCATGACCGGGCCTCGACCCGGCCATCTTTCGCCGCACTTGCCTCGACAGATCACCGGGTCAAGCCCGGTGATGACGAGGAGAGGACGGCGATGACGAGGAGAGGACGGTGATCACAGGGAGAGGATGATGAGGAGAATTCGGCGGAGACCCACGTGAATTGCGTCGCCGCCCGCTACTTTGGCGCCTATGGGCCGACCCCGACCAGGACGTAGGTTTGCCCCACCAACCGCACCAATGAGGACCGCCAATGCGACTGTTGTATGCGCCCGCCTCTCCGTTCGCACGTATGGTCCGCGTCGCCCTGCTGGAAACCGGGCTCGATGACCGGGTCCATAAGCAGTTGGTCACGCTTCGAGATCTCGAATTGGCGCTGCTGCCGTTCAACCCGGTCGGTCGCGTCCCGACCCTCCAACTGGATGACGGCACAATCCTCACCGAAAGCCTGCTGATCCTGGGCTACCTCGACACGTTGCACGCCGGGCCGCCGCTGCTGCCTCGAGACGGATCCGATGGCTGGCGCACGCTCGCCGAGATGGGAACCGCGTTCGGGATGCTGGAAGGCATCGTCGCCTGGTCGCGTGAACTGCGCCGTCCCGCCGCCGAACAATCCTCAGGTGTGATCTCGCTTGAAACCACGCGGGTCAACCGCACCGCCGATGTGCTGGAGCGCGCCGTCGCCGCCGGAGGCTACGCCGGGCCGATCAGCGCCTCCCAGATCGTGCTTGGCTGCGCGCTGGGATGGGTCGACCCACGCCACCCCGTTTGGCGTTGGCGTGACGGACGCCCGGCGCTGGCGGCGTGGTTCGAGGCAATCGCGGCACTACCGTCATTTCAGCAGACCGTTCCGTTACCGCCATGACCGCTCGCCGGCTTCGCGGTCACTGGGGGACGGGCGGCGTGACAGGGAGTGGCGCGTAACGTGTTTCAGTTGGTTCGACGCAATAAATGCCGGAATACGGACATGGCCATCGCGGGCCGCGGAATCTTCGTTGGGAAGTGTCGCATAATCCGCGACTGCACGACCTCACGCGAACGGCAACGACCTTGTCTCTGCTGAATACCCTGACCACGCTTTTCGCTGGCCCTCGGCGAAGGCACGCCGCCGTCCGGGCGCGTATCGGCGATGCCGTACTCGGCATCGGCCCACGTGATATCGGCACGCCCGGCAGGCGCATGGACCCGGATTTGCATCGTTACGCGGTCAAGGCCATTGGCCACCGTTTCGGTGATGATCCGTTCTGGAGCGTGGCCGTCGCGACCGCCGTGTACATCCAAAATTGCCATGCCACCGACGAGATCGACCGCATCGTCAGCGAACACGCCGAAAGCCGTGCCGGAGTTTTCCCCGCGGACCTGTATCGTGGGAAAGGCTGGGACCCTGGCCGTGCTCTCTGGTTTCTCGGCGACCGGGCCGAATACGGGCGCGCCTGGATTTGCCCCGGCGGCGAGGAATGGATGACCATCGAACGCCACCTGGATCGCGATTGGTGGCGCAAAAGCGGATACGATCTCAGGGGCCGGCGCGGCTGTGTGCGAACCATCACCCTCAACCAGGACGAGGACGAGAGGCAGACGGCGAAGGTGGCGGCGGTGGCGGACAGTTTCACGCGTGTGGCTGACAGACTGATCCGCCATGCGTGCGAGACTGAGATGCCGGATTTGTTGCGTGACGCGATCTTACGCCCGCGTCAGCCATGACGGCGTGATCGGTCCGGCCAACGTCACATTTGCCTTTACCGGCGCCAACAGACAGGACTGGACGAACCCTCCGACGGTCAACTTCATCCTTTGCCTCGAATGGAGGCCGCCGGCCCCCTCGGGCGTTACGGCCTGATCCTCGAAATCCAAGGTTCGTCGGCGCATTGGCGGGCCGTGACGAGGCGCCGGCATGGCCTCGATGTCGCCGCCGGCTGGCCCTGGCCCCCGGCAGGCGTCACCCTCGCGTTGCCCCGCCATCACGCCCGCATCGGCCGCCCGGTATCTCGCATCAGGATCTTCGAGTGCCCGCCGACCACCGCCGCATGGTACGCCTGTGCGGCTTCGGACATATCCGCGTCCGGCCGCTGCTCCAGCTCGAAATTGCCGTGGCGGTCGATGCCGCGCACCAGAGTGGCCCAGTCGTGGGAGCCGGCGACCTGGCGGACGTAGGTGGGCAGATAGCGGATGGCGAAACCGATTCGGCGGTGCGGTGACGGATTTGGCTCCGAGCCGTGGATCAACCGGACGTGATGCAGCGACATCTCACCGGCGTTCAGCACCAGCGTATCGGCTTGCGCCTCATCGACCTCGACCATGATTTCCTGGCCTCGGCTGAGAAGGTTCTCCGCACGGAATGTGTCCCGATGTGGTACTTGTGCCATAGTGTGTGAGCCTGGCACCACGCGCATCGCGCCATTTTCGGTTGTGCTATCCGAAAGAGCGACCCAGGCCGTGACGATGTCCGCCGGATCGAGACCCCAATAGGTTGAGTCCTGATGCCAGGACACATAAGCGGGGTTGTGCGGCTCTTTGATGAAAAACGACGTGCCCCAGCACAGAATGTCCGGTCCGATGAGGTCCTCGACCGCGTCGAGGATTCGTTCATGACGGATCAGATCGTTCAGCCAGGTGAAAAGCAGGTGTGATTTCTGCCGGAGTTTTCCGGCGAGGGGACCCGCGTCCGCCTCGAACGCCTCGAGCTTTGCCCGTATCCGGGTTGCTTCGGAGGTTGAGAGCACCCGGATGGGTGCGAGGTAGCCGGTTTCGCGATAACGCTGAACGAGGTCGTCGGTCAGGCTTTTCATGGACCATCACTCCCCACGGTAATCCAGGCTCCGTCGCGCGCAGACGGAGCCTGGAAACCGCGGGGGTTCGATGTCAAGGCGACGACTTTTGCCGCCCAGCCATTACATCTTGCGATGTTTCATGTGGTGCTTGCGATACCACGCCTTCGAATGACGCCGCCACCGGTGGTGAACGACCGGCGGAGGCATCGGCGGCGCCGTCGTCACGACGGGCGCCGGCGCCGGAGCGGGCGCGGGCGGTGGCGGAGAGGAGCAGGCAGCCAACGCGAGAGCCGAAATAAGTCCGGCCGCGCTGAGCGACCAGCGAGTTGAGACAAAACGCATGTGAGTCCCCCTAGGGTTGAGTCCGATACCCTGTATCAGCTCGACACCCAGAGCCGCGCCGCACAGGACCTCGCCATTATAGCGCCTTCCAGATTGTTTTCTATGGGTAATCTGACAACAAATCACCGGAATGATGACGATCCTGATCTTTGGGGCAGCCGTTCGGCCCGATGGAAAGCCCAGTAAAACGCTGCGAAACCGCGTCGCGGCGGCACTCGCCCACGCTGAGGGCGATTCAGGAGGCGAAATTCATCCCAACTGGCGGGATTGGGCGCCATGGAGCCTCCGAAGCGTCGGTAATGGCTGCGTTGCTTAGGGAATTGGGGGTTCCTGACGACCGAATCCAGTTGGAGGAGACCGGCACCGATACCTTGTCCTCAGTGCGCGCTATCCGCCAACTGTTGCGCGAAAGCCACAGGATTGCGCACGTGAAGGTAGCGACGAGCCCGTATCACCAGCCCAGATGCCTGCTGTTGTTATACCTGTTCGGCATAGCAGCCCGGCCTTGCCCCTTTCCGACACGATGCTCGCGGACGCCGTGGACCCGCCGATGGTTCTGGCGGCTGCGGGAAATTCCCGCCATCCCCTACGACGCGTTCCTGGCGATCTGGTGGCGGCTTTGGGATAAATGAGCGGTGCGGATCACATTACATCACATCCAGAACAATGAACCGCGGCGAACTTTCAGGACGGCCGGCCCATCGCGTCGAGAACTGTCGTCTCGGTCAGAATTTGCGGCAATACCTCGGGCGTGGCGGCGTGCGGGCCATAATATAGATACAATGGCACGCCATCGCGGCCTTGCTCGCGGAGAAATTCGGTAATCGCCGGGTCCTGACGGGTCCAGTCGCCGCGCAAATATGCCACATGTTTCGCGGCGAACGCGCGTTGCACTGTGTCGTTACTGATCGCCACCCGCTCATTGACCAGACAGGTGACGCACCAGGCGGCGGTCAGGTTGACGAACACCGGCCGCCCCTCGGCCCGCAGCGTGGCGAGTCGCGCCGGCGTGAACGCCTCGCCGTCATGCCCGGCGGCCGCCGCTGTCTCCGGCCCGGTCCCCGAACCTGTCCCCGACCCTGTCCCCGGCAAGATCATTGGCGCGTTCCCGATTCCCACCACCGCCGCCAGCGCCAGCGCGACGGCCAGTCCGGCGCCGGCCCAACCGATTTCGGCGTGCGCGGACGCCCAGATCCTGAGTGATGCCCAGGCTCCAGGCGGCAAAGCCGAGGAGAACGAAGCCGGTCGCGGTGGCGAGGACACCGGAGGCGCCGGCCTCCTGGCTGACCACCCACAGCAGCCACACCGCCGCGCCATACATCGGGAATGCCAGCACCTGGCGCAGCACGTCCATCCAGCGGCCCGGCCGCGGCATCATCCGGCCCAACGCGGGAATCGCGCTGAGCGCCAGGTACGGCGACGCCAGACCAAGCCCCATGACGATGAAGATCAGCACCGTGACCGGGGGTGGCGCGGACAGCCCTGACGCGATAGCGACCGCCATGAACGGCGCCGTGCAAGGCGTCGCGACCAGCACCGCGAGCGTTCCGGTGAAGAAACTGCCCCAGTGTCCCTCGCGCGCCGCCAGCCGGCCGCCGGCCCCCGCGAAACCGCCGCCACCGACGCGAAAAACGCCGGACAGGTTCAGGCCGACCCCGAACAGCAGCGAGGCCATGGCCGCGACGAAAATCGGCGAGGAGAACTGAAATCCCCAGCCCGCCGCCGCGCCGCCCGCGCGCGCGAACAACAGACCGGCGGCCACGGCAACGAACGTCGTCACCACGCCAAGCGTATAGGACACCGCATGGGCCCGCGCCTTGCCGCGGGCCAGGCCAGCCGCGAATCCGACCGCCTTCATGGCCAGGATCGGAAACACGCACGGCATCAAATTCAGAATGAGCCCGCCCAGAAACGCGAACAGCACCGCGCGCGCCAGGGGCACCGCGGGCATCGGCGCCGGGCCCTCCGGCGCGTTGAGCGTGACGTCGGCCCGCGAGCCGCCGCGATCCCGCACCGTCAGCACGCCGTGCAGACCGGCGGCCGGGTCGAAGCCTTTCGCGAGGCGCAGGCCCAGAGTGAAGCCGCCATCCCGGACCGTGAGCAATTGCACGGCGTCATCCACGATCTGGCCGGATGTGGCCGGGATGAACCAGGCGTCGATGACCGTGGCCGGGCTGAGTTCCCGTCCACGCACGAACAGCGTGCCGTCGGGGGCGACCGTCGCCTCCCACGGCGAGGCGCGCGGCACTGCCTGATCGTGCGCGCGGAACAACGGCGCCTGCGCGGAGGGAGCGGGGGACGCGATGGTCCCGGCCCGCAGAGCCACCGGGAACGTCGCTTCCTCGGGCACGCAGATGTCTTTGCAGACCAGCCAGTGCGCGCTCACCTCCCCGGACAAGGCGTCGATGCCGGGCGCCAGAGTCACGGTCATCGGCAGCACGACCTCACCGGCATAGCCGTAGGTGGTGACCGGGCCTTCGGTCATGCGGGTGGGCGCCGGCCATGCGATCGGCCCGGCGGTGGCGCCGGGGGACAGCGAGGGGGTCAGTTCGACAGCGACGCCCGCCTCGCCCGGGTTATGCCAGTAGGTGTGCCAGCCGTCCGCCAGGCGCAGCCGCAACGCGAGCCTCACCTGGCCGCCGGGCGCCACGCTGTCGGCGTCGGTGATCAGGGTCGCGATGGAGCGTTTGGTGGCGACCGGCGCGCTCTCCCACGCGCGGGCGGGATGGCAGCCCAGCGGGCAGCCCAGAAGATCGATGAGGCAGGCGAACGCGAGAACGGGGAGAAAACGGAGCATGGCGAGACGTGCGTATCCAGGTTCGACGCCATCATAGCAAAAGAAATCGAAGCGGGGCACCGCGCCCGATGCCTCGTTGCGGCGGGGGAAGCTGGTTGCGCGACCCGGCCGCGTGGGCCGGTCGCGAACCGCTCGCGCCGGCGCGTTCGATCCGTGCCATCTGCGATCGGCCCGGTCGAAGCGAGCCGGTCGAAGCGGGCATTCACGTCGGGCGGGTCGCGGCGGGCCGGCTGCTCCATCCCTCTCGGTCCGTGGCGGTCGTTCCGGATACGCGCATACAATGGCGGGTTGTGAAACCAGACCGTTATCCGCGCCAGGCGAGATGTTGGCCTTCACCCCGATAACGCCCGAGGCACCTGGTATGTGGAGTTCGACGCGGGGAACCGAGGCGAGGAGACGGATCCGCGCGATCCTCTCCGGCCGCGCCCTCATCTTGACCGTGTTCGGCTGCGTCCTGCTGTTGAACTGGAGCGCGGCGCTCTGGGTGATTCATTACGCCTATCGGCAACGGGAGACGGTGGCGCTGCAGATGGTCGATGACGAAGCGCGCAACGCCGCGCGAAAAGTTGGCGACACGATCGAAAACGCCGACCGGACGCTGCTGGAACTGCGGAGCCGCCGCGCCGTCGATGTCCGCCAGTTCAACCTGGAGCATGGGATCGCCGGCGGCACCGATCCCTCCCAAGGCCCTGTCGGCGGTCCCCTCGCAGGTCCGGCCGGGACTTCGCCGGGCTTTGCCACGGGCAATCAGGCCGGCAACCCGACGGGCATCGCCGTTGGCAACCCCTCTGGCAACCCCGTTGGCAACCCCACCGGTGGAACGAGCGGCATCGCGGTGATCGCGCCGGACGGTCATGTCGTCACCGCGACGCCACACGCCAGCACGGCGGGGTGGCCGCGCCTGATGACGAGGCTGGCGACCTCGGGCGACGTGCTGGCGATCGGCGAACCGATCCCCGCCAGGACCGGCCAGCCCGGCCTCGTCCCCATGGGCCGCCAGATCATCGAGGCCGACGGCTCGTTCGGCGGCATCATCATGTATTCGATGAGCAGCGACGACCTCGCGCGGCTGTCGCCGCCCCTGCGCTCGTTCGACGGCTGCATGACGCTGGTCACCGACGACGATTCCATTCTCGCGCGGACGCCCGAGGTACGCGGCACGATCGGCATCCGCATGATGCAAACGCAACTGGCGGCCGCGATCCACGCGAGGACGGAAGGCAGCGGCCGCGACGTCAGCCCGATCGACGGCGTGGACCGCATCTTCGCGTACCGCCACCTGCCCGCGCTTCCCCTGACCGTGGTCGTCGGCATCGGCTATGACGCGATCTTCGCCGACACCGACACGCTGCGGCTTACGGTGCTCGGCACCCGAGTTGTGTCCACCGTGCTGATCCTGATGGCGGCCTTCTTCTGGTACACGCGGCGGCGGCGCGCCCGCGTCTCGGCCGACGCCTTCACCGCGATCCTGGGCAGCATCGAACACGGGATCCGGGTGGAAATCGCGACGGCTGCGTGGTGGCGTCCAACGCGGCCGGCGCCGCGCTGCGCCTGCCCGAGGCCGCCTCGACCGCCGGACCGAACTGCGCCAACCCGACGGCGGCATCATCCAGGTCGATCCGTCACACGCTCCCCGATGGCGGCGCGGTCGGTGATCGGCACCGACGTCACCGCCCGTCACGCGGCGGAAGCGCCGCATCGCATTCCTGACCAACCACGACCGCCTGACCGGTCTGCCCAACCGCTGGCTGGCGGCGGCGCGGATCGAGGAACTGATCGCCCGCAAGGCCGGCTCCGGGCGGATCGCCGCGCTCATTCTGTTCGATCTCGACGGGTTCCAGGAGATCAACGACACCATGGGGCACGAGGGCGGCGACATTGTGCTGACCGAGGTCGCCAGCCGCCTGCGCGACCTCGCCACCGAGCGCGACGTGGCGGCGCGGTTGGGCGGCGACGAATTCCTCGCTGTTCGTGGACGATCCCGAGGACGAGGCGGCGGTACTGGATCTGGCGCGCCAGGTGCCGCGCGCGCTCGCTCGGCCGATCGCGGTGCGCGGCCAGCAAATCCGCCTCGGCGCCACTCTGGGCATCGCGCTGTATCCGCGCGACGGCGGCGACGTGACGACCTTGTTCCAGCACGCCAACATCGCATTGAGCCGGGCGAAACAGGCGGGCCGCGGCACCGCGCAAAGCTTCGATCCGGCGATGATGGTGTCGTTCGAAGAACATCGGATGATGGAGAGCGACCTGCGCCGCGCGCTCGACAGCGACGAGCTGGAATTGTGCCTGCAGCCGCAATTCTCCTGCGCCACCCTGGATGTCACGGGATTCGAGGCGCTCACCCGTTGGCGTCATCCGACGCGCGGGTTGCTGTCGCCCACCATGTTCATTCCGGTGGCGGAGCGGTCTGGCCTGATCAATCCGCTCGGCCTGTGGGCGATCGAGCAGGCGTGCCGGGCCGCCGCCGGCTGGCGCACTCGCCACCGCGTCGCGGTCAATCTCTCGCCGTCGCAGTTGCGCTGCGAAACCATCCAGGAGGACATTCGCGGGATTTTGCGGCGCACGCAGTTCCCGGCGCATCTGCTGGAGCTGGAGGTGACCGAGAGCGTGCTGCTGGATGAGGATCAACGCACGCTGGAAACGTTGCACCGGCTGCGCACGATGGACATCCGCGTGACGCTCGACGATTTCGGCACCGGCTATTCCAGCCTGAGTTATCTGCGGCGGTTCCCGTTCGACAAGATCAAGATCGACAAGTCGTTCATTCAGGGCCAGGGCTCGGATCGCGGCACGCGGGTCATTCTGGAGGCGATGATTCGGATGTGCACCGATCTCGGCTTCGACGTGGTCGCGGAAGGGGTGGAAACGGAACACCAACTCGCCGAACTGCGTGAGCTGGGATGCCGCGAGATACAAGGCTTCCTGTTGGGCGAGCCGTTGCTGCCCGGAATGGTGGAGGAGTTCCTGATCAGGCACGCGCGCCGCGGCAGCGCCGGACGCGTCGAGGATCCGGTCTGCACGCCCTGACGGCGGGAACTCCGGGTACCGTGATGCGCCGAAGCCATGACGGTCAGACGACGAATTCCGGGCGCTGAATTATGACGCGATTGTCGAGCGCCGCCGCGGGTTGCGCGCAACGATGGTTATCAGAACTCTCGCGGATGTCGGATCCAATGGGCCGCGGGTCACGCCGCGTCAAATGATCTCCCGCGCCGCGGACGGCCCGGTACTGGTCGCCTGTGATTGGCTCGGCGCACCGTCTCCGTTCTGACGTACCGCGCGATACTCAGCTCGTAAAAATTCAGGGATTGTGTATAAACCGCCGACGGACCGGCATTTCGCCGTCGTGAACTTCGCGCCTTCGTGGTCAATCGACCTTGCTTGTCCGCCGAGCAACCACGTTGCTCAGCCGTTCATCAAACGCACCGCCAATCACGCCACCCACGTTGCCGCTCGCACGGAGGCCCGCGGCGTTGGAAAAGCCCGCCGGTGCTGGTCAGAGGCTGGCAAATCGCGATATCAGTGTCGGCCATCAGGGTCACGCCCGCGGTGCATCGAAATCTTCAGGACTGAAACCGGAGCGCATCATGGCGGAACCTCTTCTCGCCGAATTGCCGGAGGATCGCGCCACCGGCGCCATCGCGGTCATTTATGATGAAATCCGGCACTTCTCCGGGGTGCCGTACGTCTCCTCCCTGCAACGGTATCTCGCCACCCTCCCCGGCGTCCTCGACTGGGCCTGGGCCGCGCTGCGGCCGGCCCTCGTGTCGGGGGTCATTCCGGAGACCGGCTGGAGTCTGGGCGATCGGGTGCGGCTGACGCCGCTGCCTCCGGTGCCCGCGGCGACGCGCGCGGCGTGGAAGCTCGACATGGGCGGCTACGCGACCATCGGCGCGATCGCGGAGAATTTCGTGCGCGTCTCGCCGGTGAACCTGATGACGGGCGCCTGCCTGCGCCTGCTGCTGACCGAGCCGCCGCCGCATGGACCTGGCATCGCCGAGGCCTGGACCCCGCCGGCGATGCTGCCGCCGATGCCCGGCAACGTCGATCCGCTGGCGCTGCCGCCGGAACAACGCGCCGTGCTGATGCGCTTCGCGACCGAGGTCGATGGCGCGCCGTTCATTCCGGCCCTGTACCGGCAGCTCGCGCGGTATCCCGGGTTTCTGGCGTGGCTCGCGGATACGCTGGTGCCGCGGCTGACCGATCCCGAAACGAACGCGGCGCGCGCGGCGTTCCGGGCCGCCGCGCTGGACGCCGCGCCGGCGATCGTCGCCCGGCTGCCGGGGGTACCCGCGTCCCCCGCGCCGGACGCCGAGACCACGCGCCGGGTGCTCGCCACGATCGATCGTTACGCGGAGACCAGTCCGGAAATGACCATGTTCGGCCGGCTTATACTGGATGTGATCTGAAACGATCGGGCCGGCGCTTTTCTTGGCGGTTCGCACGGATTGGCGTCTGACCGACACATTCGCATCGGAGCGTTCTCCAACCAGGCCGTCCGATGGAGTTATTTCCGCGTAATGGATTGGCCCCGCACCGGGTCCACCGGGCCAGCACCGTGCGGCGAGCGATGGCCGGCTCGTGGACCGGCCATGACGAAGCGGCAACGGTGCGACCTGACCGGGCCCACGATCGGGTCCGTCCCCGACATCGCGAACGCAACCGACCTTCGACAAATGGTCGGAGGAAGGGTACCGTCCCGTAGCTATCGCTCAGACGACACCACCGCGCCCGACGACATCGCCGCCTCGACCGCCGCCGCGTCGTAACCGAGTACGTCACGCAGGATCTCCCGCGCGTTCGCGCTGAAGCCCGGCGCCGCCACCGGATCGGCCAACGGCGTGCCGTGCAACCGGAACGGCAGCGCGATGTTCGGCACGCTCCCCACCGCGGGATGCGGGATCTCGTGCACCAGGCCGCGCGCGCGCATCTCCTCCGAGCCAAACGCTTCCGCGATCGAATTGATCGCCCCCGCCGGCACCCCCGCCTCGCGCATCCGCGGCAACCAGTACGCCCGCGGCCGAGTCTTCAACAAAGCACCGACGATCTCCAGCAACGCGTCCCGATTTCGGGTCCGTCCCGCCGTGCTCGCGTAATCCGGATGCTCGGCGAGGTCAGGCCGCTCCAGCACGCGCGCGGCCATTCGTTGCCAGGTCCGATCGTTGGCGCAGGCGACGAAGATCGGCCCATCCGCCGTCTCCATCGCCGCGGTCGGCACCGTGTCGCGACTGGTGTTGCCAAACCGGGTCGGCTCATCGCCGCTGACCAGATAGTTCATCGCGTGGAAACCGACCATCGTCACCGCGGTATCGAACAGCGCCGAATTCGATGAACTGGCCGCGCCCCAGACGCTCCCGCGCGAACAGCGCGCCGAGCACAGCATTGCAGGTCATCATCGCGGTGCTCATGTCCATGATCGACGGGCCGGCGCGCAGTCCGACCCGATCGGGTTCGCCGTTCATCGACATGAAGCCCGATTCCGCCTGCGTAATAGGATCGAACCCGAGACGATCCCGCAGCGGCCCGTCGCGCCCGTACGCCGACACCGACGCATAGACCAGGCGAGGATTGTCCGCGACCACCGTCGCGTAGTCCAGACCGAACTTCGCCATCACGCCGGTGGAGAAATTCTCCAGCACGACGTCCGAGCGATCGACGATCCCGCGCGCGATCCGCCGCGCCTCGGGCTGGGTCAGATCCAGCGCGATGCTCTTCTTGTTGCGATTGGCCCACAGATACGGCGCGCCCTCGTGCGCGGTGATGGCCGGACGAATGCGGCGGAAATCGTCGCCGCCGTCGGCTTTCTCGATCTTGATCACCTCGGCGCCCATGTCGGCCAGGATCATCGAACACAGCGGACCGGCGATGAAATGACTGAAGTCGGCGACGCGAATGCCGGCGAGGGCCAGAGGCGCGCCGGGCGGCCGCGGCGTCGGCGGTGTCAGCGTCGGACGGTCCGGCTTCGACGGCATTTTCTCCCCCATTTGGTGCTCCCTCATTGGATGTTCTCTCCATTCGCCGGACAGTCCAGGTCGCGGCGTCGTCGTTCATGGTGAACCGAAAGGGGCCGGCTTGTCGCCTCCCGCGCGGCGCCTCGGGCATCAACGCGTAAGGAACGCCGTCGCGGCGGTCCTCCGCGCCCCCGCCGGTATCGTATCCTGTCCGTCACGATCGTCCGCGATGGCTCGTGAAATTAACAGCTTGTCAATGCAAGCGTGTTCTTTTGCGGGCCGAACGACGCCGACCATCGGGCCTGTCCGGGAACTCTCCAGCGGGCATGCGCGGCCCGGTGCCGAGCCAAAGGAACCATCCATGCGCGTGAATGAGCCGATCACCGCCGTAGAAACCGAAATACCCGGCGACGAGCCGCTGGTGTCCCGCACCGATCCGTCGGGCCGCATCACCTTCGTCAACCAGGTCTTCGTCGAGGTCAGCGGCTTCACCGAGGCCGAACTGGTCGGCGAGAACCACAACGTCGTGCGTCACCCGCGGATGCCGGTGGAGGCATTCGCCAACCTTTGGGCGACCATCAAGGCCGGGCGGCCATGGGACGGGCTGGTCAAGAACCGGACGAAGTCGGGCAACTTCTACTGGGTGCGCGCCAACGTGACGCCGGTGATCGAGGACGATCGCGTGGCCGGCTACATCTCCATCCGCTCCAGGCCATCCCGCGAGCAGGTCGCGGCGGCCGAAAAGGCATACTCCGCCATCCGCGGCGGGACCGCGAAGGGGTTCGGTCTGCGCGACGGCGAAATCGTTCGTGACGGGGTATGGCACAGCTTCCTGGACAGTGTCCGATCGTTGCGCGGACGCATGGCTCTGGCGGCGGCGGTGGTGTTCCTGGTGGTGGCGGCGGTGGGGGTCTCGGCTTTTCCGGCATGGCGGCCTCGAACGCGGAGCTTCGCACGGTCTACGAGAATGACCTTGTATCGGTCGATCAACTGCGCGGCATCGTCGACCACATCCGCGACGATCGCAACCACATCGCGCAGTTGACGATCGCTCTGGCCAACCAGGACAAGGCCGGCCAGGCGCGGACCGATCACATCCCGCCCGTCGAGAGCAGTCTGGAACAGATCTCCGGCCTCTGGCGGAACTACAAAGCGGCCGAGCGGACACCGGATCAACTGGTCCTGATCGGCCAGTTCGACGACCGGCTCACGGCTTTGCTGCGCGACGGCATCGAACCCGCGCTGGCACTGGCGCGGCAAGGCAACGTCGCGGAGCTCGATCCGTTGTTCGCGACCCGGATGCCGCCGCTGTTTCAGGCGGTGTTCACCACCGAGGGCGCGCTGATCGCCCGCCAGATCGCGCTGGGGCACGAGAGCTATCTCGACGCGGCCGCCAGCATCCGTTGGCGGCTGATCCTGGCGGCCATCCTCGGGAGTGGCGGACTGCTCGCGGTCCTGGCGGCGGGCTGGTGGGTTCATCGCAGTGTGCGGCTGCCGCTGGATGCGCTGGAGGGGCATTTGCGCACCATCACGCGGAACGAGTTGGAGATGGAAATCGCCGCGCCGGCGGTGCGCGAATTCCGCGGCGTGATGGCCATGTTGCGCGCGATGCGGGCGCATCTGGCGTTCGCCGAGTGGCAGCGCCGCGAGTTCGAGCGCAAGGCCGACTCGATCCGGCATGAGACCGTCGAAAGCATGGCTACCAGGATCGAGACCGAGGCCGGTGGCGCGGTCGCGCGCGTGGGTGAGCGCGCCCAGGCGATGCGGACCGAGGCCGCCGACATGACCGCGGCGGCCGAGCGGGTCAACACCAATTCCGGGCGCACCGCGGAGGCCGTGGATCAGGCGCTGAAGAATGCGCAGATCGTCGCCGCCGCCAGCGAGCAGCTCGCGGCGTCGATCCGCGAAGTGTCCACCCAGGTCGATCATGCCAGTATGGTGGCGCGCGACGCCTCCGCGAAAGGAACCGAGGCGCGCGAGGGGATCCGTTCGCTGGCCAGCGCCGGGGAGCGGATCAGCACCGTGGTGCGGCTGATCGCGGACATCGCCAGCCAGACCAATCTGTTGGCGTTGAACGCGACGATCGAGGCGGCGCGCGCCGGAGAAGCCGGCCGCGGCTTCGCCGTGGTGGCCGTCGAGGTGAAGGCACTGGCCACTCAGACGGCGCACGCGACGTCCGAGATCACCCAGCAGATCGAGGGATTGCGGGCCGCGACGGCCGCCGCGGTCGAGCAGGTCGATGGCGTTAGCCAGACCTTGAATACCGTCGCCGAAGTCTCGATGTCGGTCGCCGCCGCGATCGAGCAGCAGACCGCCGCGACCAACGAAATCGCCCGCAATGTCGCGGAGAGCGGCGCTGCGATGTTGCGGATCACCGGGTTGATGACGGAGGTCTCACGGGAGGCCAGTGGCACCGGCGACCAGGCGGCGCAGCTGCGTGGCAATGCGGCCGCCGTGGCCGACGAGGTCGTGGCACTACGCACCGCGCTGGTGCGTACGGTGCGGACCGCGACCACCGAGGCCGATCGCCGGTTGGAACCACGGGTCACGGTTGACGTGCCCTGCTCGCTGAACTTCGACGGGGGGGGCGCGCCTGTATTGGGCCGCCTGCACGACCTGTCCACGCGCGGCGCGACGGTTGAGCCCGCGACACCGGATGGGGCGGTTCTGGGGCATTCCGGCCAGATCGTGCTGACCGGCGCGGGCGGCGCGCGGGCCAGATTCGAGGTGCGCTCGGTCATGCCCGCCGGGATGCTGCACGTTCGCTTCGTGGAGGGACAGATCGATGCCGCGTTCGCCAGCGCGATCGACCGGCTCATGAACCTGGGTGGGCCTGGGCGACGGGCGGCGTGACGATGCGGCGGATTTCAACCGCTGGCCGTTGACACGCGCGCCGCGGTGGAACGCCCCTGCCCTCGCGCGCCGCGGGAGGAGATGGACCGGCCGCGCACTCCCGGCCGGTGGATCACGCGATCGGCGCGACCGGCGCGCGCATCGATCGTGTCGCCGCATCGAACTGCCGGGTTGCCGCGGACCACGGGCCTGTCAGTTGTCGCCGCACGGCGTTTTCCGCGCGTTGGGCGCTTGCCTCTTTGTGATCGGGGCCGGGACGGATAAGACTGCGCCGCCATGAGCGTCGAAATCGTCACCTTCGGTTGCCGCCTGAACACCTACGAGAGCGAGGTGATGCGCGGGCTCGCGCGCGACGGCGGGGTGTTTGTGCACGGCGGGGCGGGGGCGGACATCGCGGGGACGGCGGACCTCGGGGGGGCGGCTGGACGTACGGCTTCGGACGCCGGGCCGGACACCGTCATCGTCAACACCTGCGCGGTCACCGCCGAGGCCGAGCGACAGGCGCGCCAGACCATCCGCCGTATCGCGCGGGAGCGGCCAGACTCCCGCATCGTCGTCACCGGCTGCGCCGCCCAGATCGACCCCGCCTCGTGGTCCGCGCTGCCCAACGTCCACCGCGTGACTGGGCAACGCCGAGAAACTGCGCCCGGCGAGTTGGATCGGCGGTGCCGGCTCCGCGCCCAGGAGCGACGCCGGGGCCGTGCCCGGGGAGATCATGGTCGGCGACATCATGACCGCGCGGGAAACCGCGGCCCACCTGGTGACCGAGTTCGCCGGCCGGGCGCGCGCTTTCGTCCAGGTGCAGCAAGGTTGCGATCACCGTTGCACGTTCTGCGTCATCCCGTTTGGCCGCGGGCCGAACCGCTCCGTGCCGATGGGCGCGGTGGTGGCGCAGGTACGCACGCTGGTGGAGCACGGGTTCCGCGAGGTGGTGCTGACCGGGGTGGACATCGCCTCCTATGGCCCTGATCTGCCGGGCCGGCCGGCGTCTGGGGCAACTCGCGCGGCGGCTGCTGGCGCAGGTGCCGGAACTGGCGCGGCTGCGGCTGTCGTCGCTCGATCCGGCGGCGATCGACGCCGACCTGTGGCGGTTGATCGCCGCGGAACCGAGGCTGATGCCGCATCTGCATCTGTCGCTGCAGTCCGGCAGCGGCCTGATCCTGAAGCGGATGAAGCGGCGGCATTCGCCGGCGCGACGCCGCCGCGGTCATCGCGCGAGCGCGGGCGGCACGGCCCGGCATCGCGATCGGCGCCGATCTGATCGCCGGCTTCCCAACCGAGACGGACGACCTGTTTCAGGAAACGCTGGCGTTCGTCGAGGCGCATGCCCTGCCCTGGCTGCACGTCTTCCCGTACAGCGAGCGTCCTGGCACCCCCGCCGCCCGCATGCCAGCGGTGCCGAAGCCGGTGCGCAAGGAACGCGCGGCGCGGTTGCGGGCAGCCGGGCCAGACGGCGGCGCGCGGCTTTCTTCGCCGGACCAGTCGCGACCGGATCGTGTCGATCGCTGGCCGGAAGCCGCGCAACTCGGGACATACGGAGCATTTCGCCCCCGTCCGGCTGGCTGCGGCGAGACCACGCCAGGCGCCCTGCTGGCGGGCCGGGTCATCGGCACCTCGGGCGACGCGTCTGTCTGGCGGAGGCGGCCTGATGGCACTCGGAGGCTTCTTCTACCGGCTGAAAGAAGGGCTGTCGCGCAGCACGCAGAAGATCACCGAGACGCTGACGACGGTGTTCAAGAAGCGCCGGCTGGACGACGAAGCGCTGGAGGAACTCGAGGAGCTGCTGATTTCCGCCGATCTCGGCGCTGACGCGGCGGCGCGGGTGATCGCCGCGTTCCGCCGCTCGCGCTTCGGCAAAGAAGTCACCGACGAGGAGATCAAGCAGGCGCTGGCCGAGGAAATCGCCGCGATTCTGGCGCCGGTCGCGAAACCGCTGGTGCTCGATCCGGCGCGCAAGCCGCATGTGGTGCTGGTGGTCGGCGTCAACGGCACCGGCAAGACGACGACGATCGGCAAGCTGGCGCAGCAATATCACGACGCAGGGCAAGCGCGCGGTGCTGGTCGCCGGGCGATACGTTCCGCGCGGCGGCGGTGGAGCAGTTGCAGATCTGGGGCGAGCGGACCGGAGCGCCGGTGATCGCGGGCGGACCGAACGCGGATTCCGCCGGGCTGGCGTTCGACGCACTGACCCAGGCGCAGGCGGCGGCGCCGATGTGCTGCTGATCGACACCGCGGGCCGGCTGCACAATAAGGCGGCGCTGATGGACGAACTGGCCAAGATGATCCGGGTGCTGCGCAAGCAGGACCCGACCGCGCCGCATTCGGTGTTGCTGGTGCTGGACGCGACGACCGGCCAGAACGCGGTGCAGCAGGTCAAGGTGTTCAAGGAGATGGTGGACGTCACCGGGCTGGTGGTCACCAAGCTGGACGGCAGCGCGCGCGGCGGCATCGTGGTGGCGCTGGCCGAGACGTTCGGCCTGCCGGTGCACGCGGTCGGCGTGGGAGAGCAGGCCTCCGACCTGCGGCCGTTCGACGCGTTCGATTTCGCCCGCGGTCTGGTGGGCGCGGATCAGCGGCTACTGGATTCCGCGGTCGGGTAATCCGTCGCGGAGGCGTGGCAAGGGCGCGGCTCATTTTGCCAGACAAACGGGTTAACTTTGGCTTCGGCTGGGCTGGGCTGGGCTGGACGGCTCACGGGCCTGACCTCGGGATGTCGAGACCACGCACTCGAACGGTCGGTTCCGCCGGCGAATTCCGCCACGTCATGCCGGCCATCGAGCCGGCATCCGGGTCGCGAGACACACCCGGTCGGGCCGGGCCGCGACGGATCCGGTTTTGGCGTCAGCCAGGAAATTTGCAACCCTTGGGCGAATAGAACGTTCACTCGTGTAAGACCAGTGGTTGCGCGCGGCGATGGAAGTGTCGGGATACTTTACAACCAGACGCACGCGTCGCGATCAAGGTCCAGTAACATATTGATGAATATACCAGTTCGATTCTGGCATGAAGTATGCATCTTGAAGGCGCAAGGTAAGCATAAAATGCGGGCGATCGGCACATTCGTCGGTAAGACGCAACGAATTCAAGGCCCGCGTGGGGACGTTGGGTAACGAAGTGTAGGGGAGAGTGCGCGTTGACTCACGACGACGAGGACCGGCTGCCCAGGCTTTTGGCTTCATGCGTGGTGGTGCTGCTGATCATGGCGGCGGGCATGTTCCATTACCTGCCCAAAGAACTGGCCATGATCGTCTTCTCCTGGGCGATGTTGTCGATCTCGGTCGGCATCTCCTTCGGCCATTGTGTGCTGAACGAACCGTAGGCCGGTATTCCTGACGCTGGCGTTACGACGCCAGGGCCTATCGGGACGAAAGTGGTTTAGACCTCGTCAACCCGCTCCACGCCCGGAAGGGTAATCAGCGCCTGCGCCAGTCGCGGGGTCACGCTGTAGCCACCGGGGAGCGCGATCTCCACGCTCCGCTCGTCGCCAAGCCGCGGCACCAGAATGACCCGCCCTTTGCCGCCGCCCTGACGCGCGAGCAGATCGCGGATGTGCGGCACGGCCTCGGTCTGCTTCAGCCAGACGCGGATCGACGCGCCCGCCGATGCGGCCGCCTGATCCAGCGGCACGACATCCTGCGCGGTGACCCGGACCGCCTCGCCCTCGACCTTCAAATCGGCCGAGACCAGCACGTTCGAACCGTGCGCCAGCGTTTCACGGGACCGGCCGAGAACTTCGCTGAAACAGGTCACCTCGACCGAGCCGGACGCGTCCGAAATCCGCACCCAGGCCATGCGGCTGCCGGTGCGGGTGATGCGTTCCTTGGTCGCGACGACGGTGCCGGCCAGTTTGACACGGGTAACACCGGCCCGCGCCTTCGCCTCCACGTCGCTGGCGCGCACCGCGCCTAACCGCCGCAGCGCCTGCGCGTATGCGTCGAGCGGGTGAGCGGTGAGGTGGAAGCCGATTGCCTCGGCCTCGAACGACAGGCGTTCCAGCAGGCCCCAGTCGGGCGTGTCCTGCATACGGAGAGGCTCGGGCTTGCTCGTGGCGCCGCCGAACAGGCCGATCTGGCCGCTTGCCTTTTCCTCCCGCCGGGCCTGCGCGCGGCGCATGATCGTTTCGGCGGCGGCGAACAGGCGGGCGCGGTTCGGCTCCAACCGATCGAAGGCGCCGGCGCGCACGAGGCTTTCCACCTGCGCCTTGCTGAGTTGCCGCGGATCGATCCGGTCGGCGAAATCGGCGAGGTCGGCGAACGGCGTGTCGCCGCGCGCCTCGACCACCGCCTGCATCGCGGCAGTGTCCGACGCGCTTCACCCCGGCGAGCGCGTAACGGATCGCCAGCCGCCCGTCCTCCCGCCGCTCGACCGAGAAATCGGCTTCGGAACGATTGATGTCCGGCGGCAGGATGGTGAGGCCGCCGTACTCCGCCTCCTGCTTCAAGGCGGCGAGGCGGTCGGTGTTGTTGATCGCGAGACTCATGCACGCGGCGATGAAGACTTCGGGGTGGTTCGCCTTCAACCACGCGGTCTGATACGCGACCAGGCCATAAGCGGCGGCATGCGATTTGTTGAAGCCGTAGTCGGCGAACTTCGCCATCAGGTCGAACACTTCCTTGGCCTTCGCCGGTTCGACCCCACGCTCGATCGCGCCTTTGGTGAAGATGTCGCGCTGCGCCTCCATCTCGGAGGCGATCTTCTTGCCCATCGCGCGGCGTAACAGATCCGCCGCGCCGAGCGAGTAGCCCGCCATCTTCTGGGCGATCTGCATGACCTGTTCCTGGTAGACCATGATGCCGTAGGTCTCGGCCAGAATGTCATGAATAACGGGATGCGGGGCCGCCCATGGCTCGCCGTGTTTGCGGCGGCAGTATTCGGGGATGTTGGCCATCGGGCCGGGACGGTAGAGGGCGACGGCGGCGATCAGGTCCTCGAGCCGGTCGGGGCGCATCTGGCGCAGCGTGTCGCGCACGCCCTGCCCTTCCATCTGGAACACCCCGCCGGCCTCGCCGCGGCTCAGCATCTCGTAGGTTTTCTTGTCGTCGAGCGGCAGATGTTTCAGATCGACCGTGACGCCGAGCTTTTTCAAAAACCCTTCGGCGCGGTCGAGGATCGTCAGTGTGGTCAGGCCGAGGAAGTCGAACTTCACCAGGCCGGCCAGCTCGACATGCTTCATCGAGTATTGCGTGACCAGGAAATCGGATTTCGGATCTTTGTAGAGCGGCACGAGCTCGACCAGCGGACGGTCGCCGATCACCACGCCGGCGGCGTGGGTCGAGGCGTGGCGATACAGCCCCTCGATCTGTAACGCGATTTCCAGCAGGCGAGCGATGCCTTCGTCGGAATCGCGCAGCGCCTGCAACCGCGGCTCGCCGTCCAGCGCCTGTTGCAACGTGACCGGTTTGGCGGGGTTGTTGGGGATCAGTTCGGCGACGCGGTTGACCTGGCCGTAGGGCAACCCGAGAACGCGGCCGACATCGCGCACGGCGGCACGGGCCTGCAACTTGCCGAACGTGATGATCTGCGCGACCCGGTCGCCGCCGTATTCCTGGCGCACGTATTCGATGACCGCGGTCGCGGCCTTCCTGGCAGAAGTCGATGTCGAAGTCGGGCATCGACACGCGCTCGGGATTGAGGAAGCGCTCGAACAGCAAATTGAATTGTAATCGGGTCCAGATCGGTAATGGTCAGCGCCCATGCCGCGACCGAGCCGGCACCCGACCCGCGGCCCGGTCCGACCGGAATGCCCTGTTGTTTCGCCCACTGAATGAAATCGGCGACGATGAGAAAATAACCGGAGAAGCCCATCGACGCGATGACATCCAGTTCGTAGTCGAGACGTTCGCGATACCGCGCGCGCTTTTCCTCGTCGGCCGCGACGTCGTCCATGCGGACCCGCAAGCCCTCGATCGCCATGGCGCGGACGGTCTCTTCCTCGGTGGCGCCGTCATGCACTTTCGGACAAACCGGCAGCAGAGGCTTACGGGTTTCCGCCATGACCGCGCAGCATTTGGCGATGGCGATGGTGTTGTCGCAGGCTTCGGGCAAATCGGCGAACAGCGCGCGCATGACGGGCGCGGGTTTGAACCAATGCTCGGGCGTGACGCGGCGGCGCTCTTTCTCCGACAGCAGGCGGCCCTCGGCGATGCACAGCAGCGCGTCCTGCGCCTCATACATCGATTCCGTCGCGAACATGCAGTCGTTGGTGGCGACGAGCGGCAGGCCGAACGCGTCGGCCAGCGCGATCAGGCCGGGCTCGATCGCCTGCTCAACCGGCAGGCGATGGCGGTGCAGTTCCATGATGGTGCGGTCGGGGAAGGCCTCGGCCAAAGCGGCGAGCAAGCGTTCCGCTTCAGGCTTCTGGCCCTCGGCGAGCAGGCGGGCGACCGGCCCATTGGTGCCGCCGGTGAGCAGGAACAGCCCCTCGGCATGCGCCTGGATGACGTCCAGCGGCAGGCTGGGCTTCAGCGACGGGTCGGTGTCGAGGAATCCGATCGACGACAGCCGCTGCAGGTTCGCCAGCCCCACCGCGTCGCGCGCGAGCAACACCAGCGGGTCGGGCGCCAGGCGGGGGTTGTCAGCGCGGGTCAGCGCGATCTGGCAGCCGATGATGGGCTGCACGCCCTTGCCGGTGCAGTACTGGGAAAACTCCAGCGCGCCGAACAGATTGCCGGTGTCGGTGATGGCGACGGCGGGCATCGACGCCGCGCGCGCCAGGGCGGCGATCTTGTCCACCTTGATGGCGCCCTCGCTGAGCGAAAACGCGGAATGGACGCGGAGATGGACGAAGTCGGCATGGGGCATGCGGTTGGTTTACCGGGGACGGACGAGTCTGGGAAAGGGCACGGCACGCGGGTCAATCGTCGGTACAAATGGCGGCGTCGGGATCGGGCGGGAAGCGCTCGCGCCACTCGGCCTCGAAGTCCTGGCGGAAGCGGACGTAATCGGGCCCATCGCGGGTCATCATGATGCCGCGGAAGGCGTAGACGGCGCCGGGCCGGCCGTGGACAGGCTTTTCCATGTAGATCTCGATCATCGGCATATCGTGCCGGTCCCTGGGGTGCACAAGCGCGATCGTCGCCTGGGCGCACCACGGCCAGGACGAGGCGTCGATGCCCGGCCGCATCGTGTTGACGAGTTGGCACTGCCCGCCGTGCCAGGTGATGGCGCGCGCGGTGGCGGCGGTGAGCGATTTGAGCCAGGCATCGACGGTGGTGTCGCGGTCGCAGTGCTGCTGCCCATAGTCGATCGCTTCGAGTTTGGCGTGGCGCGCGGTGGCGATGAGCGCGGTGCCGGAAGGCCGCGTCGAGGTCGGTTGTTCGCCGACGGCGGCCGCGGCGGGTACGAGGACGGCCAGAGCGAGCAGGCGAAGGAATTTCATTGGGTCCGCATTCGTGGTGTGTTCGAAACTCGTCCGATATGGAACCGCCCGTGGCGATGGTCGATCCCTCGTGCTCTCCGGCCACCGGATGCATGGCGCGGTCTTAACGAACCGAATGGAAGCCGGCGGATCCAAGGGCTCAGGATCCCGACCGCCATCCCCTCCCGGTCAGTCGATCGCGGAAAATCGCGATGAGCATCGTCAGGCAGGCGACGCCCATGAAGCCATACATCGCGTTCTGAACGGGCGCGACGACCGCCCACTCCACCGGCGTGACGTAGATGGTGCCAATCCCTTTCAAGGCGACCGGGATGGTGTGGCCGCTGGCGGAGTCCGGCATGCGATACGACCGATCGAACCGACGTTCCAGCACGGACGCGCGCATCATGGTCACCGCGATACCGAGGACGCACGCCAACAGGATGACGTTTCTGATCCAACTCCGCATTCGTGAACGCTACCACGGGCGATTCGCGCATCAAACCGCTCTGATTGGGCGAGACCTTTTCGGCAATGGCGATCGTGCGAATATACCGAAAATTCGACAATCGGAGCGGAAAGATACCCTCACGATGCGGGCTTTTTCAGCAACCCGCGCGAAGCTGTCCGCACTGAACACCGTCCCCGCGACATTATGTCGGCCTGTCGAGATTCTTCTGAGTTTGCTGATTTAGATCAATTTGAGCGCTGGGCCATTGCTCCATGCTGTCCTGGACGCCGGATCATCGGCTGCGTTGCCAGGGGAACAATGTAACATCAGCATTCCGTACGCGGTGATCGCGTTTCCGCCGCTGTTCAGGCCCGCCGGAAGTCGCGTCGGAAACGACCGCGTTCCCAATCAGTGGCGTGGAACAGAGGACAATTCTCATGCCTACGACCGTCGCGCATTTCGATATCGGGTACACGCGTTACATGGACGAGACCGGCACGCTGCCGCGGGCGCTGCCGGCCGACGTCGACGCCACGACCTTGAAGGCGCTTTACCGCGCCGTCGTGCGCACCCGGATCTTCGATGCCAAGGCGGTGGCGTTGCAACGTACCGGCCGGCTCGGCACCTATGCTTCGTCGATCGGACAGGAGGCGGTCGCCGTCGGCGCGGCCAGTGCCATGCTGGCGGACGACGTCCTGGTACCGAGCTTCCGTGAGCACGGCGGTCAACTCTGGCGCGGTGCGACGCCCACCGAATTGTTGCTGTATTGGGGCGGCGATGAACGCGGCAATTACTTTGCCAACGCGCCGCATGACTTTCCCAATTGCGTCCCGGTCGGCAGCCAGGCGCCGCACGCGGCGGGCGCCGCGCTCGCGATCAAGCTGCGACACGAGGATCGAGCGGTCGTCTGCATCTTCGGCGACGGCGCTTCCTCCAAAGGTGACGTCTACGAGGCCATGAACATCGCCGGCGACTGGGCTTTGCCGGTCGTGTTCGTGGTCTCCAACAATCAATGGGCTATTTCGGTTCCGCTACATAAACAGACCGCGGCGAAGACGCTGGCGCAGAAAGCGATCGCCGTCGGCATTCCAGGTGAGCAGGTGGATGGCAACGATGTGATCGCCGTGCGCGCCGTCGTCGGCGCCGCGTTGCAACGTGCCCGCGGCGGCGGCGGCGCTCAGTTGGTGGAGGCGGTGACATACCGGTTAGGCGATCATACCACGTCGGACGATGCCAGCCGTTACCGCAAGGACAGCGACGTGTCGCCGCGCTGGCGCGAAGAACCGATCCGGCGGCTGCATCAATATCTGACGACGGCGGGACTCTGGAGCAAGGACGACGAAGATTCGATGCTCAAGCAGATCAACGCCGAAATCGACGCGGCGGCGGAGGCCTGGCTCGTCACACCGCGGCCCGATCCGTCGGGGATCTTTGATTACACCTACGCGACGCTTCCCATCGATCTGCTGGCCCAGAAACAGGCCGCGCTCTCGCCGGCATCGACGCGCCACGCAATGGAATAGAGCATGACCGAAACAACATTGCTGCGGGCCATCAACCTCGCGCTCGCGCGGGCGATGGCCGAAGACGAACGGGTCATCGTACTGGGTGAGGACGTCGGTCAGGACGGCGGCGTCTTCCGTGCCACCGACGGCCTGCTCGCGCGCTTCGGCGCCGATCGGGTGCGCGATACACCGTTATCCGAAGCCGCGATCGGCGGCATCTCGGTCGGACTGGCCGTTTCCGGCTTTCGGCCGGTGGCCGAGGTCCAGTTCAGCGGCTTCATCTATCCGTTGATCGATCAGATCGCCAATCACGCGTCGCGGTTCCGCACCCGCACGCATGGGCATCTCACCTGTCCGCTCGTTGTGCGCGCACCCAACGGCGGAGGCATCCACGCGCCTGAACATCATTCGGAAAGCCCCGAGGCGATGTTCACCAACATCCCTGGCCTGAGGGTGATCATCCCATCATCGCCGCGCCGCGCCTACGGTCTGTTGCTGGCCGCGCTACGCGGTGCGGACCCGGTGGTCTATCTCGAGCCGACAAGGCTGTACCGCGCCGCGCGCGAGGAGATGGAAGACGACGGCAAGTCGCTCCCGGTCGACCAGTGCTTCATATTGCGCGAGGGCAACGATGTGACCATCGTCACCTGGGGCGCGATGGTCGTCGAGGCACTCAAAGCCGCCGCCGAATGGGAAACCAAAGGCTTCAGCGCCGAGGTCATCGACGTGGCGACACTGAAACCACTGGATGCCGAAACGATCATCCGGTCCGTCAGGAAAACCGGACGCTGCGTCATCGTGCACGAGGCGCCATTGACCGGCGGTTACGGCGGCGAGATCGCGGCCCGTGTCGCCGAAGGCGCATTCGCATCGCTGCTCGCGCCGGTGCTGCGTGTCGCGGGCTTCGACACCGTCATGCCATTGCCGAGGCTGGAAAGCCTGTATCTGCCCGACGCCGCGCGGATCGGTATCGCGCTCGATCGCGTGCTGGGTTACGCATGACCATCTTCAGCCTCCCCGACCTGGGCGAAGGTCTGCGGGACGCGGAAATCGTCGCCTGGCACGTCGCGGAAGGCGATCACGTGGTCGCGGATGCGCCACTGGTTTCGGTCGAAACCGAAAAGGCGGTGGTCGAGGTTCCCTCGCCGCGCTCTGGATACGTCAGGCATTTGCTCGCCGTGCTGCATCAGCGGGTAAACGTTGGCGCGCCGATCGTCGAGTTCGATGACGGTACACATGTCGATAGCGGAACGGTGGTCGGCGAACTCACGGCCGCCCCTCCAACGCCGGCGCGGGTCCGGACACCTCGGACCCCAGCCGCATCGAACACGAAAGTTCTGGCGTCGCCGGCAATTCGGGCCATGGCCCGTGAACGCGGGATCGACCTCGCCGGGATCGCGGGATCCGGGCCGGATGGCACCATCACGCGCGCGGATCTCGAACGGCGAGAAGCCGCCGGCACCGCGGAGGAACCGCCCGCGGGATCGCCGGTCGCGCTCACCGGCGTCCGGCGCAGCATGGCCGTCAATATGGCCAAAGCCCATGCCGAGGTAGTTCCGGCCACGGTATGGGATGAGGCCGATATCGGATTGTGGTGGACTGGCCACGGCGATATCACCATTCGTTTGGTACGGGCGATCGCCGTTGCCCGCGCGGCCGAGCCAATTCTGAATTCCTGGTATGATGGTCGGTTGATGACCCTGCGGACGCTCGAACGGATCGATCTGGGCATCGCCGTCGATTTCGAAGGGGGTCTGATCGTCCCGGTGGTTCGCGACGTCGCCGCGCGTGATCCGATATCATTACGTTCTGAGATCGATCGTTTGAAAGCGGCGGTGCGCACGCGCGCCGTCTCGGTCACCGATCTGCGCGATCCGACGATCACTCTGTCGAACTACGGCATGTTGGCGGGCCGCCAGGCGGCACTGGTCGTGATGCCGCCGCAGGTCGCCATCATCGGGGCCGGCCGGATCTGCCAACAGGCCGTGCCTGGCGCTGGCACTGTCGCCTTCACGCCTATGTTGCCATTGTCGCTCACGTTCGACCATCGCGTCGCCACCGGCGGCGAGGCCGGCCGGTTCCTGCGGTCCATGATCGACGATTTGCGGCAATTCAACTAACCGGGGAGGGGCCGGCGGAGGGGCGCCGGGCTGACCGATACCGTCGCCCCGCCTGACCCGCTTCAGGCCAAACCCGACCCACCGGTGCGCGAGCTTCCCGCGCCGCTCGCCGGCTTCGCACGGTCGATGAAGCACGCCGTGAACAGACGGCGCTCGTTCGGGCGGCGATCAATGCCACCGTCGCAGCCTCGCGGCCTCCGCGACCCGCTGTTCCGCCAACGCGACCGCCGCCCGCCTCGGCTCGCATGCGCGAGCAGTGGCCTGTTCCAGCACCTCACGGGTATTCTCCGCGATTTTCTCCGCGATCATGGCCAATGCCGCCGTTTCGGTTCCGCCACGGTATTCCATCGCCGCGCAGATCACGCCTCCGGCATTCGCGATGAAGTCCGGCAGCACCAGAATGCCGGATTTGTGCAAAGCGGTCTCCGCCTCCGGCGTCGCCGGAATATTGGCGCCCTGCGCGACCAGCTTCGTACGCAGCCGGCCGACGTTCCCGGCGTGCAGCACATCGGGGCGAGCCGCGGGAATCCATATTTCGCAGGGAACATCGATGATCGCATCGCGGTCGCGCGTCTCACCGCCGGGAAACGCCGCCAACGGCTTCCTCGCGTGCTTGTGTTCAGCCAGCGCGGTCAGATCGAGGCCACCGGGGTCGACCACCGTTCCGCTGGTGTCCGCCGCCGCGACCAGCCGCGCGCCCTTTTCAGCGAGGAAGCGGGCCGCGTTGCGTCCGACGGCGCCATAACCTTGCACAGCGACCCGCGCGCCATCCAGGGCAAATCCCGCGAAGGGAAGTGCCGCCTCGATGGCGACGGCAAGACCCAGGCCGGTGGCGCCGATTTCGTCGAGAGGAATACCGCCAACCGCCTTCGGCAATCCGGCCGCGCGTCCGATTTCATCTTTGATCCACGCGATGCAGGTTTCATCGGTCCCCATGTCGGGACCGGGTATGTAGTCGGTCAGATCCCGCATGGCGACCGCGAAGGCCCGGATCAACTGCTCCTTCTGACCCGGCGGCATCCGCGGATCGGCGATGATCACTGACTTGCCGCCACCATGCGCGAGGCCGGCGGCGGCGTTCTTCAACGTCATCGCCCGCGCCAGACGAAGACATTCCTCCAACGTAACATCGGGGGCCATGCGAACGCCGCCAATAGCCGGCCCGCGCGCCACGTTGTCGATGACGACAATGGCTTTCAATCCCACGACTGGTGTGTAGAGATGTACGATCTTGGCCGGGCCCAGTACATCGGCGAAGCGAAATCCGTTTTCCATGGCCATTCTTCCCCGTCAGGAGTTTTCGAAAGCGCGGGGAACGTCGAGACCGGCGTGCCCGCTCGCGAATTTGCGATGACGATCGCGGTTCATCGCCGGGTTGTCGTTGCGCTGGATCAATTTCGCCCGGATTCCCACGCAACCCGGCCATTGAGGGGAAGCCGGCCATCGGCTCCACGCTGATGCGTTCCGCTCGGCTGTCCCGGGTCGCGCGGCATGCGACGGTTGGGCAGCTATTTGACGAGAGATTTCCTGTTCAGGCCGGTTGCCTCCAGTCCGACATATCGCTCGGCCAGCCAACCGGTGGCGAGGCCGACCAGGCCGCCGAGCCATCCTTCGAAATCGCGCCCGATCCGGGTGCCCGACCTCGTCTGGTGGCCGGTTCCGATTGCGCCGGAGAAGCTCCATCGAGCAGGCGGGTCACGCCCGGCGCGAACGCGACCCGCCCTCTCGAGATGTCAGGTAACCCCCCACACCGCCCACGCGGCCGCGACGCCGGCGGCAATCGCCCATGTGAGGCTTCGCGACATCGCCATGACGGTGATTGTCGCGATCGCGCCGACCCATTGCGTCACCCCGCCGTGCTCCAGGATGGGCACCACGTAGGCCACGAACAACGTGCCCGGAAGATAGTCGATGACCGCATGGGTCGTTGGCGTCGGAGCCGCATGGCGGAACAGAATGTAGCCCCCCGCGCGGCACAGGTAGGCCGCGGCAGCCATTCCCGCGATCGCCAGCACCGTCGCCGGATTGAGCGCGCTCATGCGGTCATCCTCCACCGCTGATCCTGAAGCGCGCCGGTCAGACTTCCCGCGAATACCGCCGCGCTCATCAGCGTCGCTTCGGCGAGCGACAATCCGTGGCTTTGCGCGATCACTCCGGCGACCAGGCCATAGGGCGTCAGACCGGCGGCGAGCGGCAGGCAACGTGGCAGCCATGAAGCACGCCGCCCCTGGTGAAGAAGATGCGCGGGACGGGTCCGACGGCGCTCTCTGGCCGGGTCGGATCGCGCGCCGGGTCCGCGTCGCGGCGGACCACGCGACCCGGGCGCGGCACCCTCCGTCCGAAATCGGCGGAGTCCGCGTCCGCCGGAACGACGTCCGTCAACGCCTTGGCCTGGCGGGACGTATCGCGTCGCATTGTCAAGCCGACAGGTTCAGTTGCTGAAACCGTGGATCTCATCTCAGGAACATCCTTTCCGCGAAGAGGCCGGCGTGCCGGCCGGTGTTCCCCGCTTATATATGCTCAATATGAGTATTTCTCTGGCGGCGGCCAGGCCATCCTGGCTCAATCGGGCTGTGCCAACCGCCAACCTGAGCAGGTGACAGTTGATGGGACAAACGCGTGCAACCAGTTGTTGGCGGTCCGCTCACCGATAAGGAGCCGCATCATGACGCCTCCCTGTTCCGTCGAGGTCCTGATCGTCGGCGCCGGGCCGTCCGGCCTGGCCCTCGCCACCACATTGGCCCAATCGGGCTTGCCGTCGCTCGTCGTCGATCGCCAGGCGCCGGGCACCTGGCGACGAACGTGTCCCTGACCTTCATCTCAAACAGGAGCGACGAAAATGGGTTATCGGATATTTCTCGCCGGCGCGTCCGGCGCGATTGGCAGGCGATTGACCCCGCTGTTGCGCGACGCGGGTCATATCGTATTCGGAACGACGCGATCGGAAGCGCGGGCTGGGTCGATACGGGCACTCGGCGCGATTCCGGTCGTGGTCGATGTCTTCGACACGGCGGCGCTGTCGCGCGCGCTCAGTTCGGCGGAGCCGGACGTCGTGATCAATCAGCTCACCGACCTTCCGAAAGATCTCAACCCGGATGAGATGGGTGCGGCCATTGTTCGCAATGCGCGGGTGCGTGAGGAAGGCACACGGAATCTCGTGAATGCCGCGCTCGCCACCACCGCCCACCGGCTCATTTCGCAAAGCATCGCCTGGGCTTACGCGCCGGGGGCGGAACCGCATCTGGAGAGCGATCCGCTCGACGCCGAGGCCGACGGCGAACGCGGTATCACAATTCGAGGGGTCGTCGCACTCGAGACTTTGACGTTGCGGTCGCCGCCTTTGGCGGGTGTCGTGCTGCGTTACGGCCGGTTGTATGGACCTGGGACGCATTCCGACCGGCCATCGAACGCCGCTCCGGTGCACGTCGACGCGGCGGCTTATGCCGCGCTGCTGGCAGTCGAACACGGCGCGCCCGGCGCGTTCAACATAGCCCAGACGAACCGCCACGCCGCAACAGAGAAGGCACGCGCGGAACTTGGCTGGACCGCTGATTTCCGGCTACCTATCTGAGCATCTCGCGGGATTGTGGGAACCCGCGGTTCCCTGTGTGGTTTCGTCGAAGCATGAGAGGAAAGGCCGGGGTCAGGCGCACCTCAACCGTACACCGGGAATTCGGCGGATGCGCGCCGACGGACCGGTAGTCTGTGTCAACGGCTGAAAGGAGATTTCCGTGCCGAAATTCGTGACGATTGGGTATGGAAACCAGGCGGGTTATGACCGCACCCCGATATCGGTGCGCAACGCGGCCCATGCGCACGATGCGGAGTTGCGAAAAGGCGGAGCGCTGATGGGCATCGCCGGCACTCCCGTACAAGTACGCAATTTGGACGGCGCGAGCGTTGAAACGACCAAAGGCCCGTTCATGGTGTCACCGCTGCCGCTGGCCGGCTTTGGCATAATCGAAGCCGTGGACATTGACGAGGCGATAAAATTGGTTTCCCGAACTCCTTGCGCTGTCGCGCATGGTGTTGTCGAAGTATGGCCATTGGAGCAAACAGAATAGGTTTTGCGCGAGACGAATGACGGCGCAATACTTACTGCCGATGTTTCCGAGATGGTGCGTGTGCATGGATCTGTCCGCCTTCGCATATTCGCGTGGCGTGTGAGCGGCGTCTTCACGGCCGCGATACGATCCGATTCCGTTATCATTGGGCGGACGAATGGCCCGGATACGGTTTGAGGGCAGCGATGAGCCGGCGCACGCTCAGGTGGGAAGCGCATCCTCCCGCCCCTGCGCGGAACCCGCACGTCCGCGCGCGCGCAGACGGGCGTGGAAAGCAGGCGGTTCGCGCGTGGCCTGCGAAGCCATGGCCGCGACCCTGGCCGGGGCCTCGGCGATCAGCGCCGGGATCAGCGCGGCCTCCGGCAAATTCCGCCAATACTTCTTCGGCATCTCCGCCCGCATCGCCTCCGGCTTTAACCGGGCGGGATTGAAGATGGAGGCGTAATAGGTCAGCCAAAGGGCATCGGTTGGGTCGGTCAGATCGGGTTTTTCCATCGGCGCGTCGGACACCGCCACATCGCCGTTTTCGAACACCGCGGATCCTTTCGGCGTCGCGATCTTCCAGTCCATGTCGGCGAAGCGGCGGGCGAAGAACGGCGCCATGCGCGAGACGATGTGGTGGTCCGGCTCGAACCACGCCACGAAGCGCCGCCTGAGACCATCGTCCGATCGGCCGGGAACCTCGCGGAACCGCACGAACGCCGTCATCTTGTGGCAGTCGCGCCGTACGGATTTCTCCAGGCGGCGCGCCGATGCCACGTCGGGATCGACGGCATCCGCGAGCAGCGCGCGATCGACCTGTAGTCGCGTCAGCAAACGGTAAAGCAGCGCGAAGCGGCCGGAATCGGTGTGGCAGATCGCGGCCTCCGCGAGATCCAGAAATGATCGCGGCACGCGCGGCGGCGGTTGGTCGAGGCGGCGTGGGGCGGCCCGCGAAAACCCGTGAGGCGGGAACAGCGTGTCCTCCCCCGCCATGCGCCAGTCTACCCGCTGCGGGCTGATTTCCATCGCGAGCAGATCACGCGCGGCATCGCGCCATTCGGTGAAGTCTCCCGTTCCCCGCAATACGATCGTTCGCATCACAGGAGCGCCATTTGTCCGGGTGCGGGCGCGACGAGCGTGGCGAGATCCAGCCGGTCGAGCAGCCGCGGCGTCCAGCCACCGGCGACAATGAACGGCCTGACCTTGCGGAGCGACACGCGCAGTCGCCCGAGATCGTCGAGCCGCAGCCGCCGGTGGCGCCGCGAGGCGAGGATCGCGTTGACCGACCTGACGCCCAGTCCTGGCACGCGCAGCAGCATGTCGCGGTCCGCACGGTTGATGTCCACCGGAAACCGCTCGCGGTGGGCGAGCGCCCAGGCGAGTTTCGGGTCGCGATCGAGATCGAGCATGCCGTCGGTTTGAGCCGCCGTGATCTCCTCGATGGCGAAGCCATAGAAGCGGTAAAGCCAGTCGGCCTGATACAGCCGATGTTCGCGCATAAGCGGCGGCCTCGCCGGCGGAAGCCGCGACGATGCGTCCGGGATCGGGCTGAACGCCGAATAATAAACCCGCTTCAGGCCATAGCTGCCATAGAGCCGGGCGCTGGTGGCCAGAACCGTCGCATCGTTGGCGTCATCGGCGCCGACGATCATTTGCGTGGACTGTCCGGCCGGCGCGAAACGCCGGCGTGCTTTGGTAACCAGCGTTGGTTCGCTCGCATCCTCAATGCGCCGCCGGATGTCGGCCATCGCATCGCGAATCCCGTCCGGCCGCTTCTCGGGCGCGAGCGTCACGATGGCGCTGTCGGTGGGCAGTTCGATATTGATCGACAGCCGATCCGCGTAGAGCCCCGCCTCCTCGATCAGCGCCGAGGATGCTTCCGGAATGGTCTTGAGATGAATGTAGCCATTGAAGGCGTGCCGCGTACGAAGCTCGCGCGCGACGCGCACCATCTGCTCCATGGTATGATCGGACGAACGCACGATGCCTGACGAAAGAAACAGTCCTTCGATGTAGTTGCGTCGATAAAACTCCAGTGTCAGCCATATAACTTCATCCGGCGTGAAGCGCGCCCGCTCCACGTTGCTCGACGACCGGTTGATGCAATAGGCGCAATCGTACACGCAAAAGTTGGTGAGCAGGATCTTGAGCAGGGAGATGCAGCGCCCATCGGGCGCGTAGGCGTGGCAAATCCCCATTCCTTCGGTCGATCCCAGGCCGCCCGCGCGGGAGGATTCTCGTTTCACGGTGCCACTTGACGCGCACGACGCGTCGTATTTCGCCGCGTCGGAGAGGATGGCGAGCCGGTCTCGGAGCGTTTTGGGCATGGTCATGTTCTTTATATGTTCTTCAACGGCCGCGCAAGTTTAAGATGCGATTTCGGTTTGGCGCGGTCGCGACCCGCGATTCGCCCGGTCGCGGCGTGCCTGATACCTTGAACTGAGTTCCTCACGACCGGCCGGTATCCGCATGCGACGCCACACGAACGATACGATCGCTGACGATGACAGCCTGCCGGTCATGGTGCCGCGAAACCTCAGGCCCCTGGTTCCGACATCGCCCGAGCGGGTTCGGCGCCTGCGGCGGCATCTGATCAGGCTGTTGCGCGCGTCGCTCACGGTGCCGGAGTTGGAGCGATCCGCTTCGCCGGTCCGGCCGGAACCCGACGGATTCGCCGCCCGGGTGGCGCGCGTGGCCTGCGCGATGTGCGAAGGATGGTGCTGCAAGAACGGCGAGGACGACGGCTTCCTGGATGAGCGAACGCTTGCCCGGATGCGCCACGCGACGGGGGCGACGCTGACCGCGCGCGCCGTGCTCCGATTTTATGTCGCGCGCGTTCCAAAGGCGGGATACCAGGGTTCATGCATCTTTCATGGGAAACAGGGGTGCACGCTGGATCGGTCGTCGCGGTCCGACGTGTGCAACAGCTATTTCTGTGGAGGGCTGCACGGCTATATCGCGAACGGCGATGCGGCGACGCCGGTGACCGTCATCGCCGGCGAAGGCGCCACCATGCGCACGTCGCCGGTCTCGCGGCACGAAAAGTGATCGCGCGCCACGCGAAAGCCATGCAAACCCGTCGATGACAGGCCGCGTGTAGGAAGCCGGGCGGATACCGGATACGATAGCGACAGCACAATCCAGGGGATGGTCATGGCGTTGCTCATCGTTGATCTCGATAAACACATCGGCGACGCCAGCGCGTGGCGCGACACGTTCGCGACACACCTTCCCGATTTGGAAGTGCGCATTTGGCCCGAGGCGGGAAAGTTGGCGGATATCGAATATCTCGCCTTCATGCATCCCGATTTCGACGCGCTTCCCGCGTTTCCTAATTTGAAGGCCATGTTCAGCCGTTCCGCCGGGGTCGAGTCTTTTGTTCGGCATCCCAGGCTGCCGAAGGCACCGCTCTGCAAAGTCGAACCGCCGGGTGGCGATCCGATGATGACCGAATACGTCGTCATGCATGTGCTTCGTTTTCATCGCGACATGCCCGGATACCAGGCGGCACAGGCCAGGCGCGAGTGGCGCCGCGTGACCATTGTTCGGCCCGAGCAACGACGTGTCGGCTTTCTCGGTTTCGGCATGATGGCACAGGCGCCGGCGCTCGTGTTGAAGTCGCTCGGATTTAAGGTCTCCGCCTGGGTGCGCAATCCAAGGGAAGCAACCGACGTGCCGATCTTTCATGGCCCGGATCAACTTGAACCGTTTCTGCGGCAGACCGACATCGCCGTCTGCCTGTTGCCGCTGACGCGCGAAACCGAAGGCATATTCTGCACGCGCACCTTTTCCATGATGCCGCGCGGCGCGATGCTGGTGAATGTCGGGCGCGGCAAGCATGTGGTGGAAGCGGATCTGATCGCCGCGCTCGATCAGGGACAGTTGTCGTACGCCGCGTTGGACGCGCTGTGGCCCGAGCCCCTGCCGCCAGCGAGCCCGCTTTGGTCGCACCCCAAGGTGACCGTGATGCCGCACGTGGCGAGACGGCCGACGGTGGCTCAGATCGTGACGGAGATCGCGGCGAATATCCGAAGCCTTCAGGCTGGCGGGCGGCTGTTGCAGGAGATCGACATCGCGACGGGATATTAGCAGCGCGTTTGTTTGGCCAGGCCGGCGCGGCCTTGCCTCGGGCGCGCGTTTGCGTTTGATAGAGGCGACCCGTTCGTGGGATCAATAAACAACACCAGAGGTGGGACGATGCGACCGAACAAAATCAAGCAGATGTGGCATGCCGGTCAGTGCGTGACTCTGGGCTGGCTCTCCGTATCCCACGGGTTCACGGCCGAGGTGATGGCGCGTCAGGGCTTCGATGCCCTCTGCGTCGATCTGCAGCACGGCACCGCGGAAATGAAAGACGTCGGTCCCATGCTGCAGGCGATTTCGCAGACCGATACGGTCCCGGTCGTGCGGGTGGCGTGGAATGAGCCGGCGGCCATCATGAAGGCCCTGGACCTCGGCGCCTACGCCGTCATCGTGCCGCTGGTGAACAACGCCGAGGAAGCCGCGAAGGCGGTGGCCGCGTGCCGCTATCCGCCCGTCGGCATGCGCTCCAACGGACCGGTGCGCGCCGTGCACTACGGCGGCGGCGACTACGTGGCCAACGCCAATGACGAGATCGTGATCATGGCCATGATCGAGACCAAGGAAGGCATCGCCAACCTCGATGCGATTTGCGCCACCCCTGGGTTGGACGCCGTCTACATCGGACCGGCCGACCTGTCGTTCGCGCTGGGTCTGGTCCCGCGTGGCGACAACCCCGATCCGCTGCACATGGCCACCTGCGACAAGATCCGGGAAACCGCGCACAAGCACGGCATCAAGTGCGTCATGCACTGTGCCAGCGCGGCGTTCGCGGCGGGCGCGGTTAAGCGTGGCTTCGACATGGTGATGCTGACGTCCGATCTGTCGTGCATGATCGCCGGCGCGCGCGCGCAACTCGACGAGCTCAAAGCCAAAACGGCCTAGGTCCGGCGGTTCCGGCGACGTCGATCCGGCACCATTGAGACCGCGGAGTTGATCGAATGAATGGCCGGCGTCTGACGCCGGCCATCACGATACGATAGCGTAATGCAAGCGAAGAACCTTTTCGGTCCGCCGAACGATAGCGGCCAATAACGAAATTCCGTCTTTCATCCTCGGACCCAACCGCCGTCACGAACGACAGGACATGCCGATGAACGATGCGACAATGGCGCGGCCGAGCAGCGAACAGGTCACCACGAGCGGTCTGCGACTGCACTACCTCGATTGGGGCAACGCAGCCGCGCCGCCGCTGGTGTGCGTGCACGGCTATACCAGCAGCGCCGACGCGTTCAACGGCTTCGCACGGCGCTTCCGTGACCGCTTCCATATCGTCGCGCTGGATGTGCGCGGCCATGGCGAGAGCGCGTGGTCGCCGGACGGCGCCTACACCTATCGCGACCAGGCCGGCGACCTCGCGGCTTTCGTCGATGGGCTCGGCCTCGGCCGGTTCATTCTGCTTGGCACCTCGATGGGCGGCATCATCGCGATGACGTACGCGATGGAGCACGGCGTCCGGCTCCGCGCCCTGGTGCTGAACGATATCGGGCCCGACGCCGAACAGGGGAGCCAGCGTATCACGCGGATGGTCGGCGGCCGGCCGGACACGTTCGCGACCCTGGACGAGGCGATGGCGTGGCGCCGCGCCGCTTCGCCGATCGTCGCCGGGCGCGATGTCGCCGACCAGCGCGAACTGGCCCTTGGCTTGTTGCGGCAGAGAGCGGACGGCACATGGGGATGGAAGATGGACCCGGCCTATGTCCGCCAACGCGTCGAGCACGGCGCCCCGGTCCGCCCCGAACTGTGGCCGACACTGGCAGGGCTCGCCTGTCCGGCCCTCGTCGTGTGGGGCACGGACAGCGACGTGCTGTCGGACGCGCAGGCGCGGCGCATGGTCGAAACCCTGCCCAAGGGCGAATTGTTGGCGATCCCCGGCGTCGGGCACGCCCCGTGCCTGGTCGAGCCAGCCTCGCTCGCCGGCCTTGAGCGCTTCCTCACTGGCGTGCTCACGTCAGAGGGAGGCTGACCGCCGCCGCGCGATCGCATTCGAACAATGTTCTTGCTATGTTCTTTTTCGGTCGCTACCTTCCTCTGGCAAGGCTTTTATCGGAGGAGCGACTACCGTGAGACCAAAATTACCCTCCACGATCGGCGCCGAAGTCGAGTTGCTGATCCAATCTCCCGAAGTGCTGCGTTGGCTGACCTGGCAGGGCTTTGAGGTTTTCCGCGGCGATGGCTCCTCCTGGCGGCTCCGGCGGCGGTCCCGGCCAGGCGCTGTGACCCGCGACGCTGAGCCGCATTGCCCCGCCGGAGCGGCGCGATTGATCGTGGCGGCTTAGGGGCAGCGTGGCATCGGTCGGCCCCTTTCGCCCAACCGTTCAGGGACCCGCGCGACGCCGTGCCGTTGCGCGTTCGACAAACTCGGTGATTGGGACTGGCTGGAAATCCCACGCATCGACGCCGACATCGAACTGGCGCGGTTGCGGCCGCAGCCGGCCATGACTATGGCCATGCAGGTTGATCGCGCCCTTTCCCATGTCGCGCCAGGTGCGGAACGCATAGTGGCAGAGGACGAACAGGGTGCCCTCGCGCGTCAGTTCCGCATACGGCTGAACGCTGCTCCAACCGGTGCATTCGGTCACCGCGGCATCGTCGTTGTTGCCGGTCACGAGATGCTTGCGCCCGTGCAGTTCCCCCAGCAGCGCGGCCACGCGCTCCGCCGATTGGCGCACCGCGAAGTCGCCCAGATGCCAGACCACATCGTCCGGCCCGACCAGCGCGTTCCAGCGGGCAACCATTTGCCGGTCCATCTCGGCGACCGACGCGAAAGGGCGGCGATACAGGCCGCGCGCGCCCGCGTGGCCGAAGTGAGTGTCGCTGGTGACGTAGACGGTCATCCGATTCCTCCGCACACGCCCCCCACACGCCTCCCACACGCTCCCCCTGGGCCGGCACCCACACGAGAGATCATCGCGCCATCCCGGTGGAGGAACGCCACCCGATCTTGAACTCCTGCCGCGCACGGTCAATCGTCGGGCCTCACACCGTCGCGGGAGACACAGGATGCCCAAGGAAATACTGTGCGGTTTCGGCGTTGACGTCGATGCGGTCGCCGGCTGGCTCGGCTCCTATGGCGGCGAGGACTTGCCGGACGATATTTCGCGCGGTCTGTTCGCCGGCGAGGTTGGATCGCCCAGGCTGCTGAGACTGTTTGAGCGGTTCGGCATTAAGACGACGTGGTTCATTCCCGGCCATTCGATCGAAACGTTTCCGGAGCAAATGCGCGCCGTCGCAAACGCCGGTCACGAAATCGGCATTCACGGTTATTCCCATGAAAATCCGATCGAAATGACCCGCGAGCAGGAAACCGCGGTGCTCGACAAGTGCATCGACCTCGTGACCCGGTTGTCCGGCCGGCGGCCAACGGGATATGTCGCGCCGTGGTGGGAGTTCTCCACCGTCAGCAACGAACTTCTGCTGGAGCGCGGGATCAAGTACGACCATTCGCTGATGCACGACGACTTCACGCCGTACTACGTGCGGGTGGGCGACAGTTGGACGAAGATCGACTACGCGCTGAAGCCGGATGACTGGATGGTGCCGCTGAAACGGGGGCACGCGACGGATCTGATCGAGATCCCGGCGTCCTGGTACCTCGACGATCTGCCGCCGATGATGTTCATCAAGAAGTCGCCCAACAGCCACGGTTTCGTGAACCCGCGCGACATCGAGCAGATCTGGCGCGACCAGTTCGATTGGGTTTACCGCGAAATGGACTACGCGGTGTTCCCGATCACCATCCATCCCGATGTGTCCGGCCGGCCGCAGGTGCTGATGATGCTGGAGCGCCTGTATGCTCACATCATCAAACATCCCGGCGTGAAGTTCGTGACATTGAACGAAATGGCGGACGACTTCGCCCGCCGTTTCCCGCGCGAGCCGTAACGCATGTGCGCCTTGTGCGGCGTTTTGGGGAGCGGTGAGCATTGGGCCGATGCGGTCGCACGGCCGGGCGTTTATACGCGCAACATCGGTCCCATCGATCGCCGCCGCGAACGCGCCAGCCGGATACGCATTGCCAATCGGGTGCTGGCGCAATTCGGCCTGACACTTTCGGATTGGCGGGGCGCCGCGTTTTTGTTGTCCACTCGGACCGGTAAGACCGAGATCGTCGCGGATCTTGGGCATTTATGGCCGGTGGCCGAACGTCTGGCGGGACGTCCCTGCGATCCGCTGGCGCTGCCGGTGATCGAGCGGCTGGAGCGGGACTGACGTGATCACGCCGGTCAACCTGCTCACCGGCTTTCTTGGCTCCGGCAAGACGACGTTGCTCCGGAGATTGCTGGAAGACCCGGCGCTGGCGGACACCGCCGTGCTGATCAACGAGTTCGGCGAGATCGGTCTCGATCATCACCTCGTCGAGCGGATCGATGAAACGATGGTGCTGCTTCGATCGGGTTGCCTCTGCTGCACCATGCGCGGCGAATTGGCGTCGGCGATACGGGATCTGCATTCCAGGCGGGAGCGAGGATCGATACCGGCGTACCGGCGGCTGGTCATCGAGAGCAGCGGTCTGGCCGATCCGTTTCCCATCCTGTCCACACTGAAGGCCGATCCGGTGCTGCGTCATCATGTCCGCGCCGGAATGGTCATAACGACGGTGGATGCGGTGAACGGACTGGCGCAACCTGCAAGTCATCCGGAGTGGGTCCGCCAGGTCGCGGTCGCCGACCGGCTGGTGCTGACCAAGACGGATCTGGTGGAGAACGTCACCCGGCTACAGGCCCGAATGAAGTCGATTAATCCCGATGCGCCGGTGATTGACGCGCGGTTGGGGATCGACGCGGGCACCCTGCTCGGCGACGCCCGAACCATGTCCGATTTTTGGGCGGCGACGAGCGAGGATCCGGCGGCGCACGCGGGGCGCATCCGTTCCTTCGTCGTCACGGTGGCGGAACCGATCGACTGGACCGCGTTCGGTGTATGGCTGTCGATGTTGCTGAACCGGCACGGCGATCGCGTGCTGCGGGTCAAGGGCATTCTGAATCTCGCGGGCGAGCCGGCGCCGGTGGCGATCCACGGCGTGCGCTATCTCGTGCATGACCCGGTGCATATGAGCGCGTGGCCCGACGCGGATCGCCGGTCGCGCATCGTGTTCATCGTGGACGGGCTCGATCCCGATCTGATCCGGCGGTCGCTCGCCGCGTTCAACGGGCTCGGGGTCGCGCGATCCGTCAGGTCGCCATGAAGATACCGCCGTTGGGATGCAAGGTCTGACCGGTCATGAAGGCCGACTTCTCGGAGGCGAGAAAGACCGCGGCATTCGCGATATCCTCCGGCTGACCAATGCGCCCAAGTGGCATGGCGGCCCCGCGTTCGGCCAGCTCCTGTTCGTTCATGCCGTATCGCGGTTGCGCCGTATCCGTCAGGCCCGGTGCGATGGCGTTGACGCGGATCCGGAACGGCGCCAGTTCATTGGCCATCGCGCGGGTCATCGAAACGACGCCGCCCTTGCTCGCCGAATAGTGCACGCCGCGCGGCGACGCGCCAAAGATCGCCGATGACGCCAGGTTGATGATCGTCCCCGCCGTCCCCGCCCCGATCATCGAACGCGCCGCCCACTGGGCGCAGAAAAAGCCCGCCTTCAGGTTGATGGAGTGGACAAAGTCCCAGTCTTTCTCGGTCATCTCAAAAAACGCCACGCGCGGGAAAACGCCCGCGTTGTTCACCATGATGTCGATCTTGCCGAACGCGGCGACGGTCGCGTCCACCAGCCTGGCGGGCGTGGCGGACAGGGCGACATCGCCCGGCACCAGTTCCGCGCGCCGTCCCATCGCGCGCACCGCGGCCGCGATCTCGGCGGCCATCGCCTCGCCGTCCAGGTAGTTGATCGCGACGTCGGCGCCCTCGCGTGCGAGGGCCAGCGCGATCGCTTTGCCGATCCCCTGTTGAGCCCCCGTCACCAAAGCCGCCTTGCCCGAGAGGTCCGCCATCCCTGTCTCCTTTGTCGCGCCGGTCAGGCCGCGATCCGCCGGCCGGTCCGGCATCGCATCAACGGCTGAATGCGCTGCCCGTAAGCGTCCATGCCAACGATGAAATCGTCAAATGTCAGCATGATGCCCTTCACCCCCGGCATCGTCGCGACCTCATCGAGCATCGCCGCGACGGAGGCATGAGAACCAACGAGCGTCCCCATGTTGAAGTTGATCGGCGACGGCGAGCGCGCGATGGCCGCGGCCATCGACGTCTCCGAGGGGGCGGTATCCTCGGCCACCTTCCCCAGAAGATGCGTCAGCGCGGCTTTGTCGGCGCCCTCATTGTACAGGTCCCATTTGCGCATCGCCGCCGCGTCGGTTTCGTCGGCGATGACCATGTACAGCATGTAGCTGCCGACGTCGCGGCCCGCGTGTTCCGCATGGGCCAACATTCGCGCGGGCACTTCGGCGGCGCGCGTCGGTTCGTTCACACCCTCCCCCAGCGCGAAATTGAAGTCGCAGTATCGTGCCGCGAATTCCATGCCGCGGTCGCTCTGTCCGGCGGCGACCAGTTTGATCGGAGCTTTCGGTCGCGGACTGAGTTTGCACGCGTCCATCTGAAAATATTCGCCTTTCAGATCGGACCGACCGGTGGTCCAGAGGTCACGCATGATCCGCACATATTCCGTGCTGTAGTCATAGCGTTTGCCGAAATGCTCGTCACCGGGCCAGAGCCCCATCTGGGAATATTCGATCTTGTGCCAACCCGACACGATATTGACACCGAACCGCCCGCCCGAGATGTCCGCGATCGTGCTCGCCATGCGCGCCACGATCGCCGGCGGAATGGTCAGTACCGCGGTCGATGCATAGAGCCGGATGCGGGATGTCACCGCCGCGAGCCCGGCCATGAGCGTGAAACTCTCCAGCCCATGATCCCAGAACTCGGTCTCCCCGCCGAAGCCGTGCAGCTTGATCATCGATAAGGCGAAATCCATGCCATACGTTTCGGCGCGCCGCACCACCTCGCGATTGAGTTCAAAACTCGGCATATATTGTGGCGAGGCTTTGGAGATGATCCAACCGTTGTTGTTGATCGGGATGAAGACGCCAATGTCCATCTGATTGCTCCCAGTTCACGCGGCGGGTCCATCGGTCGCGAATATCTCAGCAAATATCGTGCCACTCGGCGGCACTCGTCAACGGACGATTTCTTCGAAGCGCGCCCTTGACGTACCGCGGAATTTATTGTGCGGTGCGAAAATGAAGACGGCGCATCGACCTTTCCATCTTGCGTGGTTCATATCGAAGGGGTACGGACCTAAAGCGTGGCGACAGCCCTGGGGCGGTTCAAATCTCTCCAGTTGGGTCAAACCCAATCTGCTCGTGGAACTGGCGCGGGCGTTGGAACGCGCGGCCTTCGACTACGTGATGATCGAAGAACTCTTGCAACATCCCGTACACCTATCAGAATTCGCACGATGCCTATGTGCGTTACGCGGTGGATTCACCCAAGCTGGATCCGTCGGTGCTGGCGCCGTTCATGATCCAGGCGACGTCCCGCATCGGCATCATCACCACGCTTTCAACGACCGAATATAACCCCTTCATGCTCGCGCGGCTGACCAACACGCTGGATCATGTCAGCGACGGCCGCTCCGGCTGGAATCTCGTGACCGGCAGCAACGATGGCGGCGCGCAGAACTTTGGCCTCGAACGGCAATATCCGCATGACGAGCGTTACGAGATGGCCGATGAGTACGTAGAGGTCGTGCAAAAGCTCTGGGACTCCTGGGAGCCCGATGCGATGGTGATCGACCAGGAGCGAGAGATCTTCGCCGATCCCACCAAGGTCCATCCAGTTCACTTCGAGGGCAAATACTTCCGCTCGCGCGGACCGTTGTCCGGACCGCGCTCGCCGCAAGGTCATCCCGTCATTTGCCAGGCCGGCGGTTCCGCGCGCGGCCGCACCTTCGCCGCGCGGTGGGCCGAGACCATCATCTCCTCGGCCGGCAGCGTCGCCGCGATGAAGGAATTCCGTGACGACATCAGGCAACAGGCGATCGGGTTCGGCCGAAATCCCGATCACATCAAAGTGCTGTTCCTGATCGCGCCGATTGTCGATGAGTATCAGGACAGCGCCAACGCGCGGAAGCACGCCAGAATCGCCGAGGCCACGACCCATCTCGACTTTTATCTCGCGCATATGTCGCGGCTGACCGGCATCGACTTTTCCAAGTACCGACCTCGACGAAAAATTGCCGGCGCTGACCTCGAACGGACACCAGACAGTGGCGGCGCAATACTCCGGACGGACGCCGCGGGACATCATTCAGGCGGGACGCTCCCTGCGCGATGTCGATCTGGTCGGCACGCCGGACATCGTATCGCGGCAGATGGTCGAAATCATGCAAGAGGTCGGCGGCGACGGGTTCCTCGTCACCGATCCCGAATTCACGCGCCGCTATATCGCCGAGATCGCCGACGGCCTCGTGCCCGCGCTGCAGAAGATGGGCGTTGTGCGGAAGCACTACGAACACGTAACGCTCCGCGACAACCTGCTGGAATTTTAGAGGCTTACTCCGCAGCCATCGGATACTTGTCGCGGCAGCGCATCAGCGGCAGGATTCGTGTGCCGAACTGCTCCATGCCGATGACGAAATCATCGAACGTCAGCATCACGCCCTGCACACCGGGCACGGTGGACAACTCATCCAGCATGCGCGCGATGCTGGCATACGACCCGCACAGCACGCCGCCCTGCGTCGGCAAATTGATGGTGCCCAACGTCCGCCGCTTGTTCGGGCCGGCCAACGGATCGCGCGTCGGGTCGTCCGAAGCCTGAGCATCGCGCCAGGCGAGCGCCTCGACGTCGGTGCCGGCCTTGTAATGCTCCCACTTCGCCATCGCCGCCGCGTCGGTCTCGTCGGCGATCACCATGGTCAGCACCAACGCGCCACAATCGCCGCCGACCTCCTTGTTCGCCGCGACCAGGCGGGCCACGCTCGGCGCGACCATCGTCGGCGTGTTGATCCCACCGCTGGAGCAGAAATTATAATCGGCGTGCCGCGCGGCATAACGGGTGCCCGCGTCGCTCTGACCGGCCGAGATGATCGGGATCTTCGTAGCCGGCATCGGCAGGCAACGGCAGTCGTCCATCTGGAAAAAATCGCCCTTGAAGTCGGACCGCCCGGTTTCCCACAACTCCTTCATGATCATTACGTATTCGCTGCAATAATCGTAGCGGCGATTGTAGTGATCCGAGCCCGGCCAAATTCCCATCTGCGCGTATTCGCGACGCTGCCAGCCGGAGATGATGTTCACCCCGAACCGGCCATGGCTGATGCTATCGATCGTGGTCGCCATGCGGGCGGTGAACGGTGGCGGCATCGTCAGGACGGCGCAGGTCGCGAACAGCCGAATGCGTTCGGTCACCGCGGCGAGGCCCGCCATGAGCGTGAACAATTCAAGATTGTAATCCCAGAACTGCGAGGGCCCACCGAACCCATGCAGCTTGATCATCGACAGCGCGAAGTCGAAGCCAAACGCCTCGGCCTTTTGGACGACCGTCTTGTTCAGGTCAAAACTCGGCTTGTACTGCGGAGAAGTCGTGGAAATCAGCCACCCGTTGTTACCGATCGGAATGAACACACCAAGCTGCATCTGAGACATCCTAACTCTATCATATCGATTTCGTTTTCAGCGGCATCCCTGTCCGGCGGCACAATCCGGTGACACGCCGACCCGGTATCGACCGCGCTCATTCTGCCTGTTTTTTATTCATTTCTCCGTGAAATCCCGGGCCATTGATCCTGGCGCGCATGGTATGCGCCAATACCGTAGCGCACAATGGCTAATTTTTCCCAGTGCCACAAAGGTCTTGTTTATAACAACGTCGTTTGCCTGTTTTCAAAGCCGATAATGCCCTTTCGACAATCAGGATGCCGCGTCGCGGCGGACAGTGGATCCCGATGGGCCGGTCATCACGGAAAAACCCCCGGACGACGAGGGAGCGGCGGGTTGGCATCCACATTGCTACAGCCTTCTCAAGGCAACACCACAGCCGATCGCCAATTACGAACATGGATCCAAAGGACCGGCGGAAAACGAGACCGCGTGACACGCCGTCACGCCGACAAGCAGCGCCACACTGAATGGCGCGGGGGAGTGAGGTGTCCGATTTCGCGATCGATCGGAGACGCCCAAATGCCGTCCATACCAGTGCCATCCGGGACCACCCGCCGCGCGACACTTCAGGCAGCGGCCGCCACCGTGCTCTCGTCCTCCTGGATCCGCACCGCGCGCGCCGACGAAAGCGGCACCCTGACCGTCGCGCTGTCGAACAACCCGGTCACCTGCGATCCGATCAACATGTCCAGCCATGACACGATGATCCTCAGCCAGACGATCTGGGAAAATCTCGTGGAATTCGACATCACCGGCAACCTGCGCCCGCAACTCGCGAAGGCGCTGCCGGAGATTTCCAAAGACAGTCTGGTCTATACCTTCGATCTGCGCGACGACGTGCAATTCCAGAACGGCACGCCGCTGACGTCGGAGGACGTCAAATACAGCATCGAGTATACCATCGATCCCGCGAACAAGGCCTCACGCGGACCGATCTTCAGTCGTCTGTCGCATGTCGAAACGGATGGCCCCTATCGGCTGCACGTGCACCTGAAGGAACCGTTCTCGCCCTGGACCAAATTTCTCACCAAGCACATGGGTGTCTGGCCCAAAAACTCCCGCGCCAAACTGGGCGATGACTATTTTCGCCTGACTCCGAAAGGTGTTGGTACAGGCCCAGGAATTTTCGAGGAATGGCGTCCGAACGATTACGTGAGTTTCGTTCGGAACCCGAATTATTGGCGAAAAGGATTGCCGCACTGGGACCGTCTCGTCGTCAAGGTCGTGCCGGAGGATGCCACGCGCGTCGCGTATCTGCTGGGGGGTCAGGCCGACATCATCGGCGCACCGCCGCCGCGCGAGTTCTCTCGTCTGAAAACCCGCAAAGGCATCCTGGGTGAGGCACTGGCGACTTATGGCGGCTGGACCGTTATCTTTCAAAATTGCTCACGCCCGCCATTCAACGACATCGAGTTTCGCCGTGCCATGAAGCACGCAATCGATCGCCAGACGATCGCCGAGAAAATCTATTTCGGCCTCGTCGAACCCTCCGCGATTCCCGCGCCGCGATCGGGCTGGTGGTATGACAAGCAGGCCGACGAAATGTCCGCGTACAACCTGGACAAGGCCCGCGCGCATCTCGCGAAATCCGCGTATCCGAACGGCACCGAAATCGACCTCGATCTGTCGGCCGAACCCTATCTGCTCGACGCCAAGGACGCGGCCGTGTTTATCCAGGCGGAGCTCGCGAAACTGAACATCAAAGTCAACCTGCGGATGATGCCGAATTCGATCCTCACGCAGAAAGTGGTCGGCAGTGGCGATTACCAGGCGGCAGTGGCGAATTTCATGTCGCCCGGCGAGCCGACGTATTTCCTCATGACCAACTTCACCGCCAACAGTTTCATGTCGAAGGTCTCGGGCAACACCGTCGATCCGGACGTGGTCGCGGCGCTGAAGATCATCTTCGCTGAAAACGACCAGGAGAAATTGAAGCCGGTCTATGCCAACTTGTTGCGTAGCATGGCCGACACGTCGTACTATACCTGGATCGGCTATTTCGCGGCGGCGAACCTCTGGCGAGACCGGGTCAAGAACTTTAAACCCAGCCGCGGTCTGACCATCAACGTGCACGACGTGGCGGTCAGTTGAATGCCTGGCCTGCTGCTGCGTCGCGCCGGATTTTCGTTGTTCTCGCTGTTGCTGGTCAGCGCCTGTCTTTTCATGCTGACCCGCGCCATCCCCGACAGTCCGGCGCGCATCGTACTGGGCCAGGACGCGACCGAGGCGCAGGTCACGCAGTTCGAACACGATCACGGACTCGACCGGCCGGTGATGGTGCAATACGCGCTGTGGGTCGGTGGGATCGTGACACGCGGCGATCTGGGGATCTCCTTCATCACCGGACGCAGCGTCGGTCGAGAGATCGCCCGCACCTTACCGGTGACCCTGGAACTGGTGGTGATCGCGTTTTCGCTCGCCTGCGTTGTGTCGCTGATGGCCGGCACCGCCTCGGCGTTGCTGCGCGACACCGTGGTCGATTACGGCGTCCGGCTGATCGCGGTGCTCGGCGTATCCGTGCCGGGCTTTTGGCTGGCTTTGTTGCTGATTTACTTTTTCGCCGTGGACCAGGACTGGTTCCCGCCCGGCGACGTCACGCCTCTGTCCGCCGGCCTCGCCGCCCACCTGAACTCGATCGTGCTGCCAACGTTCTGCCTTGGCATCTTTTACATGGCCGTGCTCAGCCGCATGACGCGGTCCAGCCTGCTGGATGTGCTTGGCCTGGATTACATGCGGACCGCGCGGGCCACCGGGCTCCCGCGCCGCAAGGTGCTGGTCTACGCGCTGCGCAACGCGTTGGTCCCGGTCGTGACCATCGCCGGCATGTCGTTCGGCTACATGTTCGGTCTCGCGCTGATCATTGAGACGGTGTTCAACATCAACGGATTGTCGCACACGTTGCTGACCGCGATTCAGCAGCGCGACTTCGCGTTGGTGCAAGGCGTGGTCATGGTGTTCACGTTCGTGTTCACCCTCGCCAACCTGGTCGCGGACATGACCAACGTGTGGCTCAATCCGCGTATCGCGGCGGTCGCGGCATGATCCGGCGCGGCATCGCGGCATGCGGCGGCTTCAGCGGCTTCGTCGGCGCGTGCCTGATGCTGATCCTGATCCTGGACGCCGTCGCGGCCCCGTGGATCGCGCCGTTCGATCCATTGCGAGTGGACATGCTGAGCGCATTGCAGCCGCCGGACGCGGTGCATTGGTTCGGCACCGACCAATCCGGCCGCGACGTGTTCAGCCGCGTCATCTGGGGCGGCCGCGCCTCATTGGAGGTCTCCGCCCTCGCCGTCGTCATCGGCTGCTGTGGCGGCGTCTCGCTCGGCCTGATCGCCGGCTTCTTCAGCGGCGGCTGGCTGGAGCAACTGTTGATGCGCGTGCTCGATGCCATGGCATCCATCCCGTTGCTGATCTGGGCGATCGCGCTGGTTGGCATCCTCGGCGTCGGCTCCGTGCATATCGCGGGGTTCACATTCGGCAACGAGGTAAAATTGCTCGCGCTGCTCGGCGTACTTTATATTCCGACGCTGGCGCGCATCACCTACACCACGGCGCTTGGCGAGGCGCGCGCGAATTACGTCGCCGCCCGCCGTCTGCAAGGCGTCGGCAGCGCGCGGATCATGCTGTCCGACGTGCTGCCCAACTGCCTGTCGCCGGTCATCGTGCAGGCCACGCTGCTGCTCGCCATCGGCATCATCATCGAGGCCTCGGTCAGTTTCGTCGGCCTCGGCGTGCAGCCGCCCGAGCCGAGTTGGGGCAACATGCTGGCCGACGCGCGCAACTATCTGTTCAGCGGCGAGTGGTGGCTGTCGGTGTTTCCCGGCGCCTGCATCTCCCTTGGCGTCGTCGCGATCAATCTCGTGGGCGACGGTCTGCGCGACGTGCTGGATCCGCGGCACGATACCTCGGCGGCGATGGCATGAGCGAGGACCTGCTGCGCGTGGATGGACTGCGTGTCGGCTTCCGCGCCGGCGACACCATCCGAGAGGTCGTGCGCGGCGTCGATTTGCGCGTGGCTCCAGGCGAGGTCGTGGGGCTCGTGGGCGAATCCGGCTCCGGCAAGAGCATCTCCGCGTTGGCCGTGATGCGCCTGTTGCCGCCCGGCGCGGCGATCACCAGCGGCCGGGTCATTTTCCGCGGCCGAGATCTGCGCGAGGCCAGCAACGCCGAGATCAACCGGCTACGTGGCGGCGAGATCGGCATGATCTTTCAGGATCCGCTGACCGCGTTGAACCCCGCCATCCCCATCGGCCGCCAACTGGCCGACGCCATACGCGCCCATCAGCCATTGGGCGGGCGTGCCGCGCGGGAGCGCGCGCGCGAATTGCTCGCGCTGGTCGGTATCCCGTTCCCCGACGAGCGGCTGCGCGCTTATCCGCACGAATTATCCGGCGGCATGCGGCAGAGGGTGATGATCGCTCTGGCGGTTTCGTCCAATCCAGCGCTGCTGATCGCCGATGAGCCGACCACCGCGCTGGACGTGACGGTGCAGGCGCAGGTGATGGACCTGATCGACCGGATCCGGAACGAGTTTGGGATCGCGGTGTTGTTCATCAGCCACAATCTGGAACTGGTGGCGGAGATCGCCGATCGCGTCACGGTGATGTACGCCGGCCGCGCGGTGGAAAGCGGCGACACGCGCACATTGTTCGCGACGCCGAACCATCCGTACACGCGACAGTTGATCCGTTGCATCCCGCGTTTGGACGGCGGCCGCGGCGCGATGCCGACCATCCCCGGTCTGCCGCCTCGTATTGGGTCGCTGCCGCCCGGCTGTCCCTTCGCCCCTCGCTGTGAGGTCGCGGAAGATCGTTGCGGCGTCGAGGAGCCGCCGATGCGCTGGCGTGGCCACCAAATGGCCGCCTGCTTTCAGGCCGTGTCATGAAAGCCGACGTAGCGCCCCTGTTGCTGTTGCGCGGTCTGCGCAAGACCTACCGTCTGCGCCGAAGCCTGTGGGATCGGCTGCGTGGCCGCGGTCAGGACATGGAGGCCGTCGCCGGCGTCACCCTCCCCATTCAGCAAGGCACCATCGTTGGCCTCGTCGGGGAAAGTGGTTGCGGCAAGTCGACGTTGGCGCGGATGATGGTCGGACTGACCGCGCCCACCAGCGGCGAGGTCCTGTGGGGCGGCACCCCGCTCGCCGCGCTTTCGGGCCCCGGCTGGCGGGATTATCGCGCCGGCGTGCAGATGGTGTTTCAGGACACGCACTCCTCGCTTAATCCGCGCAAGCGCATCCGCACCATCCTCTCCGAGGCGCTCGCGGCCCACGGCGTGCCCCGCCACGCGCGGGCCGATCGCATCGCCGCGTTGCTGGGACAGGTCGGGATCGATGCGCAATTCCTCGGTCGTTACCCGCACGAATTGTCCGGCGGCCAGCGCCAGCGCATCGGCATCGCGCGCGCGCTGGCGATGGAGCCGTCGCTGCTGGTCGCGGATGAGCCGGTGTCCTCACTGGACGTCTCGTTGCAAGGTCAGATCGTCAATCTGTTGCGCGAGCTCAACGCATCGCTGGGTTTGACGATCGTGCTGATCAGTCACGACCTGGCCGTGGTGGCGCGCATCTGCGACCGGGTCGCGGTAATGTATGCAGGCCAGGTGGTGGAAAGCGGCACCCCGGACAAAGTGCTGAACGCGCCGTCGCATCCTTACACGCAGGCGCTGCTGGACGCCGTGCCGCGCGGACTGGAACGCCGCGTCCGGCGCGTGCTGCCGGTGGAGACCGGCGAGTTCCCGGGGGGCTGCCGCTTCCGCCGGCGCTGCGTGCACGCCCTCCCGATCTGCGCCGAGCAGCCGCCGGCGTTGTTGGCGGTCGGCCCAAGACATGAAGCCGCGTGCCATTTGCGGGAACCGGAAACGGGGATTGGTGCCACGCGCGTGATCCGGGCGGCCGAGCCAACTTCGTGAAGGAAAACGCATCGATGCGACGCCGGACCTTGCCTGGATTGACCGCCGCCGTCGGCCTTGCTCGCCCGGCCCTGCTGCGGGCGGAAAGCGCGACGACCTTGAAGTTCGTTCCGTGCGTGGATCCGGCGTTGCTCGACCCGGCGGTCAGTGCGTTCGTCACGCGTAATCATGTCATGATGGTCTACGACACGCTGTTCGCGATGGACGCGGACGGCATCGCGCGGCCGCGGATGCTCACCGGCCATTCGACCGAGCAAGATGGCCTGACCTGGACTTTGAGGTTGCGCGACGGACTGAGGTTCCACGACGGCACGCCGGTGCTCGCACGGGATGTCGTGGTCAGCCTACGGCGCTGGCAGGTGAACGATGCGTATGGCCAGGCTCTGGCGGCCGTGACCGATGAGCTGTCGGCGCCGAACGACACGGCCATCCGCCAGTCCGGAAGCATCGCGCGATGCCTGGCTGGCGACCGAGGACCCCGCCGCGCAACGATCGCTCGCGCGTCAGATGGAGGCCCAGGCGATGGAGGATGTGCCCTATTTGCCGCTGGGCTCATACTTCCAGCCGGTAGCTTACAAGTCCGATCTCACGCACATGGGAAAAGGGCTCATTCAATTCACCGGAGTGCGCCGCGCGGCGTAGGACGGGCTCGGGAGTCACGCGATGGATGGTCGCCAGATCGATGTTTTCCGCGTTGCCATGCGCGGGCCAGCGGACACGTCCGCCCTCATCGCTCTCATCGAAAGTGGCGAACTCGATCCTCGGCACATCGTCGCGATCCTGGGTAAGACGGAGGGTAATGGCGGTGTCAACGATTTCACCCGCGAATATGCGACCACCGCGCTTTGCTCAGCGCTGTCGCCGTTACTCGGCGTGCCGCCGGCCGCGGTCGAGGAACGCATCGCCTTCGTGATGTCGGGCGGCACGGAGGGCGTCCTCAGTCCGCATCTGACCGTGTTCGCGCGGCGTCCCACGCCGGGTCACATCGGCGAAAAGCGGCTCAGCATCGGAATTGCGACGACGCGTCCCTTTCTGCCCGAGGAAATCGGCCACGCCGCGCAGGTCGAGGAAACCGCCGCCGCCGTGCTGGCGGCGATGCGCGATGCCGCCATCTCCGATCGCGATGACGTGCATTATGTTCAGATCAAGTGCCCGCTGCTGACCGCGGAACGCGTGGAGATGGCGTTGGCTCGCGGCAAGGCCACGGTCACGAAAAGCAGTTACGCCTCGATGGGGTGGTCGCGTGGCGCGTCATCCCTCGCGGTCGCCGCGGCGTTGCGAGAAATCCCCGTGCCGGTCGCCGATGACGCGATCCTCCGAGACTGGGGTCTTTATTCCGGGGTCGCATCGGCCTCCGCCGGCATCGAACTGATGCGCGGCGTTGTCATTGTGTTCGGCAATTCGGAACACGCCGCCGGCCGATATGTCATGGGTCACGGCATGATGCGCGATGCGATCGATCTCGCTGGTCTGCTCGAAGCGTTCTCCAGCGTCGGTCTGGTATCGCTGGACCAAGCGATGCACATCGCGACGGACCGCATCGTCAATGTGTTCGCCAAAGCCGAAGCTTCGCCGAGCGGCGCCATCAGAGGCTTCCGCCACACCATGCTGGACGACACCGACATTAGTTCGACACGGCACGCGCGCGCGGCGGTCGGTGGACTGATCGCCGGCCTCGCCGGATGTGGCGCGGTCTATGTGTCGGGCGGTGCCGAGCATCAGGGCCCGCCAGGCGGAGGACCGGTGGCGGTGATCGCGACAGCCTCACATTCCGACGACAGATGAACCTCTACTTGCCAATATGCGCGACGGTGGCGATTTCCACCAGCGCACCAGGCTTCACCAGGCCACACTGGATGCAATACCGCGCTGGTTTGTCGCCCGGGAAGAACTCGGCATAGACCGTGTTGATCGCGGCATAGTTCGCCCAGTCGGTGAGGAAGATGTGGTTGAAGGTGACGTCGGCCATGGTGCCTCCGGCGGTTTCGATCACCGATTTGATCGCATTGAGCACATGCCGTGTCTGCGCCTGGGCATCGCCGGGATGCACGAGGTTGGTCTCGGCGTCCAACGGCAACGTGCCCGACACATAGACAACGCCATCGGCGATCACGCCGGGCGAATAAGGCGCGAGCGGCTTGCCCGCGCCTGCTGGGACGATCGGCTTCATGCACTCTCCTGTCGTAACGGTTGCGCCACTGGTGTCTGCGAGACGGCGCCGCTGAAATCCGCGACATTGGACACCCAGCCGAAGAACGCCTCGATATTGTAGATTGCCGCTTTTTGCGCGAAATCCGGACCGGCGGCATGCGTGGCATCTTCCAAAATCACACTGAAATATTCCAGATGAAACGCGTCGCGCAGCGATAATTCGACGCACACGTTCGTGGCGATCCCGGTGAACACCAGATTGCGAATTCCGCGCGCCCGCAGATAGCTGTCCATGTTGGTGTTGAAGAACACGCTGTACCGGGTTTTAGGAATGACGATGTCGCCCGGCCTGGGCGTCAGCGCATCGACGATCGCGTAATCCCAGCCGCCTTTGGCGAGCAACTGGCCGTGCAGCTCAGGCCGTTTCCGCATCGTTTTCATCGCGTTCGACTTATGCCAGTTCGGCGACCCTGGGCCGCCCGCCTCCGCGTACTCGCGATCCCAGCCGTTTTGCAGAAATATCACCGGAATGCCCGCGCGCCGCGCTGCTTCCGTCGCGAGCGCGATCTTCTCGATGGCCGCCGCGGCGCCGGAAATATCGAACCCCGCGATATCAAGGTAACCACCCGCCGAGGCATAGGCGTTCTGCATATCCACCACGATCATCGCGGTCTTGCGCGTGTCGAGCCGCAGTGCCTCGGGCCGTGCCGGAAGCACGATCGAGGTCGCGGGCGAATCGCTTGTGTCCAGCCCGGCCGCGGCCGTTTCAGTCTCGTCCATCGCTCGTTCTCCCGCGCGCACGGCGTTGTTGAACGCACCGCTCGTGCCAGCGCGCCAATCGGCTCCGTTGCTTTGCTGTGCAAACTTCGGGCCAGGCCGCGCTATTTGCCCGCCCCAGGAGCGGACAGCCCGCGGCGGAAAAAATCCGCGAACGCCACCGCGACCTCCTGCGCGGTCCGCGGCCCACGCGCCTTGTACCACTTCGAAATCCAGTTGACCGCGCCCAGTACCGCGAAGCCGGCGAGGTTGATGTCCTGCTCGACGAATTCGCCCTGTACGATCCCCTCCTCGATCAGCGATCGCACACCCTGTTCGAAACGATCTCGCAATGCCACGTAACGCCTGCGTTGCGCACGCGTCAGGTTTTCCAGGTCGGTCAGCAGCACCGCGCCGTAGGCTTCATCCGTGATGCTGCGAATATGCCGCACCAACAGCGCATGCAGCTTGTCGCCCGGCGAGCCCGGCATCTCCCGCACCATATCCAACGCGCCGAGACTGTGTTCCATCGCCTTCATATGGCAATGAAACAAGATCTCGTGCTTGCTTTTGAAATAGTAATAGAGATTCCCTTTGGTCATGCCAAGCCGATCGGCGATGTCCTGCATTTTCAGCGCCGACAAATGCCGTTCGCGCAGGAACTCCGCCAGCGTGCGAACGATTTCGTCCCGCCGCTCCTCGACGCTCATCCCAAGGTCCCAGCGTTGCGCGCGGGCCTTCTCAGACATTTCCCACCGCCATGGATCAGGGTCTTATGTCGAAGCCCGTCTGCTGATCAACACCGTCTTGTTGACCCGGTACACCGTTTCGTCGCGCTGGTTGATCAGATGATCCCGGAACACCACGACCCCGCGCGCCGGATTGGAGGTCGGCTTCTTGAGCAATACCTCCACCTCCGTGCGCACCGTATCGCCCGGCCGCACCGGCGCGAGGAACTGTCCCTGATCGACCGCCAGCAGCCCTTCCATCGTGGTGCGGAACAAACTCTCGGTCATGCCCGTCGAAATCGCCATGATCATCGCGCTGGGCACGATGCGTCCGCCATACGGTGTCTTCCGCGCGTATTCCTCATCGATGAACAGCGGCACGTGGTAGCCGACCAATGCGCAAAACAGCGACAGATCGCCTTCGGTGATCGTGCGGCTGTACGTCGGATACCGGTCGCCGACCTCGAACTCCTCGAAGTACTTGCTCACGCCGAACGGCCGCGCAGCACCGCCACGGCGGAGATTTCGATCAGCGCGTGCTCACGCAGCAGGCCGGCGACCATTACACCGGTCGAGGTCGGACGCGTGGTCTTGAAGAACTCCCGGCGCACCGACGCGGTGGCACGATAATTTTCCATGGTCGTGAAGAAGTCGGTGGTCTCGACGATATCTTCGCAGGTTCCGCCGACCGCGTTCAGCAGCGCTTCGAACTTGCGGAAGATCTGCCGGGTTTGCTCGACGATGTCGCCGGGCGCGGTGATCGCGCCGTTGTCGTCGGTGCCCGTCGTGCCGGACAGATACACCGTATCGCCAACCCGCAACGCCGGCACGTAAGTGTAGCGGTCAGACCAGGGGCCGCTTGTGATCTCTTCGCGTTTGGCGGTCATCGGCATCACTCCTTGCGCGGCCGGACACTGTAGACATGAAAGCCCTCGAGCAGGATTTCGTCGCGCTGGTTGCGGATGCTGCTCGCGAACCGGACGTAGGCGCGCTTACCCTCGTTCCACACCCGCTCCACCACCATTCGCGGACGGATGGTGTCACCAACAATCGCTGGTTTCAGGAACCGGCTGCCCTGCTCCACGAAGATGAAGCCGTCCAATTGCGGCGAGGCTGGTGACGCGCCCAGAGCCGTCATCGCCGCCAACAGCAGGCCGTGCGCCAGAGGCTTCTCGAAACCCATCCTCCGCGCATACTCGACATCGTAATGGATCGGGTGGCTGTCACCGGTCAAACCCGCGAAAAACAGGAAATGCGCGTCGGTCAGCGTCTTCGAGGGCGCGTCGATCACGTCGCCCGGCTTGAACTCATGACCCGCCATGTCCGCCGCCGCGCTCCCTGTCCCACTCGTCCGCATTAACCCTCGGGCGTCCGCATTAACCCTCGGGCGCCCGCATTGACCCTCGGGTCAAATTGTAGCGTCGCTTCCCCCCGGCCTGTCAACTCGCGGATTTTCCATTTAACGCCTTGACGGCAAGCGCGGTACACCGCAGTCTTTTGACCAACGGGTCAAAACCCAATGGGTCGTAACAGGGTCGCGCTCGCTCCGGTGGATGCGGCCGAGGAGATCGATGATGGCCAGATTGGCGCTCGCCGTGCTGTCCGCCGTGCTTGGTTCGAGCCTCTTGCTCACCCCTTCCCATGCCGAGACCGGGATTACCGACAAGGAAATCGACATCGGCGCGTTCGGCGTATTGACCGGGCCGGTCTACAACTATGGCAAGACCGCGTTCGACGGCGCCGAGGTGATCTACAACGAGACCAACGCCGCCGGCGGCATCAACGGCAGGCAAATCCATTTCGTGCGCGAGGACGATCAGTGCAAGCCCGACGTCGCGGTTCCGGCGGTGCGCAAGCTGATCTACGACGACAAGGTGTTTATGATTAATGGCGGCGCGTGCTCCAACGCATCGCTCGCCGCCATGCCGGAAATCGTCAAGGCCGAGATCCCCTGGGTCATCACCGACTCCACCGCGCCGCAACTGACCGATCCGGTAAATCCTTATATCTTCACCACATTCCAGGTCGGCTGGATGGAAACAGTCGCACAACTGCAGCACGCGCTCGACCTCGGCGCCAAAAAAATCGCCATCGTCCGTCAGCACGACGCCTGGGCCGAAAGCCGCTACCCGCAGTTGATCGATGCGATGACGAAACACGGCATCAAGCCGGTCGCCGATGAGGAAGTGGCGCCCGATGTCGCCGATACCACCGCCGTCGCCCTGCGCGTGCAGGCGTCCGGCGCCGACACTGTCCTGCTGCTGCTGTTCCCGCAGGCCGCCACCGTCCTGATGCGCGACACCTACAAGGTCGGCTATAAGCCGTTGGTGATCGGCGGCTCTCCACTCGGCGAAGTGGAAGACATGCAAAAGGCCATCGGCATCCCCGGTGCCACCGCGCGTTTCCAGGCGCTCGCGCCGACCAAAGCGCTCGATGATCCGGCGGTGGAAAAATACCGGCCACTGCTGAAGAAATACTACCCGAACGCCGAGCTGACGCCGTGGCACCTCGTTGGCATCGCTACCGCGCAATTCGTCGTCGAAGCCCTCAAAAAGGCCGGTCCCGACCTGACCCGCGCGAAGCTGGCCTCGGTGATGTCCACCATGTCGATGACTCCGGACGTCTATGCCGGGCCAATCAAATGCACGCCGCAAGACCATCAGTGTTACCGCACGGTCGCCTGGTACGGCATGGTCGACGGCAAGATGAAACAAGTCGGCGAGACCACGCTGCCATGACGCCGACACCCTAAAACAGCGGAGCCCGGAGCCTGTTCCCTTTCCTGCTGATGAGCGGACTGACCACCGGAGGGATCTACGCCATGGTGGCGCTGGGCCTGGTCGTGGTCTACCGCTCGACCGGGCACATCAACTTCGCCCATGGCGAGCTGTACATGATCGGCGGCTTTCTCGCCTACAGCTTCATCACGCAGTTTCATATGCCATACGTCGTGGCATTGCCGCTCGCCGTCGCCGGGACCTTCTTGCTCGGCGCGGCGACCGACCGCCTGGTGTTCCGTCGCCTTGAGCACAGCCACGAAACGACATTGGTGCTCGCGACGGTCGGCCTGTCGTTCATGCTCAAAGGCATCAGCCGATTCCTGTGGGGTGGTCGGGGCGAATATCTTACCATTCCGCCGATCGTCGATCCCGCGCCGATCTTCGTGTTCGGCATCCCGGTCCTGGCGCAGCAACTTGTCGTGCTGGTGGCGGCGGTCGTCATCATGGTCGCCTGCCTGTTGTTCTTCCGCCTGACCCTCGCCGGCAAAATGATGCAGGCGGTGGCGGAGAATCCGCTCGCGGCCTACCTCACCGGCATTCGCGTCGAGCAGGTGCGCACCTGGACCTGGGGCGCCGGAGCGGCCGTCGCCGGCGCGGCGGGCGTATTGATCGCACCGTTGTCGCTGCTGACCCCCGACATGGGGTTCAGTCTCCTCATCAAAGCCTTCGCCGCCACCGTACTGGGCGGGCTGGGGTCCGTCGCCGGCGCCATCGTCGGCGGGTTTTGCGTCGGTCTGATCGAATCGCTCGCCGGCGGCTATATCTCCAGCTCCCTGCAGGATGTTTCAGCGTTCATCATTATCATGATCGTGCTGATCGCGCGACCCACCGGCCTGTTCGGTGCGTTTCGGTTACGACGGGCATGACCAAGGGAAGCGTGACCGCATCAGCGCGCCTCGCCGCGGTGTGCTTTCTGCTCGCGGCGCTGCTGCCATTGGTGGCGAACCGCTACACGCTGTTCGTCGGCAACATGATGCTGGTGCAGATCATCCTCGCGGTCGGGCTCAACCTGCTGGTTGGCTACGCCGGACTGCTGGCGTTCATGAATGGCGCGCTGTTCGGTGTCGGCGCTTATGCCGCCGCTGTGCTGCATGATGGCCTGCATTGGCCCTATTGGCTGACGCTGCCCGCTTCCGGCCTCGTCGCCATGGTCATCGGCGTCGCCATCGCATTACCGGCCTTGCGTTTGTCCGGACTTTATCTCGCGCTCGCCACCGTCGCGTTCGCCCAGTTCGCGCTGTGGGCGTTTACCCATTGGGATCCGGTGACCGGCGGCCCATCCGGCCTGAAGGTCGCGCCGGTGGACTTCCATCCACTTCCGGTTGGCGCTGACCTCGGCCAGTACCTGGCTGTCCCTCCTGGTCGCGGCGGCGATCGTCTGGATCACGCACAATCTGTTGCGGTCTCGCATCGGTCGTGCCTTCGTCGCGATCCGGGAAAGCGAAACCGCGGCAGAGGCGATGGCGATCGACGTCACGGCCACGAAGACTCTGGCCTACGCTCTCGCCGCGCTCTACGCCGGTATCGCGGGCGGTTTGTTCGCGCCGATGCTGGGCCTCGTGGTGCCGGAAAGTTTCGACCTGTTCCAGGTGGTGTTCCAGTTCGCCATGGTGGTGGTCGGCGGGATGGGATCGCTCGCCGGATCCGTGCTCGGCGCCGCGTTGATGGTTTGGCTGCAGGAGGGCCTGAGGGCATTCAAGGATCTGCAGGAGATCGCCTTCGGCGGCCTGATCCTGCTGACCGTGCTGTTCCTGCCGGGCGGCGTCGCCGGCCTGCTGCGGACCCGTGTCGGCTGGCGTGAGCCGCTGCATCGGCCCACGCCACGCCGGCCCCCGCCGCTCGAACCAACGGAAGCCGCGGCAACCCGGGGACAGCAGCCGCATGCCAGCGCTTGAAACCCGATCCGTATCGATCGCGTTCGGCGGAAACCTCGTCCTCGACCGCGTGGACCTGAACGTGGCGGAAGGCACCATCCACGGCATCATCGGCCCGAATGGCGCCGGCAAGACCACGCTGCTCAATGTCGTAACCGGAATCGCCCAACCGGATGCGGGTGATATTTTGTTGCATGGCCGATCCATTGTCGGATTGAAGGCCAACCGCATCGCGGCCGCGGGCATAAGGCGCACCTTCCAGACCAGCCTGCTGTGCAAAGGCATGACCGTGCTGGAAAACGTGATGGCCGGCCTGCACGTAACACTCCACGCCGGCGCGCTGGCCGCGGCATTCGGCCTGCGCTCGGTCTGGCGCGATGAGCAGGACGCCGCCGAGGCCGCTCATGCCGCGCTTGCTTATGTCGGCGCCGGCGCATTGGCCGAGCGTGACGGCGGCCAACTCTCGTTCGGTCAGCAGCGTGTCGTCGAAATCGCCCGTGCCCTGATCGCCGAGCCGCGCGTGCTGCTGCTCGACGAGCCCGCCGTCGGGCTCAGCCCGGATCGGGTCACGCATCTGGACGCACTGCTGCGGCGTATCCGCGATGAGCGCGGTGTCACCATCGTCATGATCGAGCACGTCATCCGCCTCGTCGTCGACCTTTGCGACCGCATCACCGTCATGAACCTCGGCCGCCCGATCGCCGAGGGCACCGCCGCCGAGGTGACGCGTGATGCTGAAGTCATCGAAGCCTACCTGGGGTCCGCCGCGCATGCTGTCGATTTGCGCGCTTGAAGTCTGGTACGGAACGACGGAGATCCTTCGGGGTGTCTCGTTCAACGTCGCCACCGATCGCGTGGTCGCGCTGCTTGGCGGCAACGGGGCCGGCAAGACAACGCTGCTGCGCGCGTTGAGCGGCATCGTCAAACCGCGCGGCGGGGCTGTTGAATTCGACGGCGGCTCCATCGCCGGCCTGCCGCCGCGCGCCATCGTGTCCCGCGGCCTCGTGCAAGTGCCACAGGGCCGTTTCGTCTGGCAGGGCATGACCGTGTTGGACAATCTGCTTCTGGGCGCGGTCACGCGCCGCGACAAGGCGGAAATCCGCGAGTTGATCGCCGATGCCTTCACTTTATTCCCGACATTGAAGCGTCGCCAGGCGGACCGCGCCGGTCAACTCAGCGGCGGGGAGCAGCAGATGCTCGCGGTCGCCCGCGCGCTGATGGCCAAACCGCGCATGTTGCTGTTGGACGAGCCCTCCGCCGGCCTGTCGCCGCGCATCATTGGCGAGATGGTGGACGCACTGCGAGCCTTGCATGAACGCGGTCTGGGCATGCTGCTGGTCGAACAGAATGTCGGCCTGGCCGGAGCCCTCGCCGAGACCGCCTACGTGCTCGCCAATGGCGCGATCGCATTCGAAACGGATGGCGCCACGCTCGCGTCCAATCCGCGAATTATCAGCAGCTACCTGGGACAATAAGGGGATCGCGGCATGTTATGGGTTGGCATTGACGTCGGCGGGACCTTCACCGACGGCGTCGTGTATGACGACGCGACGCGGCGTTTCACCTATGCGAAGGCGCCCTCCACCCCCGGCTCGCCGAGCGGTGGTGTGTTGGCGGTACTGGACCAGCTCGAATGTCATGACCTGAGCACTGTCGCGCGGGTTTGCCACGGCGTCACCATCGGTACCAACGCGATCCTGGAAAACAAAGGCGCCGAGGTCTGGATGCTGGTCACGCGAGGCTTCCGCGACGTGCTGGAGATCGGCCGCACCAATCGCCCGGTGCTGTACGACCTGCGCACTTTGAAAACGCCGCCGCTGGTGCCGCGCACGCGCACGCTGGAGGTGACCGAGCGATTGATGTTCGACGGCTCCGTGCGGCAACCGATCGATGCCGCGGATGTCGATGCCTGCCTCGCCGCCATTCCCGACCAGTCCGACGTCGCCATCGCGATCTGCTTCCTGCACAGCTACGCCAGCAATTCGCACGAGCAGCTTGCGTTGACGCGCGCCGAAGCCGCCCGGCCGGACTGTTTCGTGTGCACATCGTCCGACGTGTTGCCGCAGTTCCGCGAGGTCGAACGCTTCGGAACCACGGTGCTGAACGCCTATATCGGTCCCCTCATGCAACGCTATCTGGACACGCTGAGCGGGGCATTGCGAGACCGGTCCTATTCGCGCGACCTGTTCATCATGACCTCAAACGGTGGTGTTTCCACCTCCGGACGAGCGAAGCGCCTGCCCGTCTCCACCGTCCTGTCCGGCCCCGCGGGTGGCGTCGCGGCCTCCGTCCGACTGGGCGATCGACTCGGATTTCCGAACTTAATTACCTGCGACATGGGCGGCACCAGCACCGACGTCTGCCTGATCGAACAGTTGCGCATCCCGGTGACCGATCAGCAGCGCATCGGCGATTATGCCAATCGCACACCGCAAATCGCGATCAACGCGGTCGGCGCCGGAGGTGGCTCGATCGCATGGCTGGCGCCCGGCGATATGCTCATGGTCGGCCCGCGCAGTGCCGGGGCCGAACCTGGGCCCGCCTGTTATCGCCGCGGCGGAACCGAACCCACGGTGACCGACGCCAATCTGGTATTGAATTGATTATCGCCGGACGCACCACTCGCCGGTCGTATCGCGCTCGATCTAAGTCTCGCCACCGCGGCAGTGGAGCGACTGGGCACGGCGATCGGGCTCGACGCGGTGACACTGGCGGGCGGCATCGTCCGCATCGCGGTCGCGCGCATGGTGTCCGCGATCAAGGAGATCTCGATCGCCAATGGCCACGATCCGCGCGACTTCACCTTGCTCGCCTATGGTGGCGCGGGACCGATGCACGCGGCCGCCATTGCCGATGAACTTGAGATGACCCGCGTGCTGGTGCCGGTCGGCCCAGGAAATTTCGCGGCGTTCGGGTCACTGATTTCGGATCTGAGAAGGGATTATGCGCGCACGCGGACGGTGAATTTGGCGACTGCCGCATGGTCCGATCTCAACGCGGTGTTCGCGGAGATTGAAGCACGGGCACGCGAGGACCTGCTGGCCGAGGGCGTCCCCGCGGACCGCTTCGTACTGTCGCGCGCCGCCGGGATGCGCTATTTGGGACAGTCCTGGGAATTGCATGTGGAATTGCCCGCCGCGATTTAATCCGTCGAGGACATGAAGGCGGCGTTCATCGAGGTGCATGACCGGCGGTTCGGCCACCGCGGCGCGGGCGGTGTGGAGGCAGTGACGTTCCGGTTGGCCGCACGCGGGGTCGTGGACAAACCGGAGCCGCCGCCGTGGCCATCGGGTGGGAAGTTGAGTGACGCCACACTGGCTTCACGTCGTGTCTGGTTTGACGGCGCCTGGATCGATACGCCGGTTTATGATCGCGACCGTCTGCCCGCGGCGGCGCATCTGTCCGGACCAGCGGTGATCGATGAAAATGGCTCGACGACAGTCGTTCCGCCAACCTGGTCCGCGACCGTGCTTGAGCACGGCGATCTGTTGCTGGAAAGGAATGACGCATGACTCAGCCCGGCATCGATCCAATCACGCTCGAGGTGATCTGCGAAAGCCTCATCGCCATCGTGCGGGAAATGCGCGCGACGATCATTCGCGCGTCGTATTCCTCGGTGATTTACGAATTCGACGATTTTTCCTGCGCCATGTTCGGGCCGGACGGCCAGATGGTCGCGCAATCCTGGGATCATCCGGGTCACGTACTGCCGCTGCCCTGGGGTGTGCGCTGCGCTCTGGAGGATTTCGCGGGCGATCTGCATCCCGGCGATGCGATTCTACTCAACGATCCTTACCGCGGCGGAACGCATTTGAACGACGTCACGCTGCTGTGCCCGGTGTTCGACGACACCGGCAAACTGATGTTCTTCCCCGCCGTGCGCGCGCACTGGGTTGACGTGGGCGGCATGGTGCCAGGCAGCTACTCGGGCCTTTCGACCAACGTCTATCAGGAAGGCGTGCGCATCCCGCCGATCAAGATCATCTCACGCGGCCAGGTCGATCGCGCGGCGATGACGTTGCTGATGGCGAACATGCGTGTTCCCGAGGAGCGCGAGGGCGACTTCCACGCCTCGCTCGGCGCCTGCAAGGTTGCCGAACAGCGCATCCGCGGCGTGGTCGCGAAATACGGCATGGATAAAGTTCTTGAAGCGGTGCGTATCAACCTGGATCGCACCGAGCGCCGTCTGCGCGACCGCATCCGCGAGTTGCCCGATGGCGACTACGTCTATGAAGATTATCTGGAATTCTACAACCAGGGTCGGCTCGATCCGGTATTGGCGCGCATCAAGCTGACGGTGGCGGGCGACCAGTTGATCGCGGACTTTGAGGGCACCAATCCTCAGGTGCCGGGCGTGGTGAATTGTTCGCTCGCGGTCGCCGGCGCGGGTGTCTTCGTCGCCGTCAAAGCGACGCTCGACCCTGGCGGCGCGGTGAATGAGGGCGCGTTCCGGCCAATCACGTTGAAGGCGCCCGAGGCCTCGATCTTCGATGTGCGGAGCGACGCCCCGGCCGGTGCGCATGGCGAGGTCCGCAAGCGCGCGGTGTCGCTGACGATGGGTGCGCTGGCGCAGGTCATTCCGGATCTGGTGTGCGGTGATTTGTGCGGCAGTTCGTTTCCAAACGCGATTGGCGGTTGGAACCAACGGCGCAACCGGCAATACGTGTATTATAAGTCACCGGCCGGCGGGAACGGCGGCTTCGCCGGTGGCGATGGTCCGAGCGCATTCGTCAACATCGATTTCGGCAACCTGCCATCGATCCACAACGTCGAGTTCGATCGAGAACGAGATGCCTCTGTTGGTCGAAGGCTGCGCGCTGCGGATCGACGGCGGTGGCGAAGGACAGCAGCGCGGCGGTGTCGGCATGGTGCGACGGATCCGGGTGCTGGACGATGAAGCGAGCTACTCCGTGTTGAGCGACCGCGCCGTGCTGCCGCCGTGGGGTGTTCATGGCGGCGCCAGTGCCGCTCCCTACCACCTTTCGATCGAGCGTGGGACCGAAACGATCACGTTCGACACGCCGGGCAAGGTGACCGGCCATCCGGTGTACCGCGACGACGTCGTGGTGATGCGCTCATCGGGCGGCGGAGGTTATGGCGATCCGTTGTTGCGCGACCCTGGCCTGGTGCGACGGGACGTCTCGCAAGGCACGGTATCGAAGCAGCGCGCGGTCGAAGGATATGGCGTGGTGCTCGATGCCGCGGGCGCGGTGGACGCCGGCGCGACCGAGGCTGAACGCGCGTCGATACGGCGGCGGCAACATTATCTGCGTGTCGTCGCGGATGATACTATCAATTCTTACGTCGGCGCCAAAGGCAAACGCCGTATCATGCGTCTTTCAGCCAAAGACGCCGAAGTCCTGGGCGCGCGTGACGACGATCTTGTCGAACTGCTCGGTGCCAATCCGGCCCCCCTTCGCGGTTGGGTGCGGATCGGTGACGGGCCAGGCGGTGAACTGCGGCTCGATGCGTTCGCCCGGAGGGTGCTGCGTTGCGAAGATGGCGATGTGCTGCGCATCCGCTTGCTGTCGATGCCGCCGCTACCGAAGGGAATGGCGGGTTGAAAGGCCCAACTACAACCCACGCAACCGCGCGATCATATCGCGTTGAATTTGACTGGACCCATCACCGATCACGAACAATCTCGCGTCTCGCATATGGCGTTGAATATCGAAGTCCATGGTCAGCCCGTAGCCGCCATAGACGCGCATCGCCTCCGACGTGACCGTGAGCAACGTTTCGGTCGCGTGCAGGTTGGCGACGGACGCTTCCTCCACGCAGCGCACGCCCTGATCCACCAGCCAGGCGGCGCGATATACCAACCAACGCGCCGACTCAGCCCGCACATGCAAATCGGCGAGCAGATGACTGATCGCCTGGAACTTGCCGATCTTCTGGCCAAACTGCTCGCGCTGGCCGGCGTACGCGATGGCGTCGTCGATGACCTGGCGCGCCGCGCCGACGCAATACGCGGCCTGCGAGACGCGTGTCCGCTCCAGCGTCGCCTTCAATAAATCCCAACCGCCATGCAGCGGTCCCAACAAAGCGGTTCGCGGCACGCGCACATCGTCGAAGTCGATGCCATACAAACCACCGCAGCCGCGCATACCGAGTTTCTCGATCGGCCGAAACGTGATGCCCGGCGTCTTCGAATCCACCAGCAGCAGACTGATGCCTTTGCGCTTCGGCGCGTCCGGATCGCTAAGTGTGACCACCAACAGATACGGCGCCTCGGCCGCGCCGGTAATGAATTGCTTTGATCCGTTGATGACGAATTCGTCGCCTTCGAGCTTCGCGCGGGTGCGCACCGAAGCAGCATCCGACCCGGCGCCTGGTTCGGTCAACGCGAAGGCGAATATGACGTCTCCGGTGACGATGCGCGGGAGGAAGAACTGCCTCTGATCTTCGGTGCCAAACCGCATCAGTGCGAACGCACCGAACCCAATCGCGAAGTTCAGCAGCGACGCGATGGCGAGCGATGCGCGGCCCAGTTCCTCGAGGAGGACGGTGGCGTCGACGCAACTGCCGCCGATGCCACCGAATTCGGCGGGAATGACGACGCCGGTAAAGCCCAACGCGGCCATTTTCGGCATGATCTCGGCGTGCGGCGGACGGCCAGTACGATCGAGTTCACGCAGCCACGCCGGCGTCAGTTCGCGCGCGGCGAAGCGGCGCACCGTGTCGCGCAACGCTTCCTGTTGTTCAGTGAAAGCGAAGTTGAGGCCTTCGTTCATCGCCGATCGACCAGCCGCACGGCCTTGGCCTCGACGCCAGGATTGTAGATCGCATGCGCTTCCTCGAACACCACCCGAGGCCGCACCTGCACCGCCCCTTGCGCCGCGGTGATCAGGGCTTCACTCAATCCCGGCCGGTCCTCCGCCGCGGCGGCGACACGCAGAATCATTTCGTCCATGGAGAATGGATCGGCAGGATTTTGCTTCGCCACCACCACCTGAAATTCATCAACTCCCGGAACGGTGCGGATCGCTTCGAACAGCACCGCCGGATTGATCAGCATACCCTTCACCTTCAGCAGGTCTTTGGTGCGGATCACCGGACCGACGATACGATCGCCGGTGCGCCCACAATGCGGGCACGGCTCGTGCGAAAGGCTGACGATGTCGCCGACGAGATAACGGATCAGCGTCGTGCCGCGGCGGTCGAGATGAGTGATCGCCAGCGCGCCACGCTCTCCATCCGCCAGACGGCGCCCGGTATCGGGATCGACCACCTCGTGAAACAGCAGTTCCGGTGCGGGGTTATGCCAGTCGCCTTCTTCACGGCATTGCGCGAGGCCACCTGATTCAGTCGAACCGTAACGATCGAAAATCACCGCGCCGCGGGCACCAAGAGAGCGCAGCCGCTGGCGAATGTCTTCGCGCATCGCCGGCGTGCTGGCCTCGCCGGTAACGCCGCACATGCGCACGCTGGTGAAATCGGCATGCAGTTCGGCGGCGCGCATGATCACCCGGCGGACATAGCTGGTGACGCCCCACAGCACCGTCGCGTGATGCCGCTCGACCATCGCCACCGCGTCATCCAACGAGCGCTGCACGGGAAAGCTGCCGATCTTCGCCCCGGTCAACGCGCCAACTATGGCGGCGCCTGACGCATAGGCGTTTGACGCCGAGCGAACGAACGCGCCCATCGGCGCGGCGGTCAGCGGGAACAGGTTCGCCAGAATGTCGCGATCCGTCACGCCCGAGATTTCCGCCACGCGGCCGGCCTGAAACAAGTAAGCCTGATAATCGTGCGTGGTGACATAAAGCGGCGTGGGATCACCGGTGCTGCCCGTGGTGTAATTCACTTCCCACAACGCGCGTTCATGCAGCGGCAGATCGGGACAATGCAGGCGGAACGCTTCCGGGTCGGTCATCAGCGCGGATTTCGGCGTCAGCGGCAATCGTTCCAGATCCGCCAGGGAGCGCACGTCGCCGGCATCGATCCCGGCTTCCGCCCAATGGCGCTGATAATATGCACTGCCGCGCGCGCACAGTGCGATCTGTTTGGCGATCTTCTCATTCTGCACCGCGCAAATCGCCGCGAGCGGTTGCCGCATCAGGTCGCTGTCGGCCATTGAGTTCCCCGCGTTGTGTGATGCAGGTTCGACTGGATCAGGCTAGGCAAATTTGACTCGCCGGTCAATCGCGGCGGAATTGACTTTCGGGTCAAACGCGGGCCACCTTGCGCGCGGGGTTTGTCACTCGCCGGAGCATCGCCATGTCCCAGTTGCGCACGCCGATCTGCGATTTGTTCGACATCGAGGTGCCGATCTTCGCCGCCGGGATGGGCGGCGTGACATTGGCTCCATTGGCCGGCGCGGTTTCCGCCGCGGGCGGGCTTGGAACACTCGGCGCGACGTTCCACACGCCCGAGGCGTTGCGAGAGGAAATCCGCGCGGTGCGGCGTATCACCGACCGCCCATTCGGCGTGGGATTGATGGTGCCGAACGACATTCCCGCCAATCTCGCGGAGCGTAACATTCCGCCCTTCCCCGATTTCCTCGCCGACCTGTTGCCGGAGGTCGCGCACTTAAAAGGCGAGCCGCCGCCGCCGCTGACGTTGGAGCTTGCGCGCGCCCAGGTCGCCGTCGCCCTCGAGGAGCGCGTCCCCGTTCTCACCTCCGGACTGGGCACCCCCGAGTGGCTGGTCGAAGCCGCGCATGCCGTCGGGACCAAGATCATTTCGCTGGTGGGAAGTGCCCGTCAGGCCGTCCGGCTGGAGCGGATCGGGGTGGATTGCATTGTTGCCCAGGGGATGGAGGCGGGCGGTCATGTCGGGTCGATCACGTCGATGGTGCTGGTACCGCGGGTGACCCAGGCGGTGAAAGTCCCGGTGCTGGCGGCGGGCGGCATCGTCGATGGCAGAGGTGTCGCCGCGGCATTGGCGCTTGGCGCTCAGGGCGCGTGGATCGGCACGCGATTTTTGGCGACCCAGGAGTCGTCCGCGCACGATAACCACAAGCAGCGTATTGTCGAAGTGGACGACGATGGCACCGTCGTCTCACGCAGCTACACCGGAAAGACCAGTCGTGTGCTGAAGAACCGCTTCACCGACCGTTGGAAGGGACACGAGGCTGACATCCTGCCAATGCCGTGGCAGCGCATCTGGGTGGAGCAACTGGTGGCGCCGGCGAAGGCGCATGGCATGGTCTCGATCGCCAATTTCCCGACCGGTCAGGGGGTTGGCGCGATCCACGATCTCCCCGGCGCGGCGGAGGTGCTACACCGTCTGGTCGAGGAGACGGTCGAAGCGCTGCGTCATCTCGGCAGTTGCACCGTGGCGTGAGCGACAGCCGATCCTTGCCGGATATTCTTGGGTTTTATCGAACCCGAGGCTATTCGGCGCGACTCGGCGCCGGTTCGCGATGCGCGCTGATCGTCATCGATTTCAGTTGTGCCTTCACACGTGGCAGCGACGGTTTCCCTGGCGGCGGCTTCGCCTCGGCCATGGCGGCGACGCAACGTTTGCTGACGGCGGCGCGCGGCGCCGTGCCGGTATTCTTCACCACGATCGCCTATGCGCCGGACATGCGCGACGCCGGTTTATGGGCGGTGAAGGTGCCGTGGTTGCGCACCTGCCAGGTGAACAGTGAGGCAGTGGCGATCGATCCGACGCTGGCACGCGCGCCAGACGAACCTGTCATCGTCAAGAAATTCCCATCGGCGTTCTTCGGCACCGACCTGCACGCTCAATTGCAACGCGCATCAATCGACACACTGATGATCGCGGGCTGCACGACAAGCGTCTGCGTGCGAGCGACAGCGCTGGATGCGATGCAGCACGGCTATCGTCCCCTGGTCGTGCGTGACGCGGTTGGTGACTTCGATGCCGCGATCAACGAACTACACCTCGCCGATCTGGACGCGCGCTACGCCGATGTGATCGGCATGGATCAGGCGATGGCGGCGATCGCGGCAGGTCCAGGCGGAAGATCCGCGAACTGACGGCGCAGATTTTCATACTCCCGAAAAACTTCCAAGGCGGTGCCCGGCGTTTTCAACGCGCCAAAGATCCGATGCTTCACGAAAAACCGCCACGTGACCGGGACATCGACGAGAATGCGGTGCAACGCGTCATAGCGTTCCCGTGACCAAACGGATTCGAAGGCAACCCGTCCCGGTCCATGCCTGAACTCAGAAGCGGGCATGGTCATGGCGTCACGCAAACGCGCTGTCGCCGGCGCATCGACCTCGAACCGCTCATTCAGAACCACGCCGTAATCGGCCCGCGCCGACGAGTGGGATACGAAACCGCGGCGCACGTCGTCGATGACAGCCTCCACCGGCCGCCGCGCCGGATCGCCATACCCGCCCGCTCCTGGGCCTTGAATTAGAATGATGTCGCCAGGCTCGCACAGCACCACGTCGGCCGAGCCAAGCTCGACGCAGTTCGGCGTGCCGGGGTTGCGGGCAAACCGGGAGACGCGACCTGGACCTCCGCCGCGCAGACCCCATGCGGAAAACACCGAACGGTCGCGGTTTCGCGCGGTAACCATGGTCTGGGGCGAGAACACCTGGAACTCCATTTCCAGCGCGGTGCCGCCGCGATAAAGCCCCGCGCCACCACTGTCCGGCACGAGGCCGTACCGGCGGATCAGGATCGGCACCTCGGCCTCGTTCATTTCGACCGGCGTGTTCTTAAGGTACGACATGTTGGCGCCGCAGCCCTCGGCGCCGTCAGCCAATGGGCCGCCGCCCGCGCCACCACCCACCGGACCGATGCTGGCCATGACGGAGCGACCGGTACGTGTCGTTGTCTTCACGTTCATCACGCTCAGTCCGCTGCCGGGACTTGCCGGCATGCGATCGGGCAGCGCGCGGCAGAACGCGCCGATGACGGCGGTCTGCGCCAAATTGCAGATCAGGCTGCGCATGCCGACAGCCGCCGGCATCACCGCGTTCATGATGGTGCCGGGCGGCAAAATGGCGCGCGCGGGGCGAACCAGACCAGCGTTCAGCGTGATCGAGGGATCCAGACAGTACAAGGCATAAACCACGCCGACCATAACCAGTGCGTGACGCTCCTTGCCGCCGGTCGGCATGTTCAACGATGACACAAGCTGCGGATCGCTGCCGGTGAAATCGACGGTGAGCGTATCACCGTGCACGCGCAGCGTCACCGCGATGCGAACCGGATAGCCGCCGGCCTGATCCTCGTCGGCGTAGTCGGCGAAGAAATACTCTCCGTCGGGGATGCCGCGAATCACATCGCGGGCCTGCCGCTCGGCGTAATCGAGCAAACTATCGAGACCCGCGCTGAAGGTTTCCCGGCCAAAGCGGTCAATGATCTCGTGCACCTTGCGCTCACCGACCATCACGCAGGCGATCTGGGCGTTCAGGTCGCCGCGGTTCTGCTCCGGCAGACGCACGTTATTGGCGATCATCCGCAACAGGTCATCGTTCATCACCCCGTCGCGCATCAACCGCATGGGCGGAATGCGAAGGCCTTCCTGTTGGATCTCCGTCAGCGTGCGCGACAGCGTCGCCGGCACCGCACCGCCCACGTCGGTGTTGTGGACGTGATTACCGACGAAACAAACCAAATGCCCGTCGCGAAACACCGGGCGCCAGACATGGATGTCCGGCGTGTGCGTCGCGACGTTTCCGGCATAGGGATCGCTGGTCAGGCAGATATCGCCTTCGCGGTAATCGAATTGCTCGATAACGCCGCCGTAGTCGAGGCTGGTGAACCACGTCGCGCCGAACGACAGCGGCGAGGCGACGGTCAGCCCCGCGGGCGTCATCACCTGACAGGAGAAATCCTCCGTCTCCTTCACGAAAGTGCTGTAGGCGGTGCGCATCAGCGTCCAACCCATGCTTTCCGCCGCGGCGGCGCAGTAATTCGCGAGGACCTGAAGGTTGGTGGCGTCCAGCGTCATGGCCGGGTGATCCGCAGGTTGGTGGTACTCGTCCACGCGCACCGCGAAGCCCGCCGGAATAACCGTGGTGCAGTCGTCCTGTACCACCACGGCCGGACCGGCGAATGTCTGGCCCGCGTTCAGGTCTACGCGACGATACACCGCGGCATTACATCGCTTGCCATCGATCCAGACATCCGCGCGGCGCGCTCTCCCGCGCCGGCCCAGGCCGCAATGCGTAACGCGGGAATTCGGGCTTCGTCACGACACCGGTAATCACCACGCGCAACGCGATCGCCTGGATCGGCGCGTCCTGATCCGCGTGGCCGTAGAGCCGCCGGTGTTCCGCGTGGAAACTGCCGGCGATGACGCGCCAGTCGGCGCCTGGCTCGACCGGTGTATCGATCTCGAACGACTGCCCGCGATACCGCAACTCCGCCGAGTGGGCGATCGTGAACGACCCGGTGTAGCCTTGATCGCGACGCAGCCAATCCTCGGCGCGTGCTTCCAGAACACGGTACGCCTGTGCGATCCGGTCCGCTGAAGCAGGCCCAAGTTCGACGTAAACCGTGCTGATGAAATCGCTTTTGAGGTCGGCGATCAGACCGCCCAGCGCACTGAGGACGCCGGGCGTGGGTGGGATCACGACCTCCTTCATTCCCAACTCGCGCGCCAGGAAGCAGCCGAGCATCGGACCGGCGCCGCCAAACGCCACGCAGGCGAATTCCCGCGGATCGATGCCAAAACGCGACACCAGAGCGCTGACCTCCTGGAACATGCCAGACACGGCGATTTGGATGATGGCTTCAGCGGTTTGCTCGATGGTACGGTTCAACTGGCTGGCGAGTTCCCCCACGACGACGCGCGCCCGCGCCTGATCGATGGTCACGGTGTCATAACCAATGGTGGACAGGCCGATCAGGCCACAAGCGGCGAACGCGTCGGTGATCGTCGCGCGCGTGCCGCCGCGGCCGTAGCACGCCGGTCCGGGACGCGAGCCGGCGCTTTCCGGTCCGACCTTCAAAATCCCGAAGCGGTCAACCCAGGCGATGCTGCCGCCGCCCTCGCCGATGGAGCTGACCGACACGCTGGGGATGAAGATCTGAAAATCGCCGATACGCTCACCGAGGCCATGGCGCGGCACGCCGTCCGAGATCACCGCGACGTCAGCGCTGGTGCCGCCAATGTCCAGACTGAGACAGCGGGAAATCGCGCAGATGGACGCCACGTGGCTGGCTCCGATCACGCCCGACGCGGTGCCGGACAGGATCATCTGCACGCATTCCCGCTTGCCCTGCTCGGCGGTCATGACACCGCCGTTCGACCGGGTCAGCCGCGGTTCGGCGGGAACTCCGGCGCGTTTCAACGCATCCTGTAACGACCCCAGATAGCCCGCGACGCGCGGCTGCACGTAAGCGCCAATGGCGGCGGTTATGGTGCGCTCATATTCGCGAATGATCGGCCATGTCTCACTGCCGCAAAACACCGGCAGGTCCGGTGCGACGCGCGCGATGGCCGCTTTCGCCGCCAGTTCGTGCGCCGGATTGCGCCAGGCATGCAGAAACGAAATGAGGATGCCCTCGGCGCCCGCCGTCATCGCATCCGCCACGGATGTCGCCAGCGCGGCTTCATCCAGCGGCATGTTGACGGCGCCGTCCGCGCCAATTCGTTCGGGAATGCCGAACACCATGTCGCGCGTGATCAACGGCGGCGGACGTTTCGACAGCAGATTGTACATATTGGGGATCTTGAGCCGGGCGATCTCCAGCACGTCACGGAAATGTTCCGTGGTGAACAGCGCCAGACGCAATCCCTTGCGTTGGATGACGGTGTTCACGCCCACGGTCGTGCCATGAGTGAAATAGTCGATGTTACGCGGCGCGACCCCGTACCGCGCCTGGAGCAACCGCAGTCCCTCGATCACTTCCGCGCCAGGCTCGTCCGGCCGGGAAAACACCTTGAGGCTTCGCAGTGTGCGCGAGGTTTCGTCGAACACGGCGAAATCCGTGAATGACCCGCCGATATCGACGCCGACCCGATACGTCATGACAAGCCCATCGCTCCCGCGGCCTGCCTGCGATAACTGTAGTTGCGATCGAGGCGCTCAAGCAGATAATCGCCATACCGCACGGGTGCGTACCGCGGCGGGTCGCCGGGACCGTGGCACGTGTCCAGACAGCCGACCGTGCACTCCAGATCCATGTCGAAGAAATACGGGCACGAATAGCGATCGACCCCTGACAGGTTCTTCACCCTGTGCGGGGTGGATTGCCAGCGATCGTTGGTCCAGCGGGCCAGCATATCGGCGACATTGACGACGACCGTACCGGGAATTGGTGGCGCGGCGATCCAGTCTCCGCCACGCGGCCGCACCTCCAGGCCGCCGACGTTGTCCTGTGCCAATATGGTAACGAAACCATAATCGGTGTGCGGCGCGGACCCAAACGCGTCATCCGGCGCGCCGGGCGCGTGCGGCGGATAGTGCAGCAGGCGCAGAAACGTGGTCGGCCGGCGGAAGTCGCGCCGGAACGTGTCGCGCGGCAGACCAAGTGCCCGCGCGATCGGCCGCAGCAAGCGCTGGCAGAAATCATGCATCGCGCGATCGTACGCCCGCACCGGTTCGCGAAAACCAGGCAACGCGTCCGGCCAAAGATTGGGGCCGTTCAGTGGCGTACCGTAGCGCGGGTCGCCCGGAGGCACCTCGTGCATCAGCATGAACAACTCGCTGTCGTTCGGCTGTGTCACGCGAGCGACCGACGACGTTTCGATCAGCGACGACTTCGGCGACATATAGCCGCGGTGAAACGAATTCATCGCGATCGCGCGCTTCGCGGGCATCGGCTGCGCGTGAAAGCGGCGCGAGGCCGCGAACACCGCCTCGAAGAGCACCGGATCGATGCCCGTGTGGGAGAAGTAACAAAATCCAACATTCCGGAACGCATCGTCGATCTCTCGGCCGATCGCCAACTCGGCGTCGTCGTCGTCAGGCAGCCCGCCAAGGTCGATCACCGGCAGGCGCTGCGTTGTCGTGGCATCCCGTGTCGGCATGGCGGCGGTCCCAGCGTCGTACGAAGCGCATTTTGACCTCGGCGGTCCCGGTGCTCAAGTGCCGGGCGTTCGAGGGCCCAGGCGTTCGAGGGGCCAGGCGTTCGAGTGCCCAGCCGTTCAGGGGGCTCCGGCGTTTCAAACTTCAACGTCCGCGAAAATGGGCGCGCCGCTTTTCCGTGAACGCCGTGGTCGCCTCGCGGTAGTCTTCACTGGAGGCGGCACGCTCGATGAGGGTCTTGATCTCCGCCGCGCGCGCGTCCTGCTCGCCGCGGACCAACGCCTCCAGGACTTTCTTGGCACCCGCCACAGACAACGGCGCGTTCTCCGCGATCGCCCGCGCCTGGGCGATCGCGGTTTCCAACGCGTTCTCACCCGCGAGATCCAGCAGCCGCATCTTCAGGCACGCCTCAGTCGGAAACAACCGCGCCGAGAACAACACCAGCTTCGCGTTCGCCAGACCGACCTGACGTAGCAGCAACTCACAATCGAGCGTTCCGTAAACCACACCGCGTTGCGCCGCCGGGATGCCCATGCGCGTGCTGGCGTCGCCGATCCGCAAATCGCAGGCGAGCGCCAGACCGCAGCCGCCGCCGAGGCCAAAGCCATGCACCGCGGCGAACGTGGGCTTGCCGCAGTCGCGCACCGCGCGAGTTGCGGCCTCGGCGGCCTGTTCATAAACCGAGACATCCGCGGGAGTGGAGCGAACCGACGCGAACTCCGAGATATCGGCGCCGGCACTGAAATGTCCCGCGGCGCCGGTCAATACGATGCCGCGGACCGCGGACCGCGCCTCGAGTTCCGCGAACAGGGCGGCGAGGCGCCGCCACATGGCCAGCGACACCGCGTTGCGCTTCGCCGGCCGGTTCAACGTGACGACAGCGACGCCAAATTCATCCGTCTCAACCAATATCGCGTCGTCCGCCATTGAACGTTCCTGTCCTGATGCGAGGTGCGCGCCTCGTCCGTCCGGCGGCGCGACTTGTCTACAAAGCCCGGCCGGCCCAGCCAAGTCCCGGCACGACGCGCGGATCTATCGGCCGGACCACCGTCAATCCGATGACCGGCGGAACCATGTCGCACGAGATGTCGGAAACCTGTCGCCATCCGGTGTGACGCGCTGGCCGCGGTCATCCCGCCGGCTGGATCCAAACACGCCGCACGGCGAGCAACCGGCCGCGTGGGTCACGCCGCCACACGCTTTTCGCCTGAGCAAAAATCGGCCGTCCGAGTGGAGTCCCTCGGCGTCTTCCAGGGCGCGGTGCGCAACGAGTGATTGGTGCGAGAGGGGGGATTCGAACCCCCATGCCTCGCGGCGGTCGATTTTGAGTTGACTGCGTCTACCGTTCCGCCACTCTCGCAACCATGCCGATCATACAGAATTCGTGGCCGCCGACAATCGACGACGATCGCGGCCGGCCCTCCGCCGAACATCCGTCCTCCATCCCGCGCGACATCAAGACCGCGCGACGCACGTTCGCCGCCGGTCCCGGCGACACGTTCCCCGCGAACGTGGTTGACCCAACCGCCATGGGCCACTAGAGAAGCGCCCTCGCCACTCGCGAGCGCTGTTCGGGCGTAGCTCAGCGGTAGAGCAATCGGCTGTTAACCGATTGGTCGTAGGTTCGAATCCTACCGCCCGAGCCAGTGATTTCAACGAGTTAGAAGAGAACCCGAAAGCACCGAAACGGGTTCGAACCGCCCCCAGGAAACATTCCGGGAACATTCAGCACGGTTGACAGGCCCCGAAGTGACCCGAGACGCCCGAGAATTTTCGATGCCGCGGATTTATGTCGGCCCGATGCCGCCTCGCCGACCGAAGGTCAGTTGACACCTCGGTCTGGGTCTTCGGTACCGCGATTCCGATGAATTCGCCCCGTGATTCCGGCGCGAGATCGGCCACCCATTCACATCGAACTCGGTCAGCTCTTCCGATCGGGATAGCGGCGGCCGGTGGGCGAAGAGATTTGTTCGCGGTCCGGATGTCCAGGCAAGCCGCGACCCGCGCCGGCGCGGGCGGGATGTCCCGGCTACAGCCGCGGTGGGTGTGTTCCGGACCTTCCCGCGGGTCCTCATCCTGGTCGCTGATCACCCGTTCGGAGGCGCGCACGCGCTGCTGCCTGGAACACGACCGACGTAAGGTACTCGTTGATCAGCCTGAGGCGGCTCGGCGATGTTCGATGGAACGCAAGTGCCCGCCTGACCGGGCGTTCAGCGATGCAAGGAACCGTGCGGAAAGGTTTGGTGGCGCCGGGTTACCGCGTCGCGCGACTCAAAATTTCTGGCACTCCTTTATCCGTCGCGGCGCGCGCGTTAACGCGTTCGCGGGCAGCCAGGAGCCGCGGGCCGGACACGACAAGTTCGGCGCACCCCTTCGCCTCCCGCACATGCGCGGCAAAGTTCGGATGCAGCGTGACCGCCGGGCCGCCATTGTCGAAGTTCCAACGATCGCCGGTATCGAGATACGATTCCACCGGTAAACCTTCCGCGACCAACACGTCGTGCGCTGCGAGTTCGACATGGAAATACCGCACGCGCGCGGCATCGATCCGGGAGATACTCATGCCGTTGACAAGATGCTTCACCGGGATCAGCGCGTCATCGACAAACACGGCATGGTCGGGAGAGAGCAACAGGTCGCGCCTCGGCAAATCCGGACCGAAGGCACCAGCCGTCACGCGCACGGGCGACACCGTCTCCGCCGCCCGATGGCGCGTGCAATCGATTTGCCTGTGGCCAATCCAAACGATCGGCGCGGTGCGACCGTCGTGCAATGTCGCCACATCGCCGGGCCGCAGATCTTCGACCGCGACCTCGCCGCGATCCGTCGCGATGCGCGTGCCGGCGACGAAACAGGTCACCGTGCCCTCGACGGTTACCAGCATCCCGACGGTATAGCCGAACTCGTAGTCGTCGCTGTCCGGCCCGACCTGGAACGACGCGCCCGTGTAATCGCCGCGCAATTGCTGGAAGTAGCTGACGTCACCTTCGGTGACGGTCAACACATCGGTGGCGGAATTCACCGACGCTGAACCTTGCACTCCCGAAACATAGTGCAAATTGGTCAGATCGATCGACGCGCCGGCCGCCAGAAACGTCTCGGTCGCGGAACCTCCCTCGATCGCCTGCTCGCCACCGTTCTCCACGGTGGTGAACGTCGCCGAGCCGCCCGAGAAAACGATCTGGGTCCCGTTGGCGCCGATCGTTCCGGCGCTGTCGAGGGCGCCCGAGTAAACGTATTCGCTCGCGCCATAACCCAGAGAGGTTGGCAGGTCGCTGTAGACGGTCGAACTGATGGCGATGCCGCCGGGCAACACCTCCTCGATTTCCGACCGGCTCGCGACCGTGTCGTAGACCGTGCCACTGGCGGCGGAGACGACCGTCGATCCGGAAAACACCACGACACCCGCGGTGACGATCAGGCCACCGTCGACCGAGGATGCCCCGTTTTCGTGACCGCTGGTGAGGACGATCAGCGTGCCCCCGCCGCTGACGATCGTATTGTTCGCCAGGCCACCCGAGGAGACGATTTCGAAGCCGCCGTTGCTGACCGTGGTAAAATCGGTGAAACCGCCGGAGTTGACGATTTGCTGGCCACCGCTGCTGACAATGTCGCCGGTGGCGGAACCGCTTTGCAGCGTCTCCCGTCCGCCACTGCTGACGACGCCGCTGAACGCGCTTCCGCCTGGGTAAACGTAAACGCTGGCGCCATCGACCCGCAGGCCGGATTTAACGCCGCCCGAGAGCACGAACTCGTTGCCGCCGCTGTTGACCACTGGGCCGCTGGCCAGGCCGCCGGACGTCACGAACAGGAATCCGCCACTCAAAACCTGGGTATTTCCGGCGGTGCCGCCTGACGAAACGACTTCCTTGCCGCGCCCGCTGACGACATCGAAGCTGGCGGAGCCGCCGGAGAGGATTGTTTCGACACCGCCGCTGCCGATCATCGTCAGGCTGGCGATACCGCCGGACTCGACGATCGCGCTGCCGGCATTGAGGATCGTCGAAGCGTCGGCGGTGCCGCCAGGCAGCACGTATTCCAGCTCGCCCCCGCTGACGACGTTGCCGGAGACCGTGCCGGCGCCCGCGGTAACGACATTGCTGCCGGAAAACACGACGACGCCGGCGGAGACCACCAGGCCGCCGGCGGAAACGGTTCCGCTGACATGCCCGCCAGACAGCACGATCAGAAGGCCACCACTATCGACGGTCGAGCCGCTGGCCAGTCCCCCGGAAGAGACGATCTCAATCCCGCCGCTGTCGATCGTGGTGGCAACCGTGACGCCGCCGCTGGTGACGACCTCGTAGCCGCCCGTGCCGACAGTCGTGCTTATCGTCGATCCGACGATGGTCGCGGTGCCGCCGGCGCTGATGGTACCGTCAACCGCCGTGCCGGCGTACCCCACATATTCCAGTCCGCCGCTGAGCACGACGTCGCTGGCGACGGAGCCGGTGAGAACGCCCTCGTTACCGCCGCTGAAAACCGTGGTGGAGATCACCACGCTCGCGCCCTGTTCGGTCTGCGCGCCGCCGCTGTACACCACGGTGTTGCTGGCGAAGCCGCCGAAAATCTGCTGCGCGCCGGAACTGATGACGGTGTTCAGGGCCGAGCCCGCCAACTCGTCGAGGCCACCGACCAGCGTGGTGCCATTCTCCACGCCGCCCGACTCCACGGACCATTGCGCGCCCGGACCGATCGACACGCTGGTGGCGGAGGCGCCGGTTTCCAGATACTCGAGCCCATAGCCGATTTGCGTGCCCGAGATCTGGCCGCCGCTGTAGACGAACACCGCGACCTGCGACCCGAACGAGCCGATCGCCGCGCCGCCAATCGCGACTCCTCCGGAATAGATCGTCAGATCGCCGCCGCCGCTCACATGTGTGTCGCTGGCGACGCCGCTCGACAGGATGATCTCGGTGCCGCCCAGCATCACGACCGAACTCACGGTGACGCCGCCGGAATAGATCGTCTCGACCTCGCCCGAGGCGACCACTTCCCCCGTGACCGGTCCCGTCCGGTCGGACACGATGGTAGCGCCGGACCGAACGATGACATTGCCGCTTGCCACGTTCGCGCCGGCGCCCGAGGTCGTGCCGTTGGCCTGTCCGCCCGGCAGGATGAGCAGAGTGCCGCCGTCATCGACGGTCGTGTCGGTCGCCGTGCCTCCCGAGGACACGGTTTCGAACCCGCCCGAACTGACGACCGTGTCAGCGGCCGAGCCGCCGGAACTCACGTTCTCGACGCCTCCGCTGTCCAACATCGTACCGGAGGCGATGCCGCCGGACATCACCGTCTGGTAGCCGCCGCCGCTGACGGTGGTAGCGTCCGCGAAACCGTAAATGCTCTGCGAACCGCCCGAGTTGATCGCCGCGCCGGACGCGGTGCCGGCGGGGGAGATGTCCTGAAACCCCCCGCTGTCGATGGTCGTCTGGCTGGCGACGCCACCGGCCTCCACGTATTCGGTGCCGCCACTGAGAACCGTGTCGATCGCGGTGCCGGCCACCACGAACTGCATGCCGTACACCGTGCCGCCGCTGACCAGGCCTCCGCTGTAGGCAAACTCCTGGCCGCCCACGGAAATCACCGAGGCCTGCGCGATCCCCCCCGAGAGCACCAGTTCCTTCAATCCGGGAGCGACCTGCTCGCCCGCGACAGTGGAGGCGGAAGTGACCACCGAGCCGCCCGAAAGCACCACGACGCCACTTGAAGTGACCACGCTCCCCGCCTCCGCCGTGAGGTCAGGGTCCTGGGCGCCAGCGATAAGAATAAGCGTGGCACCCGCGTTGAGCGTCGTCCCGCTGATAATGCCGGAATTGGCGACTTCGACGAGGCCGCCGCTGTTCACCACCGTCGCCTCGGCGAGGCCGGTGGGACTGATTTCAAGCGTGCCGCCGCTGTCGACCAAGGTTCCGCTGGCCGTGCCGCCGCCCTCGATAGCCATTGTATCGCCGGCCTGGAGCGTGATGCCGTTGCTCATCGCACCGGAAGAGACAGGGTAGAACGTCATCGGCTTTTCCTCGCGGTTCGATGGTCTGTCAGAATCTCTCAATCAGGACAGAGAGTTGCCCGGCCAGGGTGAGGCTGTCCAGTCGCACGGGCCGAGGCGTGGCCAAAATGGGCGAGAAAAGTCTTTATATTCGTGCAGGCCGTCGAAGAATTGCGACCAAACTGTCGAAAAAGAAGGAGTTCCGCGACCTCACCTTTCGAGAGCCTGGCAATCGGCGATCCGGCAACGAACTCCGCTACTTGTCACGATCGCCGCCGTCGCATCGGCGTGGTCATCGCGATCGCCCGCCATCGGTGTTCAGAAATCCATCTTGCAGACGGTCGCCGAAAGCGGACCTCGAACCGAGGTTTCGCCGGTCGTGCTGGCCGTGTTCAAAGCCGGCCGCTTTCATCGGTCGCGAATGTCTGTCCAGGTCGTTTATTCCGCGCGTGAAAATCTTGTTTCGCGCGAGGCCGTGAAGGTTCGGCACGCAGCCAGACTTCAGGGGTGGCGACCGTCTGTAAGCGAAACTCCATATTTTGGCTGCGCTTCAAACGGCAAGCGAAGGAAGTCCGGCGTTTCGCCCACACTTCCTCCGAATCCACGGCAAAACAGTTCCTCGGGCAACTGCGCGATGAACATCGCCGCCTCGGCCGTGGAGGCAGTCCCCGCCGGACCCAGCAGGGTGTCCTGGAACCATGCCGGGACATCGGTCTGTCAACCGATTGGTCGTAGGGTCGAAGCATATCGCCCGAGCCAGCTTGTTCGGTTCCCGACCAAACGGCCGGCCAGCCGTCGCGGGACGTTCATAAACCCCCTCCCCGCCGGGACGCCGGTCAAACGCCTTGCTCCACGCGTCCCACCAGGTGCGCGGGCACGACACTGTTTCCCGAACGTGGTACGCAACCGCCTCGCCAACCGCGGAGTTGCCATGCCGCCATCGATCGAACCCGCCCGCCACGGTGCCCCCTGATCGATGCGCGGCCATCGTCGCATGCCCTGGCCCACGCTCGCCGGTGCCGTCGCGCTGCTGACCGCTCTCGCGGCCTGGCTGCTGGTTCCCGACCCACTCCGCGACATCCCGAGAGAGCGCCTGTTCGATCGCATTCTGCCGGCCCTGACGCACCGGAGCGCCGCGCCGCCGGATGTCGTCATCGTCGATATCGACCGCGCGACGCTGTCCGCTTTGGGCGCCTGGCCCTGGCCGCGAGGCGAACTCGCGCGGATCGTCGCCGCGATCGCGGCGGGAGAGCCGGCGTGCATCGCGCTCGATATGCTGCTGTCCGGACCGGATCGCTGGACACCGGATGGCGACAGCCAACTGGCGGAGGCGCTTGCCGCGGCTCCGGCGGTGCTGGGCTTTGTGCTGGAGACCCGCGAGACCCGCGACAACCTGCCAAAGACGCTGATTCTCGCACGGCAACCGATCGCGTTGTCCGGACTGTGGCGCGCACCGGGCGTTGGCGCGCCGCTCGGCATGTTGGCGGACGCCGCCGCCGGCTTCGGCACGCTGGTCATGGATGCCGACCCGGACGGGCAGATCCGCCGCGTTCCGCTGCTCGTGTCCACCAACGGCATCGTGCGGCCCGGCCTCGCGGTCGCGGCCGTGCTGGCGGCGCGCGAGGCCGGCGCGCTGATCATCCAGGGCGACGGCACGATGCGGATCGCGGACCGCTCCGTGCCGCTCGGAACCGACGCGCGGCTGCGGTTCATGGGACCGGCGCGGGACTGGTCGGATCGCACGATATCGGCGGTGCGCCTGCTGCGCGAGCCGGCGTTGCGCGACAGCCTCAAGGGCAAGATCGTGCTGCTCGGAGGCAGCGCGCCGGAACTCGGCGGGCTGCGCGAGTCGGCGGCGTCGCCCGCGACGCCAACCGTGTGGCTGCAGGCCGAAGCGATCGCCACCATCCTGCACGGTGGGATCGCTTTCCGGCCTGTACCTGGGCCGCGAACGCCGAACTGGCCGCGGCGGCGCTGCTCGGCGCGCTCACGCTCCTGCTCAGCGCACGGGTCAGGCCAACCACGGCGAGCGGCCTCACGGTGCTGCTCTGCATCGGCTGGAGCGGCGGAACACTGGCAGTGACCTCCCGTTTCGATCTGCTGATCGATCCGCTCGGCCCACCCGCCGTTGCCCTGGTCGGCTTCATCGTGTCGATGCTGTGCCGTTTCACGCGCGACGAGTGGCGCGCGCGGATGTTGCGGCTGAGCTTCGAACAGCATCTCGCGCCGGAAGTGGTCCGCCGCATCGCGGCCGATCCCGGCGCGGTCCGGCTGCGCGGCGAACTGCGGGAGATCACCGCGCTGTTCACCGACATCGAAGGCTTCACCAGCATGACCGAGCGGGCGGAACCGGTGGACCTCGTCGCCTTGCTGGACGCTTATTTCGAGGCGACGACGCGGGTGATCACCGACCATGGCGGCATGATCGACAAGATCGTCGGCGACGCGATCCACGCGATCTTCAATGCGCCGTTTTCACTGGAGGATCATCCGCGCCGCGCGGTCGAAAGCGCTCAGGCGGTGCTGGAGGTCTCGGAGGCGATGCGTGCCTCGCCGCTCGGCCAGCGCCTGCTGCTCGGGCGCACCCGCGTCGGCATCGAGACCGGCATGGCGATCGTTGGCGACGTCGGAGGCGGACGCAAGCTCGACTATACCGCGCACGGCAATGCCATGAACGCGGCCGCGCGGCTGGAAGCCGCAAACAAGGATTTCGGATCGAGCATCTGCATCGGTCCAGGCACCGCCGCGCGACTCGACCCGGCCACGCTGCGGCCGATCGGCACGATGGTGCCACGCGGGCAAAGCCGTGAGGTCACGGTCTTTACCCTCGCGGCGCTGCCGGAGCCTGGCCGCTGACCCCGCGGATGGTTACGGTTGAAACTGCGCCATCGCGGCGTTGATGCGTCGCGGCAACCAGACCGCGGGCAGCGTGGGTTCGGCGCCCGGTGCCGCGATATTGGTGCCGAGACCGGCCGTCACGGTCACGGCGGTGGACACGCCAACCACCTCGACCGCGCCGCGCTCGACGAACACGCCGAACACACCGTTGCTGGGACCAGCGAAGAACCGCGTGCCGCGCACCGCCATCAGGCCGAATGGCGCGCGCACGGCGGTGGCGTCCTCGCCGGCTTTCGGATCGTGATCGTAGAGGATGCCGCCGCGGTCCAGGGTCAGCACCCCGCCGGCATTCACGATATATCTGTCGATATGCAACTGCGCCTCGGGGCCGAGCCGAACCGTCGTCGCGCCGCCCAACAGCATGCCGAGCGACGAGTTGGCGCCAGTCCCGACAAAGTCACCGACGAACACCGCGGCGTCCGGTGCCAGCGCCCGCCGCGCCGCGCCGGCGCGGGCGAAACATTCACCGCGCGCGGACTCTACCTCACCGGCGCGGGGCGTCGCGCCAAGTCCGACAACCGGGGCCAGCGCCAGGCTCGATGCCAGACCGCCGATGATCGCGCGTCGTCCGGATCCGTTCATCATGGTGCGAGAACCTTACGCATTGTAACCGGGCCGCGACAATGCCCTTGCTCTCCCGGCTCATCTTGACGCAGTGAGCCGCGACGCGCGGTATTTGGTTTCGTCACGGTCTTGCCGGCCAGAATGCGAGCTCCCGGGCCCGGCTGGAGGGGAGTTGCCACATGACTGCCGATGACGTCAGGAAGCTGCTACGCGATAATACGTTTCTTGGCTGCCTGGCGGAGGCGGCGTTCGATCAGGTGTACCGCAAGGGTCATCTCTTGCGATTCCGCAAAGGCGAGACAATCTTTCATCGCGGCGACGAGGGCGCCAGCATGATGCTGGTTCTGTCGGGCAGCGTGAAGATTTTCAACACGACGGCGGACGGCCGCGAAGCCGTGCTCAACTTCCTCGGTCCCGCCGACGTGATTGGCGAGATCACCATCCTCGATGGGCTCGACCGCGCGGCGTCGGTACTTGCCCTGGAGGCGACCGAAACGTTTTCGTTGCAGCGGCGCGATATCATTCCGGCGCTGCTGGCCAACCCGGAAACGATGCTGGAAGTCATCCAGATGCTGTGCGGCAAGCTGCGCAACACCTCATCTCTCGTCGAGGATGGATTGAACGAGATGCCTGGGCGAACCGCGCGTGGCCTGCTGCGCCTGGCCGATCAACTCGGGCGTCAGACCAAGGAAGGTGTGGTGATCCAACTCCAGGTGAGCCAGCGGGATCTGGGCGGCTACATGGGCCTGTCACGCGAAAACACCAGTCGGCAACTGGCGGCTTTGCGACAGCAGGGGATTATTTTCATGGACTCGGCGCGGATCATCATCCGCGACCGGGCGGAACTGGAGGCGCTCGCCGACGGCGGACGCGCGGGATAAGGCCGCTCCCCCGATCAGACCCAGGCCAGTCACACCGCCAAACCCGCGAACACGTACCGCCCGATCGGGCGCCGCGCTACCGAAACGGCGGCTCATCGAAGCTGCGCAGTTTCCGCGAGTGCAGCGCACCCAGATGCTCGCGCAGGATATCCAGCGCGGCCAGGCCGATCGTCAGATGCTCACCCACCGCGCGCTGGTAGAACGCGCTCGCCGGGCCGGGCAACTTGATCTCGCCATGGAGCGGTTTGTCGGACACGCAGAGCAGCGTTCCGTACGGCACCCGCAGCCGGTAACCTTGCGCGGCGAGCGTCCCACTCTCCATATCGACCGCGATCGCGCGAGACAGGTTGATCCGGCGCCGCTCATGCGACCAGCGCAACTCCCAGTTCCGGTCGTCGTAGGTGACGACGGTTCCGGTACGCAGCCGCCGCTTCAGGGCATCCCCGCGCTCCCCGGTGACCTGCGCCGCCGCCGCCTGTAGTGCGACCTGGACCTCGGCGAGCGCCGGAATCGGGACGTCGGTCGGAACGAGGTCATCCAGGATCCGGTCACGGCGCAGATAGGCGTGCGCGAGGACGTAATCGCCGATGACCTGCGACTGCCGGAGGCCGCCGCAATGTCCGACCATCAGCCAGCAATGCGGACGCAGTACCGCGAGGTGGTCGGTGATGGTTTTGGCGTTCGACGGGCCGACGCCGATGTTGACGATGGTGATCCCGTCCGCGCCGTCGCGCCGCAGCAGGTGGTAGGCCGGCATCTGGAACCGGTGCCAGGGCGCCTCGGCAACGCGGGCGTTCGATCCGAGCGGATCGTCGCCACGTCGGACTACCCCGCCGCCCGGCAGCACGAGGTGCTCGTAGGGACTGTCCGGTTTCGCCAGTTCGTCGCGGGCCCACCGCACGAACTGATCGACGTAGCGCTGATAGTTGGTGAGCAGGATCCAGCGCTGCGTCGCGCTCCAGGGGGTGCCGGTGTAATGCAGCAACCGCTGCAGCGAGTAATCGACCCGCACGGCGTCGAACAGCGCCAGCGGCCGGGGCCGTTCCGCGCCAAATATCCACAGATCGTCGGCGATCTCGTCGCCCACCGCGGCCAGCATCGGCGTTGGGAAATAGCGCGCGAGATCGGCGGCGGAGGCGGATCCGGAGACCAGTTCCTCGCCCGGCTCAACCACATACGGGTAGGGGATTTCCTGGTCGCTGACGCTCACCTCGATGGAGGCGCCGTATTCCTCCACCAATGGGCGCAGTTGCTCCAGCAGGTAGGAGCGGAAGAAGCGCGGCTGCGTGATCGTGGTCGCATAGGTGCCCGGCGCCTGGAACTTGCCCCAGGCCCGCCAGGTGAACGGGATCGGGCCAACCGGCTCCCACACCAGCTTCAGTTCGGGATAGCGGAACGCCGCCCGTTCCTCCGGCGTGGGAGGGACGCCGGTCGCGGCGAAGCGGCGGAGCGCGTCGCGCGCGGCCTGGGTCGCCGTCGTGTGGAGCGCTTCCAACCGATCGACCGCCTGCTCCGGCGTCAGCGCCAGGCTGGTCACCCCACCCGCCCGGCGATCACGGTGTGATTTCGTTGTCATGCCGACGCCGTAGCCGTCGTCATGGCCGTCACGCCCTGGCGAACCCACCGGTCGCGCAACCACCCGGCGCTGTCACGCCAACACCAGCAAATCCACTTTCCACCGTGTCGCCGTCATGGCTTTCTGCAGGTCGGCGAGGAACCGTCGCGTCACGTCCATCCCGCCGGCACGAGGCCACTCCTGTCCGGTGTAATGGCGCGCGATTACGTCGAACAGCGCCTCACGCTCGGCCGTTTCCAGGCCGCCGTCCGGCGCCGCGTCCGCATAGTGCGCGTTCAGTGTCCGCACGAATTGCGGATCTTCCTCGACGATGATGCGGAGGATGAAGTTCGACGGCGGGATCATGTGCCGTTGTTCAAGCTCCCACCGGCAACACGCCAGTGGGCCTGGGAGCAAGGTGGCCACGGTTTCCTCTGGGGTGAGATGTTCCTGGGACGGCTCGATATGGGGACGCGATGGCATCTGTTCCAGATCCACGCGAGAAGCAACCGTTATGTCGGCCCCGTGGCGGCACTCCCGTGGCTGCAATCCCGGGGGCACTCCCCGTCACGGCACTCCCAGGGGGTACGCTGTTGGCACGCCGGAGCGGCGTCAGTGCGCGACCAGTCGGGCCGCCCCTTCGGCGGACAAATGCGCCAGCCGGCCGCCGGCGATGGTGGCGATCAGCTTTCGCTCGGCCGGATCGAACAGCACGACATCCGCGCGCTTGCCGGCCTCGATCGTGCCGCGATCCGTCAGGCCCGTGGCGGCGGCCGGATTGGCGGAGATCATGGCCCAGGCGCGGGCGAGGTCGAAAGCGCCGCGGTCGGTGAGGATGAAGGCGGCGCGCGCCATCGCCGGATAATAATAATCGGACGACAGGATGTCGCAGATCCCGGCCTCGGCCATCTTGGCGGCGGAAGCCCAGTTGAGGTGCGACCGGCCGCGCACGACGTTCGGGCTGCCCATGACGACATGCTCATTGCGCGTGCGAGCGTCGCGGCCGACCTCTTCGGCCATTGGAAACTCGCAAATGTGCGCGCCCAGAGCGCGGAAGCGGGCCCGCACGGGCAGAGTGTCGTCGTCGTGGCTGGCCATTGGCAGGTTCGCGGCGCGCGCGGCGGCACCGATGCGTTCCAGCGCGGCCGGGACCTCGGAGGCGCGCGCGGCGATGCGGTCGGTGAAGGCCCGGAATGCCTCCATCTTCATCCCCGCGCGGCCGGCGTATTTGGCGCCCTCGACCGGGTCGTGCAGCTTTTTCAGGATCGAGGGCGTGTGATCGTTGAACGCCAGCAGATGCACCCGGCCCGCCGCGATGTCGGCCAACGCGGTGTCCAGCGCGTCGAGGTTGTATGCCTCCCACCGCAGATGCACCCGCATGTCGCAGGTCCAGCGTTCGGCCTCCAGCGCGGTCATCATCGCACGCCAGGAGTCGAGGCTGCGCAGGCCCGGCTCCCATGACAGGGTCACGCCGTGGAACGCGGTGGTGATGCCGTTGGCGAGCAATTGTCGCTCGGTATCCCGCAGCGCGATGCCGACGGGAAAGTCCACGCCGGGCCGCGGCTGGATCTGCCGCTCGAACGCGTCGCCGTGGATATCGACAATCCCCGGCAGCACGAGCAGGCCGGTGGCGTCGAGCGAAAGACCCTTGCCCGCCGGCCCCGCGCCGATCGCGTCGATCCGTCCGTCGCTCAGGCTGAGGTCGGTCGTCGCCAGGCCGTCCTCTCCTAGCAGTACCTGACCGCCGGTGATGCGGATTTGCGTCATGCGGGACCTTCTCCTGGCTCGAACACGATTTGCACGCGAGGGGTTGGATAACAGCCGGTGCTGAACTCGACCACGGTGCCGGAGCGATCGACGTTGATGCTCTCGGTGATCAGCACCGGACGGTTGCGGGCCATGCGGAGCAGCGCCACCTCGCCGGGAGTCGCCGCGCGGGCGGTGACCTTGGTGACCTGGCGCACATAGTCCTCGACTCCGACCGCCTTCAGCGCGTCGGTGATGCGCGCGTGCGTGGTCAGGGCGGCGAGGATGCCGCGCAGACGCGTGGCCGGGAAATAGTGTCGCGCGAGGCTGACCGGCATGTCGTCGGCCAGGCCCAGCCGTTCCAGCACCACGACCCGCGACCCAGGCCGTACCGCCAGCGCGGCCGCGATGGTGGCGTCGGCGGCGATCTCGCGGCGTTGCAGGATGCGGCCCGAGGGCTCCTTGTTGTGTCGATGGATCCACTCGGTGAAGCGGGTGCGCGGGCCGACGGTGTAATCGAGCACATCCTCGGCGACGAAGGTACCGCGGCCTTGCTCGACGCGGATCAGGCCGCCGCGCGACAGTTCTTCCAGCGCGCGGCGCACGGTGTGCCGATTGACGCCGAAGCGGGCCGCGAGCTCCGCCTCGGTTGGCAGGCGTGCACCCGGCGGATAGTCGGTGCCGCCTATTTCCTGATGCAGGGTTTCGACGATCTGACGCCACAGCGTGAGGCCGGACTGGCGAGCCTCGGCGCCGTCCGTCACCGGCGCGCCCCGGGGCACACCCCGGGTCGCCAGGGCTGCCTGGGCTGTCGGCTTACCCGATGGCCGCTTCGGCGACGTCCGCGGCGAGGTGGACCCAGCCTGCCGCGGCCCGGACCCACCGGTAGCCTCCGCCGCGGATCCGGTGGTGACCGGGGCCGCCTGACGGAACCCCGTCTCGGGCCCCTCCGGCGGCTTCATCAATGTGTCATCCAATCCGGGTGCGCCTTGTGTTGATTAACGTTGACGTCGTTCAGCGCATTGTATAGACATCCGGATGTCTCTACAACCATGAATTGGCATGAACGACACGGTCTCCGCGCCCGATCCGATCGCGACCCGCCAGCACTGGATGTCCGTTCTGGCGCGCGCCCCCTCCGAAGCGATCGAGGACGGGTTGAACCGGCTCGGTCCGCTGCCGTCATGGACCCGCGTGCGCGGACCGGAAACCGGCCTCGTCATGGTGCGCGGACGCGCCGGCGGTTCCGGCTCCCCCTTCAATCTCGGGGAAATGACCGTGACACGCTGCACCGTGCGGCTGGAACTCGGGGGCCGCCGGGCACGCCTACATCGCCGGCCGCGATGAACGGCGGGCGGAACTCGCCGCCGTCGCCGACGCGCTGCTGCAGGCGATGAACGGGGTGGCGCGCGACTTGCTGATCGAGCCGTTGGCGCGGGCGCAGCGGGAACAACGACTGATCCGAGCCGAGAAGGCAGCGGCCACGCGGGTGGAGTTCTTCGCGATGCGGACGATGCGGTCATGAAGGCCGGAGCGGGCAACAAGGCGCGCCATCATGAGAGCGGGCGACCATGAACGCGGGGCGGGCATGAACGCGGGGCGGGCATGAACGCGGGGCGGGCATGAACGCGGGTCGGGCATGAACGCCGGCCTGGACGCCGGTTTCGCCGATCCTGTTTCGGATTCGCAACGGTGCTTTCGCGCCGTACTGGACGCGATGGCGCGGCCGGGACGGATCGCGCGGGTCGGCGGCGTGGCCGCGCCGGCGCCGCTCGGCACCGCGGCGGCGGCGGTGTTGCTCACGGTTGTGGATCACGACACACCGCTGTGGCTTGATCCCGATGCGCTGGCCGCGCGGCGCTGGATCGAATTTCATTGCGGCGCCCTCGTGGTCGCGGATCCGGCCGGATGCGGCTTCGCGCTGGGCCTTGGGTTGCCGGATTTGCGCCGGTTGCCCGCCGGGTCCCATGAATTGCCGGAGACATCGGCGACGGTCGTCTGCCAGGTGGCCTCGCTCGAAACCGGCCGCGCGTTCCGCCTGAGCGGGCCTGGGTTGCGCGACACCTCCGTGCTGAACGTGGACGGCCTGCCGCGTGACTTCGTATCGATCTGGCGGCGCAACCATGCGTTGTTTCCATGCGGTATCGATCTGATCCTGTGCGCCGGCGATCGTCTGACCGCCCTGCCCCGAACCGTCGCGATCGAGGAGATCTGACCCATGGCCTATGTCGCGGTCAAAGGCGGGGAACGCGCGATCCGTAACGCGCACACCTGGCTCGCCGAGGAGCGCCGCGGCGATCCGGCGGTCCCCGAGTTGGGGCTCGACCAGATCCGCGAGCAACTTGGCCGCGCGATCGACCGGGTCATGGGCGAGGGATCGCTATACGATCCGGACCTCGCCGCGCTGGCGACCAAACAGGCGCAGGGCGATCTGATCGAGGCGGCGTTTCTGCTGCGCGCCTACCGCACCACACTGCCACGCTTCGCGCATACGCGTCCCGTCGATACGGCGGCGATGCGCGCGGCGCGACGGATCTCCGCCATCTTCAAGGATCTGCCGGGCGGACAGACACTCGGCCCGACCTACGACTACACGCATCGGCTGCTGGATTTCGAACTGGCGGAGAGCCATCCCGCGCCCGACGCGCCCCGCGCCGCGCCCGATCCAGCCCCCCTGCCGCGCGTTCCCGACATTCTGGGCCACGAAGGCCTGCTGGAAGCGGACGGACCGACGGACGCCGAGCCCGGCGACCTGACCCGCGAGCCGTTGAGTTTCCCCGCCGGCCGAGACGTGCGCCTGCAGGCTCTCGCACGCGGCGATGAGGGGTTTCTGCTGGCGATGGGCTACTCGACGCAGCGCGGCTACGGCGGCAGCCATCCGTTCGCCGGCGAGGTGCGCATGGGCGAGGTCTCGGTCGAGATCGAGCCGCCGGAACTTGGTTTCGCGATCGATATCGGCGACCTGACCGTGACCGAATGCCAGATGGTCAATCAATTCAAAGGCTCCAAAACGCAACCGCCGCAATTCACCAGAGGTTACGGCCTGGTCTTCGGATTCTCCGAGCGCAAAGCCATGTCCATGGCACTCGTCGACCGCGCGCTACGCGCCGAGGAACTCGGCGAGGACGTCACCGCCCCGGCACAAAATCCGGAGTTTGTTTTGTATCACTCCGACAACATCGAGGCGACCGGTTTCGTTGAACATTTGAAACTTCCGCATTACGTCGATTTTCAAAGCGAATTGCAAAACGTGCGCCGGCTGCGTGAGGCGGTGGAACGACGGGAGGCGGCGGAGTGATGGCCCCCCTCGTATCGCTTTCGGCGGAACCTGGTTCGGCGCCGGTGGCGTCAGGCGCGGCCAATCGCGGCTTCCCCGGGGGCAACCCATGAAAGGCTACAACTTCGCTTACCTGGACGAGCAGACCAAACGCATGATCCGGCGCGCGCTGCTTAAGGCGGTCGCCATTCCCGGTCACCAAGTGCCGTTCGGCTCGCGGGAGATGCCGTTGCCGTATGGCTGGGGCACCGGCGGCATTCAGGTCACGGCGGCGGTCCTGGGGCAGGACGACACGCTGAAGGTGATCGACCAGGGCGCGGACGATACCACCAACGCGGTCTCGATCCGGCACTTTTTCGCGCGTACCGCGGGCGTGCGCACCACCACGCACACCGCCGAGGCGACCGTCATCCAGACCCGCCATCGTATCCCCGAAGAAACGTTGCGCGAGAACCAGATCATCGTCTACCAGGTGCCGCAGCCGGAGCCGCTGTGGCGCCTCGAACCCAGCCGGGTCGAAACGAAACGCATGCACGCGTTGTCCGATTACGGGCTGATGCATGTGAAGCTGTACGAGGATGTCGCGCGGCTTGGCCAAATCTCGATCAGTTACGACTATCCGGTCATGGTCAACCAGCGGTACCTCATGTCGCCCAGCCCGATACCGGCATTCGATAATCCGAAGATGAACCGGATGCCGGCGTTGCAGTTGTTCGGTGCCGGCCGAGAGAAACGAATTTACGCCATCCCGCCGTGGACCGAGGTGCGGTCACTGGATTTCGACGACCATCCGTTCCGGCCGATCAACGCGCATCAGGCGTGCGGCCTCTGCGGCGCGACCGACTCTGTACAAAGACGAAGTCGTCACCAACGACCTGGGCGGACGCATGTTCGTCTGCTCGGACACCGATCATTGCGAGCAACGGCGCGCGGCGAGCGAGCGGGTGGGCAGGTCATGACCGACAACCCAATCCTCAGCGCGCGAGGGCTCACGTTATCGTTCGGCGCCATCCCGGCGTTGCTCGATGTGGACGTCGATCTCTGGTTGGGCGAAATCCTGGCGATCGTCGGCGAGTCCGGCTCCGGCAAGACCACGCTGCTCAATGTGCTATCGGGCCAGTTGCGTCCACAAAGCGGCATCGTCACCTATCGCGATCCGGAGGGCGGACCGCATGACGTCCACGCGATGGCGCCGCCCGTGCTGCGGACTTTGCAGCGATCCGACTGGGGCTTCGTGCATCAGGACCCGCGCCGCAGCCTGCGCATGAACGTCAGCGCGGGCGGCAACGTCGGGGAGCGCCTGATGGCGCGTGGCGCGCGGCACTACGGCGACATCCGGGCGCAGGCACTGGACTGGTTGCAACAGGTGGAAATCGACGCCGACCGCATCGATGATTTGCCACGGACATTCTCCGGCGGCATGTTGCAGCGCTTGCAAATCGCGAGAACTTTGGTCACCCACCCGAGGCTGGTGTTCATGGATGAACCCACGGGAGGGCTGGACGTCTCCGTGCAGGCCCGTTTGCTCGACCTGATCAGGTCTTTGGTCGCCCGGCTGGGCGTTGCCGTCGTGCTGGTGACGCACGATATCGCGGTGGCACGGTTGCTCGGCCATCGGATCGCGGTGATGCAGCGCGGCCGCGTGGTGGAGACCGGGCTGACCGATCAGGTGCTCGACGATCCGCGGCATCCCTACACGCAGTTGCTGGTCAGTTCGGTGCTTCAGGCATGAGCGCGCCGGTGTTGCGAACCGAAGCGCTCAGCAAAAGTTTTACCTTGCATCTGCGGGGTGGGTTGCGATTGCCGGTGCTCGGCGAGGTCGATCTGTCGGTCAACGCGGGCGAGTGCGTGGTGTTGTCCGGCCCCTCGGGAGCGGGCAAATCGACGTTGCTTCGCTCCCTCTATGGCAACTACCGAGCCGACACCGGCAAAATTCTGGTGCGGCATTTGGGCGGCATCGTTGACATCGCCAGCGCCGATCCGCGCACGATCCTGGCCGTGCGGCATCATACGATGGGCTATGTCAGCCAGTTCCTGCGCGTCGTGCCGCGTGTTCCGGCGCTCGACATCGTGGCCGAGGCGCTACCTGGCCGCGGCCGCTCACCCGATGAGGCGCGCGAGCAGGCGGCGGCGATGTTGGCGTCGCTGAACATCCCGCGGCGTTTGCATGGGATCCCTCCGGCGACGTTTTCCGGGGGCGAGCAACAGCGGGTCAATCTCGCCCGCGGCTTCATCGCCGGGCATCCGATCCTGCTGCTGGACGAACCCACCGCGTCGCTCGATGCCGAAAATCGCGCGGTGGTCGTGCGCATGATCCAGGACGCCAAGGCGCGCGGCACCGCGATCGTCGCGATCTGCCATGATGTCGACGTGCGAGATCTGATCGCCGACCGGTTGTTCTCCGTCGCTCCATACCGCGAGGCCGCATGAACCGCGAAACGATTTTCACCAACGCCGTTCTTGTGCTGCCGGACGCGATCCTGGCCGGCACGCTGGTGACGCGCGGCGACACGATCGTCGCGATTGAAGCCGGCCGCTCCTCGGCGCCGGGCGCGATCGACCTCGATGGCGACTATTTGATTCCGGGCGTGGTCGATGTGCACACCGATAACCTGGAGCGGCAGGTGCTGCCGCGCAGTCTGGCGCGGTGGCCGTCCCGCTCGGCGATGGTGGCACACGACGCGCAATGCGCCGCCGCCGGGGTGACGACGATCCTGGATGCGTTGTGCCTCGGCGACCTGGGGTTCGACACGGGACGGATCCAGACCTTCTGGGACGGCGTCGCCGATCTGGACGCGCTGACGCCGACCGGGCTGTTGAAGTCGCAACATTATCTGCACCTGCGTTGCGAGATTCCGGCGCTGGACATGCTCGCCTGTTTCGATGCGGTCGCGGATCATCCGCTGGTGCGGTTGATCAGCCTGATGGATCACAGTCCCGGCGTCGGGCAGTACGCCGATATTGAGTTCTACCGCAACCTGCGTCGCCGCGGCGGGCTCGATGAAGCGACGGTCGATCGCCGCATCCTGGAATTGCGGGAGCAGCGCGAGCGGGTTCGTGAAACCCACCGCCAAACCTTGCTGGAGCGTGTGCGTGGCCGCGGCATCGCTCTGGCCAGCCATGACGACCGCACCGTCGAGGAAATCGCCGAGAACGCGCGCGACGGCATCCGCATCAGTGAATTTCCGGTCACCATGGCGGCGGCGGAGGCGGCCAAGGCAGCCGGCATGGATGTCATCGCGGGGGCGCCGAACGTGGTGCGCGGCGGCTCGCATTCGGGCAATATCGCGGCGGCGGATCTGTTGCGATCGGGCTGGGTCGATGTGTTCGCGTCCGACTACGTGCCGCCCGCGCTGATCGAGGCGGCGTTTCGTTGCGCGCGCGAAGGCCTGGCGGAATTGCCCGACGCGGTGGCGATGATCACCTCGCGCGCGGCCGAGCTCGCGGGTCTGACCGACCGCGGAAAGCTGGCCGCGGAGCAGCGCGCCGATCTGGTGCGGGTGCGCGTGCATGAGACGTTGCCCGTGGTCCGCCAGGTCTGGAGCGGCGGGGAGCGGGTGATCTGATGGCGCCGGACGCGCGGGTCGGAATTTATTACTGTCCCAACAACGATGATCCACTGTTCACCGCCGGCGCCACATGGTTGGGGCGCGATCCCGCGACGGGCGCGCCGCTCGCGCAACCCAACATCGCCGGCATCGCGGAGGTCACGGCGGAAGCGCGCGGCTACGGGTTTCACGCGACCCTGAAGCCACCGATGCGTCTGGCACCCGGCTGCTCCTGGTACGGTTTGATGACGGCGGCCCAGGAAGTCGCCGCGCGGATCGCGCCCTTTGAGTTGCCGGCGCTCGCGGTGACCGATTTGCACGGGTTTCTGGCGTTGCGCGAAACCGAACCCCGCGCGCCGTTGCAGGCCCTGGCCGATGCGTGCGTGGAGGGGTTGGATGGCTATCGCGCCGCGCCGTCCGACGCTGAGCTGGCTCGCCGGCGTCGCGCGGGCCTGACCCCGGCGCAAGACGCGATGCTGGTGCGGTTCGGCTATCCTTACGTGTTGGAGACGTGGTTCTTTCACATGACGCTGACGCGGCGGCTGTCGGCGGACGAGCATCGGACCTGGCGACCGGAAGCGGAACGGTTTTTCGCCGCGGCGGTGGCGATGAAACGGCGCGTCACGGATATTTGCCTGTTCACGCAATCCGAACCGGGCGCGCCATTCGTGATCGCGGCGCGAATCCCGTTGGGCGGCTGAGTCCGGCGGGGTCACGGCTTCCGGCGCAGCCCACTCAAAGTCGTCAGCATCGCCGCCCGTTGGGGCAAATCGCCATACGCGCTCACCAGGTCCCGCGCCTCGCTCACAGCGGCCTCGGTATCGCAGCCATGTTCCGCCAGCCAGATCAGTGCCTCGAGCGGCTTGCCGGTCCCCATGCGCTCCAGCAATTCCCGGTACGGCCGCGGATCATCGGTCGTCGGCCGATAAATCTCCGTCAGTTCGCGGTACACCTCGCGCAGTGCCGCCGCGCACAACGCCGGCGTCGCCTCAAGATCGAGCTCCGGCAACACGATCAGCAAATCCCACGCATCGTATTCGGTGCCGCCCAGGATCTCGACGGCATCCTCGGTGCGATGATCCAGGGCGCGCGCGCCGGCCATCGCCTGATCGTGCAACGACGGATCGGCCGCGAAATGCAGCCACGCCTTCAAATGCGATCGCGGCGTCAGCATCGAAAACCGCTCGGGCGCCTCGCGCAGCGTCTGTCCAAGCGCCTTGGGATCGCGCAGGCGCTTCAGCTCGAAAACGTCGAATTCCGTGTCGCTGTAAGCGTTCGCCATGGTCTCCCACGCCGTCGCCTCGGCATCGCAGGAGCAGCCGTAGCCGACCAGCCATTGCATCGCGGCCACGGCATTCGCGACGTCGGTTCGGATCACCGCGTACGGTTTGCTCTGGCCCGCCGGCAATACCAGCGGCGCGAGTTGCCGGCGCAGCAGCGCCCGCGTCTTATCGCAAATCTCCGGGGTCGGCGTCAGATCGAACTGGCTCATGAACCGCAGCGGAAGATCGCCGCGGTCGAGCATCGTTTCCGCGTCGGCCTGACGCCGGTCGAGTTGGCGAATGCCGTTGATCACCGCGCTCAGACGTTCATCGTCAGGGGTCGCGAGGAACGGCGTCCAGTCCCACAATGGCGCGTCCTTCGGAAGTTTCGCGAAGTCGGCGGCCCATGTCTCACGCTCGATGTTCCGCTGAGCCGTGACCCCCTCGCGGACCTGTTCCAGCGGCAAGATCGCCACGCTCGCCACAGCTGTCGCGCCCCACACCAGACCGGCCACGCTCCACGCCGGCAGCGCGCGGCGCGCCAGCGGCACGGCGGCCCAGAGGCAAAACAGCAAGATCAGCGGCGGCACCGCGGCGGAAACGACGATCGGCCAAAGGAACGGCGGACTGTTGGGGTGAGACAGCAACCCCAGCGCGCGCAACGCCGCGAACTCCGGATGCCGGCAACAGCAGCACGCCGGGAAGCATGGAAAGCGGCGGCGGCGCACAGGCCACGCCCGTCACGATGAGCAGGACCGCCAGCAATCCCCACAACACGATGATTTCCAGCGCCGCGAACGCCTGCGACATGCCGTTGCCCGCGGCGTCGCTACCCGACAGGTCCGTGAGCGTCGCGAGTTGCACGAACCAGACGAACGCGGCCAATGCGGCGATGATCGTCCCGGCGATGACGGAGCTTCGCTTCACGCCTCGACCACGCGACGCAAGGCCGCGACGAAGCGGTCGATACCGGCTTGCAAAAGTCCATCGTTCCACACGGTCTCGACCGGCACGCCATCCGGAATCACGGCGGTGCGGGTAAGCCGGCCCGCGACGTCGGCGGCGGTTTCCCGGCCCCGGGCCGCCAGCCGCGCGGCCAGGATATCCGGCGGCGCGGTGACCTCGATCACGCGCACGGAAAAGCGGCGCGCGGCTTCGGCGATGACCCCGCGGGAGACGTTGGCGACAACCACCGGCGCCGCCGCCGCGGCCTCGACGGGAATGCCGTAACGCAGGCCGTGCGCCGACCACGACAGCGCGAACGTCGCGCGCGGCGAAGGCCGCATCGCTGACCGGCTCGTGGTTTTCGCCGTCGGGATCGGGCGGACGGGTGATGACACGGCGTGCGAAATGCACCCGCGGGTCGTCGCGGAACGCCGCGCGCGCACGCGTTCAACAGCGAGTCCTTGCCGGCGCCGCTAGGGCCGACCACCAGCACCAACATAGTCGTCCCCCCTCCGCTTTCGGCCAGTTCAGCATGGCGTTACCTTACGCCGCGAAGCAACGGCGGAGTTCGCACGCCATGTTCACCACCCGACCGGAAATCGCCGGAACGTTCGGCGTCGTCGCCAGCACGCACTGGCTCGCCAGCAGCACCGGCATGGCGGTGTCTGGAGCGCGGCGGCAACGCCTTCGACGCCGCCGTCGCCACCGCTTTCGTGCTGCAGGTCGCCGAGCCGCATCTGAACGGACCGGGCGGCGACGCGCCGATCATCTTGCACGATGCGAAAACCGGACAGCAGCAGGTGATCTGCGGCCAGGGCCCCTCCCCGCGCGGCGCCACCATCGCGGCATTCCGAGGCACTCGGCCTCGACCTGATCCCCGGCACCGGCCTGCTGCCGGCGGTGGTGCCCGGCGCGTTCGACGCCTGGTGCCTGCTGCTGCGCGACTGGGGCACCTGGGAGTTCGCCGACGTGCTGTCGTTCGCGCTGGGCTATGCGCGGAACGGTGTCCATCTGGTGCCGCGCATCTCGGCGACGATCGAGAGCGTGCGGCCCTTGTTCGAGACGGAATGGAAAAGCTCGGCCGAGGTCTACCTTCCCGGCGGCGCCGTGCCGGGTCCGCGCGCGTTGTTCGCGCGTCCCGCCATGGCCGCCACGTGGGAGCGGTTGTGCCGCGAGGCGACCGGCGACAACCGGGAAGCCCGCATCGATGCCGCGCGCCGCGCCTGGTATCAGGGGTTCGTCGCCGACCAGGTGGATCGTTTCTTTCATGGCACGGACGTGCTGGACGTCACCGGACGGCGTCACCGCGGCTTGCTGACCGCGCATGATTTCGCCGGATGGTCGGCGACGGTCGAGGATCCGGTCGTCATACGATTACCACGGCCATACCGTGCTGAAGTGCGGACCCTGGAGCCAGGGGCCGGTGTTCCTGCAACAACTCGCGCTGCTCCGCGGGATCGACGTCGGCGCGATGGATCCGTTCGGCGCCGAGTTCGTTCACACCGTCGTCGAGGCCGCCAAACTCGCTTACGCCGATCGTGAGGCGTATTATGGCGATCCGAATTTCGGCGCCGTGCCGCTCGATATTTTATTGTCGGATCAATACAACGACGAACGCCGGCGCCTGATCGCGCGCGAGGCGTCCATGGCGTTGCGGCCAGGCGCGCTGGCAGGATTTAACGCCGTCGTGGATCAGGACGGCGCGGCACGGGCCCGATTGCTGTCCGATGACACGGGCGGCGCGGGCGAGCCGACCGTTGCCCGCCTCGGCGTGATCGGCGCGGATACCTGCCATATCGATGTGATCGACAAACAGGGCAACATGGTCAGCGCCACGCCCTCCGGCGGTTGGCTGCAATCGTCGCCGGCGGTGCCGGGCCTCGGTTTCCCGATGGGCACGCGCGGCCAGATGTTCTGGCTGAAGCCGGGCCTGCCGAATTCGCTGGAGCCCGGCAAGCGGCCGCGCACCACGCTGTCGCCGAGTTTCGCGTTGCGCGGCGGCAAACCCTGGATGGCGTTCGGCACGCCGGGTGGCGAGCAGCAGGATCAATGGTCGCTGACCATGTTCCTGCGCATGGTGCACCACAACATGAACATCCAGGAAGCGATCGACGCGCCGTCGTTCCATACCGAGCATTGGCCGAGCAGTTTCTGGCCGCGCGTCGCCCGTCCCGGCAAGGTGGTCATCGAAGGTCGTTACGACGACGCTGTCTTGCGCGATCTGCGCGGCCGCGGTCATGACGCCAGTAAGGGCGAAGACTGGAGCGAGGGCCGGCTGTCCGGCGCGCGGCGTGGAACCGGACGGGCAGATGTTCGCGGGCGCCAATCCGCGCGGGATGCAAGGCTACGCGGTGGGACGCTGAATGCGGACGTTGGTCCAACCGGGTCCGGTGCATCCGCGGCGGATCGATAGTTTCGGCGGGGCCGTTCAGAGTTTGACGTTTCCGTTGCGGACCGGCGTGTCGTTGCTGGAAGCCGCGACCGGGCCGTTGGCGAACGCGGGATGGCGCGGCGGCACCCTGACTTTCACCGGCGCCGCGTTCGATCCGTTCCGTTACGTGATGCCGGGCCCACCCGACAGTGCCTCGCATGTCGCTTACTTCACACGCGCCGCGCGCACCCGCCGGCATGACCCGGATCGAGCAGGCCAACGCGACGTTCGGCTGGCATGACGGCAAACCGTTCCTGCATTGCCACGCCGCCTGGATCGAGCCCGATGGCGCGCGCCGCGGTGGCCATATCCTGACCGATGAAGCGATCCTGGCAGAGCCGGCGCCATCGCTCAGGCCTGGGGATTTCCGGACATCGCGATCGCCACCGCCGCCGATCCCGAAACGAATTTCACGCTGTTCCAGCCTTCAGGCAGGTCGGACAATGCCGCCTCGGCCGTCGTCGCGCGGGTGCGTCCGAATGAGGACATCGTCAGCGCCGTGGAAGCGATCGCCAGGCGGCATGGGATCGCCGACGGGACCATTCGCGGCAGTCTCGGCAGCCTGATCGGCGCCCACTTCACCAACGGAACGATCGTGCCGGATCTGGCGACCGAGGTGCTGGTCCGTTCCGGCCGGATCGTCAACGGCGAAGCGACGATCGACCTGCTGGCGGTCGATGCGCCGCGGCCATGTTCACGACGGCGTGCTGACCCGCGGCGAGAACCCGGTCTGCATCACGTTCGATCTCGTGCTGACCCGGGACGCAAGGTAAGGCTGAGCCGGGCGCGTATGCCCTCCGCCGGTTTCATACGCGCTGCGCCTCGGCGGTGCCGCGGTACCGGGCAAACGACCACCCGGCACCGAAACAACAAAGCAATGGCCAACCGGCCAGTCGCCGATTAAATATCCCCGGCCCCGGACAGCACCGACCCGAACAACTTCCACGACGATCCGTCCCACTTCTGCAACTGCATCTGCCTGATCGGATGGAAGTTCGACGGACTGGTGTTCACCTTGATCCCCGGCAACAGCACCGGCACCTCGAGGTCCTTCAAATTCGCCGCCTGCTTCATGATATTCGCGCGCGAGAAATCCGTGCCGCACTGTTTCAGCACGTTCCACAACGAGTAGGTCACGCCATAGCCGAACACCGTGCCGCCATCGGTCAGGTCGGCGCCGGGCATATATTTCGCCATGAACGCGCGCCATTGGGTCATGCCCGCATCGTCTTTCCAGGCCTGATCGGTCGGGTCCTTCAGATACGCGGCGCTGATCAAACCGGTCGCGTTCTCCGGTCCCGCCGGCTTGATCACCGAGCCGACCGAGATCGACACGTTCGTCATAAAGTGCAGCGGTTTCCACCCCAGTTCCGCGATCTTCCGAATCGACTGGGCCGCGAACTTCGGAGTTGCGGCGGTCAGCATCACCTCGGCGCCCCATTCTTCAGCTCCAGCAGTTGCGAGTCGATCGTCGCGTCCGTTACTTCGTAAGAAACGGTCTTCACCAGGCTGTCGTACCTTGTCGCCCAGGGCATCCTTCACACCGAGCGGGTAATCCTTGCCGAAGTCGTCGTTCTGATAAAGGATGCCGATCTTGGCGCCAGGCTTGTTCTCTTTGGCATAGGCGGTGTAGATCTGCGCCTCGGTACGATAGCTCGGCTGCCAGCCCATGACCCAGGGCGTCCTCTTATAGTCGCCCCATTTGTTGGCACCGGAGCCAAGAAACAGCAGCGGCACACCCTTACTGTTGGTGTAATGAAAGATCGCCGTGTTGGTGGGCGTGCCGATGGTGGCGAAAATGAACGCGACGCCGTCCTGTTCCACCAGACGGCGCACCTGATCGACCGTCCTCGGGCGGGCTGTAACCATCGTCGAGCGAATCGTAAATCGATCTTGCGGCCGCCGACGCCGCCCTGGTCGTTGATCATTTGGAAGAACGCCGCTTCGGTCTTGGCGATGATGCCATATGCCGACGCCGGGCCACTATACGACGCGGTATTACCGATTTTGATCTCGGTCGCCGTCACGCCTGGCGTATCGTCGGCCCAGGCTGGACGGGCCGCGGCGGTCGCGGCACCGGCGGCGATCAAGAACTCACGTCGAAGCATCTCTTATCCTCCCAATTGCCCGGAGAGATAACCATGAACGCGAAAGCCGGAAGACCAAATGGCCTTCCGGTTATTTCGCCCGCCCGACTGAATCGTCAGATGGCCCGATGTCAGACCGACTCTTTCAGTTCCTTCGCCGGACGGAAGGCGATCTTCTTGCTGGCCTTGATTTTGATCGCTTCCCCGGTCGCGGGATTGCGGCCCATCCGAGCGGCGCGCGCCCTGACCTGCAGGATGCCGAGGCCGGTCAGCCGGACCTTGTCGCCCTTCTTCAGATGCTGCGAGGTCGCGGTGACCAGATCGTCGAGCACCGCCTCCGCCAGCTTCTTCGGAATTTCGTGCGACGCGGCAACGGTCGCCGCGATTTGTTTCAGAGTGACCGTTGCCTGCGCGGCGGATTTGGCGGCGGCCTTCTTCGCGGGCGCGGCCGCTTTCTTCGCAGGAGCGGCCTTCTTGGCTGCGGGCATGGGATCCTCACTGTTCAGCGCTTGTAACGCGCGGACCACACCATAGCGCCGCGAGTTCGGGCAACAAATTCTTGGTGCCAAACAACAATTTTCCGCTGTTTTTCCGGCATCCGTGGTGGGATCGCCGGTTTCTTGAGGTCCCAGCGGGCAATTTCGCTATCCGACCCGGGTCAGGGCCCGCAAGTGGGCCGCCACGGCATCCTGAATCGGCACTTTCCGGCCGCTCTCCCGATCGACGCAAACGCTGCGATTCAACGCGACGGCGACGCAGCCGTCACGATCGAAAATGCCATAGCCAAGCGTGAACGATGTCCGCCCGACATGGATCGGCGCCAGTTCCACCGTCAACGACCCTGGATACTCCGCTGAGCGGAGGTAACGAATCGTCAGCTCCGCGATCGGCCACGTCACGGACGCCGGCAGCCCGAGTTCACGGTCGAGCAGGCGGCGGAACGCGAGGCGCGCTTCCTCCAGATATATAAGATAGCGCGCGTGATTGACGTGTTCGTTGGGATCGAGATCGGAGTAACGGATGGCCGTCTCGATCCGAAAGCGTGCGGGATCGCTTTCGCGAAACGGGTCCAGGTTCATGCTTGGCCTCCCGCGGCTTCTCCCAGTTTGGACGCGAGTTCGGCGAAGTCGGCGACGATCATGTCGGGCTGGTGCGGCGTTTCCCCGAACGGGCGGCGGCGGCGATCGATGAACGCGGTGCGCATCCCGTAGGATTTCGCGCCGACACAGTCGAACGCGTGGTTGGCCACGAACAGACAGGCGGAGCGGTCGAAGCCGATCAGTTCCTCAGCCTTGGCATAAGTTTTCCAGTGTGGCTTGAAGTAGCCGGCTTCCTCGACCGAGATCACCCGGTCGAACGGGAAGCCGATGTGCGGCGTCGCGGCGGCCAACATGTCGGGATCGCCGTTCGACAAAATCACCAGTTTGTAACCCGCGAATCGCAACCGGTGCAGCGCGGCGACCACATCCGGGAAGGGCTTCAGCGACTCGATCCAGGCGACCAGTTCGCGGACCTCGTCCTGCGTGTAGCTAAAGCCGCAGCGGTCCATCACCTGCGACACCGCCCGGTGGCCGATCTGCCGGTACGGCGTGTGGCCACGATCGCACAGCGCGTCGATCATCGAGTTCTCGTAATGGGTGCGCCGCCACCAGGTAACGAAGCTGTTGGCGCTGCCCTTCCAGCCTTTGCCGCGCAGGAACGGTTCGACGCGCTCGGTCAGGCCTTTTTGCATGTCTACGATGGTGCCGTACTGATCGAACACCAAGGCGCGGATTTCACGGCGCAGGATCTCGGGACGTTCCATGACGGAGGCCTTCGCTTGTGGTTCGCCTCCGCATCTGGCCCACGCGTGTCCGCCTGACAATCCCTGGGCTTGCCGCACCTGCGAACAGCCGCCGATACTGCCACGATGAGACTCCGCGCATGAGCCCAGGGCAGTGAGATTGCTCGCGATGATCGCGCGGCGGTGCCTGTGGATGCCGCCCACGCTGTTTGGGCTGCTGCTGATCGTGTTCACTGTTTCGCATGTGATCCCGTCCGATCCGGCGCGGGTGATGGCGGGAGAGAACGCGTCGGCCGAGCAGGTGGCCGCGATTCGTCACCAATACGGGCTCGACCAGCCGTTGCCGATGCAATTCCTGCGCTACGTCGAAGACGTGCTCGAAGGTGACATGGGGATCAGCCTGTTCACCCAGCGTCCGGTCGCCGAGGATCTGGTCGCGCGTCTGCCGGCGACGCTGGAACTGGCATTTTACGCGATGACGTTCGCCGTGCTGGCCGGCGTACCGTTGGGAGTCGTCGCGGCGCTGCGGCGCAATTCCTGGCTCGATCATGTCGTTCGCGTCATCACCGTCGCCGGCCTGGCGATGGCGGCGTTCTGGCTGGCGATCCTGCTGCAGTTGCTGTTCTCGATGTGGCTGGGCTGACCCCGGTGCAGGGCCGGATCGATGGTTGGGGACCCGATCCGATCACCGGATTTTTCACCCTCGATGCCGTGCTGCGCGGCGACTGGGACACCCTGGGCCAGGCGCTGCTGCATCTCGTGTTGCCGACCCTGACCCTGGCGCTGCCCGCGATGGCGACCATCGTGCGGTTCACTCGCGCCGGCATGATCAACGTCATGTCGAGCAATTTCGTGTTCTACCAGACCGCGATGGGCATCCCGCGCGCGTCGCATCGTCTGGAAATACCTGCTGCGCGCGGCGCTGATCGGCACGCTGACGCAAATCGGCCTGATCTTCGGCAACCTGATCGCCGGAGCGGTCGTCGTGGAAACCGTATTCGACTGGCCTGGACTGGGGAGTTTCGCGGTGAACTCGATCCTGCATTCCGACTACAACGCGATCATGAGCTTCACGGTGTTTACTGGGGTCGTGTTCATCCTGACCAATCTGGCGGTCGATGTCGCGCAAACTCTGCTGGATCCGCGCGGACGATGAAACGGCTGCTGCGCGACCGTTCCGCCCGCTTCGGCCTGATCATCATCGTGGGGCTGGTGTTGTGCGCGCTCTTCGCCGGCGTGCTGGCGCCGTTCCCGCGGGACGTCGACACCTACCATCTGCCGCGCCGGTTGCTGGGGCCGAGCGCCACGAACCTGTTCGGCACCGACCGGATGGGCGGCGACATTTTCAGCCGGCTGCTGTTCGGCGCGCGGCATGACGATCCTGATCGCGGTGGTCGCGACCTCGGCGGCGGTGGTGATCGGCGTGCCGGTCGGGCTTGTCGCCGGCTATTACAACAATCGGTTCAGCGATCTGCTGATGCGGGTGTCGGACGTGTTCCTCGCCGTGCCGCAGATCGTGCTGGCGATCGCGATCGCGCAGACGCTGGGGCCGGCGATCCATAACGTCATCCTGGCGCTGTCGGTCACCTATTGGCCGTTCTGGGCGCGGCTGGTCTATGCCGAAACCCGCAGCCTGCGCAACGAGGTGTTCATCGAGGCGGCGGTCGCGCTCGGCGCCTCGCCGTTGCGGGTGATGGTGCTGCACGTGCTGCCGTCGATCGCATCCTCGGTGATCGTGCGCACCACGATCGGCATGGGCGGCACCATTCTGGTCGCCGCCGCCCTGGGCTTTCTTGGGCTTGGGCCGCCGCCGCCATCCCCGGAATGGGGCCGCATGATCGCCGAAAGCCGCGAGTTCCTGCCGCAGGCCTGGTGGTACGCCGCCGCGCCCGGCATCGCGATCCTGCTGGTCGTGATGGGCTTCAATTTGCTGGGCGACGGGCTGCGCGACGCGCTCGATCCGCGGCTTGCGGCGGGGCGGCGATGCGACGCCTGACCTGCTGTCGGTCGCGCGATCTTTCGGTCTCGTTCTCGACCGAGGGCGGCATCGCGCACGTGCTGGACGCGGTGAGCCTGACGCTGCGCGCCGGCGAGATCATGGGTCTGGTGGGCAAATCCGGCTGCGGCAAGACCACGCTCGCGCGCACCATCCTGGGCGCGTTGCCGCCGAACGCGCGGGTGCGCGGCACGGCGATTGCATTCGACGGGCGCGACCTGCTGACGATCGATCCGCGCGAGGCGGCGGACGAATCCGCGGCCGCGCCATCACCTTCGTGCCGCAGGACCCGTTCAGCGCCTTCAATCCGCTGTTCACCGTCGGCGACCAGATTTCCGAGTTGATGCGCTGGAAGTCGCCGGACCGGCGGCCCTTCGAGAGCGGGCTACAACCGCGCGCGGCGCCGTGCCGATCGCGACCGGACGCTGACGTTGCTCCGCCGCGTGCAATTGCCGGATCCGGAACGATTGCTGAAGAAATATCCGCACGAACTTTCGGGCGGGCAGCGCCAGCGGCTGATGATCGCCATGGCGCTGCTGCCGGAACCGCGCCTGGTGATCGCCGATGAACCGACCACCGCGCTGGATGTCACGATCCAGGCGCAGATTCTGATGCTGCTGCGGACGACTCGCGGTCGAGCGTGGGGTATCGGTGTTGTTGACCACGCACGATCTCGGCACGGCCTGGGAAATCTGCGACCGCGTGACGGTGATGTATGCCGGTCAGGCGCTGGAGACCGCGCCGATCGAGGCGTTCTTTCAGTCGCCCGGCGCTGCCCTACACGCGGCTGTTGCTCGACAGCCTGCCGTCGGGCGATGCGCCGTTGCGCGGCATTCCGGGCGACGTCCCCAGTCTGGTGTCGGCGCCGCCTGGGCTGCCGGTTCCATCCGCGGTGTCCGCAGGCCACGGAGATCTGCCGGACCGACGCGGCCGCCGCTGTCGGAGCCAGGTCCAGGGCATTGGGTGCGGTGTCATCATCGGACTGTTGGGCGTGATGGCAAGCGATCCTGGAATTGCACGATTTGCACACGCATTTTCCGATTTATAATGCGTGGGGCCGGCGCGACGGCTGGTTGCGCGCGGTGGATGGTGTGTCGGTGTCGGTCGCGCGCGGTGAAGTGCTCGGCGATCGTCGGCGAATCGGGTTGCGGCAAGATCAACGATCGGCAAGACGATCGCCGGCATTCATCACGCCCGCCGCCGGACATATCCTGTTCGAAGGGCATGACATCAGCACGTTGTCGCCGCGTCGAGGGCCGCGCGTTTCGGAAGGGTTTGCAGTATTGCTATCAGGATCCGGGCGCCTCGCTTGGATCCGCATTGGCGCATCGGCCGCTCGCTGAGTGAGCCGTTGGTGATCCACACGAGCTGTCGCAGGCGGAACGGCGCGCGCGGGTGCGGGACGTCCTGGCGGCGGTCGGTTTGCCCGAGGGTCACCTGACCTTGTATCCGCATGAGATCAGCGGCGGGCAGCAGCGGCGGGTCGGCCTGGCGCGCATTCTGATGGTGCAGCCGAGCCTCGTCGTGCTGGACGAGCCGACCTCCGGGCTGGATGTTTCGGTGCAGGCCATCGTGCTGCGGCTGTTTCTGGATCTGCGCGAACGCTTTGGACTGACGTATCTGTTCATCAGTCACGACCTTCCGTGGTGCGGCTGATGTCGCAACGGATCGCGGTCATGTATCTCGGCCAGCGTGGTGGAACTGGGTGACACCGAGCAGGTGTTCACCGCGCCACGCCATCCTTATACCCAATCGCTGCTGGCGGCGGTGCCGGTCGTTGGCGGCCGGCGGGTCAGTACCGGTTTCTCGCTGGAAGGCGAGCCGCCCAATCCGATGAACAAGCCGACGGGCTGTGCGTTCCGCACGCGTTGCGCTCGGGCCGAGGCCCGTTGCGCGGCGGAAGAACCGGCGTTGCGGCCACTGTCGAACGGCACACAGGCGGCGTGCCACTTCGCCGACTGACCGCCGAACCCAGGATCGCTAGGTCATGCTCATCCAGCGGATGTCCTGCGCGTCGCCGATCGGGCAGAAGCGCACGTCATGGACATTCTTGGTGAACGGTCCATACCATTTCGTATTGTAGATGAACAATCCGGCCGCGTCGTCCACCAGGATGCGAGAGGCTTCCTCGTACAACGGCCGACGCGCCTCCTGATCGGTCAGTCGCAGCGCTTTGTCGGTCAGTTCGTCGAACCGGGCGTTTTTGTAGAAACTCGCGTTGCCGGCACCAATGTTCTGGCTGTTGTAAATCAGCCCGGTCCAGTTGTGCGGATCGGCGATATAGGCGCTGCGCCACAGCGGCACCATATCGTGCATGCGTTCCGGGTCGGCGAACTTGCCGGAAATCACCGGCCAGGGCTCACTGTTCAACTTGATCTCGATGCCGATTTTCGCGGCGCCGGCGGCAAGCAGTTGCGCGGCGGACTCGCTCTGATCGAAGCCGGCGAGAACCCCGATCTCCAGCGGACGCATCGGCTGCTTCACCATCGCCAGATGCTGTTTCGCCTTGTCCAGATCGTAGGTATAGCCTCGCAGATCCTTCGGCACACCCCAAAGCGTATTGGGAATGATGCCTGCATTACGGGCGACCGAGCCGCTCAAAATGTTGTTGATGAAGCCGTCGTAATCGAACGCGTAGCAGAGCGCCTTGCGCAGGTTCACGTCGTTCAGAGGCGGCCGCTGACAGTGGAAGATGAAGTACATCGTGCGCAGTGATTCCTGCTCCAGGATTTGCACGCTGTCGCTTTTGCGCAGGGCGATGATCTGGTCCTGCGGCAAATACCCGTCGGTCGTATTGAACTCACCCTTTTGTAAGCCCAACGCGCGACTGGCGGTTTCCAGAACGACGCGGAACTCCATGGAGGTGATGTTGGATTTCCCGAACCCGGCGAAATGCGGCTCGAACCGATCGGCGATGAAGCCGATCGCCGGGTCGTAGCGGCGCAGTTTGAAGCCGCCCGAGCCCGCCTCATTCCGCGCCAGCCAGTCGGCGGACCAATCACCCGCCTTCTCATGCTGGCGCGCGAGTTTGCTGTTGATGACCCAGAGTTCGGACAACGTCGAGGTGAACACGGCATACGGCTTGCTCAACGTGAAGCGAACGGTGCGCGCGTCGATCGCCTTGGTGGATCCGGGCGCGACGATGCCGCTGAACATCGCGTAGGCGCCCTTCTTCAGCGCCAATATGCGTTCGATCGAGTAAACGACATCATCCGCGGTGACCGGCGCGCCATCGTGGAACGTCGCGTTCGGCTTCAACGTGATCGTGTAGGCGCCGCCATCCGGGGAGATATCGATCTTCTCCGCCAGCCAGAGTTGCAGTTTGGGCGGGTTATCCACCCAACGGACAAGGCAATCGTACATGTTCAACCGCGTCGCGATGCGGCCAATGTCGAACACGACATGCGGATCGAGCGTATCGTACGGACTGTTATTCGCGGTGATGAAGTGTTTGCCCAAGGCAGCCCAGGCGGAGCCCGGAAATCCGGAGGCCAACGCCAGCCCACCGGCTGCCAACAATGATCGACGATCGATGGAATTTGTCATGAGGGCCCCCGCTGGTTAACCGGCATCGTCGCTGGCGCGCGCGGCGCCTGTCAATCGAAACGCGCTCAGGCCTCAAGAAAATCGGCGAAATATTCCTCCGGCGAGATGCGGCGGCCGACAATGCCGAGGTCGTATGCCTGATTGGCGAAGACCTCGACGGTATGGCGGTTTTTCTCGAAGCCGTAGGGGTGAAAGTCGGCGCCCATGACGGCCTCGGTTTCCTCCAGCTCAGCCTCGAGCCATGGCGACACGTAGGGAAAGCCGCGTTGTGCCGCATCGAACATGTCGTTGCCGCGGATGAACGCGTCGGTCAGCGCCTTGCCGATCCATTTGTTCGCCTCCCACACCGGACGGCGCAGCACGATCAGATGCTGCGGCGGGAACATGCCGGTCTGGCGGAAGTAGTCACCCTCGATGACGCGGAAGTCGGGAAACAGCCGGGTGATCGGCCCATTCGCCGGATGATATTTGCGCGGCTTCGGTGGGCTGAGCAGCGCGTCGAGTTCACCTGCGATCAGCATCTCCGACAGCGCCTGGCCCGGCGGCGTGCCATGAACACCATCCGGCAATGTATAAGTGTGGCTCGTGATGCGCGGCTCATCGACCTCACCGATCCACCATTCGAGCGAGGCGGGATCGACGCCGATGAAATGCAGAAAATGACGATACCAGATCGAACCGCTGGCGACCCAATCGTACATGCCGACCCGCTTGCCGATCAGGTCGGTGGCGGTGCGCACCGGACCAGCCTCGCGCACATAAATATCGCGCGCGGTGAAGTTGCGCAGCGGGAACACGGGAATGGCGACATGGCTCCTGTCGCCGGCCTCGACCCGGCGCAGGTGCCCCGCCATCGACGCCTCGCCGCCGTGCACCACCGGATCGTTCAGCGCTCGCCGCAGCATCGTCGCCCGCTCCGGCCAGGAGCCTGAATTCCCTAACAGCAGGGTCAGATCGATGCCCACCGGCTTCACCATGCCGGTCGCCAGAGGCATCAGGCGCGCGTAGTCGGCGGCGGTCAGTATCAGGGGAACATTGGCCATGGCGAGATCCTTTCCGGCGTTCCCACGCATCCTGGCCTGGCCCTTCACGCTCGCCAACCGGCCATTTCCTGGTTCGGCCGGACGCCATTTCCTCGCACCGGCCTGAAGCCCACGCGGACGCGGAGCGGAACCCCGGTCAATCCACGGCGAAACGGCGGGGTCGCGTCCTTGACGGGGGCGAGCACCGTGTCACCCTCCATGCGGCCAGGCATTCCAGGAGGCACGATATTCAATGCGAGGCGAAATCGGCGTCGATATCGGCGGCACCTTCACCGATGTCGTTTGCCGGTTGGACGACGGCACGGTACGCATCGCCAAGATCCCCACCACGACAGGCGATCCCTCCCGCGCCGTGCTGACGGCGTTGGAGATGACATCCCGGGAATGGGGCGTATCTCCCGCGGATATTACACGTTTCGTGCACGGTACCACCGTCGCGACCAACGCGGTGCTGGAGCGGAAAGGCGCTCGCATCGGCCTGATCACCACCGAGGGTTTTCGGGATGTGCTGGAGATCGGCCGGCAGATGCGGCACCAGATGTACGACCTCGTGCTGAAGCCGGAAACGCCGGTGTTTCTCGCGCCCGGCCGCTATCGCAAGGAAGTGGGAGAGCGGCTGGACGCGCGGGGAAACACCTTGCGAGGGCTTGATGAAGCAAGCGCGCGGCGGGCGATCGAGGAGCTGGCGGCGCTCGATGTGCGCGCGATCGCGGTGTGTCTGGTGTTTTCATTTCTCGACCCGACGCACGAACAACGGATTCGTGACCTGATCCAGACGATGCACCCGACATTGCTGGTGTCGCTGTCCTCCGAGGTCGATCCGGCGTTCCGCGAATACGAACGAACCTGCGTCACCGCGTTCGACGCATATATCAAACCGGTTGTAGCTGAATATCTTGCCAACATGGAGCAAGGTCTCACGCAAGCCGGCGTCGCTGTACCGTTGCAGGTGATGCAATCGCGCGGCGGCCTGATGTCGTCCTCGGTGGCGCGACAACGTCCGGTGCGATTGTTTCTGTCCGGTCCCGCGGCTGGCGTGGTCGGCGGCCTGGAAGCGGGGCGGGCGGCCGGATTCGCCAATGTGATCACCGTGGATATCGGCGGCACGTCCTGCGACATCGCGCTGATCACCGATGGCGCGCCGTTGATCCGCGGCGAGGGCGTGATCGACGGTTATACCGTGCGCGTGCCAATGGTCGATGTGACGGCGATTGGTTCCGGTGGCGGCTCGATCGCCTGGATCGACGGCGCCGGCTCCCTGAAAGTCGGTCCGCATTCCGCCGGTTCCGATCCTGGGCCGGCGTGCTATGGCCGCGGCGGAACGCAACCGACCGTGACCGATGCGTCAGTCGTGCTTGGCTATATCGATCCGGCCACCTTCGCGGGCGGCACGATGCGACTGCGCCCGGAACTGGCACGTGAAGCAATCGAGCGGATCATCGCACGGCCGCTCAGCATGACCGTCGAACAGGCGGCGCTCGGCATCCACCGTGTGCTGAACGCGCAAATGAGCGAGGCGATCCGGCTGATTTCGATCGGCCGTGGCATCGATCCGCGCGGTTATGCGCTGCTGCCTCTGGGCGGCGGCGGTCCAATGCACGGCTGCGCGCTGGCGGAGGAGATGGGGATCGGCTCGATCGTCGTACCGGCGCATCCCGGCGTGCTGTCGGCGGCGGGTCTGCTCGGCGCGCCGGTAGCGCATGAGGTGGCCGCGGCATTCCCCTGTCCGCTCGCGTCAGTGGATCCGACGGTGCTGTCGGATGCGTTGCGGGCGCTCGACGAGCGCTGCGGCGCGCTGATGCGGCAGGAGGGCATCGCGGACGCGGCCATCACGCATTTCGCCGACGTTTGCTACATTGGGCAGTCGTATCATTTGGAGGTGCCGCTGGACGCGACCGACGCCGCGGCGATTTATGATGCGTTTCTGGCGGCGCACGCGCGGGTTTACGGACACAGTAACCAACGTGCCCGCGAAAATCGTCAATCTACGGACGGTGCACCAGGCGTTCGCCGGCACCGTGGCGACGCACGCGACCGCTGCCGCGGCGGCAGGTCCACCAGGGATCCGAACCATTCGTGTCGCCAGCGGACCGGTGCGAGCGGCGATCTGGCAACGCGGCGTGATCCCGCCGGACACGATCATTCCGGGTCCGGCGATCATCGAACAGGCCGATACCACGGTCCTGGTGGAACCGGGCTGGGCCGCGCGGCTCACCTCGGGCGACGCATTGCTACTGGAGCGCTCCGCATGACCGATCCGATCACCATCGAGGTGACCCGTCATAAACTCGAAGGCATCGCCAACGAGATGCAGTCCGCGCTGCTGCGCAGTTCGTTCTCGCCCATCGTCAAGGAAGGGCTCGATGCCTCGGCGGGCTTGTTCACGTCGGATGGGCAGACCCTGGCGCAGGCCTGCGCGATTCCGATTCATCTCGCGACGTTGATCCCGGTCCTGCGACGGATCATCCACGACTTTCCGCCCGACCGGATGCACCCCGAGGATACGTTCCTGCTGAACGATCCCTACACCGGCGGCACGCATTTGCCCGACATCGCCATCGTGCAGCCGATCATTGTCAATGGGCAACTGATGGCGTTCAGCGCGGCGATGACGCATCACCAGGACATGGGCGGTATGTCGGCGGGCTCGGTGCCCACCAACGCCACCGAGATCTATCAAGAGGGATTGCGCCTGCCGCCTTTGAAGTTGCGCGACGCGGGGGTGGAGAACGAGACGCTGGTGCGCATCATCCGGCAAAACGTGCGCATCCCCGACACAGTCATGGGCGACATCAACGCGCAGGTGGCGGCGTGCAAGATCGGCGCGCGGCGGGTGTCGGAGCTGGCGGGGAAATTCGGGCATAACGCGCTGACGGCGATCTTCGACGAGTTGCTAAGTCGGTCGGAAACGATGACGCGGCAGGCGCTGGCGCGGATTCCCTCCGGAACCTACCGATATGTGGATTTCCTCGATAACGACGGCATCGAACTGGATAAGCCAATTCGGATCGAGGTCGCGGTCACGGTGGACGCGGGAAAAATCCATATCGACTTCACCGGCACCTCGGATCAGGTGCGCGGGCCGATGAACTGCGTGCCATCGGGTTCGCTCGCGGCGGCATGTTTCGCGATCCGCGCGTTGACCGATCCGGCGATCCCGACCAATGCCGGCTGCTTCCGGCCGATTTCGTTGCATTTGCCTGAAGGAAGTCTGGTCAACCCGCGCGAGCCCGCTCCCGTCAACGCGCGGACGTCGACCATCAAGCGCATCACCGGCTCGATCATTTCGGCGTTGGCGGAGGTGTTGCCGGACCGCGTGCCCGCTCCGGCGGCGGGCGAGATGCTGCTGGTGGCGTTTGGCGGACAGCATCCGGCGGGCGGCAACTTCGTCACGGGCGATCTGATCGCCAGCGGCAGCGGCGCCGCGTCAAGCGGCGATGGCGTCGGGGTGATCGAAACCGATGCCACCAACTGCATGAATCTCCCCGCCGAGGCGATGGAGATGGAAACGCCGATCCGGCTCAATCGCGTGGCGTTGCGCGCGGGTTCGGGTGGCGCGGGACGGTTCCGCGGCGGCAACGGCACGACGCGAGAGTACGAAGTGCTGGTCGACAACGTCACGTTCACGCACCGGGGAGAGCGGCATTTCTCCGCCGCGCGTGGCGTGTTCGGCGGCGGCGATGGCGCGCGCGCCTGCTCCGTCATCATCCGCGCCGACGGCACCGAGGAGACCATTCCCTCGAAGTTGGTCACGCGATTGATGCGCGGCGATCGGGTGATCGTGCACACCGCCGGCGGCGCGGGGTACGGGGACCCGACATCTCGGGATCCGGCGATGGCGGCCGCTGACGTGGCGGACGGCACGGTATGAGCGCAAACCGCCTGTCCCGCGGCAGCCCCATGAACGACGCCAGCGACGAGCCAACGACCGGTATCGCCGATGTGCCGCGCTACCTGAGAGTTTGCAGGTAGGCGATCAGATCGGCGCGCTTCTGCGGATCCTTCAGGCCGCCGTAGGTCATTTTCGTTCCCGGAATGATCGTGCGCGGCGCTTCCAGATATTTGTCCAGCGTCGCGGCGTCCCAGGTCAGGTTGGCGGCCTGGTTCTGCGGCGAGTAGGTGTAGCCGGGCACCGAGCCGGTCTTGCGTCCCACCACTCCGAACAACGTTGGACCGATCTTGTTCTGTCCAGGCTGGACCGAGTGACAAATGCTACAGGCCGCCTGAAACACCGACTTTCCCGCCGCCGGGTCGCCCGCCGCGAAGGCGCCGCCGGACAGTGTCGTCAACAGCGTGGCGGCACATGCGGCACGCACGAAAAATCCAGCCATGGTCCAGTTCCTTCTCAACAGGCGACTAATGCGTGGCGGGAAGCTTGGCGCGCAAATAGTCGCCGATGAGCAATACGGTCGGCTCCAGCACTTCCAGGTCGTTCAGCGAATCCGCCGCGGCCGAACTCGGCGAATTCTTTGGCGTCTCGGTCGTGCGCCTGCGCCGCCGCGACGACGAGCGCGTTCAGTACCTCGGTCACCTGCGCGTGTTCCTGGAAAATCTGCTCGCGCTCGGCCCTCACCCGGTCCGCCATGGCGACCGCCCAAGCCATATCGGGGGTCACCGTTCCGTCGGCCAGCACGGGCAGCAAAGTCAGTGGAGGCAGGATGAATTCCGCCTCCCGCGCGGCGTGCCGTTTGAACAGGTCCGTTGCTTTGCGCGCCACCGCGCCAACCTGACCGGGCCGTTTCGTCAGCATCGCCAACTGCTCCAAGGTCTCATCGTGCTCAACGCGCAATGACTGCGGGATCGGATGCGCCACGGCGGCCGGCGCGGGTTGGGCCATCGTCGGGCCAGGCGCGAGCGCCCAACCGAACGCCAGCAGCACGAGGAGCCTGGGTTTGGGGAACTGCATGGTTTGTTTCTCCAGGCGGAATTTGGCTGTCAGAAGATCATCCAGGCGAAGGCCAACAGCGTATTGTTGTCACTGGCATTGCGTCCGGAGCCGTCATAGTTGTTCGATCCGCCATTGAACTGCGTGTAAGCGGTGTACTGCACGCCCAGTTTGAGATTGACGAACGGCGCCCAGAGCGAGGTGTCCTTGCCGAACGGGACCCAATCGGCCTCGATGATGAAGGCGTTGCTGTTGGGCTTGCTGTTGTTGCTGCCGGTCAGTTCGCCCGGCGCGTAGAGGAGCGGATTGGCCGGGCCCCAGGTCTTCTGCCAACCAAGCGTGATGCCGTAGGTATTTTGATACCAATACGAGACATTGGCGCGGAACTGATCGAGGCTGTACTTGGCGGGGAACCCACTGCCGCTGGCAGTCGCGCGCAGGTTCTGATTTTCGTGCACGTAGATCCCCTGCACCGTCGCGATATGCGTGCCATCGCCGAGGAACTGATAACTGCCGTCAACCGCGTAGTCAGTGTAGTGGTCGCTGCCGGCCGCATTGGTCGTCGCGTAGGGACCGGTCGCGGGATTGACGTCCGCGTGCATGAACAATGCGCCGACATGGGCGGCATTGTTGCCCCACTGCCACTCGTACGCGGCGCGCAGATAAGGCGCGGGACTGGTGGTGCTGCCAATTCCGAACCCATTGCCCATACGCGCCAGCGTCCACGGGCTCAACGTATCGTAGGCGCCGCCCTCCAGATACAACTTATTGTCGTACCAGGCGTAGATCGTGTAGCCGATCGCGCTCTGGCCCAAACCGGCGGCGAGCATCACGTTGGCGGCCGGCGCGGGCGCGAGCGCGGACAGCACGTACGGGAAGCCCCAGGCGAACGTGGAGTTGTACGGATCCTGCACGGTCGGCGTGTTGTTCAGCGTGGTGCCGATCCGCAGTTCCTTGCCGCCGGCATCGAACACCGTGGTGTATGGCCGTAAATCGACGTTATCGACATGGGCGGTATTGTCGACGTCCGACCAGGTGAACTGCATCAATCCACCGGTGTGTTGCCCGATGCCTCCGCCGATAAAGCCGCTGACCTGATCGAGCGAGAAGTTGTTGTTGGCACCGTAATGCTGCGCGACCTGGTCGGCGGGTACGGCGGACGCGGTATTGTTGAACGAGGTAATCGCCATCAGCGACAGCGGAATACTCGCGGCGACGCCTTCTCCGCCGCCTTGCGTGTAACCGCCGATTTTGAAGGCTCGCCCGATGGGCGTGAGTTGCGGGCCATAGCCGCCAATATGACACGAGACGCATGGCTGCCCGGTCTGCTGCGCGAAAGCCGGGATAGCCTCGGCGGGTTTCGTGCAGACAGCCAGGCCGGCAAGTGGCAGCAACAGGACCGAAAGTCGCGAGCAGGTGCGCTTCGTCATGCCAGGCTCCCCTTTTTTTCGCGTCAGCCGGGATTTAGAGAATCGGGTGACGCCGGGGATTGGTCGCGCACAAACGGCACCGCGTCTTTGACTCAGGTCAAAGCGCTTTCACGCCAATCATGGATGTCGACTCTGGAAGTACCCGCCGCGATCGAACCCGCGTCGCGGCGCCGGTCGAATTCGCCAGTCCCCGGTCGGTTCGCAAGTCATGCGCTGCGTTTAGTGCAGCGTTCCCAGATAAGCGATCACGTCAGCGCGTTTCGTGTCGTCCTTCAGACCGGGATAGGTCATGATGGTGCCGGGCACGACCTCTCGCGGGGCCGTCAGATATTTATCGAGAATCTCGGGGGTCCAGGTAATCGCGGCGGCTTTGTTCGCGGCGGAGTAGTGAAATCCTTCGACGGTCCCGCTCGTGCGGCCAATGACGCCGAACAGGCTCGGCCCCACCATGTTCTTGCCTTGCAACGGCGAGTGGCAAATGCCGCACTGCTGCTTGAAAATAGCCTGGCCGGCTTCCGGATCCGCCGCGCGGGCCGGCACCGACAGCGCCCCGCCCAGTGCCACGAGCAGAGCAGCGACGCGAAAACAGCGAGGCATCAAAATATCTCCCGATCCAGGCGGCAGGAGCGATCGCACACTGTCACGCACTCATGCCTCGACGAGCACGCGACCTAAGAGCGCGGCGCGCCCTTGTCAACCACCTTGAGAGGTTCGCGCGCGACCGCGATTGTTGATATCATCGGCAGAATCAGGCGAAAGAAACGGGGGACTGGCTGATGTATCCAAAGGCGCGCCTCGATACGCTCAGCGACGGAATTTTTGGCGTCGCGATGACCTTGCTGGTGCTGGACGTTCGGTTGCCCGACGCGTTCGCGCCGCGTGACGCCCCCGATCTGATACGCGGCCTGCTCGCCCTGGGACCGAAATTCCTGCCTTACGCGCTGAGCTTTGGCGTGCTCGGCCTGCGCTGGCTATCGAGTATTCGCGTGCGCTCAAACGAGGAAATGTGCGGCAGAAAATATGCGGAGTGGTGGCTGATCTACCATTTTCTCATCACCTGCGTGCCGCTCACCGCCATGGTCGTCGGGCGATTCGCGTCGTTGGCCCCTTCGATCTGGCTCTATGCCGGCAATACGATTCTGATTTCGGTGGTGTCGTTTCGCCTGCTGACCCTCACACCCTCGTTTGAGCGCACCGACCATCTTCGCGATCGTCAGGTGTCACTCGCCCTGCTGATCGCGACATCGGTGCTCGCGATCGGCTGGAGCTTCGTCAGTCCGCACCAGGCGTTATGGGCCCTTGGGCTCAATGTGGCGGCGACGCCGATCAGCCGGATGATGGGATGGGCGAAGTGAACAGGGCTCCCTGAACCGGCGGCTTTCCCCCACCGGACCCCGGCCCTATAAGTCCGGCCCGCCGCCAAAGGCGGCGGAGCAACAACCGGACCATGCAATGAGCACGACCACCGCGATCAACGTTCCCATCATCTCGGGCCCGCGTGCTTATGGCCGCCGCTATTGGGTGTTCGCCGTACCGGCCGCGGCGATCGTGCTGCTGGTCATCCTGTTTCCCTGGCTGTTCACGCTGTACATGTCGGTGCACGACTGGAAGGTCACCGGCGATACGCCTTACGTCGGCCTCGCCAACTATGCCAAGATGCTCAGCGATGAACGGTTCCTCTACGCGGTCGTACGCACCCTGTACTTCACCGCCGCATCCGTCATCGCGCCGCTGATCCTGGGCGTTTGGGCCGCGGTCTGCTTCTCCTCGAAGTTCCATCTCCAGGGTCTCGCGCGAACCTTGTTCGTGCTGCCGATGATGGCGACCCCGGTGGCGATTTCGCTGGTCTGGACGATGATGTTTCATCCGCAACTGGGTGTGCTGAACTACCTGCTCACCAGCGTCGGATTGCCGCCATCGACCTGGGTGTACGACGCATCGACGGTGATCCCGACATTGGTCATGGTCGAGACGTGGCAATGGACGCCGCTGGTCATGCTGATCGTACTGGGCGGCATCGCGTCGCTGCCGAGCGATCCGTACGAGGCGGCGATCCTCGATGGCGCCAGCGTCTGGCAGATGTTCCGCCATATCACGCTGCCGCTGGTGTGGCCGTTCATTATGGTCGCCGCCGTGATCCGGCTGATCGACGCGCTGAAAACCTTCGACACGATCTACGTGATAACGCTCGGAGGACCGGGAACCGCGAGCGAAACAATCAACATCCTGCTGTATCAAACCGCGTTCGCTTATTACGATCTCGGCTACGGTTCGGCGATGGTCGTGGTGTTCTTCGTGCTGATCCTGCTGATCAGTTTGCTGCTGCTGACGATCCGCCAGCGGGAGGACCTGCGATGAACCGGCATGTCGTTCGGCGTTTCCTCGGCCGGGTCGGACTGTATTTCTCCGTGATCCTGCTGGTGTCGCCAGCGGTGCTGTTCTTCCTGTGGATGCTGTCGCTGTCGCTGAAGAACGAACTGGACAACACCGCCTGGCCGCCGGTGTTCATTCCCAATCCCCCCACCCTGGCGAATTTCGTCGATGTGTTCGCGAAGAACGACTTTCTGACCTACACGATCAATTCGGTGATCGTCTCATTCTCGGCGACCGGACTGGCGTTATTGTTCGGCGTGCCGGCGGCCTATGGGATCGCCAAAACCAAGGCCACCAAAGCCGCGGCGCTGATCCTGATCGCGCGCGTGACGCCCGGCCTGTCATACCTGATCCCGCTGTTCCTGCTGTTTCAGTATCTGGGCCTGATCGGCACCCTGGTGCCGCTGGTGATCACCCATCTGGTGATCACCGTGCCCATCGTGGTCTGGGTGATGATCGGATATTTTGAGGGCCTGCCGGGAGAACTCGAGGAAGCCGCGCTGATGGACGGCGCCACGATCTGGCAGGCGTTCGTCCATGTGGCGATCCCTCTGGCGCGGCCGGGGATTACCGTCGCGATGATTCTGGCGTTCATTTTTTCCTGGAACAACTTCATCTTTGGCGTCGTGCTCGCCGGACGCTCGACCCGGACTTTGCCCGTCGCCGTCTACAACGTGCTGACGTTCGAGCAGATCAGTTGGGGACCGTTGGCGGCGGCCGCGCTGGTCGTAACGGCGCCGGTCCTGCTGCTGACGTTGTTGATGCAGAAGGAAATCGTCGCGGGCCTCACCGCGGGCGGCGTGAAAGGTGGCTGACAAAAGGAATCCAGCGGCGTAGTCTGTGCACTGGGAGGGGCGACCGTAGCAATGGGAGCCTCCGCATGGACCTCGGACTCACGGGTCATGTCGCCATCATCACCGGGCCGGCGAAGGGAATGGGTGCGGCGATAACGCGCGCGTTCGCGGCCGAGGGATGTCATTTGGTTCTGGCCGGCCGCGATATCGCCGCGATCGATCCCGTCGCCAACGAATTGCGGGCGGGCGGCACGGAGTTTCTCGTTTGCCCATGCGACGTCACCGACGCCGCGGCGTGCGAGACAGTCGCGACGAACGCGATTGACAGCTTCGGGCGCATCGACATCCTGGTCAACGTCGCCGGCGGATCAGGGCCGATCGGCAAGACCGGCGCACAGACGACGTCGGACGAATTCCACGACATCGTCGATCTCAACATGCGTGGCTGCTTCAACATGATCCGCGCCGTCGCGCCGGTGATGATCGCACGCGGCTATGGTCACATCGTCAACGTCGGCGGCACCTTCGGGATGCGTGGGCGCGCCGGCCGGCTGGGATATTCCGCGAGCAAATGGGGCCTGCGCGGCGTCACCAAGTCGTTCGCCCTGGAGCTCGGGCCGCACAACGTCAATGTGAATTACGTGGCGCCCGGCATGGTCGATGGCCCACGCTTTCGCGACAAAGTCTGCCGCGAAATGGCCCTGCGACTGGGCATATCGGAAGAGGAAGCGGCGAAGCGGCACGCCGCCGATTACGCGCTGCGGCGGATCACGACGGATGCCGATGTCGCCAACGCCTGCCTGTTCCTGGCCTCCCCGGTGTCACGCCAGATCACCGGCGTGGACCTTCCCGTCGATGGCGGGTGGGCCGCGCTGTAGCGCCCTGACATGCCTTTGCGGCCCGGCGAACCCCTCCTATAACCCCTCCTCCATACGACCAGGAGGAAACAAATGATCCGCCGCCGCCAGATATTGGCCACGACCGCCGCCGCGCTCGCCGCGCCCTTGGCCGCTCCCGCCATCGTGGAGCGCGCCAACGCCCAGTCGGCGTTCGACTGGAAACAGTTCAAGGGCCAGGCGATCGAGGTCAACTATCAGCTGTCGCCGCGAGGCACCCTGGTCCACGACCACGCCAAGGACTTCGAGGATCTGACGGGCATGAAGCTCGGCTTCGAACAGATCCCCGAGCAGCAGCAGCGCCCCAAGGTGGCGATGGAGATGGCGACCGGCCACCCCAGCTTCGACGTCGTCAACGTCGGCATGCACGTGCAGAAGAAACTCGTTGAAAAAGCCAAATGGATGGAGGATCTGCGGCCGTACATCGCCGACAAATCCCTGACCTCGCCCGACTTCGACATGGCGGATTTCAGCGCGCCGTCGATGAAGGTCGCGACCGCGGACGACGGCCGGATCGGTGTGATCCCGAACAATCAGGATCTGTTTATCCTGTTTTACAACAAGGAACTGCTGGCCGAGAAGGGCTTCAAGGCGCCGCCGAAGACCTATGACGAGTTGTTCAGCATGGCGAAGGCGCTGACCGACCCGGCGAAGCAGATTTATGGCTTTGTCGGGCGCGGCCTGAAGAACGCCAATGTCGTGCTGTATGACAACATCTTGCTCGGCTGGGATCAGGAAACGGTCACGCCCGACGGCAAGAAACTGCTGACCGACACGCCGGCGGCGATCGAGGCGGGCCAGTACTACCAGAAGATCATGAAGGAATGCGGCCCGCCCGGGAATATTGGTTTCAATTGGAACGAATGCCAGACCACGTTCATGCAGGGCCGCGCGGCGATGTGGTGGGATGGGATCGGATTTTCCGCGCCTCTGTTGGACAAGACGAAGTCGAAGATCGTGGATAAGGTCGGCTTCGCGCCGGTGCCCGCGGGTCCGAAATCGCACAACTGCGCCACGTTCATCGAGGGGATCGGCATCCCGGCCACCGCGAAGAACAAGAAAGCGGCGTGGTTGTTCATCCAATGGATCACCGGCAAGACCATGATGAACGAGCAACTGCGCTCCGGCGCCGGCACGCCGCCTCGGCTGTCGTGCTACACGCGGGACGACATCGTGAAGAGCAGTGCGTTTCCCCAGGAGTGGTTCGATACGACGGGCACCAGCCTGAAGCTGGCGCGTTCCGGATTGCCGGTGATCGTTCCGGTGACGGAATTCCGCGACACGATCGGTACGGGGCTGACCAACATCGTCGGCGGCGCCGATGTCGCGACCGAACTGAAAAAGGCGACGGCCGCGTTCCAGCCCGTGCTGGATAAGTCGAACGAGGGGTAAGACCGAAGGGATTCATTGCTCACCCGTCATGGCCGGGCTCGACCCGGCCATGACGCGGTGGGGTTCACACGTGCAGCGAGTTCGCGGATCCGCCGTACAGAATCCGCGCGGCGACAGCGGATTTCCACAAACCATGAAACGGGATCGGCTTCAGGCCGGTGATCGGCATGTCGATCTCGGCCTCGGCGCCGCCAAGAGTGCGCTTCGCCAGTTGCGGCCCCATCGCGGTGGACATCGCGACACCGCGGCCATTGTAGCCGAGACACACCAACACCCCCGGCGCCGGCTCATGGATGTGCGGATAGTGGTCCGGCGTCACCGCGAGTTGGCCGCTCCAGCCATGCGTCCACCGGATCCCGGCGATTTGCGGCCAGAGCCGCGTGGCGTAACGAATGAAGAACGATAGCTGGTCCGCTCCGGCGATGTCGGTTTGCGGACAGCGGCCGCCCATCAGCACGCGGTTCGCCCGGTCGAGCCGGTAGTACGTCGTCACGCTGCCAAGTTCATAGACCGACGCCCGATGCGGCATCATCGCCCTGGCGATCGGTTCGGGCACCGGCTCGCTGGCGGCGATGCCGCTGAACACCGGCACCAATGTCCGCCTCAGCTTCGGCCAGAGGTCGCCGGTGTAGCCGTTGGTGCCGATGATCAGCCGGTCCGCCGTCACCGTGCCGCCCGGCGTTTCCACCCGCCACGCCGTCCCGTCGCGCCAGATTTTCGTCGCCGGGGAACCGCCATGCACTGACGCGCCAGCCTGCATCGCCGCCTGCGCCAACCCTCTCGCATAGCCGAGCGGATTGACGTGACCGCCGCGATTGTCGAGCAAGGCACACAGATATCGGTCGGTGCCGGTCTTCGCCCGCATCGCCTCTCGGTCGAGCAATTCGACCGGCATGCCGCGCCGCGCGCCCTGCTGGTACGCGGAATTGATATCGGCGACATTGTTACCCTGAAACGCCGCGCGCATGGTGCCGGTTTGCGACGCCTCGCACTGGATCTGATGCCGCGCGATGAGATTGAATACGACGTTTGGCGCGTCCCACGACATGCGGATCATGCGGCCGCCGAGATCGGCGCCGAAGTCTTTCTCCACGACGTCGGGATTATGCTTCAGACCGGGATTGACCTGGCCGCCGTTGCGCCCCGACGCGCCCCAGCCCGGCTCGTTCTGTTCCAGCAGCACAACATCGGTGCCCTGCTCCGCCAGATGCAGCGCCGAGGACAGGCCGGTAAAGCCGCCGCCAATCACACACACCGACGCCCGCCGATCGCCATCGAGCGGCGGTGTGTCCGGCGCCGGACGCGCGGTGTCGGCGTAAAGGCTGGGTGGCAGGCTGGCGCGGGACAAACGACGGCTCCGGATTTGATTGTCGAAGCGTAGCGTGCGCGCGGCGTGCGCGGCAATCCTCGGGACGTCGCGGTCCAGGCGAATACCCCCTTGGGCGAATACCCCCTTGGGCGAATACCCCCTTGGGCGAATACCCCCTTGGGCGGATACCCCCTGGAGAAATACCCCCTTGGCACGCCGACCATTCCCGGCAAAGATCGTTGCGAAGCAAACGTCGAACGAATAACCGGGGACCAGTCATGCGTTTTCTCACCACGAGCCGCGCCGCGCTCTTGTTCGGCGTCGCGCTCGCATTCCCAGCGGCGGCACAGCAAACGTTGAACTTCGCCTCCTACGGCGGCGCCTATCAGGCAGCCCAAAGGAAGGCGCTGCTCGATCCGGTCGAGAAGCTGATGAACATCACCATCAAGGAAGACACGCTCACCGGAGTCGCGGATGTGCGAGCCCAGGTGCTGGCGAAGGCGGTGAAGTGGGACGTGGCGGATCTGGGGGGCGCCAGTTGCGCGCGCGGCGAGGCCGAGGGGCTGTTCGAACCACTGGACTATTCCGTGATCAAGACCGACGGTATCGACAAGTCGATGATCCATCCGCACTGGATCGGGCTCATCTATTACTCGACCGTCATCGCCTGGAACACGCAAAAATATGGTATGAACGGCCCCCAGAGTTGGGCCGATTTCTGGGACACGAAGAAGTTCCCCGGTACCCGTTCGCTGTCTCGCGGCGCCAGTGAAACGTTCGAGGTCGCATTGATGGCCGATGGCGTCGATCCCGCGAAACTCTATCCGCTGGATGTCGATCGCGCGCTGAAAAGTCTGGCGAAGATCAAGCCGAGCGTGGTCGCGTGGTGGGCCTCCGGCGCGCAGTCGGCGCAACTGTTGAAGGACGGCGAAGCGGACATGGTGGCGATCTGGAACGGTCGCGCCGGCGCCGCGATCAAGGATGGAGCGAAAGCCGCGATCACCTATAACCAGGGCATCTTCAATACCGACTGCCTCGTGATCCCCAAAGGCTCGAAGAACGTAGATCTGGCGCAGAAGGCGATCGCTCTGATGCTGACGCCCGATCTGCAGGCGAACATTCCGAAATACATCGATTACGGACCGACCAATTCAAAGGCGTTCGATACCGGCAAGATCACCCCCGAAGAGGCCGCGAAGATCAATTCCTCGCCGGTCAACGCGGCGAAGCAGACGTATATGAACTTCGATTACTGGCGCGACAACCTGGCGAAGCTCACCGAGAAGATGGACGCGTTCCTGCAACAATGACCGCGGGCGGCGCTCTGCCCATCGCGGTGCGTGGTCTGGAGCGCCGCTACGGTTCGATGGTGGCGTTGGACGGCGTCGATCTGGACGTCGCGCAGGGGGAGTTCCTGACGCTGCTCGGCCCTTCGGGATCGGGCAAAACGACGCTGCTGATGATCCTCGCCGGCTTCACCCGGCCGGACGCCGGCAGCATTCGTTTCGGTGGCGTGGAGATGGTGCGCACGCCGCCGCATAAGCGAAACCTCGGCGTGGTGTTCCAGTCCTACGCGTTGTTCCCGCACATGGATGTCGCGGCGAATGTCGCGTTTCCGCTGGTGCTGCGCGGCGTCAAATCCACCGAGCGCGAGACCCGTGTGCGCGCCGCGCTCGACCTCGTTCAGTTGGGTGCGTTCGGTGGGCGGCGGATCCATGAACTTTCCGGCGGGCAACGGCAGCGCGTTGCCTTCGCGCGAGCGATCGTGTTCGAGCCTGGCATCCTGCTGATGGACGAACCTTTGTCCGCGCTGGATAAAAAGCTGCGCGAGCAGATGCAGATCGAGTTGCGGCATCTGCATCGCCGTCTCGGCACCACGGTGATCTATGTCACGCACGATCAGCGCGAGGCGCTGACCCTGTCGGACCGTGTCGCGGTCATCAATCACGGGCGCATCGCGCAGATCGACACGCCGCAACGATTGTACGAAGCGCCCACCAGCCATTTCGTCGCCGACTTCATCGGAGACAGCACGTTTCTGGCGGTGACGGTCGCCGATCGCGTGGCGCGCTGGCGAGACCAACCGGTCACGCCCGCCACCATGCCACCCGACGGCGCGTACCAGTTGGTGCTGCGCGCGGAGAAACTGACGCTTGGCGAGATCGTCCCCGGCTCCAACGTCTTCGAGGCCGAGGTGACCGAGGTCGTCTACCAGGGCGACTCGGTTCGTATCGATCTGCGCCTGGCCGACGGCGAGGACGTAACGCTGCGCGAGTTTACCCGCGCCGGCCATGTCGCCGCGTGGCCTTCCGCCGGAGAGCGCGTGCGTCTGGCGCTCGATCCCGCCGACACGCTGCTGGTGCCGGCACCGTGACGATCCAGGAACGACTGAACGAGGTCGGGTTGCGCGTCGATGCGCGGCGCGAACGAATCGTCCTCGCCGGTCTGACGGTACCGTCGTTCCTGGTCCTGCTCGTGCTGCTGTTCCTGCCGGTTGGGTGGCTGTTCTGGCTGTCGGTGGTCGGACCCAATGGCTACACGCTGGAGAACTATCAACGCATGGTGGTGGAGCCCGCGTACGCCGCGGTGTTCCGCACGACGTTCGAACTGAGCCTGCTGGTGACCGCTCTCACGGTGCTTCTCGGCTATCCGCTGAGCTACATGATCGTGAAGTTGCCGCCACGTGCCGCTGGCATCTGTCTGACATTGGTGCTGATGCCGTTCTGGACCGCGTTGCTGGTGCGCACCTACGCATGGCTGGTACTGCTGCAGCGGCATGGCGTGGTCAATTCGTTACTGTTGCGTTGGGGCGTGATCGATGCGCCGCTGGCCCTGGTGTACAATTTCACCGGCACCGTCATCGGCATGCTGCACGTCATGATCCCGTTCCTCGTGCTGCCGCTGTACGCCAACATGCGCACGATCGATCGCGACTACGTGCGCGCCGCCGCGAGCCTGGGCGCCACTCCGACCTCAGCGTTCTGGCGAGTCTATCTGCCACTCTCGATGCCCGGCCTCAGCGCCGGCACGGTCATGGTGTTCGTGATCTGCCTTGGGTTTTACGTGGCGCCGCAATTCCTCGGCGGCGGGCGAATCACCACGATCTCGATGAAAATCCAGCAGAACGTGGCGACCTATTTCGACTGGGGCGCGGCAAGCTCGCTCGGCGTCGTGCTGTTCGTAGTCACCATCGCGCTGTTGTGGGCTGTCTCGCGCGTGGCGCCGCTGCGCCGACTGACCGGGCACGGCGGGCCATGACCGAGGACCACGTCCCCACCCGCGGCCGCCTGTGGCTGTTCGTGCTGGGTGTACTGATCATCGCTTTCCTCGTGCTGCCGGTCCTGATCGTCATCCCGATTTCGTTTTCGGACTCGTCCCTGCTGGAGTTTCCGCCGCGCGTCTGGTCGTTGCGCTGGTATCGCATCCTGCTGGGTTCGCTGGAGTGGCGCGACGCGGCGTGGATGAGCGTCAAGGTGGCGGTGCTGACCACGCTGGCGGCGACGCCGATCGGCACCGCGGCGGCGTACGGACTGCACGTCGGCGGCTTCCGCCTGGCCGGCGTGCTGCGTTTGTTGGTGTTGGCGCCATTGCTGGTGCCGGTGATCCTGACCGCGATCGGACTCTCTACCTTTACGCCTTGCTCGGACTGAACAACACGTTGACCGGGCTGGTGCTGGCGCACACGATGCTGGCGCTTCCCTTCGTCGTGCTGAGCGTCGCCGCCGGCCTGCGCGGCTACGACATGGCGCAAGAGCGTGTCGCCCGCAGCCTGGGCGCCAGTTGGCCCCGGGCGTTTCGCTCGATCACGTTGCCGCAGATCAGGGTGTCGGTGCTGTCTGGCGCGTTGCTGGCATTCATCTCCTCGTTCGACGAGGTGATCGTGGCGTTCTTTATCTCCGGCGGCGAAATGGCCACTTTGCCGCGCAAGATGTTCAGTGCGTTGCGCGATCAGATCGAGCCGACCATCGCGGCGATCTCGACCATCCTGGTCGTGCTGTCGGTGGCGATCGTCGGCGCGATCGCGGTGCTGCGGTCGCCTTCGTCCCCGGACTGAGCCGGTTGAGAAGAGCCGCGGAAGGCGTTAACCTAGAACGAAACACGATGGGAAGTGTCGTATGTCCGAGACGAAACAAAAGCCGCAAGGACGGGTGCAAAATCCGAATGCCGCCGCGGTCCGAGTCGTATTCGATCCATTGCGGCCGACCGAAAAGCCGCAGGACTATTATGACGAGATCAAACGGAAATTCGCCGAGGCGCGCGATCTACGGCTGAGCTACCGGCCGGACGGCAGGGCGCAATACACCTCCGAACTGACCGGCGATCTGGCGAAATACGAGATCGATCCGTACGTCGAAACGGTCGAAGCCCGGGAGCCGATCGACGACACTGTCGAATGCCTGTTCATCGGTGGTGGCTTCTCCGCGTTGCTGACGGCGGCGCGACTGCGGGAACGCGGCGTCGAGAGCATCCGGATCGTCGAGCGCGGCGGCGACGTCGGGGGCACCTGGTACTGGAACCGCTACCCCGGCGCGGCCTGCGACGTGTCGGCTTACGATTACCTGCCACTGCTCGATGAGATGAACTATGTGCCCGGCAGCTATTTCGCCAAAGGGCCGGAGATCTTCGCGCATTGCCAGGCGATCGCGCGCCGTTACGACCTGTACGATCTGGCGGTGTTCCAGACCACGGTCACATCCACCGTCTGGGATCCGAAGGCGAAGCTGTGGCGCATCGGCACGGACAGGGGCGACACGATGTCGGCGCGGTTCGTGATTTGCGCCAACGGCACACTGTCGAAGCCGAAGCTGTCGAAAATCGAGGGCATGCAAAAGTTCAAAGGGCATTCCTTCCATTCGTCACGTTTCGACTACGAATACACGAAGCCCGATCTCTCCGGCCTCAAGGACAAGGTCGTCGGCATCATCGGCACCGGTGCCTCGGCCGTTCAGATCATTCCGCGGCTCGGGAAAGCGGCGAAGGAATTGTATGTCTTCCAGCGGACGCCGTCGGCGATCGACATTCGCGACGACATTCCGACCGATCCGGAATGGGCGGCGGCGCTGAAGCCGGGATGGCAGGAGGAACGGCTCGCGAAGCACATGCGCGGCCCGGTACTGACCGAGCAACAGAAGATCGACCTCGCCAACCTGCCGCGGGAGGAAAAAATCCGGCGCCAGGAAAACCAGAACATCGAGCACCAGATGCGCATCCACGCGCGGGTCGATGAGATCGTGAAGGACAAGGCCACCGCCGAGGCATTGAAGCCGTGGTACATGCACCGTTGCAAACGTCCCTGTTACGACGATGAGTATTTGCCGGCCTTCAACCTGCCCAACGTGCATCTGGTGGACACCAACGGCAAAGGCATCACCGAGATCTCCGAGAACGGCCCAGTGTTCGAGGGGCGGGAATATCCGGTCGATGTGCTGATTTACGCGACGGGTTTCGAAGTGCAGGTGACCGGCATTTATAACGACATCCGCGGCGAGAACGGGCTGGAACTGAACGAGAAATACGCTGAGGGCATGCGGACGGTGTTCGGCATCCACTCATCGGGCTATCCTAATCTGTTCATCATGGGCGGCTATCAGGCGTCGTTCCAGTTCAACCTGACGTTCATGCTGCGCACGCAAGGCGCGCACATCGCCGAGTGCATCAAGTACGTGCGCGACAACGGCTACAGCACGATCGACGCGAAGCCGGAGACCGAGCAGTGGTGGGTGGATGAGGTGATCCGCCACCGCGGCAAGACCAACCGGAACCGTGAATGCACGCCCGGCTATTATAATTTCGAGGGCGAGTCGAACCGGCGGCAGGACGGCAATTACAACGGTGGCTTCCACCAATACTATCTGCACCTGACCGCGGTGAAACAGGACATCGAGAAGCACTTCAACTTCGAATGATCCGCGCGCCCGTACGGAAGCCGCCGGCTTCCGTACGGGAGGTTCATCATTCGCCAGCCCCACCGGTTCGATCATCGCGGCGCGTTGTGGTATTCCAGGGAGCGCCTTGCTCACCATCCCCTCGGGAGGAAAACACCAATGGCCCAACCTGGCACCGGCGATTACACGTACGAACTGATCCGCGATTTCTGCAAACTCCCCAACGGGGAAAGATTCGGTCTCGTCAGCCGCGTGGCGACCGACTCACGGGATCGCGTCTATGTCTTTCAACGCAAGGATCCACCGGTCGTCATCTTCGACCGCGATGGAACCTACATCGGCGCCTGGGGCACCGGTGAGGTCCGGGACCCGCACGGCCTGAAGATCATCGACGACGTCGTCTACACCACCGACCGATCGGACTCGGTGGCGAAGTCGTTCACGCTGGATGGCAAAGTCCTGCTGACGCTTGGCACGCCCGGCGTGCACTCCGACACCGGCTGCACCGGATCGCCCTGGCTGGCGGAGCGCGCGGCGGGACCGTTCAATCATCCCACCGAAATGATCAGGCACCCGAACGGCGACATTTACGTGACCGACGGCTACCGCAACGCCCGCGTGCATCGATTCACCGGTGACGGAAAGTTGATCACGTCATGGGGCACGCCGGGCAAGGAACAGGGCCAGTTCCACCTGCCCCATAGCATCGCGTTCGATCAGGACGGCAAACTCTACGTCGCCGACCGCGCGAACAAGCGCATCCAGATCTTCTCGCCCGACGGCGCGTTCCTCGGCATGTGGACCGGCATGGGTGGGCCGAACGACATCAGTCGCGCCAAGGACGGCACCTTCGTCATCGCCGAGCAGGAAGACGGTGGCAATCCCGCTTACGTCACCGTGCGCGATGCGAACGGCAACGTGCTGGCCAAGATGGAGAGCCGGCATGTGCACGGTGTCGGCGTGGACTCGCGCGGCGACATCTACGCCGGACTGACCGTGGACCGGAGCGTGGACAAGTTCGTGCGCAAAGCCTGAACCCTTACGCCGCCCCGATGGCTTTCTTCTCGATCAGGCCATCGATCTCCGACGGCGTGTAGCCCACCTCGCGCAGCACCTCCCGCGTGTGCTCGCCCAAACGTGGCGGCATCCGATAAATCCCCGCCGGGCTCTCGGAAAACCGCGCGGGAGGACGTGCCTGACGGATCTTGCCCTCGGTGGGATGATCCAGTTCCGGGAACATGCTCACGGCTTTTAAGTGCGGCTGTTCGGCGACCTCGGTCAGCTTCGTGAACGAGGTGTGCGGCACGTCGAGCCGTAGCAGCAATTCCTCCCATTCCGCCGTGGTGCGGGTGGGCGCGATCTCACGCATCCGATCGTAAATTTGGTCGATGTTGCGGGCGCGCAGCACCGGATCGCGCACCGAAAACTCCTCGATGCATTCCGGATGTCCAACGGCTTCGAAAAACGCGCACCAGTTGTCGCCGGAGTAGGGCAGCATCGTCAGCCAACCATCCTTGGTGCGCACCGGCCTGCGGGCTTTCATGCGCTTATAGCCCGACGGACCGATGGGTGGGACGAAGGCATAGCCGCCGAACATCTCGATACTGTTGAACGCGGCGAGCGTTTCCAGCATCGGCACTTCGACCATCTGACCCGCGCCGGTGCGCTCCCGGTGCAACAACGCGGCGGTCACGGCGGATGTCAGCGCCATCCCGCACAATTTGTCGCCGATCAGGCTGGGGACGAACGCGGGCTCCTCATCCGTGCCCATGGCGGACGCGAAGCCGGAGGCCGCCTGGATGATCTCGTCGAACGCCGGCCGCGCGCGCCAGGGCCCGTCCTGACCGAACCCCGTGGCCACCGCGTAGACCAGCTTCGGATTGAGTTCCTGGCAAACGTCGTAACTGAAGCCGAGTCGCGCCAGGCCCGCCGGCCTGATGTTGCTGACCAGCGCGTCCGCGGTCGGGATCAGCCGCCGCAGCACCGCCTTGCCGTCGGGATGCTTCAGATCCAGCGCCAGACTGCGTTTGTTACGATTCGCCGCCATGAACTGGCCGCTCATGCCGCGGTTGCGGAACTGGCCGGAATTGCGCCAGGTGTCGCCGGTCAGCGTTTCGATCTTGATGATCTCGGCGCCCCAGTCGCCCAATGTCTGGGTGCCGAACGGGCCGAACAGCACGGTGGTCAGGTCGAGAATGCGATAGCCCTTCAGCGGCCCGGTGGGTTGGCCCCCGGTTGGCTGGCCCATCGTGGGTTCGGTCATCGTGGCTGGGTTCCTCTGCCGGTTTCGTGCGAGAATACGGAATGTCGTGACGGATGGCGACCCGCGGATGGTTCGTCCCTGGACGAAGAGAGGTAGACGTTTCATGATCGAAGTGAATGGCATGGCACACGTGATTCTGACCGTCAGTCAGTGGGAAAAGGCGCGCGCCTTCTATGCCGAGTTGCTGCCGTTCCTCGGCATGACGAAAGTCTATGACGGCAACAACTTCCTGTACCACGTGGGCGGCCGCACCGCGATCGGCATCCAGCGTTGCGCGCCGGAACATGAGAACGAGCGCTTCGTCCCGAACCGGGTCGGCATGCATCATCTTTGCCTGCGCGCGCGCTCCCGCGAAGACGTCGACGCGGCGGCGGCCAAACTGCGCGAGATGGGTGCGTATATCGATCGCGGCCCGCTGGAGGGAGACTTCGCGCCGGGCTACTACTTCTTCGTCTTCGAAGATCCCGACGGCATCCGGCTGGAGGTAAACTTCATCCCCGGCAAGGGACTGCTGGTTTCACCGGACAACCCGCTGATCCCAAGCACCGACCCGGACTGGGATCAGAACCCGTAGGCCTCACCCACGAAGCCGGCGGTACCGACCGATCAGCGCGTTGGTGGACGCGTCGTGCGCGAGCTTTGGCTCGGCACCTCGGTGCAGTTCGGGAATGATCCGGCTGGCCAGCGCCTTGCCGAGTTCAACGCCCCATTGGTCGAAACTGTCGATCGCCCAGATCGCGCCCTGGGTGAAAACACTATGCTCATACAGCGCTACAAGAGCGCCCAAAGTCGCGGGATCCAGCCGTTGCGCGAGGATCATGTTGGTCGGACGGTTGCCCTCGGTGACGCGAAACGGCGTCTGGAAATCGGGCGAACCCTCCGCCTTCAACTCCTCCGCCGTCTTACCAAATGCCAGGGCCTCCGCCTGGGCGAACAGATTGGCCATCAGCAGATCGTGATGCTCGGTGAATGGGCTCAACGGCTGGCAAAAGCCGATCAGATCGCACGGAACCAACTTCGTCCCCTGGTGCAGCAACTGAAAGAATGAGTGCTGACCGTCGGTGCCGGGTTCGCCCCAGATGATCGGACCGGTCTGGTAATCGACGACATGCCCGTCCAGATCGACGTGCTTGCCGTTGCTCTCCATCTGCAATTGCTGGAGGTAGGCGGGAAACCGCGCGAGATGCGCCGCATAAGGCATGATGCCGATGGTCTGCGCGCCAAAAAAGTTGTTGTACCAGACGGTCAGCAGCCCAAGCAGCAGCGGCAGGTTGCGGTCGGCCGGCGCGGTGCGGAAATGCTCGTCCATCGCATGGAATCCGCCCAGCATGGCGCGGAAATTGTCCGGTCCGATCGCGATCATCGTAGACAGGCCGATCGCGCTGTCCATCGAGTAACGGCCGCCGACCCAGTCCCAGAAGCCGAACGTATTCGCCGGGTCGATGCCGAATTTCGTCACGCCCGCGATATTGGTAGATACGGCAGCGAAATGTTTTGCCACTGCCTTGTCGGACCCCAGCTTCTCGACAGCCCAGGCCCGCGCGGTGGCGGCGTTGGTCATCGTTTCGAGGGTGGTGAAGGTTTTCGAGGAGATGATGAACAGCGTCTCCGCCGCGTCAAGATCCTGCGTGGCTTCATTGAAGTCGGCGCCATCGACGTTGGCGACGAAGCGGAACGTCATCGCGCGGGCGCTGAATGGACGCAGCGCGCGGTAGGCCATCTCGGGACCCAGATAGGAGCCGCCAATGCCGATGTTGACGACGTTGCGGATCCGCTTGCCGGTATGGCCTGTGAACTCGCCATTGCGCACGCGCGTGGCGAAGGCCGCCATCGCGTCCAGCACCTTGTGGACATCGGGCACGACGTCGGCACCATCGACCTCGATGCGAGCGCCACGCGGCGCGCGCAGGGCTACGTGCAACACGGCGCGGCGCTCCGTGGTGTTGATCGTTTCGCCGGCGAACATCGCATCCCGCCGTTTCGCGACACCGCGCTCCTCCGCCAGCCGCAGCAGCAGCCGGATCGTCTCGTCGGTGATTCGGTTCTTGGAATAATCGAGGAACAGACCCGCGGCCTCGGCGGAAAACCGCTCCGCCCGCCCCGGGTCGGCGGCGAATAAATCACGCAGACGCTGATCCTTGATCCGCGCGAAATGCGCCGTCAGAGCTTGCCAGGAGGACGAGGCGGTGAGCGCGGTCATCGTCATTCTCCCGGGTTCAGGTCAGCGCCTTGCTCTTGGCGGTGAGCCCGCCCAGCAACTCGTTCCACGACTTCACGAAGCTCTTGGCGCCATCGGATTGCAACTGCGCGGCGAGCGCCGTGAGGTCGATGCCCGCCTTGACGTGAGCGGCGATCACCGCTTCCGCGTCGCCGCCGTCGCGCGCCAAAGCGTCCGCGACCTGACCATGGTCCGCGAAGGCCAGCAGGGTTTCCTCCGGCATGGTGTTCACCGTGTTGGGCGCGGCGAGGCCGGCGATATACAGCGTGTCCGACGCGGCCTTGTCCTTGGTGCCGGTGCTGGCGAACAAGAACCGTTGTGCCCGCGCGCCGACATTCGCCAGCCGCTGAAACCGGTCGCTCTCCAGGATCGTGCGATAGGCGGCATAGGCCTGCCTGCTGACCGCCATGCCGAGCGTGTTGCGCAACTCCGCCGGCACCTTGGCGCTGACCGCGACATCCCAGCGGCTGACGAACAGCGAGGCCACCGAGCGCACGTCCGCCGACAGGCCGGCCGCCACGCGGCGTTCCAGGCCTTTCATGTAGGCATCGGCGGCGGCCTTGTACTGATCGGTGGAGAACAGCAGCGTCACGTTGATGGGGACACCGGCGAAGATGGCTTCCTCGATCGCCGGCAGGCCCTCGGTCGTGCCGGGGATCTTGATGAACAAATTCGGCCGGTTCGCCTGGGCGTGCAGCGCCTTGGCCTGTGCCACCGTCGCCTTGGTGTCGTACGCCAGCAGCGGCGCGACCTCCAGCGAAACGAAACCGTCCACGGTGCCGGTGCGCTCATAAACCGGCCGAAACAAATCCGCCGCCCGGCTGAGATCCTGGATGGCGAGGTGGAAGAACAACGCCTCCCCCGTCGCGCCCGACTCCAGTTGCCGGCGGATCTCCGCGTCGTACCACGAACTGCGTGAGATCGCGTTATCGAAGATCGTCGGATTGGACGTCAGGCCGGTCACCGAAAATTCATCGATGTAACGCTTCAACGTGCCGCTATCGAGCAGGTCGCGGGTGATGTTGTCGAGCCACAGGCTCTGGCCGAGTTGGTTCAACAGTTTGGGTGCATTGGAGGCCATGGTTGCGTTCCTTTATCGTCTGGCCAGAGCCGCGAAGTCGTGCTCCAGCAAATCTCCGATATGTTCTACCGTAACGTCGGCCGGGGGGAATTCCGCCAGGATGGCGGGGTCGGTCGCGTAATGTCCCTGGCGTGGGAACACCGTCGTGACCCGGTCTCCCCAGATGCGCTTGATCGCGTCCAGGATGCGCAGTTTGTCGTCGATCATGACATAGTGGCGGGCGGGAAAGTGACGCTCCACGTCCGTCAGTTCCTGTTCCTTGTGCACGTAGATCAACACGTTGTCACCGAACTCCGACCACAGCCCGGACCGTTCCACCTTCCTCGGTTGGAACACGGCGTCGCCATCCGACAGGATGACCGCGACGCCCGCACCGCGGGCCTTTTTGACCACGGCGATCGCGTGCTGATACAGCCGTTCGTGGAATGGATAATCCACCAGCCAGTTGGCCATGCGCAACAGCGTCGGATCGTGCATCGCCTCGATCCGGTAACGCTCCAGCGCGCCCAGGTAGTCGGCGTAACCGAGTTCCGCGCGCAGCCTCTCGAAGATCTCCCAGAAGCGCTCGCAGGTTGATTCGCCATAGTACTTGGTCAGGTGCACGCCAAGATCCGCCTGCACCCGATCGTTGTCCAACAACGTGTTGTCCACGTCGAACAGAAAGACCGTATCCGCCATGGCGGTCATGTCGCGCACCTCTTCATTACGACGGCGACTTCGTTTCGGCCTTGGTCACGCGCGGATCGCGCCACGGTCCATCGCCGCCAATCAGCCGCGTCGCTTCGTCGGGTCCCCAGCTTCCCGACGGATACATGTAAAGCGGCGTCACGTCGTCGAGGATCGGCTGCACGATGCGCCATTGCGCGTCCACGATATCCTCGCGCCCGAACAGCACGCCGACGCCGTGCATCGCATCGCCGAGCAGCCGCTGGTAGGGCGGCCGGTAGGCGGCGGCCCGCGCGGTCAGTTCCAGTTCCATGTCGTCGCCGACCATCCGCTCGCCTGGCTGTTTCACCCGCAGGCCCAGACCGATGGCCATGTCGGGACCGAGCCGGAAGCGCATGTGGGCCGAGCCGCACGGCACCAGTTCGCCGAACGTCTCGCGTGGCGGGCGACGGAATTCGACCGTGACCTCGGTGGCGGTGACCGGCAGGTTCTTGCCGGCGCGGATGTAGATCGGCACGCCTTCCCACCGCCAGCTTTCGATGTACAGCCGCGCCGCGATATAAGTCTCGACAGTGGAACCGACCCGCACTCCGGGCACGTCGCGGTAGCCGAGGTATTGGCCGCGCACGACGTCCATCGGCACGATCGGCCGCACGGCTTTCAAAAGGCTCGCCTTCTGGTCACGGAGCGCCTCGCTCTCCTCGCCGGTTGGCGGATCCATGCAAAGATGCGCCAGGACCTGCAACAGATGGTTCTGCAGCACGTCGCGATTCGCGCCGGTGGCGTCGTAAAACGCGGCGCGATCCTTCACGCCGAAGTCCTCCGCCATGGTGATCTGGATCCCGCGCACATGGTCGCGATTCCAGATCGGCTCGAACATCGGATTGGCGAAGCGGGTATAAAGCAGGTTCTGCACCGGCTCCTTGCCCAGAAAGTGGTCGATGCGAAAGATGTTCTCTTCGGGAAAATTCCGCCGCAACATCGCGTTCAGCTCTTTGGCCGACCCGCGATCGTGGCCAAAGGGCTTCTCGATCACCAGCCGCGCGTCTTTGGCGGAGGCGGACCGCGCGATCCCCGCCGCCACGATGCCGAACGTACTGGGCGGCACCGCGAGATAATTCAACGGCCGTTTGGCGTCGCCGAGTTCGCGATCCAAATTCGTGAAGGTCGCCGGATCGGCATAATCGCCATCGACATACCGCAACAGCGACAGCAACTTCTCCTCGGCCGCCGGATCGGCCGCGCCGTGATGGGCGAGACTTTCCTTCGCCCGCTGCTTCAACTGGTCGAGACCCCAGCCGGCCTTGGCGACGCCGATAATCGGCACGTCGAGACCTTCGTCGCGCACCAGTCCGAGCAGGGAGGGGAAGATCTGCTCATACGCCAGATCGCCGGTGGCGCCGAAAAACACGATCGCGTCGGATGCGGCCGCCATCAGCGCGCGTCCCTCGGGATGACCCGCCGCGCCGCGCCGCCAGGCAGGACCGCCTCGCGCGAGATGGATAACGGGTCGATCACGGGCATCCTGGTTTCCTCGCGGGTCAGTCTCGAACGGTTAAATCCGGCGGCCTGGTTCAGTTCCGTGACGCCTGCTCCGATCTCGCCTGCTCCGGTCCCGTCCGCTCCGGCGCCGCTCGCGCCAAACCGTATATGGCGGCTCCGAGCAACGCCGCGTTGACGGTTATGACGTGGACCGGAACCGCGCCGAGCAGGCTGTCGAAGCGGCCCTTGGCGGTGAAGGCTCGCATGAACGCACCATCGCGCAGCAGGGGCAACAGCCGTGGCGGCATGCCACCGCCCAAATAGACCCCGCCGGTCGCAACGACCCTGAGCGCGAGATTGGCCGCCTCGGCGCCCCATACGTCGATGACCACGCGAAGCGTCGCGACCGCCAGAGGGTTGCCGGCCGGGTCGCTCAGGCCCGCCTCCACGATTTCCGGCGTGCGGTCGTGCGCGGTGCGCAAAACCCCGGCGAAGGCGGCGCTTTCAGACGCGGGCTCACGGGCGCGCAGGTAATCGTAGACGTTCGGCAACCCCGAACCGGCGCAGACCCGTTGGTACGCGACGTGCCCGAAGCGTTCGTTCAGGAAGGCCCAGAGCCCGGCCTGGAGTTCGTTGGTTGGCGCGAAATCGCCGTGGCCGCCTTCCGAGGCGCAGGCGATATACTCCGTGCCGCTCCAGATCAGGAACGCCTCACCCAGTCCGGTGCCGGGGGCGAAGACGGCAATGGGAGCGTGTTCAACGGCCTTGCCGGCATTGATTTGCACGAGATCGTCGGGCTTCAGATGTGGCACCGCGTGCGCGACGGCGCGCAGATCGTTCAGCAGCGTGACCGACGGCAGATTGAGGCCGCGGCGCAGACCGGCTTCCTCCAGGTCCCACGGCAGGTTGGTGAGATGGGCGCGGCCGTCGATCACCGGCCCGGCCACATCGAAGCAGGCCGCGGTGGCGGTGCCGCGATGCTCGGCCAGGAATGCCTCGACGATCGGTTGAAGCCCCTGGTATTCGCCGCTGGGGTATTCTTTCTCGGCCACGAAATCGCGCGGCCCCCGTTCGGGCGAGACCAGAGCGAGCCGCGTTGTCGTGCCGCCGATGTCGCCCGCGATCAGCATCGTATGGCCGCCTGTTGTTGAAAGACAAAACCCATCGTCCTGGCTCCGCGCCCGACTGACTTAGGTCTGGCGGCGCGACACCGCAATGGTGCGCCGCCATCAGGCTGGCCGCGCCTTCATTCAGTTGGATCGCCGGGCCGCCGACCGGCAGCCATGACCTCAATACGTTGATTTCCGAGCGCCGGGCGCAGCCCGCTATTCCAGATACGGCTTCAGCACATCTTCGATCCATTTCATGAACGCGCGGACCCGGCGCGACAAATTGCTCCGATATGCCACGAGGGGCACCGCGCGCGCCCGGCGCCGAAAATCGGGTAAGATCTCCACGAGCGCCCGGGATGGATGAGGCATGAGACGGACGCTTCCCGCTTCCGCGTCGCGGCAAGCGCACAACAGTTCAGCGCAACGCGACGCGCCTTCACTCCCGCCTGATCTTCTGGATCTCCGGGAAATACTAAATGAAGCGCGCGGTGGGGTTCAGGCCCAGAAAATATTGGCCGCAGCTCTCGATGTGACCCGTACGGCCCTGCACCTGCTGGGCTGATGCGTGAATGTCGCGCATCTTCCGCTCGAACGCGTTGCTGGCGAAAATCGCGGTGGCGCCGGCTTCGTGATACGCGAACTCCGCGACCTGTTTGGCACGCTGGATGGCGGTGGTCGAAGCGAGGCGCATCATGACTTTGGCCTCCAGGTTCAACGCGCCCTCACGGCGAATGCAGTCTTCGCCGTCACGAATCGCCTCCAGCACGAAGGCGCGGGCCGAGCGCAGTATCGCTTCATTCTCCGCGACCAGATGGTGCATCACGGGACTGTCGCGCAGCGTGCGCGCCGTGTGCGACGGCTTCTTGGTTTGCGCCAGGTCCTTCAGCGCATCGAGCATGCCTCGGGCGATCCCCAGCGAGACCCCGGCGAAGCCGCAGGAATACGCGCTCGTGGTGGAGAACTGGTAGAACGGCTCGTCGATGCGGCGTTCCTCGGCGACATCGCGGCGAACCGTGTAAGCCTCCGGCACGAAAACTTCGCTGATCGTATAGGTGTCGCTGCCGGTGCCGCGCAGGCCGACGACATCCCAGGTGCTGAACCAGGTCAACTGCTCCTGGCGAAACAGCATGGTGCGCTCGATCGGGTTGCCGTCGGCGTTCTTCAGCAGTGAGCCGTCGGGCAGTTCGACATGGCAGTGCGCGCCCATCCACGTGGCATGATGGCCGCCGCTGCCGAACGCCCACTTGCCGCTGACCAAATAGCCGCCCGGGACGACCTTGGCGCGACCTTCGACCTGGAAACCCCAGGCCAGCACGCCGCGCGGATCGTCGCCCCAGATCTCCCGCGCGATCGCCGGCTCGACATAGCCCGCCGCCATGGAACACCCGCTCGCCTGACCGACGCACCAGGCGGTGGAGGCGTCCGCCGCGGCCAGCACCTCCATGATCTTCACGAAGGTATCGATCCCGACTTCGTAGCCGTTCAACTGGCGCGGCAACAGCGTGCGGTAGAGTCCGCGCGCGTGCAACGCGTCCACCACGGTCGGGGTCAACTGGCCCTTGGCCTCGATCTTCGCGGCCTCGTCGCGCAGCAGCGGCGCGATGGCGCGCGCCTCGGCCACCGGGTCGGCAGCGGTGTTGGCGAAGGTCGGCGTGTGTTCGAGCACGGCGCTCATGCGAGGGGCCTTTTCGAGAGGTGGGTCGCGGCGACGATGACACGCCACGCGATCCGAGGTGAAGCCGGTGGCTTATCAGGAAAGTCCATCTCGTGAACCTCCGGTGACAGGTTCCGCGATGGCTCGATCATGCGATTGATCGCGAGCCAAACGCATTGGCCAGCCTCGGGGTTCACGACGGCACCGCATTGACCTGCATCAAACGTCCGCGGCGCGCCTCGCGTTTGATCCAGATCAAAGACGGATGCGTTCGGACGCTCAAGATCGCGGCAGGTCGATCGCGCCCGCCGCGTTCCGCGACGCGGTGTGCCCAACAGGAAAGGTGTTGCCGGTGCGCGGCATGCGACACCCGGAAAGGAGCATCCAACCATGTCACACTCGCAAGGGACACGATTCACGGCGGATCCCCTGACGTTCGTCGTCAGGCATGAGCTGTGGGACGGCAACGTTCAGGATCACGCGGACCAGGGGGTTTCGATTGACGTGGCGGCGGATGTCGATCGTAAGGAAACCGCGCTGCTGCGGTTCAACTGCTTCGATATCGAGAGAAGTTACATCTACGGACCCGAAAATCCCGACCTCAGGATCGCCGCCCCGATGATGCTGGGCGGCGCCGACCGTGCCACCGGCGGGATGGGCCAGCTCTACCGGATGGATCCGACAACCGACGGCAATCCCATAGGCTGGACCATCAAAACGCTCGGGAAGAGCCTGCCGAAGATGCTCGACCGCGCCGGCTATCCGAAGATCGCCGCGGCCACTGACCTCGCTTCGGTGCGGCGCGTACTGCCTGACGTTGAGGCCTGCGCCAGAACGACGTTCGCGTCGCGGCGGAACACGGTGAAGCACAACCGGGGCACGGACGTGTTCGATGCCGGGGCCATTCGTTTCGGTCTCGAGATGCGCCGGTTGCCGGTGGGCGACGGCGGCCTGGCGATCCACGTCCTCGGCGACGTCGGCGGGTCCACGCGCAAGTCGTACGTCGAAGAAACCGAATTGCTGGCGTTCGACTGTTTCTGGGACGGTGCGCACTACCATTACGGTCCGCGCAACAAGAACCACCGTATCTACTGGGATATGACGTTGGTCGAGAACCCGTTGGACTGGGTCTTCGAGCAACTCGAAAACCGCAAGCTGGCCGCCATGATCGAGCGCGCCGGTTATCCGGGAATCGCGGCCGATGTGGACCTGGACAAGGTCGCCTCGGTGCTGCCGGCGATGAAGCAGCGGGCCTACGAGATGTCGGCGCAAGGCGAGGCGTTGACCGGACACAAAGGCTTGCCGCTGGAGCCGACCCCCAACCTGGTCGCCGATTAGAGCGCTTTTGGTTCTGCGTCCGTCATGGCCGGGTCGAGCCCGGCCATGTCGGGTCAGAACGAATTCGCGCCACGCCAGTAGATTCTGGTTCCGGCCGTCACACCGCCTCCCCCGCCGCGTGTCCGCTGGCGGTGGCGAACAGCATCTCTTGTGGCGCATGCGCGTCGCCGACGGTCACGACGGTCAACCCGGCGGCCCGCAGCGGCGCGGCCAGCGCATCGTCGGGGACGCGCGGCGTCGCGTAGCTCAGCAGAGCCAGATCCTCGATCGTCCGAACATCGCCGTTGTAGACATTCACGATCTCAAGCCGGCCGTCGGCGCAGGCGTCGCTCCAGCGCGGCTCCGAAAGCGTGACGATCTCGATATGCTGCTGTGCCATTCGGCGCAGAATGCCCTGACGCGTGACCATCTGCACGTCGGAGGCGATGCTGTCGCGTGGCGTGACGATCACGACTCGTTCGAAACGGAGACGCAACGCTTCCGCGGCGGCGTAGGTGCCCTCGGTATGATCCGCGTCGAACAGCACGGCGGTGCCGGGTTGCCTGGCGTCACGGCGTAGCACCTCGGTCATCGCGGCGCGCAGATCGACGACCCAACCCTCGGCGCGCACGGCGGCGGGCAGCCAATCGGGTGGGATCATGGAGGATCCCGTTGCCAGGATCACGACATCCGGCCGGGCGGCGATGATATCCCCGGCGGTCGCCGCGCGGCCCAGCACGAAGCGCGCACCGGCACGCCGCGCCGCCACCGTCTGGTAATCGTAGATGGACGACACCGTCTCGCCGCCGGGCAACTGCTCGCGCAACCAGGCCTTGCCGCCGATTGTATCGGACGCGCCGAACACCGTGACGTCATGGCCGCGCGCGGCGGCGACCCAGGCGGCTTCCATGCCGGCGATGCCGCCGCCGACCACCACCACGCGCTTCGGCGCGTCGACGCGGGATGGAACAAAATCGACCTCGTCCGGCCGGCTCACGCGCGGGTTGTTCACGCAGGCGATCGGCACGTGCATCATCACGATCGCGCCCCAGCAGGTGTTGCAGGACAGGCAATAGCGAATATCCCACGTGCGCCCCTCCGCCGCCTTGCGCGGCCACGCCGGATCCGCGACGAGCGGGCGGCCCAATGCGATCAGCGAGGCTTCGCCGCGGGCGAGAATGCCGTCGGCCTCCGCCGGATCGGTGATGCGGCCGAGCGCCATCAGCGGCACGCCATTCAAACGCTCCCGCAACGTTTTGATGAATGGCATGTAGGGCATGTGCGGTCCGTGCCGATCCGGCGTGTGCATCTCCAGGGTGTTCGCGTGCGCGCCGCCCGCGAAACAGACGTAATCGGCATTCCGCGCGCGAGTCAGCAGATCGCCGATGATGCCGGCCTCATGCGGACCAATGCCGCCCGGTAATCCGTCGTCACCAGGCAACTTCAATCCGATGATGAAATCCGCGCCGCACGCCGCGCGCAGAGCCGCGACCATCTCCGCGACAATGCGCACGCGGCCGTCCCAGTCGCCGCCATACGCGTCATCGCGCCGGTTGGATCGTGGCGAAAGAAACTGATGAAACAAATGACCATGACCGGCGGAAATCTCCACTCCGGAGAACCCACACTCCTTCAGATGCGAGGCCGAATTGGCAATTTGTTCGATCAGGCCACGGATCTCCGCGGCGGTCAGCGCGCGCGGCACCGTCCATGACAGATCGTCCGGCAACGCGGAGGCACCGATCGCCTCGGGGTTGCGTCCGGGATAATGCCGGCCGCGACCGGCATCCTGAATTTGCCCGAGCAACCGGCAATCCTGCCCCTCCACCGCCTCGGCGAAACGTTTCAGCGCGTCCGCGTCATCGCGCCGCCACACCTGCACGCGCGGCAACCCGGCCTGGTGACGCATCATGCCGAGCGGTTCGGTGACAGTCATGGCGGCACCACCGGCGGCGCGATTGGCGTGATACTGGATCATCCGGTCGGTCACGCGGCCCGCCGGCGTGACCAGCAGGCTCATCGACGCGTGAGTGATCCGATTGCGCAGGCGTTTGCCGGCCAGCGTGAATGGCGTGAACAGAGCGTTGAAGTCGGTGGCGTCACGCATGGTCATGGCTCCAGAGGTTATCGCGCTGCTGATGGATGCGATGGCCCGCGCACGGAATACACCCACATGCCCGTTCCGCGACAATGTGACGCGGCCGCGTCCAGGGGGTAGTGTTTCATGGGCATGACACGGGAGGAACGCATGGAACGTCTCAAGGGAAAAATCATCCTGATCAGTGGCGGCGCGCGCGGACAGGGGGCGGCGGAAGCGCGGCTGTTTGTCGCCGAGGGCGCCCGCGTCGTCATCGGCGATGTGCTGGAAGCCGAGGGACGAAAACTGGCGTCGGAACTCGGCGATGCCGCCGTGTTCGTCCCGCAGGATGTCACCAAAGAGGCAGACTGGGACAAAGCAATCGCCGCGGCGTCCGCTCTGGGCGGATTGCACGGCCTGGTGAACAACGCTGGCATCTACCAGCCGCGCACCTTGATGGAGACCGACGCGGCGCTGTTCGAGCGGCATATGCGGATCAACCAACTCGGCTGCTTCCTTGGCATGAAGGCGGTGGTGCCTCTCATGGAACAATCCGGTGGCGGATCGATCGTGAACATCTCCTCGGTCGCCGGTCTGCGCGGTTCCCCTGGAGCGATCGCCTACAGCGCGACCAAATGGGCGCTGCGCGGCATGACCAAGGCCGCCGCCGTCGATCTCGCCCCCCGAAAAATCCGCGTCAACTCCATTCATCCTGGGCCCATCGATACCGAGATGCTGAATGTTCGCACCCCAGAACAAAATGCCCGGCGGCTGCAACTGGTGCCGATGAAGCGCATGGGCACCGCCGAGGAAGTCGCCAGTCTCGTGCTGTTCCTGTTGTCCGACGAGAGCGGCTATATCACCGGCTCCGAGGTCGCGATCGACGGCGGCGCGACGCTCTGACGCGCGGCACGCGGACCGAACAGCGGTATTCTCTCGCGCGGTGCACCCCACGACGGGCGCACCGCATCGGTGGTAAGCACGGCGCGGGAGGAAACAGGCGATGGATATCAGGCATCTCACGCGGCCAACGCGGAGCCGATGGACGCGGATCCTCGGCGTGGCGTTCGTCATGTACGTGCTGTCATTCATCGACCGCACCAACATCGCGATGGCGATCCCCGCGATGCGCCAGGATCTGGGACTCAAGGCGAGCGCGATTGGTTTCGCCACCGGTCTGTTCTTCTGGGGCTATATCATCCCGCAGATCCCGGCGGGACGGCTCGCCGGGGTCTGGAGCGCCAAACGCGTCATCATGCTGCAGTTGGTGCTGTGGTGCGGCGTGGCGCTGTCGACCGCGTTCGTGACCACCGAGACGGACCTGATCGTCAACCGTTTCGCCCTCGGCATCGCCGAGGGAGGCGTCCTGACCTGCACGATCGTGCTGATCCGCGCCTGGTTTACCCGCGAAGAGCGGGCGCGGGCGAACACGGTCTTCCTGCTCAGCCTGGCGGTGGCGCCGGTGATCGCCAACCCGCTGTCGGGCTTCATTCTGGCACATTCCACCTGGCGGATGATGTTCGTCGTCGAGGCGGCGCCGGCGGTGTTGTGGGGTTTCGTCTGGTGGTGGGCCATCGCCGACAGCCCACGCGACGTCACCTGGCTGGACCCCGACGAAAAGGCGCGGCTGCTCGCGACGCTGGAGCGGGAATCGCGTGAGGCCGGACCGGTGCGCGGCCATTGGCTGGCCACGCTGTGGCATCCCGCGGTGCTGTTGCTCTCATTGTATAACTTCATGGCGTTGATGGCCGAGTGGGGCGTGGGCTTCTGGCTGCCGACGGTGTTGAAGGAAACCGGGCTGTCGATCGGCGTGGTGGGCATGCTCGCGGCGCTGCCTTACGCGCTGGGGATCGTGATGATGATCCTGGTCGCGCGCAGTTCCGACCGCTCCCGCGAACGCAAATGGCATATGATAGCGGCGACCGCCTGCTCCGGATTGTTCCTGTTCTGCGCTCAGCTTTCCAGCGTCATGGGGGTGTTCGCGACGGTGCTGTTCCTCTGCCTGGCGGTGGGTTCGTTTCTCGGCCGGTTCGGGCCGTTCTGGACACTGCCGGCGGAGGTGCTGCCTCCGGCGGTGGCCGGCGTCGGCATTGGCCTGATCAATGGGGCTGGCAATCTCGGCGGCACCGTCGGGCCGTGGTTCTTCGGCGCGGTCCGCGACGCCACCGGCAGTTTTACCCTCGCGCTGACGGTGGGGGGCCTGGCGCTGCTGCTTGGCAGCCTCATCGCGGTGCCGATCAGACCCGCACGCGCGCCCGAACCATAGACCGCCTCGTCCGGCGCGTTTCACATCCGGCCGGACCGAGTTCACAGTGCGGAGCACACACAGTGGAGAGTTCCCGTGAAACCCTATCACACCGATATCGCCTGGAGTTCGCCCGACTTGATCACCGTCTTCGGCCGTAGTTTGCCGGATGAAATTCTGGGTCACCTCAGTTTCGGCGACATGGCGTTCCTCGAACTGACCGCGCGGATACCGACAGCGAACGAATCGCGGATGTTCAACGCCATGCTGGTGACGCTCGTCGAGCACGGGCTAACGCCCAGCACGATGGTCGCGCGCCTGACGTATCTCGGCGCGCCGGAGGCGATGCAGGCCGCCGTGGCCGCCGGCCTGAGCGGTCTCGGTACCGTGTTCGTGGGCAGCGTGGAGGGCAGCGCGAAAATGCTCTCCGAGGCGATGCCGAAGCCGGATCCCTCAGCCGACCTCGACGCGATCGCGCGCTCGATCGTCGCCAAATTCGCCGCCGCGAAAGCGATCATCCCGGGCATCGGGCATCCGTTTCATAAACCGATCGATCCGCGCACGCCGCGGTTGATCCAGATCGCCCAGGAGACGGGGTTTGAAGGGATTTATGTGAGATTGATCCAGAAGGTCGCGGCGGAGGCGGGGCTGGCTCGTAAGCGCGACCTGCCGTGCAACGCCACCGGCATCCTCGGCGCGTTGGCCTGCGAGATGGGGTTCGAACTCGGCGGCGCACCGGTCATCATCATGCAGGGGCGCGTTCGCTTCTTATGAGGGCTACTCGCCGCTTGAGGTCACGTTCCCCATGCGCGTGCTGGGCATGCTGGGCATACGCGCGGTGGTGCTTACGAATGCGGCGCGCGGCGTTCATCCCCAAGACCTGCATGTTGGCGAGCTGGTGCATGTCGAGCGACCACATCAACATGATGGGATGGAACCCGCTCACCGGGCCGAATATGGAGGCGGAGGGAGGATCGATGGAGAGGAGAATGGGTGGGGGGGGGGGGGGGGGTAAGAGGTAAGGAATGAGGGGGGCAAGGGGGGGGGGGCGGGGGGGGGGGTGGAGGTGGGAGGAGGAGGGAAGGATATGGAGGAGGAGGCGGAGGAGGGGGAGGGTGAAAGATGATGGGGGGGGAGGAGTGAGGAGGGAGGCGGGGGGAAGGAGTGATGCAGCGGAGTGGTAGGCGTGGCGGCGGTGTGAGGTCGGGGGGGGGGGTGTGGAGGGGCGGGAAACTGGATGGGTGGGAGCGGATTCGGCGAGTGGAGGCGGCGACGGGAGGAGAGCGTGGTGGGAGAGGAGGGGGATGGATCTGATGGTAAAGTGGATAGTAGTGGGGAGAGAGTGGTGGCGTGTGGGTAGGGAGGAGTGGTGGAGGAGGAGGTGGGGGTGGCGGCGGACGAAGTAGTAGGATGGTGGGGGGGCGTGGCCATGGTGGTGGCTGGGGGGCTGGGGGGGGGTGGCGGCGGGGAGTAGTAGAATCGGAGGGGGGGGGGGTGGAGTGCGAATCGGGATGGTGGTGTGTGTGTGTGTGTGGAGGCGGGATCC